>JACRCZ010000007.1 GCA_016218765.1 Deltaproteobacteria bacterium | reverse complement strand
CGCCGGAGCCGGGCGGCAGCCGGCGAGCAGCGCGAGGGCCGCGGCCGCCGCGAGCGTCGGGGTCACGCGGCTACCGTCCCGCTTCATCGATGCGGCGCATTCCTTCCAGGAGCAGCGATTCGGCGCTGCCCTGGATGACCGCGGCGCCCGGCTTGAACTCGGGATCCAGCGCGAAGGTGCCGTCCGAGATGGAGAGCATGGCGTAGAACGCCTCCTCACCGGTCAACCGGAGGAAGAGCGCGTTGGCCACGCGGCCCTCGAGGAAGTGGATTTCGCCCTTGCGGCCGTCCGTGCCCTGGATGTGGAGCTTCCCCGTCTTGCGTCCCTGGGCAAGGATCTGCACCAGGTCGGGGAGGGACATGTCGGCGAGCGAGCCCTTGACGCCGGCGGTGGGGGCGGCGGTCGGCCGCCGTTCCAGCGTCTGGCGGATCTTGGCAACGATGACCTCGGTGGTCGACGGCTTGATCACGTAGTCCGCGGCGCCCAGCTCGAAGGCCCGGGTGACGTCCTCCGCCGCGGCGCGCGCGGTGAGGAAGAGGAACGGGGTGGGCTGCGCCTGGTTGGCCGCGTGGGCGCGGCGCAGGAGCTCGAAGCCGTCGAACGGCTCGAGATCGACCTCCGAGATCACGAGATGGACCGCCTCTTCCTGGAGCGTCTTGAAAGCGGCCTCCGCGGTGCGCGCGACCTTGACGTCGAAGCCGCGCCCCAGGAGGCGGATCTCCAGGCCCGTCGACTGCTCGGGATCGCCATCGACGACGAGGATCGGCCGGAAGCCGGCGAGGATGCGGTGGCGCAGGTCCGAGCCGGCGACGACGGTGCGGAAAAGATCGATCAGGTCGCCGTCGAAGACCTTGTCGCGATAACGGTCCAGGACGCCGATCGCCTCGGTGGGACCCAGCGTGCGCCGGAACGGGTTGCGCGTGTTCTGCGTGAGGTCGGCGTAGGTGTCGGCGAGGGCGAGGATGCGGGCCCCCAGCGGGATCTCCTTGCCCCGCGCGCCGGTGGGGAAGCCCTGGCCGTCAATGCGCTCGTACATGTACAGGATCGCCCGCGTCGTCTCGGGCCGCAGCGACGCCCCCTCGAACAGACGCAGCGGCGACTCGTACCGCTTGCGGGCGCTGTCCCGGTGCCCCTCCCACTCGGCGACGTTCAGCGAGGTGAGGTGGAAGGGCGAGCCCTTGCCCAGGTCGTGCAGGTAGGCCGCCGCCTGCACGGCGTGGACGTCGGCCGAGGGCAGGCCCAGGCGCAGGCACAGCTCGCGGGCGTGGCGCGCGGTGACGGCGGAGTGGCCCCGCAGCTCCGCCCGGCCGTTCTCGATCAGGCTGACCAGGACGTTGAGCGTCTCGAGGTAGTCGACGCCGCTGACCGGGTTGGCCTCGGTGACCGTCGGCGCCGTGGAAGGCGCCGCGGCGGCCGCAGGTGTGCGAGAGGCGGCGGCGGCGGCCACGCGAGCCGCGCCGGCCGCGGCGCGCGAGCCCGGGGTCGGCGGCGCGTCGCGCGGTGCGTCCCGCGCGACGACCATCGGTCCGGCTGCCGGCGGCACCAGGCTGGCGCCCGGCGCGGTGGTCACCAGCCAGTCCTCCACGTTGCTTTGATCCGCGCCGCCCAGCGTGGCAGGGTCGAGCCGGACCTCGCGAACGCCGTCGAACGCCTTCTCGTCGCCGCGGTACCACTTCGCGATGGCGGCGCGGACCGCGGCGTTGCGCGCGCGCACGGCCAGTACGTCCCGTGCGCCGGACGCGGCTCGGATCTGGCTCAGGGCGTCGAGGTTGCCGGGGTCGGTGGTGATCACCGCGAGGATCCGCGTCCGCGCGTCGTAGCGGATCGGGACCATCCCGGTCGCCTCCACCATCTTCGCCGGCACCATGTCCAGGAGCTGCCGGGCGAGCGCGACGTTGCGGAGCTTCTCGGTCGTGAGGTACTGGCAGCCGACGGACCCCGCGATGAACTTGAGCAGCTCGTCCTCGGTGATCGCGCCCGTCTCGACCAGGTAGTCCTCGAGCGGCGTGCCGGACGTCCGCTCCCGGTACACGGCGGCCGCGTGGCTCTCCGCGCCGATCAGGCGCGCCGCCAGCAACCGATCCGCAAGTCCCGCCTCCGCCATCGCCCTCTCCGGAGCCACAAGCTATCCGCGCAGTCCGAGCCGGTCAAGAAGGACTCCGTGGCGGACGCCGCGATCCGAGACGATCACCTCCGCGGCACCCGCGCGCGCGAGCACCTCGGCCAGCACGAGGCCGCCGGCCACGATCACCGGCGCCCGCTCCGGCGCCAGCCCCGGGACCCTCTCCCGGGCCGCGGCCGGCAGCGCCGCCAGCCGCGCCGCCCAGCCGTCCAGCCGCTCCCGCGCCAGCCGGAACCCGTGCGCCCGCTCCCCGTCGTAGCTCGACATGCCCAGCTCGATCGCGGCGAAGGTCGTCGCCGTGCCGCCGATGGCGACCACCGCCGGCGCCGGACGCACCACGTCGCCGGCCAGGACCGCGCGAATCGCCTCCCCCGCCGCCGCCAGCTCGGCGGCCGAGTACGGATCCGACCGCAGGTGGGCCTCGGTCAGCGCCACCGCGCCCAGCGACGTCGAAACGGCCCCGAGCACGACGCCGTCCCGGGCCGTGATCAGCTCGGTCGAGCCGCCCCCGACGTCGACCCACAGGCCCGGACCCGCCACGATCAGTCCGCTCGAAGCACCGCGGAACGTCAGCGCCGCCTCCCGCTCCCCGCTCACGACCTCGACCGGCACCCCGAGCGCCTCGGCCGCCGGCCGCAGGAAATCCTCCGCGTTGCGGGCCTCGCGACAGGCGCGCGTCGCCACCGCGGCGATCTCCGCGCCCAGCTCCCCGGCCAGGCCCCGCGCCTCCCGCAGCGCCGCCACGGCCCGGCCGATCGCCGCGGGAGCCAGCCGGCCCGTCGCGCGGACGCCCTCGCCCAGCCGGGCGAACCACTGCCGGTTCGCCAGCAGCTCGAGCCTCCCGCCCCGCGCCCTGCCGACGGAGGCCAGCACCGTGTGGGTGCCGACATCGAGCGCCAGGACCCTCCGCTCGCTCATGGCAGCCAGTCTACGGCAAGTCGGCCGCGTTCGGCTTGACCTTTCGAACCGCCCCGGCTAAGCCCGGCCACGCGTCGCGGCCCCGGCGGGTCGCGACCCGAGGAGGCGACATGGCGCGCAACGAGGTTCCGGTGGAGAAGCGTTTCCCGGTGCTCGTCCAGATCACCCGGGCCAGCCACTTCGCCTGGCGTCAGGCCGTGGTCGAATCGTGTCCGGGCTGCGATCCGGTCGCGGTCGTGAACAAGATGTGGGAGATCACCGGCCACGACACCGCGGCCGCGTACACCAGGCGGCTCGATCCGAAAAAGCCGCTGGCGATGCAGTTCGCAAAATCGATCGAGTGGAGCAGCCAGTGCATGGGCGAGGACGCCGAGGCGCTGCCGGGGAAGAACGACGGCGAAGCGTACCTCAAGCACCACGGCTGCCCGTGGTTCGACTGGCACAAGCGGCTGGGCCTGCTGCCCGAGGATCGCCCCGGCTGCGACATCTGGTTCCGCACGGCGATCGACGACATCAACGCCAGGCTCGGCACGAAACTGCGCTTCGAGACCACCGAGTCCCTCCCCGAGGGCGGAGCATGCTGCCTCCGCCGCTTCTGGGTCGAGCCCTGATCCTCCCGACCTTACCCGGTCTTGACACCCGCATCGCGCCCTCCGAGAATGCCGCCGAGTCCAGTCGTCGGGAAGGGGTGCTGCCGTGTCGCGACCCTGCATTCTCGTAGTCGACAACCACCCGGAGGACCTCCGACTGCTCGAGGTCAGCCTCAAGAACGCGGGGTTCGCCGTGACGACGGCCAGCAACGGGCGGGACGCCCTGCGCAAGGTCGAGATCAACCCGCCGGATCTCATCATCTCCGAGACGGCGCTGCCGGAGCTGGACGGGTTCGCCTTCGTCAAGGCGCTCAAGGATAAGCCGGAGTGGGCGCCCATCCCCTTCCTCTTCCTGTCCGAGGAGCGCTCCGTCGAGCACAAGGTCCGGGGGCTGGAGCAGGGCGTCGACGACTACCTGGTCAAGCCCGTCTTCGTGAAGGAGCTCGTCGCCCGCCTCCGTCTCATCCTCCAGCGCAAGAAGCGCGAGAGCCTGGAAGGCCGCGGCGCCAAGACCAAGTTCAGCGGCTCCCTCGACGACATCGGCCTGGTCGACCTCATCCAGACCGTCGACCTGAGCAAGAAGACCGGAGCACTCCACCTCACCCGCAGCGGCGACCGCGGCGTGATCTACTTCCAGGACGGCGAGGTGGTCGACGCCGAGGTGGGACGCCACCGCGGCGTGGCCGCGGTCTACCGCCTGCTGACCTGGTCCGAAGGTTTCTTCGACGTGGATTTCCGGCCCGTGCGCCGCACGCGCACCATCCACCTGTCCTCCCAGGAAATACTCATGGAGGGCATGCGGCGCCTCGACGAATGGGGCCGGCTCATCGAACAGCTCCCGCCCCTCGACACCATCTTCATGGTCGACGCGGGCGAGCTGATCGGACGGCTGGACGAGATCCCCGACGAGGTCAACGCGATCATCCGGCTCACCGACGGCACGCGCTCGCTCCTCGAGATCATCGATGCCGCCCCGTTCGACGACCTGGAGACGCTGAAGATCATCACGCGACTGTCGTTCTACGGCATCTTCATCGAGACCGGACGCAAGGGCGCGCCGCCCCCGCGCTCCGAGTTCGCGTACGCCAAGGAAGTGGCCGGTGAGGCCGAGCTCGACGCCGAGCCCGCGACCTTCGGGAGCGCCGACGAGCCGAGCCTCGCCGATCAGGTCGCTCGCGCCGCGGCCTCGCCGCCCCCGCCGTCGATTCCGCCCCCGGCGCCGCCGGAGTCTTCCGGCGCGGCTCCGCAGGCGCTCGCGGATTCACCGCCGCCGGCGGCGGAGGAGGAGCCGGCGCCTGCCGCGCCGATCGTGACGGCGGAGGAACCCGCGCCTGTGGCACCGCCGCCGATGGTGACGGCAGAAGCGGCCGCGCCTGCCGTGCCGCCGCCGGTGGTGACGGCCAAAGCGCCCGCGCCTGTGTCGCCGCCGCCGATGGTGACGGCGGAGGCGCTGGAGCTGGCGGTGATGGCCTCGGTCCCGCGGCCGCCGGCGGCTCCCGCGGCGGTGGAATCCGGGCCGGCCGAAACGCCGCCGCCCGCCGCCGAGACGCCTGCACCGAAAGCCGTCGCGGAGGGCGTGGGGAAGGTCCCCGCGGCGGAACCCCCGCCGGCAGAGCCGTCCGCGGCGAAGGCCGCCCGGGAGGCCGCGGAGCCGCTCCCCGCGACGGAACCGCCCGCCGCGAAGCCGTCCGCGGCGAAGGCCGATGCCGAGGTCGTGGCGCAGGCTGCCGCCGGAGAGCCGCCCGTGCCGAAGGCCGTCGCCGAGGCCCCGGGGCAGGCACCCGCCCCGGTCGCCGTCGCCGCGCCGTCGCCGTTGGCCGGCCCGGCGGTTCCACCGCCGCTCATCCCCCCCGCCGGCCTGCGACCGCCGGTGACGCCCACGCTGCCGATCATCGCGGCCCCTCCGCCGCGAGCGTCCGATGCGGGCGCGGGCACGGAGCCCCGGCCGGGCGAGTCCTCCAAGCCCCCGATGCCGCTCACGTTCAAGCTGCCGCCCCTGCCGTCCTCCGCCGCCCCGCCCACCGCGCCGGCCGCGCCGCCGTCGGCGGCCGCGGCCATCCTCGGCTCGAAACCCGACGAAAAGAAGCCGACCACGCTGCGGCTCCTGGCCGATGCGCCCCCCGCAGGCGGGACCGCGACGGCCGCGGCCGCTCCCGCCGCTCACGCGTCCGCTCCGGATCCACTGTCGCAGAAGCCGGCGCCGACGACGCTGCGCCTGGGCCCGCCCGTCGCCCCGCCTCCGGCGGCCGAGGGCGAGACGAGGGCGCGCCACCCCACCCCCGCGCAGCTCGACGCCCTGGCGCGCCAGCTCGAGGCGCGCTCGCCCTTCTCGGGCTCCGGCGTCTCCTTCCCGCCACCACCGCCCGGCTTCCGGCTGGCGGAAGGCGAGACCCCGCCGCCGGGGAGCATCACTCGCGAGCAGCTCGAGGCGGAGGCATCCGCGAAGCCGGAAGGTGACGCGGAAACGCCGGAAGGCAAGGTCGATATCGTGTTCGGCGACTCCGAGCCGAAGGTGATCGTCGATCTGCCGCCGGAGAAGGCGGCGGAGAAGGCGACCGGGAAGCCGGAACGATCGCGCACGCCCTCCGTCCCGCCGGCCGAGCGCCGTGCGGGCGGCGTCGTGTGGGGTTTGCTGATCACGCTGCTGGTTCTGGCCGCCGGAGTCTATCTCCTCGTCCGCTTCCGCGGCGGGAAGGGTCCGGGCGCCGATGCGGCCGCGGACGTGCAGCTCGCCGCGGCGCCGGAGCTCGACGCCGCCCCGGAACCGGATGCCGGCTCGTGGATCGAGCCGGAAGCCGCCGCCGCGTTCGACGCCGGCGGCCCCGCGTGGGCCGGCGAGACGGTGCCGGTGCCTCCCGGCTGGGACGACCTGGACGCCGGATCGTGGGCGGCGGATTTCGTCGAGCCGCCCGCCGACGCATCCGCCGCGACCGACGCGCTCGCCGAGCCCGACGCCGCTCCGATCGCCGTCGCCGACGCCGCCCCCGCCGAGGAGGCGGTTGCGCTTCCCGCGTGCGGCGACAACGTCCAGGCCGCGAAGGACCTCTGGCGCAAGCGCGACCGCCCGGGGGCGCTCGACCAGCTCCGGGCCGCGGTCGCCTGCGATCCGACGGCGCTCGAGCCTCGCCTGCAGTTCGTGGTCTGGGTCGGCGAGACGCCCGCGCTGTACGGCGACCGCGACCTGTGTGTCGAGGCCGCCGCGGTCGCCCAGCCCGCCGCCGAAGCGAACCCCACGAACGGCAGGCTGTGGTTCTACTACGTCAGCGTGCTGTACCGGTCGCGGCAGCGCGAGGCCGCCGACGCCGCCAAGGCGCGGTGCCTGGCGATCCGCCCGCGCGACGAGTATTCCGAGAGCTGCCGCTTCCTGCCCGAGTAGAGCGACCCGGACGGCCGCATCCATGCCGGACGTCTCCTCGCGCTGGATCCGGTGGGGCCCTCCGCTGGCCGCCGTCGCCGCCGCCGCCGCGCTCGTCGCCTCGCTGGTCGCCGGCTATCTCGGCGCGCGCCGCGCCGGGGATACCCTGCGCCGCGGACAGGCAGATGTCTTCCAGCAGGCCGTCCGCCGGCTGCTCGTGCCCGGCGCCGGTCCGCCGGCCAAGGCCGAGCTTGCGGCGGTCGTGGACGCCCATCGTCCGGACGGGCTCCGCTGGGTCGCGCTCGTCGCGCCCGGCGGGACGGTCGTGGTCGAAGCGGGCGAGCGGTCCGGATCCGGGAGGGACGACGTTCCCGTGCCGCCGCCGGGCGCGCTGTCCGAGGTCCGGGGGCGCGTCCGGTTCGCGGCGCCGCTTCCCCCACGGCCTCCTCCTCCTCCTCCTCCTCCGGGTTTCCCGGGCGCTCCGCCGGGCTTCGCGGGCGGTCCGCCGCCTCCGTTGCCTGCCGGCCCGCCCCCCGGGAGGGCGGAGGGCGCGCCGTTCGCGCCGCCCGACCCGCCGGACGGGTGGCTCGTGGTCGAGTTCGAGCCGCTGCTGGCGCAGGGCCTTGCCGACGACGCGCGCCGGACGCTCGTCGTCGGCGCGGCCGCGGCCGCGGCGTTCGTCGCCTTCGCGCTCCTGCTGGCGCGGGCGCTGCGGCAGCGGGAAGCGCTGGCCTTGCGGCTGGAGCGGGAACGCCGCCTGGCAACGCTGGGCGAGATGTCCGCGGTGCTCGCCCACGAGATCCGCAATCCGCTCGCCTCGCTCAAGGGCCACGCGCAGCTCCTGCTCGAAACGCTGCCGGCGGACGGGCGCGACCGGACGAAGGCGGAGCGGGTCGTGCGCGAGGCGCTGCGGCTGGAGCGGCTGACGTCCGATCTGCTGGACTTCGTCCGCAGCGGGGAGATCCGGCCCGAGCCGACCGATCCGGCGGCGCTGTTGCGGGCGGCGGCGGAGGAGGTCGAGGGCGGGCGGTTCGAGGTGCGCACGGACGGGGCGCCCGCATCGTGGAGCCTCGACGCGCAGCGCGTGCGCCAGGCCCTGGCCAACGTCCTGCGCAATGCCGCGCAGGCGTCGCCGGAGGGGGCGGCGGCCGAGGCGTCCGTGACGGTGGAGGACGGGCGCCTGGTCTTCGTCGTGCGCGATCGCGGCGCGGGGATCCCCGCGGGCGAGGAGGAGGCGATCTTCGAGCCCTTCCACACGAAGCGGGTGCGCGGCACGGGCCTGGGCCTCGCCGTGGCCCGCAGCGTCGCCGACCGCCACGGCGGCACCATCGCCGCCGCCAACCACCCCGACGGCGGCGCCGTCTTCCGCATCTCCCTCCCCGGAAAGTGAGACCGCTGATGGCACGCATCCTGGTGGCGGACGACGAGGAGGGCATCCGGAGCTTCGTGGCCGAGGCGCTCGAGACCGACGGGCACGCGGTGACGCAGGCGGCGGACGGCCGGGAGGCCGCCCGCCGCCTGGGAGAGACGGGATTCGACCTGCTGATCACGGATCTGCGAATGCCGCGCCTGGACGGGATGGCGCTGCTGCGAATGATGCGGGCCGAGCAGCCGGAGGTCGAGGTGCTGGTGCTGACGGCGCATGGGACGGTCGACACCGCGGTCGAGGCGATGAAGCTCGGCGCGCTGGACTACGTGTCCAAGCCGATCGCGAGCCCGGCCGAGCTGCGGCTGCTCGTCGCCCGGGCGCTCGAACGCCGCTCGCTGCTGGCCCTGCGCGACCGGGCGGCGCGGGACGGGGAGGGGGACGACCCGCTGACCGACGGGGATCCGGCGATGGCGCCCGTCGTCGCCTCGCTGCGCAAGGTGGCCCCCACCCCGGCGACCGTGCTGTTGCTGGGCGAGAGCGGCACGGGCAAGGAGGTCGCGGCGCGCGCCGTGCACCGCTGGAGCGCGCGGGCGGCCGGGCCGTTCGTCGCGGTCAACGGCGCGGCGCTGCCCGAGAACCTGCTGGAGAGCGAGCTGTTCGGGCACGAGAAGGGCGCCTTCACCGGCGCGGTCGCCCGCCGCCGCGGCCGGCTGGAGCTGGCGGCCGGGGGGACGTTCTTCCTGGACGAGGTGGCGGAGCTGCGTCCGGAGCTCCAGACCAAGCTCCTGCGCGTGCTCCAGGAGCGCCGCTTCGAGCGGGTCGGCGGGACGCAGACGCTCGAGGCCGACGTGCGCTGGATCGCGGCCACCAACCGCGACCCCCGGGCGATGATGGCGGAGGGCCGGTTCCGCGAGGACCTCTACCACCGCCTCGCCGTGTTCCCCGTGCGGCTGCCGCCGCTGCGCGAGCGTCGCGCCGACCTGCGTCCGCTGGCGCAGCGGCTGCTGCGGCGCGTCGGCGAGGAGCTGGGGCGCCCCGGCCTCCGGCTGGCGCCCGACGCCCTGCGCCGGATCGAGGCGGCGTCGTGGCCGGGCAACGTGCGCGAGCTGCGCAACGCCCTGGAGCGCGCCGCCATCCTGGCCGACGGCGCCGAGATCCGGGCCGAGCATCTCGCCGTCGAGACGCGTGCTCCCGTCCGCGGCGGCGGGACCCTGGCGGACCTGGAGCGCGAGGCGATCGCGGCCGCGCTGGCCGAGGTCGGCGGCAACCGGCGCAAGGCGGCCGAGCGCCTCGGCATCGGCCTGCGCACGCTGTACGAGAAGCTCAAGGCCTACGGGATCACGTAGCCTACAAATCCACGAGCTCCGCCGTCTCCACGTCCGCGCCGAAGACCTTGGTGCCCACGTGCACGAACTGCTCGGGACGGTCCGTGACGTAGAACCGCGTCGCGCCGCGCCGCTCGTCCCGCCGCAGCTCCCGCGCGTCCAGCGTCGCCATCACCTCGT
Source organism: Deltaproteobacteria bacterium (assembly GCA_016218765.1). Classification (GTDB taxonomy): domain Bacteria; phylum Myxococcota_A; class Polyangia; order DRWM01; family JAAZOP01; genus JAAZOP01. Next base: position 24,097 of record JACRCZ010000007.1, on the reverse strand, counting down.
TCGCCGCCGCGTCGGCCGAGCTGACGGTCGCGACGGGGCGCGACGAGAGCGTCGCCAGGACCTCGTCGATCAGCGGCCGCAGCACCGGGTAGTGCGTGCAGCCGAGGATCAACGTGTCGATTCCCAGCTCGCACAGCGGCGTCAAGTAGCGCTCCACGGCCAGCCGCGGCACCTCGCCCTCGATCCACCCCTCCTCGACCAGCGGCACCAGCAGCGGCGCGGGATGGCCCAGCACCTCGCAGCGCGACGACACCGCGGCCAGCGCCCGGTCGTACGCGCCGCTGCGGATCGTCCCCTCGGTGCCGATGACCCCCACGCGGCCGGTCCTCGTGGCCCGCGCCGCCGCCCGCGCGCTCGGCTCGATCACCCCGACGACCGGCACGTCGAACTCCACCCGCAGCATGTCCAGGGCGACGGCGGAGACCGTGTTGCAGGCCACGACGAGCATCTTGAGGCCCCGGTCGGCCAGGAAACGCGTGCACTGCCGCGCGTAGCGGATCACCGTGTCCGGCCCGCGCCCGCCGTACGGCACGCGCGCCGTGTCGCCGAGATAGACGATGTCCTCGCGCGGCAGCGCGATGCGCATCGCGCGCACCACCGTCAGCCCGCCGATGCCCGAGTCGAACACCCCGATCGGCAGGTCGATCCGCGGCGGCGGTCTGGTGGACGTGCGCGGCACAACGCCTCCTGCCAGGGCGTGTAGCACAGGCGAGGAGAGTGCGGAAGGAGTGCGGGGAGTGCGGGAAGTGCGTCCCTCAAGGCCTGTAGCTTCGTCCGGCTCGCAGCAGCTCGGTCGAGTAGAACCGTCCGCGCCAGCGGATTCCGCCGCGCTTCGCGCCGAGGTACCCGGCGCGAAGGAAGAAAGCCGCCAACAGCAGCATGCCCAGCGGCCAGAGCAGCGCGGGGAACAGCTTGCGCCGCAGCCAGAAGTCGATCGCCGCCCCGATGCCAATCGAGAGCGCCGCCCAGACGACTCCGACGGGCCAAACGGGAAACGGCAGGAACGGAAACAGCGGCAGGAACGCGAGCGCCGGTCCCAGCTCCATCGCCGTCCAGGCGACGCAGAAGAACAGCATCTTCCAGAACGAGAAGTCCCCCACCGTCGTGAATGGCGCGCGCTCCGAGCCCCGCGCCATGGCGCCCACCGTCCGGTACAGCGCGACCTCCACGAACCCGCGGCCGACGAGCAGCGTCTGCCGGGCGCCCGAGCGCTTGAGCAGCGCGCCGAGCGCCACGTCGTCGGCGACGTCCAGCTTGACCCGGGCCAGGCCGCCCGCCCGTTCCAGGGCGGTGCGACGCACCATGTTGAACGACCCCGAGCCGATGGTCGCCTTCGACCGCGGGTCCTCCACAGCCCACAGCCGGCCCATCACCGCCAGCATCCGGTTGAACACTCCGCCGATCGCGCCCAGGACCCAGTTCGGGGCCGCGAGCGCGGGGAAGACCGGCACGTGGTCGAAGCCGGCACGCTCGGCGAAAGCGATGACCCGCCGCAACGTCCCCGGGCGGAAGTGCACGTCCGCGTCGGAAAAGACCAGCCACTGGCCTGTCGCGGCACGCCGTCCCTGCTCCATCGCGTTGAGCTTGCCCAGCCAGCCCTCGGGCAGCTCGGCGACGTGGACGGCCCGGACCCGCGGGTCGCGGGCGGCCAGCGCCTCGACGACCTCGCCCGTGCCGTCGTCGGAACGATCGTCCACGACGACGAACTCGACGTTCGGGTAGTCGTCCGACATCTTTGCCGCCATCGCCGATTCGATGGTCTCGCGCTCGTTGCACGCCGCGACGATCACCGAGACCCTGGGCCACGTCTCCCGCCGCTCGTCCGGCAGCCCGGCGATCGTCCGCACGCGGCGGATCGTGAAGGCGGCGAAGACGAGCTGCATCGTCCAGAACACCATGCCCAGGCCGACAAGGCCCGCCGCGAGCAGTCCGACCGCCGTCATCATGGCGAGGATACCAACCCCCCGCACTGCCGTCTTGTTCCCCGGGCCGGGATCGGGGCCCCAATCGGCGAGCTTCGCCCGGCTCGTCGGAGGCCCGTCCCGTCCCGGGTCAGCGCCGATTCCCGCTCACGCTCCAAGGCGGGCAAGAGGGACAGGTTAGGGGCCGGCGACTCGCTCGAACCGGAACGACTCCAAGAAGTCCCGCCCATCCTCGTCGCCCGCGATGTCGGGTCGCTTTCCCAGAAACCCCAATGACACGAACTCGTCTCCGCATAGCAGGTATCGGTACCGGCCGTGAAGCGCGCCCTCCTCGTCTCCGACGCAGGTGACCCGAACGTCGATGCCCTCGCAGCTTGCCTGGGCAACGTCGTGCGTCCGGCCCGGCGTGCAGGCTCGGGTTCGAGCCAACTCCGACACCAGACGCTCCAGGACATCGCGCCTGTTCCTCACCTGGCCGGGAGGAAGAGGCGCGAGCGGCACCCACGCCAGCCCAAAGACGGCGATCGGTTGGTGCTCGTTCACCGCGGTGTAGCTCACCATGCGGGTCGAGCCGGTCGCGGTCGGGAGGCGCTCGTCCTTGCGGGCCACGTCCCAGTGTGTTCGCGGGAGCTCGGCGGAGTAGGTTCCCTGGGGCGACTGGTGCCGGACGACGGGCGTGAACACGATGGGCCAGATCAGAGGCATGCCTACAGCGACACAGCCCATCCCGATGGCGCCCAGGGACAGGCGCCGGTGCTGGCGCTTGACCCGCCGACCGGCCGGGATCTGGGACTCGTCCAATTGCGTTCCGCACCGCGCGCAGCGCCACGTCACAGTGGCCGCCGCGGCGATGAGGGCGCCGCCGATGGCGAGGAGGAGCCCTCCGATGGTCGGTCGGAAGCCGAACATCGGCCCCGTGACCCAGCGCGCGACTGCGAACAGGACCACGCCGACCGCCATCCCGGCCAGGCGGCGAGAGCCGACGCCGTCCGAGGTGGGCGAACGCCACACGGGCTCGGTGACGCTCGCGCCGCACTTCTTGCACGAGAAACCCGGTGGCGTCGCGGGCGGGGCCGTGTCCCCCGCGTCCACATCGACCGGCTTCCCGACCTCGGTATCCGACTCGCCGGCAGCCGAAGCACCGACGGCGCCCGCAGATTCGTGTGATGGAGGCGCCAGATGGCCGCCGCTTGCGTCCGGATCCTCCGGAACCCCCAGGACGAATGCCATGCCCCCACCCTACAGCGCGTGCTCCCCGCCCCGCAACGCCTTGGACGGCGGCGCCGACATCGCGACGTGGGGCGGAGCTGCGGCACGTCCGACTACCGGCCGGACTACTCGCCGGAGGCGGTCCCCTCGGGCGGACGGACGCGAACGCGGCCGGGCTCGACCGTGATGATCGATCCGGCCGTCAGATCCGGCCCGTAGCGTTCCAGCACGTGCAGACAGGTGCCTGCCTGCTGCCGCGCCGCGACGGCCACGAGTCGCACGATACCGGAGTGCGGCTCACCACGAACGACCGCCAGCTCGCCGAAGTGCCGGTCGAGCGTGACCAGCACGCGATGTTCCGCGTGTGCGTGCGCCAGAATCTGCGCGTCGCCGGGGTCCGGGCCCCAGTCGGCGACGGCTTCCACGTCGTGACCGGCCTGGCGTAGCACGTCCCGCGCCCCACCCCAGACGCAGGCGTCCAGCAGAATCCTCACGAACTCCCCTCGATGACGACCGGCTCCACCCGTTCATGCCCGACCAGCCGCTGCGCAAACAACAGGCACGCCCGGATGTCTTCGAGCTCGAGCCACGGATACCCTTCGAGAATCGTCTCCGGCGTGTCCCCCGCGGCGAGCATCCCCAGCACGTGCTCTACCGCGAGTCGGTGACCGCGAACGATCGGCTTCCCCCCGAAGATCCGCGGGTCGACCGTGATTCGTTCCAGCAGCGTCCGCTCGTCCATCGCCTTCCTCCCGTAGAGCAGCGTAGCAGCGGGAGGGTCGCGTGTCACTTGTACCCCACCGGAACGCCACGCGGCGGTTGACAGGCGCGGGACGGCGGTCGAGAGTTCGCCCACGGGACGGTTGTTCCGGGGCCAAGACGCGCCGAGCGCGCCGGGGAAACCCGGCCGATCGACAGGAGGTGGGACGATGAGAAAGCGATTCGCGCCGGCCGCGCTGCTGGCCGGCCTGTGGCTCGCGTGCGGTCCGGCATCCAACGGCGCCGAGGAACCGGTTCCCCCTCCGCCGCGCGACGCCGAGTCGGACGCGGGAGTGACGCCCGACGTCCCCGCTCCGCCGCCCGACGCTCCTCCCGCCGAAGTCGGCCCGCTCCCGGGCCCCCCGGGGGCCGACCCGCCCGGATTCGAACCCTACGAGCCGCTGCCGGAGAGCCTGTCGCTGACCCGCGTGCTGTGGAAGCTCGAAGGCGTGCTGGTCGCCGAGAACCTCCGCGAAGGCGTCGACACGGCGCTGCGCGACATCGCGACCTGCCTGGAAACCGCCACCGCCGGCGGCCGCCTGCCGATGCACCTCATCATCGAGGCGTCCGGCCGCGTCGTCGAAGTCGGCGCACCGTTGGTCGATGAGGGACTCCGCGACGCCATCACCTGCGCCCAGCTCGCCCTGCGCGCCCTGCGCTTCCCCGAATCCACCGGCGACACCACCGTCCACCTCATCCTCGAGCGGTGACCCCCGCCCGCCCGCGGTCCAACCGCCCCAAACTCGACCCAGGACGACCCACTCTCGCCGCCCTTCCCACTCGTCCCACTCGCCCCGATCGTCCCACTCGTCCCGATCGTCCCACTCGTCCCGATCGTCCCACTCGTCCCGATCGTCCCACCGTTCCCCTACCCCTTCACGCCGCCCGCCGTCAGCCCCCCGACCAGGTACCGCTGCAGGAAGAAGAAGAGCGCCACGACCGGGATCGACACGAGGATCGCGCCCGCCGCGAAATGCGGCCAGTCCGCGTGCTGCGCCGAGATGTAGCCGTGCAGGAGCACCGGCAGCGTGAAACTCTCCTCGCGGCCCAGGAACGTGCTGGCCAGGATGAACTCGTTCCACGACTGCATGAACGAGAACAACGCGGTCACCACCAGCGCCGGCCGCGACAACGGCAGCAGGATGCGGAAGAAGAACGTGAACCGGCTCGCCCCGTCGATCGCCGCCGCCTCCTCCAGCTCCCGCGGCAGCGTGTCGAAGTACCCCTTGAGCATCCAGATCGAGAACGGCAGCGACGTCGTCGCGTAGACCAGCGTCAGGCCGGTCAGGCTGTCGAGCAGTCCCAGCACGTCGAGCAGGATGTACAGCGGGATCGCCATCACCACGCCCGGGAACATCTGCGTCACCAGCAGGAAGCGCATCCCCCCCTCGCGGCCCGGGAAGCGGAAGCGGCTGAACGCGTACGCGGCCGTCACCGCCAGCGCCAGCCCCACCAGCGTCGTCGAGACCGCGACCACAGCCGAGTTCATGAGCTGGCGTCCGAAGAGCCACGTGCCGTCCTTCGACGTCCCGACGACGTCGGCGAAGTTCCCCAGCGTCGGGTCGTCCGGAACCGGCGACGAGGACAACGCCAGCCCGCCCGACGACGAGAGCGCCGTGCGCACGACCCACAGCACGGGATACAACGTCGCCAGCGTCACGACGATCAACACCGCCTGCGTCGCGATCATCCGGCCGAGGCTCGGTCTCATCGCACGCCCGCCTCCGTCCGCGTGAACCGCCGGGTCAGGAGGTCGAAGGCCAGCAGGATGCCGAAGATCAGCACCGCGTACGCCGCCGCGTAGCCGTACTGCTCCTGCCGCGAGAACGCCCAGCGGTAGGCCTGCGAGATCAGGATCTCCGTCCGACCCTCGGGATCCCCGCCGGAGACGAGGTAGATCACGTTGAACATGTTGAACGTCCAGACCGACCCCAGCACCACGGCGGGGACGAGCGACGGCCTGATCATCGGCAGCGTGATGCGCCAGAACCGCGTCCACGCCCCCGCTCCGTCGATCGCCGCCGCCTCCTCCACGTCGCGCGGGATCGTCTGCAGCGCCCCCAGCGTCACGACCATCATGAACGGGAAGCCGAGCCAGACGTTGGTGGCGAGGTTGGCGGCGAACGCCGTCGAGAAACGGTCGAACCAGCCCACCGGCTCGACGCCGAACCACCCCAGCACCGCGTTGATCGCGCCGAGCTGCCGGTGGAACATGCCCTTCCAGATCAGCGCCGTGATGTAGTTCGGCACGGCCCAGGGCACGATGAGCAGCACGCGCCACAGCCCGCGCAGCCGGACCCACGGCTCGCGCAGCAGCAGCGCCAGCGCGATGCCCAGCGCCAGGTGCAACCCCACGTTGAGCACCGTCCACAGCACCGTCACCCCGAGCGTGTAGTAGAACGACTCCGGCTCCGTGATGCCGAAGTCCCGCGACGACAGGATCGAGACGAAGTTCTCGAGGCCGACGAAGCTGAACTCGCCCCCACCCGTGTGCGCCGCGAACGACACCGCCGCGCCGACGGCGAAGGGCACCACGAGCAGCGCGAGCACGCCGAGGGCGGCGGGGACCAGGTAGAGGTAGTCGGTGCGGTGCGCCCAGATCGCCGCCCCCAGGCGGACGCGACGCGCGCGCCGGACCGCGAGGAACGCCCCGAACAGCGCCAGGCCGCCGACACCGAGGACGAACGGCAACGGATCGGCCGGCGGGGGAGGGGGCCGCGTGAAGATGCGGAACTTGCGCTCGGCCTCGGCCAGCGCCGTGGCCGGGTCGAGGTCCCCGCGCAGGGCGGAGCGCAGCGCGAACGCGGCCGGCTCCCACAGCGCGCGCATCGACGGGTCCGACGGCATCGGCACGGCCAGCCCGAGCTGCTCGCGGAACGCGGCCAGCGCGCGGTCGCCGGCGATGCGCGGGTCGTCGTAGGCCGCGCGCGCCGTCACCGGCTGCCGCCCGCGAAGCGCGCGAATCCTCGCGCCGGCGGGTCCCGCCAGGTCGCGCATCAGCGCCAGCGCCTCCGCGGGCCGGCCGCTGCGCGCGGAGAGGAACGCGGTGTCGATCGAGAGGAACGGCCGCGCCGGCAGGCCCGTCGCGCTCACGACCGGCAAGGGCGAGATCGCGAAGGGGATCCCGGAGCGCGCCGCGTCGGCCAGGAACCACGGACCCTGGATGACCATCGCGGCCCGGCCGCCCGTGAACAGCGCCGTCACCAGCGCCCCGTTGGCGTCGGCCGGCACGAGGCCGCGGCGCTGGAGCTCCGCCGCGAACGCCAGCGCGCGGGCGTTGGCGACGCCGGAGAGGACCAGGCGCCCGTCGCCGTCGGTGATGCCGCCCCCGAACCCGTAGAGCCAGGGGGCCTGGTAGTAGAACGCGCCGATCTCGTAGGCCAGTCCGAAGCGCCCCGCTCCCGGGTCGGTCCAGCGCGCCGCCGCCGCGAGCAGCTCGTCCGTCGTCGCCGGCGCCTCCGGCACCAGGCGCGTGTTTCGGAACAGCGCCACGCTCTTGAACGCCAGCGGCAGACCGTACAGCCGCCCGCTCCGCACCAGGGGGTCCACCGTCCCCGGCAGGTGGACCTCGATCGCCTCCCGCTCCGCCTCCGCCGGCAGCGGCGCCACCAGGCCGGCCTCGACCCACGCCCCGAGCTGCTCGTGCGCCCAGATGAACACGTCCGGCCCGTGGCCGCGCGGAATCGCGCTGGCCAGCTTCCCCGTCAAGGCCTCCGACGGGACCTCCACCAGCCGCACGCTCGTGTCCGGATGGCCCGCCCGCCACGCCGCGGCCCACTCGCCGAGCGCCTCCGCTTCCGCGCCGTGGTACGCGTGCCACACCACCAGGTCGGAGGCCCTCGCGGGCGTCCCGAGGCAGACCATCGCGAGCACCACGGACAGAAGCCACCGGACCGCCGTGCTTCCCGCGAGCCGACCGTCCGGTGCATGGAACCCGTGCATCGTGGACGTTCCTACCCGCCCGGCCCCAGCCGATGCCCCGTCTCCCCGTCGAACAGGTGGACCTTCGAGGGATCGACGACCAGGCGCACCGGGTGTCCGGCCCCGAACCCCGCCGGGAGGACGGAGCGCTCGAGCCGCGCGGTCAGGAGCCCGAACGTTCCGCGCACGTGCAGGTGCACCTCCCAGCCCAGCGGCTCCAGGACCTCCACCGTGCCCCGGAAGCCGACCCCCGGCGACGCCACGCGGACGTCGGCGAGCGCCAGATCGTGGGGCCGGACGCCGAGCCGCACGCGGGCCGCGGGCGCGAGATCCGCCGGCAGCCCGCCGGCGAGCACCGGGATGACGGCGTCGGACGCCTTGACCACCGGGGTGTCGCGCTCGCCACCGAGGATCCCGTCCAGGAGGTTCATCGCGGGGCTGCCGATGAACCCGGCCACGAAGGTGTTGGCCGGACGGTCGTACAGCTCGTCGGGCCGGCCGACCTGCTGCAGCGTTCCCTGGTGCAGGAGCGCGATGCGGTCGGCCAGCGTCATCGCCTCGACCTGGTCGTGCGTGACGTAGACCATCGTCGCCCCCAGCTCGCGGTGCAGGCGCTTGATCTCGACGCGCATCTGCGAACGCAGCGCCGCGTCCAGGTTGGACAGCGGTTCGTCGAAGAGGAAGGCCTTCGGTCGCCGGACCATGGCGCGGCCCATGGCGACGCGCTGGCGCTGCCCCCCCGACAGCTCCTTGGGCAGGCGGTCGAGCAGGCGATCCAGCTCGAGGACGGCGGCGACCTCCTGGACGCGGGCGGCGATGTCGTCCTTGGGGAACTTGCGCACGCGGAGTCCGAAGGCGAGGTTCTGGCGCACGGACATGTGGGGGTAGAGGGCGTAGCTCTGGAAGACCATGGCGATGTCGCGATCGCGCGGCGCGACGCCGCGCACGTCGCGGTCGCCGATCTTGAGCTCGCCTTCGGTGACTTCCTCCAGCCCGGCGATCATGCGCAGCACGGTGCTCTTGCCGCAGCCGGAGGGGCCGACCAGGACGAGGAACTCGCCGTCCGCGATCGTCAGGTCCACACCGCGCACCACGTGCACCGCGCCGTAGCTCTTGCAGACGCCCCGCAGCTCCACCGTCGCCATGTCGGGAGCCGATGTTAGGCGCGCCCGCCCCGGCACGCAACCTCCCTCTCGGCCCATGACTCTTGGCTCCCGATTTGCTACCGTCGCCCCGTGCCCGCGCCTTCGACCACCTGGCTGGTGACCGGCTTCCCGTCGTGGATCGCGCGCGCGATCGTGCGCGAGATCGTGGAAGAGGAGGAGGGCGCGCTGGTCCACCTGCTGGCGCCCGAGGATCGGGCGAAGGAGGCGGCGGAGTTCTGCCGGGGACTCCGCGCGCTGGGCTCGACCGTGCGCGTGCTCCCGGGCGACGCCGTGCGCATGGATCTCGGTCTGGGGGGCCGGAGCTACACCGCCCTGGCCGCCTCGGTCGACCTGCTCGTCAACGCCTACGACGTCTCGGCCCTGCCCGACGACGGCTCGGGCGGCTACGGCGGGCTCTACGGGCGGCTGGGGGACCCGGTCGAGCTGACGGTGCGCGCGGCCCAGGAGGCGCTCGAGTTCGCGCTCGCCGCCCCGCGGCTCCGCCAGCTCGTGCAGCTCGGCTCCCTCACCGTCGCCGGCGACTTCCGCGGCGTCTGGACGGAGGAGGATCTCACGGCGGGCCAGCGGCACCGGACGGGTGCGGAGCGCGCGCGGCACCGGGCGGAGCGGCTGTTGTGGCGCGAGCGGTCCCGGGTGCCGTTCACGATCGTGCGCACCGGGCCGGTGGTCGGCGACAGCCGGACGGGCGAGATCGGCTGGTACCACGGGCCGCACGATCTGCTGGAGGCGATCCTGCTGCAGCCGCCCGCGGCGCCGTGGGGACGCCGCGCGCTCGACGGCCTGCATCTGGTCCCGTGCGATCACCTCGCGCGCGTCGTGCGAGCGCTGGGCAAGGCTCCCCCGGAGCGCAGCGGCGTCCTGCACGTGGCGCCCGCGGTGCCCGTGCCGATCGAGCAGCTCGGGCAGGCCTTGCGTTCGGTCGGGGCGAAGGCGCACGTGCCGCGGTCGTTGCGGGGCCGGCTGCGCAAGCGCTACGGCGCCGGTGCGTCCGCCGTGGCCCGCACGCTCGCCCGCGTCGACACCCCCGCCGCCTGCTCCACCCGCCGCGCGCTCGACGTCGAGCGTTCGGCGGGGATCACCTCGCCCCGTCCCGTCGACTACCTCCCCCACCTCGCCGCGCACGCCGTCGCGCGCCTCGCCGCCGAGGCCCAGCGCCTCGCCGAAGCGGGAATCGAGGATTCGCTGGACGGCTAGATGGCCCGGGCGCGCGGCCGCGCCTTGACGCTCGCCCGATTCCGGCCCACAGTTCATCGCGTACAACGTCGAGTCACCGGAAGGGAGGAGACGATGAAGCGACTGCCTGCCTGCCTGCCTGCCTGCCTGCCTGCCTGCCTGCCTGCCTGCGCTTGCGGTGATGGCCTGTGCGGCCGACCCTGATGACGAATCGGGCACGACCACCGAGCGCTTCGCGCTTACCGGTGGTGAGGTCGCCACCCCTGGAGAGTGGCCGCAAGTCGTCGCGCTCTTCATCCGCCCGGAGAGCGACACCGAGACTTGTACCGGCACCCTGGTCGCGCCGAACCAGGTTCTGACCGCGATGCACTGCGTCCCCCTGTCGAAGGTCCAGGTTGAGCTTGGAGTGGATTCGACGGGCGATCGGGTCTGGGCCGTCGGGACCGTGTCCGACGCGGTGTGCTACCCGAAGAGGCCGGGCGAGCCGCTGTGCGAGGACTCCTGCGAGCAATGGTGCGACGGTGGGTGCAATTCCATCAGGGCATGCGACGACCGTATCAACCCCGGGGTGAACGACTTGGCGTTGCTGACCGTCTCGGACTGGGTGGTACCGTCCGAGTACGCCGGGCGTTGGCCCATCGCGCCGCTGCCCGTGCTCCCCACGATGGACGCCGGGCTTGCCTCGGCTTCGCTGTCCGGTGCCCCGATCATCCAGGTGGGATACGGTCCGGCCGCCGGCGAGGAAGACATCCCGACGCCCCCCAAGCGAATTTCTCCGAACGGGATGAATCAGGTCAGCGTTCCCTCGCCCGAAGGCCTGATGGGCGGCCCAACGTGGTACGCCAGGTTCTACGTCCTGACCGGCGGCGACTCCGGTTCGCCCCTGGTGGTCGAGCGAGGAGGTGTCGCCTACCTCGCGGGGGTTGCGAAGTCGAGCGACGGCACGAATGACAACTACGTCGTCCTGGGACCCAACGGCTACTCGTGGCTCGTGGAGCGGCTTCTCCTGGATTGGTATGGCGGCGACCGCTCGCGGATGGAGAGCGAGGTCCGCTGGACGTGGGACGCGGACGGGGACCTGTGGCGGAACGAGGTCGACAATTGCCCGTGGTGGCCCAACGCGGACCAGGCGGACCTGGGCGACGCGGTGGACGACGGTGTTGGCGACGGCGTCGGCGATGCTTGCGACAACTGCCGTGACGTCGACAACCCGGGACAGGAAGATCTGCCCCTGCTTACCTCGGTTCCTACACCCTGGGGGACGATCGTAGACAATCGCTACGTGCGCGACGGTGTCGGCGATGCCTGCGATGCGTGTCCGACCGTGCTGGACGTTGGTCCGAGCAACGCGAACGAGAGCATCGAGAAGGGCGCGCCGTGGGGATTCTCGACGCTTGGGGTGGACGTGCTGGGTGACGCGTGCGACCCGGACCCGTACGTGGTGCTGCCGGAGGGGGCGCGGCTGTCGGCCGAGACGCGGACCGTGCTGGGTACGACCCCGGACGGCGCCTGGCAGTGGATCGCGAGCGGGGCGAAGCAGCGCCTCGTGCACTACCGGTATGGGTACGACCCAGTCGACGAACTGGCGGCGGAAGGAGACCGGCAGGACCCGATGCGCGCGATGTGGTGCTCGTGCTGGGATGAGGTCGCCGGTACGTGGCTGAGTAGCAGTCGCTGCGCGTTGCCGGAGAGCTGCAACCACACGGGAGCGGTTGTTGGTCCGAGGGGTGCGGTCTGGCATGACCTCACGCACGTGAGCTGGAAGGGAGGGCGGGTCTACGCGTCATGCGGCCGGGGCGATACCGGGGACTGGGACCGCGATCTGGACACGACGGAGTGCGCTCCGGTCGGTTATCCCGCGGGTGCACCTTGGTATCGGCACGGCCGAGCGACGGATGCCAGGCCGGATCGCGGCAACGATCCGTTGCTGTGGGACTGGTACGACTCGGATCGCTGCGACATCCCGTCGGACCCGACGACCTCGGGCTGCGAGTCGCTGGTGCTCTCGCCGTACCAGCAGGTGATGCTCTGGCTGCGCCCGCATCCCGTGGATCCGGCGGACCCGAGGTACGAAAGCGGGACGACCCGCTGGACGGAACGCGTGCGAGGCGGCGACCTGTACACGTTCAACAACATGTATCTCGAGAAGCAGACGGTGCGGCGGTGGATGGGCCGGGTGGTCGCCCCCGCCCTGTTGAGCACGCTTCGGTACGCGCGATTCGTTCCCGCGGACGGCAGCTCCTCGGCCGCGACGGAACCGCCGCCGGACGCGGCGGGTGCCTGGCGGCCCGTGCTGATCCCGATCGACGAGCGGTTGGCGCCGCTGCCGAGCGAGTGGGCGCACCTGCGGTACTCGGATCCCGGGACGGCGCCTGCGATCGCCGGCCTGGCGGTCGGTGCGTTCGATCCGGAGTTGCGCGGCTTCCGCGCGATCGTCCCGTCGCAGATGGCCGGCGACACGCCGGTGCTCAACGTCGCCGGCTTCGCGTCGGCCGTCGTGCGCCGGTCCCCGCCCAAACCCGGGGAGATCGGGACGGGCACGTTCATGGAGACCGGACCGGTGGATCCGAACGCGCTGATGATCGCGGCGTTCGGCGGGGAAGACGCCGACGGGGGGTTCTCGAACGAGCTGTGGATCGGAACTCCGGTGGCGGCGGCAGCCGACGACCCCGGCGGGATCTCGTCCTTCGTGTGGACCGCCGTCTACCCGGCGACGGAAGCCCAGCCGACCCCGCGCGCGGGAGCGGCGCTGTTCGTCGGGGACAACGGCCGCAGCCTCGTACTGGTCGGTGGCGAGGGGAGCAACGGCCCGCTGTGGGACGCGTGGAAGTTCGACCTGTCGCAGCGGATCTGGAAGCCGTTCGAGCTGCTGGGCGCGAACGTCGGCCCGCGCGCGTGGGCGATGACGACGCAGGTCGGGGAGAAGGGGTACCTGGTCGGCGGGGCGAACGCCGCCGACGTGCCCGTGGCGGCGGTGCAGATCAACCTTGCCAACGGCGGTGTCCAGGGCTTCATCGGGTTGAACGGTCCGGACGCCCGGCAGTACGCCGCCATCGCGGTGACCAAGGACGGCCAGAACGTCTTCGTCTACGGCGGCGAGGACGAGCTTGGCCTGCACAACGATCTGTGGAAGCTCTCGCTGAACGGCATGAACATCGCCGGCTGGAACCGGCTGCAGCCCGACTGCCTGGTCGGCGAGTGCCCGCCGCTGACGAACGGCTCCGGCATCCTGCTCGACGACGCCACGCAGGACCTGCTGGTGATGGCCGCCGCGCCGGCCACCGGCCGGGGTGACACCTACTGGGTGACGAACAGCGGCTCGGCGTGGACCACGGCGCGGACAGAGCACGAGGATCCGCTGGCGGGCGACTGCAACGACGACGGGGCGGTCGAGACGGGCTACGGCCTCGTTTGCGCGCCGGGAACGAACTGGTGGGCCAAGCCGGGCACGATCGGCTGCGACACGGCGACGGCCGTCCCCGTGTGCAGCGGCGGGAACGCCGCGGGCGCCTTCGCCGGGTCCTACACCGTGCCGGGAGCAACCTCCGTGGCGCTGGACGGCGACCGGGCGTACGTCACCCACGGCTCGCAGCTCGAAATCGTGGGCCTCGCCGACGTGGCGGCGCCGGTGTCGCTGGGCTCGCTTCGACTGCGCGGGCAGGCGCGGGACGTGACGGTGGCCGGGTCCCTGGCCTACGTCGCCGCCGACTCCAACCTGTTCGTGCTGGACGTGTCGAACCCTGCGGACCCGCGGGAGCTGGCGAGCGTGCCGGTCTGCGGGCGGGCGCGGCGGGTGGCGCTCCTGCGCGGTGGGATCGTGGCCGTGGAGACGCCGACGGGGGTTTCGTTCGTGGACGCGCTGACGGCGCGCGAGGCGGAACTCGTCTCGCGGCTCTGGCTCGTGCCGCGCCGGTCGGGGGACTGGAGTTCGATCGTCACCGCCGGCTCGGCCTGCGGCGTCGTGTCCGCCGCGGCGGAGCTGGCCTGCGGGTTGATCGGAGGCTGCGGCGGGGACGGCGGTGCCATGGACGCGTTTGAGGCGACCGTCTACGTCGGGCGGGGGCGTTCGGTGGTGGTGCTCGATGCGTCCGACTCGGCAGCGCCGATCGTGCAGGCGACGGTGCCGATCGGCGCGCGCATCGACGCGCTGCGGGAGTCCGCCGGGCGGATCTACGTGAACGGCTTGCGCGGCGAGGGGATCGTGATCGATGCCACGACGGACTCACCCGTCGTGGCCGGCACGCACAACGCGTTCGCCTGGGTCGCCGGGGCGCAGTTCGGAGAGAACATCGCCTGCCGACTCGACCGCTCGCGGCTCGACGTGGCGGTGACCGGCGATGTCCCGTAGCGCGGGCATCGCCGCGGCCCTCTGCGTGTTCGCCGCCGGCTGCCCGAGCGCGGCCACGCGCGACGGGGACGCGGACACCGATGCCGACCGGGCGACGGATGGGGGAGACGCGGAGGCCCCGGAGACGCCCGAGGCGACCGACTCTCTCCTCGACGACCTCGGCGTGGACGGTGGGGAGGGAGACGCCGGCGAGGATGCCGAGGGATGGGACTTCGGCGCCGACCTGTGGGATCCGATGCGCGACTGCGACGCCGCCCCGGCCGATCCTCTGGCCTGGGTGGCGCCGCCATGCGGCGACGGGTGTCGGCAAGTGGCCTTCGCGGCGCAGCCGCGGGGGCAGTTTGCCGCATCGGAGCGATGGCTGGCGTACCGTGCTGCGCACCGGACCTGGATGGTCAATCTGGACTCAGGCGATGAGGCGGTCTTGTTCTGCCATCCGGAATTCGTCGGCAGCTACGGCATCGGGGTAGACGGCGATGCGGCCGTGCTCGCAATCGGAACTGACTTCCCGACGGACCTCGGGCACGTGGCCTACGGCGCGCTCTGGGCCACGGATTTGGTTTCGCTCCGGCAGTGGGCGGTGGCTGATTGGGTCAACCCGTATCCCGCACAGTGGGCCGCTCCGTTCCAACTGGCGCAGTATTCGAATCGGGTGGCCCTCACCGTCCTGCAGATCCGGGGCGACGACCCAAGCTCGTGGGTCCAGCGAATTGACGTTCTGACAGCCGACATTCGCACCGGGCTCACCACGCCGGTCACCGACCTCGGTTGGCCGTGTTGCCTTGGCTGGCCCGACATCGGCGGCAACTGGGTCGTGTACTCCACGACGGACGCGGTGCGCGCCTACGACATCGAGCGCGGCGTGACGATCGGCGCGGACATCGTCGGCGACCAGATCTGGCCCCGCACGGACGGGGTGAACGTCATCTGGATTGACCACCGGAACTACCCCGGCGGGTACGGCCGTGGGGGCTCGTGGGACATCTACTCCTACAACTTCGTCTCGGAGGCCGAACGGCGGATCACCACCCCGGCCACCCCGGTGGCTGAGGATGCGGAGCCGGACATGCTCGGCGACATCGTGGTCTGGTCCGATCGCCGCAACGCGACGCCGGAGGAACCCCACCACTCCGACCTCTTCCTGTGGCGCTACTCGACCGGCAGCGAGCAGCAGCTTACGTTCGCCGCGGGAGCGGCGCGCTCACCGAAAGTCACCTCGGACGGCGTGTTCTTCGACTGGGTACCGAACCCGGAACCCGACCCGTACCTGGCGGATCATGCGATCTGCAAGCAAGACCTGCCCCCGCCGTAGGGGTGCAGTTCCCGCGCAGCATGGGCTCGACGAACAGGAGGGACTGCGATGAGGAATGCCGCCAGGGCCGGATGACACGAGGGAGCACTCGGCCCTCGCCCACGGGCGAGGGCCTACGTGACTCCCCTACCGGATGGGGGCGGCTCCACGCCCACCTTCCGCAGCAGCTCATCCACCTGCGCCCGCAGCTCGTCCGTCGTGCCGTCGTTGCGCAACACGAAATCGGCGCGCCGAAGACGCTCGGCGTCGCCCATCTGCGCGGCGATGCGCGCCCGGACGGCTTCCGGCGTCGTCCGGTCGCGCGCGACGACGCGGCTCACGCGGCGCTCGACGTCCGCCACCACGGCGACCACGGCCGCCACCTGCGCCTCCCGCCCCGTCTCGAGGAGGAGCGGCGCGGCCAGGAAACACAACGCGTGACCCTCGGCCGCCCGTGCCGCCATCCAGGCCCGTGCCTCGGCATCGACCAGCGGATGGACGATGCGCTCGAGCTTCCGCCGCGCCTCCGGCTCCGAGAAGACGAGCCGTGCCAGCGCGGGACGATCGAGCGAGCCGCCGGGAAGCGCGACCGGAGGACCGAAGGCGGCGGCGACGGCCGCCACGGCCTTCCCCCCGGGGAGGGTCAGCACCCGCGCCGCCTCGTCGGCGTCGAACACCGGGACGCCGCGCGCCCGCAACATCTCCGCGACGGCCGACTTCCCGCTGCCGATCCCGCCGGTCAGACCGAACAGCCGCGGGCGGACGACCGGTCCCGCCTTCATTCCCCGTCCGTCCACCGCTCGTGGAACACCAGCTGCGCCAGGGGCAGCCGCTGCCGCGGACGCTCGTCCTTCTCCCTCGTCGCGGGGTCGAGCCGCGCCGGGTCGCCGGCGAAACCGACCGCGACGACGGCGACGATGCGCCACGGATCGGGGACCGCCAGCGCCTGCCGTGCCGCGGGCTCGTCGTACCCCGCCATCGGGTGCGCGACGAGGCCCTCGGCGACGGCGGCCAGGACGAGGTTCTGCGTCGCCAGGCCCGCGTCGAACGGGGCGTAGTTGATGCCGTTGACGGTCGCGGCCCGCGCCGGGCTCATCACCACCGCGGCCAGGAGCGGCGCCGACCGCGCCCACTCGTTGCCCTCCATCAGCGTGCGGTCCAACGCCTCGCGCTCCGCCGAGCGCCGGGCGAGGATCAGACGGGCGGGCTGGCGGTTGGCGCAGGACGGCGCCCACCGGAACGACTGCACCATGCGCTCGACGACCGCGTCGTCCAGGTGCATCTCGGAAATGGCCCGGGTGGAGCGGCGCTTCTGGAACAGGGGATGGGAGCAGGTGCCGAGCGCCCGGTGCTCGGGAGGCAGCTCGCGCGTGTGCTCCTCGCGCAGCAGCCGCCCGCCCCTGGGCCGCAGCACGGCGGTGAGGTGCCGCCGCTCGCCCGGTTCGACGATCTCGAGGCCCGCGACGCGGTGCCGGTTGGCAAACAGCTCCAGCGTGGCCTCGATCACGTAGTCGATGTGGCTGCGCGTGTAGGTGCGCCGCGGATACGAGAAACGGACCAGGTCGTGGGGCACCGGAACAGGACGACCCTGGGCATCGGTCCGCCCGCCGAGCTTGAGCGACCCGACCTCGGCGGCCCGGATCCCCCCCAACAAGTACAGGGCGCAGGCGACGGCCTGCGCGGGAAGATCCTCCGGCTCCAGGTGGGGCAGGAAGGCGCGGGCATCGATCTGGACGGCGTGGCCTCCCACCGGCTCGATCACGGGCACGCCCTCGCGCGCCAGGCTCCGCGCGAAGTGCTCGACCGTCTCGAAACGGTGCGCCATGTAGCTGCCCTGCAGCGCCTCCTGCAGTCCGATCGCCATGCCCTCCAGGTCGCGCGCGGCCAGGCCGCCGTGCGTCGCCATGCCGTCGGAACGCACCATCACCCGGCGCACGCGCGCCGCCAGGTCGTCGCTGTCGAAGGCCAGGAGGCCGCCGGTGTTGACGATGCCGTCCTTGCGTGCCGAGAGCATGACGCCGTCGGCGAGACGGAACATCTCCGCCGCGATGTCCCGCAGCGACCGGCCCCGCCACGCCTCCTCGCGCACGTGGACGAAATAGGCGTTTTCGGCGAAGTAGGCGCAGTCCAGGAAGAGGCGGATCCCGTGACGCGCCGTGAGATCGCGCACCGCCTTGATGTTCTCCAGCGAGACCGGCTGGCCCCCCCCGGCCGGACTGGACACCGCGAGGAACACCGCCGGGATCGACTTCGCCCCCTGCCGCTCGATGAGCTGCCGCAGCCGGTCGATGTCCAGGTTGCCCTTGAACGGGTGGTACGGGGACTCCAGCGCCGCCTCGGGGATCGGCAGCTCGAGCGTTTCTCCTCCCAGCGCCCGGATGGCGGCGCGGGAGGTCTCCAGGTGCGTGTTGGCCGGGATCGTCGTCCCGGGCTCGACCAGCGCCGCGCAGAGCAGGCGCTTGGCGGCACGGCCCTGGTGCGTCGGGACGACGTGCCGGTAGCCGAACAGCTCGCGCGCCGCGTCCTCCAGCCGGAACAGGCTCTCGCTCCCGGCGTACGCCTCGTCGGCCGTCATCATCGCCGCCCACTGCTGCGAGGACATTGCGCCGGTGCCGGAATCGGTCACCAGGTCGACGGTCACGTCGCGGGCCGGGATCCGGAGCAGGTTGTAGCCCGCCGCCTCCAGCGCCCCCAGGCGCTCCTCGGGGGTCGTGCTGCGGATGGACCGCACCGTCCAGATCCGGAACGGCTCGATCATGGTGCGCATCCCGCGAACCTCGCTTTCGCACCCCCTCGAAACGTACGCTACGCGAATCCCCCCCACTCGTCCATCGGTCCCTCCGGACCAACAACTCCTCCGATCATCCCACTCCTCCCCTCGTCCCACTCCTCCGATCGTCCCACTCCTCCCCTCGTCCCACTCCTCCGATCAACCAACCCAAAACTCGTCCCCATCGACCAACCCCCTTCCCCTTCTCCCTTCTTGCCATAGCCATCCGCCTCCGCGTACCCTAGACTTCCGGCAGGGGGTCCCGCGGCCCGTCGGCCGCGGCGGAGCGTGGAGGCGACGTGCCGACCGTCCTGTTCGTGACCGGGATCGAGGAGGCGCACACCGTCGCCGGGCACTTGTCCCGCGAGGGCAACGGCCGATGGCTTCCTTCCGGGGAATTCGAGGTCGTGCGCGGGGACGGCGAGAACGCCGTGGCGTACCGCTTCCGCTTCCAGTCCACGGCGGCGGATGCCGTGGCCGAGCTGTCGCGCGCGGTCGCGGATTTGATCGTCGTGGACAACCGCACGGACGCGGCGCACGCCTACCGTTCGTTCGCGGCGACGCCGGCGGGGAAGCTCCTTCCGGTGCTGTCCGGTGCGCGCGTCGGGGCGCGCACGGTCTCGCGGCGCCAGATCGCCCTCCTGTTGTCGACCGGGGACACGCTGGCGCGCGACGTGTACGTCGCGGGCGCCATGAAGCTGGGCGGGTACGTCGTCGACCCCTTCGCGGAGCGGACGTCGTCCGGCAAGCCGAACCCGCCGTTCCTGGACCAGATCGCCCTGATGCTGGGAACGCGCCGCCCGGGGAAGATCTCGCTCTGTCTGGCCGGCGGGGGCATCGAGGGATTGATCTACGAGCTGGGGGTGCTCAAGGCGATCGATGAGTTCCTGGTCGGGCGCAAGATCGTGGATTTCGACGTGTTCTGCGGCATCAGCGCCGGGGCCGTGATCGCGGCCTTCCTGGCCAACGGGGTGCCGCTGGGCGAGGTCATCGCGGGGTTCCGCGACGGCACCGCGGACATCGATCCCATCAACCGCTCCATCCTCTTCACGCCCAACACCGGGGAGATCGCGCGGCGCCTGTGGGCGCTGGGCGGCAGGGCGCTGGACGTGGCCGCCGGCGCGGTGTGGCGCCGCCCGCCGGATCGGGCGGCCCGTGAGCGCGCCGAGGAAGGTGGCGGGCGCGGCGGCCGCTCCGCCGACCTGCTCGCCGCGCTCATGCGCGTCCTCCCAGGCGGGTTCT
Source organism: Deltaproteobacteria bacterium (assembly GCA_016218765.1). Classification (GTDB taxonomy): domain Bacteria; phylum Myxococcota_A; class Polyangia; order DRWM01; family JAAZOP01; genus JAAZOP01. Next base: position 4,296 of record JACRCZ010000007.1, on the reverse strand, counting down.
TCACCGGCGACCGCCTGCGCTGGTACCTCGAGGAACAGCTCACCCGCGGCGGACGGACCAACTGCGTCCACCAGCTCAAGAAGGAGCTGTACCTCGGCGCCACCGACCAGGACTCCGGGCGTCCCGTGGTCTTCGGCGAGGCGGGTTTCCGCGACGTCCCCATCTCGCACGCCGTCCGCGCCTCGACCGCCCTCGTGCCCTACTACCCGCCCGAGCCGATTGCGGGCCGCTATCTGGTCGACGGGGCGTTCACCCGGACGACGAACTTCGGCACCGCCATCCGCCACGGCGCGCGCCTGGTCTTCGTCGTCAACCCGTTCGTGCCGCTGCTCTCCGCGCGCCCCGGCGCGGTCGACGCCGAGGGCGGCGCGTTCGCCGGCCTGCAGGGCATCAAGTCCCTGGTCCACTCGCGGTTCGAACAGGCGTTCGCGCACATCGACGAGGTCTATCCGGACGTCGACTTCCACGTGTTCATCCCCGAGGGCGAGGAGCTGGAGCAGCTCACGGGAACGCTGATGAAGCTGTTCTACCGCCTGGAAATCGCCGATCTGGCGTACGAGCACACCTGCCGGCGGCTGCGGCGGCAGATGCCGGCGCTGGCCGACCAGCTCCGGCGCCACGGCCTCCTGCTCCGCGACCCCCAGGCCGACCAGCCGGTCGACCTCTCCGGTGCTGCGCCCGACGCCGCACCGCGCGTTCCCGACGTCGCCGCGAGCGCTTCCTGATGGCCGAGCGCCCACCCCGCGTGGTTTCGCTGGTGCCGAGCCTCACGGAGACGGTCTTCGCGCTGGGCGCCGGCGGCAGCCTGGTCGGACGCACGCGCTACTGCATCGAGCCTGCCGCCGACGTCGGTCAGGTCCCCGTCGTCGGCGGTCCGAAAGATCCGGACATCCCGGAGCTGCTGGCGTTGCGGCCGGGGCTGGTGCTGATGAGCGTCGAGGAGAACCGGCGCGAGGACTACGATCGGCTCCGGGCGTCCGGGATCGACATCCTGCCGGTGCGCGTGCGCGCCGTCTCCGACGTCGCGCCGGTGATCCTGGAGCTGGGGCGCCGCCTGGGCGCGGTCGACGCCGCGCGCGCCATGGCGGCGGAAGTGGAGGGTGCCGCCGAGGCCGTGGTGTCGTTCGTGAACGACATCCAGCGGGCGTCGGCCCAGTCGCTGCTGCACTCGTTCTGCCCCGTCTGGCGCGAGCCGTGGATGGTCGCGTCGCAGGGCACGTACCTGGCCGACGTCCTGCGCCGCGTCGGCCTCCCGTCGCTCCTGCACCTGGCCGAGGCGCCCGGCGTCGCCTCGTACCGCGAGGTCGCGCTCGACGAGATCGTGGAGGTCGATCCCGGGATCGTGCTCTTGCCGAGCGAGCCGTACCCGTTCGGCCCGGACGACCGCGACGAGGTCCTGTCCTGGCCGATCCGCGCCTGTCGCGAACAGCAGGTGCACCTCGTCGATGGCCGCATGCTCACCTGGTACGGCGCCCGCACCGCCAGCGCCCTGCACGCGCTCTCGCTCCTCGCCCTGCGCTGGGTCGGCGTGGAGGAGGAGCCTCCCGCCGTCCCCCCGACCGTGCATTAGCAACACACGGCCCTCCCCACGCGACATGGGTCCGCCATGGAGGCGAACCACATGAATTGGGAGCAAGCCAAGGAACGCGGCGTCCAGGTGCTGGCCCTCGCCCCGCTCGCACTGCTCGTCGCGGCCCTCACCTGTCCCGCCACGGACCTCGAGCCGCCGTGGGGCGATGCGGCGGCCGAGGGGAGCGGGCCGGACGGGGATGCCGGCGCGGCGCCCGCGGGCGAGGCGGAGACCGACGGCGCCGCGGGGGAGCTCGGTGCGGAGGACGCGCCGCCGGGTCCCCCGGCCCTGGTGCCTTCCGGCTGCGCCGCGCCCGAGGTCTCCATGGGTGACCTCTGCGTGATCCTCGGCACGTACTCGGCGGTCGTGCGTTGGGAGTTGGACCGTGCGGCGTTCGCGGCAGTGGGCTGCACCGCGCCCGGCGGGGCCGCGGGGGCGGAGGCCGGCGGGGCTCTGGACGCGCACCGGCTGGTGGTAGCGCCGCTCGCGCCCGGTCTTCCCTACGATTGCGCGATCGACGCCTGGACCGACGCGGGACGCGTGCGGCTCGCGGTCTTCGGGCTCTTGACCTCGGCCGGCGAGCCGTGGGTGGTGATCACGGAGGTCCTCGGGAACCCGGCGGGGGCGGAGCCGACGCAGGAGTTCGTGGAGCTGGCGAACCTGGGCGACCTGCCCGTCGATCTCACCGGGTGGGCGCTGGAGGACGAGTCCGGCGGCCCGTTCCTCCCGGACGGCACGGAGCTGGACCCCGGCGACGTCGTGCTGTTCGTCTCGGACGAGTACGACCCGAGCGGCGCGGGCGACCCCGCGGCCGACCCCGGCGCCCGCATCGTCCGTGTCGGCCGCGCCCTGGGCACGATGGGCCTGCGCAACTCCGGCGAAGCCGTGTACCTCGTCGCCCCGGACGGCGACACCGTCTCCTCCTACCCCAACACCCGCGGCGAGCTTCCCGACGGCGTCTCCGCCGTCCGTTCTCCCGCCTCCTCGCCGGAAATCGACGAGGACGCGTGGGGCGAGTCGGGCGAGGGCGGGGCGACGCCCGGGCGGATATGACCGCCTGCGCGCCACCCGTTGATCCAACCGGCCTGCAGGAACCCGGGTCCGGACAGGAAAGGGAAACCACAGATGGACACAGATGAACACAGATTCCGGCAAGGGGGACGAACCGGACCTGTGCACCGGACCCCGGCCGCGCCGACCCATTGACACCCGCCGCGGCGCGGTGAGAGCATCCGCCCCAGAGCTGGTGAGGATGGCGATGCGGGCGAGGGTGCTCCCGAGTCGTCTTGTTCGTGCGTTGCGGCGACGCAGCGAGGGAGTCGTGCGCCCAGAGGGCCCAGCCGTCGCGCGACGCCGACATCATCGCCTTCCTCCCCCCCCCCCCATTCATTTCGCGTAGTTACGGTTCGTATCGCAGGTTGCGGGCGGAACGCGCCGCCGAAGGCGGAGGTGCGTTCCGTCAGGTTCGGTTCGTCCGCGAGCGAAACAGAGAAGGAGGATGCCATGAAGCGCGACGACTTGCTGGGTTCGTTGATCGGCCGTGGGGAGTGGACGACGCCGCGGGGCGTCGCCGCGCTTCTGGCGTTGGCGTCGTTGATCACGGTCTCGTGCGGCGGTGAAGGCGGCGGATCGCCGGAGCGGACGTCGAGCGTCCAGGCTGCGGTGGAGACCGAGTCGTGCGGGAACGGCATTGCCGACCTCTACCGCTCACCGCCGCCCCCCTGCCCGAACCCCGCGGTCGTGACCGAGGTCTTCGATCGCGCGGATCTCGATGCGTGGCTGGCCGACCCGACGACGACTTTGGACATCAAGGCGTCGATCGCCTTCGCGGCCGAGCCGCTGGAGATCTCGACGGCGTGTGACGTCTTCTCCCGCAGTGGCGTCGTGCTCTCGGGCCTCACCGACGTTTTCATCGCCGCGCGAAGGGTCGACATCTACTCCGACGTCACCGCGTCGGGCCGCGTCGACCTGCGCGCCGCGGAGTCGATCTACCTGCGCACGGCGTCGAGCGTCGCGGGACCCGTGGCGGGCTTGGCGCTGGAAGCGCCGTACGTCGATGACTACGCGGACACCACGGTCGGCGCCGGCGGCCGCTACTGCATCGAAGGCGGCGAGATCGTCGTTCGGCAGGCCTCGAAGAACGGCGCGGCGGGCGGGGAGGTGAGCGTCTCCGGCGCTTCGGTGGATGTCCACGGCGACTTCACGAGCCCAGGCACCGTGCGGATGAGCGCCGCCGGGGACCTCGTCCTGCGGGAGGCGGCGAGGTTCTCGGGCGCGGGCGACGTGACGCTCTCCGCCGGCGGGGCCCTGGACGTGCACGGCGATCTCATCGGCGCCGGACATGTGGTCTTCGAGGCCGGAGGCGATCTCACCTACCGGCAGGCGGCGCGGGTCGAGAATGCCGCGAGCGTCTCGATGACCTGCGGCGGCTTTGTCGACTTCCACGGCACCCTGGTCGACGCCGGGCCCGTCTCTCTCCTCGCGGACCGGTTCTGGTACCGCGACGCCGCACTCATCGAGACCAGCGGCGACGTGGGCGTCGCCGTCGGCGGCACGACGCTCACGGAGTTCTACGGCACGATGCGCTCCAACGGAAATGTCGCGCTCTCGGCGGACTCACTCTACCTGCGGCAGTCGGGGCTGATCCGGTCCGACCGCGACGTCAGGCTCGCGGTGGCGGGGCGTTTCGACATGCGCGGGAAGGTGCAGCAGAACGAGGACGTTCG
>JACRCZ010000072.1 GCA_016218765.1 Deltaproteobacteria bacterium | reverse complement strand
TTCGTCGTCGCCCAGGCCGGCCGCAAGGGCTCCGTCACCGTCGCCACCAACATGGCAGGCCGCGGCACCGACATCGTCCTCGGCGGCAACCCCGAAATGCAGGCCAAGGCCAAGGCCGATCCCGAACAGCAGCCCGAGGAGTTCAAGAAGCACCTCGAGGACTTCAAGAAGATCCTCGCCGACGAACGGCCACACGTCATCTCCCAGGGCGGCCTCCACATCCTCGGCACCGAACGCCACGAAAGCCGCCGCATCGATAACCAGCTCCGCGGCCGCTCCGGCCGCCAGGGCGACCCGGGCACCGCCCGCTTCTACCTCTCCCTCGAGGACGACCTCCTGCGCATCTTCGGCGCCGAACGCATGTCCGCCTGGCTCGACCGCCTCGGCATGGAAGAAGGCGTCCCCATCGAGCACCGCTACCTCACCAAGGCCATCGAGAACGCCCAGAAGAAGGTCGAAGCCCGCAACTTCGACATCCGCAAGAACCTCATCGAATACGACGACGTCATGAACCAGCAGCGCAAGACCGTCTACACCTTGCGCCGCCAGGTCCTCGAAGGCTCCTACTTCCCCGTCGTCATCTCCGCCGAGGACTCCGCCGCCAAGGCCAAGGAAGAAACCTTCGAGGTCAAGCTCGACGAACGCCTCGCCGCGTGGGTCAAGCCGATCCTCGAGACCGTCGTCCGCGCCTACGGCCGCGGCGCCGCACCCGGCGAAATCCTCGACGAGAAGGAGATCGAGAAGGGCGCCGGCCCCCTCCCGCTCGACAAGATCAAGTGGCTCGACGTCGCGCGCCTGGAACAGGAAATCTACTACCACTTCGGCTGCCGCGTCCCCCTGGAGGACTTCCCCGCCGACCCCAAGGGCGCCCTCGCAAAGCTCCAGGACGCCGTCTCCCACTCCCTCTCCGCGCAGCGCGAACGGCTGCTCGACACCGTCGACCAGCTCATCATGGCCCTCGTCGACGACGCCTGCCCGGTCAAGGGCAGCGACGAAGAGTGGGACCTGGCGGGCCTGGCGCAGATGATCAACGAGCACTTCGCGCTCCGTCCCCCCGCGACCGACGGCGAGCTCAAGGCCGCCGGCGATCGCACGTCGATCGAGAAGCTGCTCTACGACCGCGTCGTCTCGGGGATCGAGGCGAAGGAGAAGGAGCTCTCCCCCGGCCTGTTCCTGCGCGTCTTCCGCCTCTTCTACCTCGAGGAAATCGACCGCCAGTGGATCGAGCACCTGGAGAGCATGGACCACCTGCGCCACGGCATCGGCCTCCGCGGCTACGGCCACCGCGACCCCAAGCAGGAGTACAAGAAGGAAGGCTACGCCGCGTTCGTCGCCATGATGGGCACCATCCAGACCAACGTCGTCAAGAAGATCTTCCGCGTCCAGATCCAGCGCAAGGAAGACGTCGAACGCATGGTCCCCAAGGCCCGCCGCAAGGTCGTCGAAGGCCGCGGCGGCGAAGCGTCACAGACCGGCGCCGCCCAGCAGGCCCGCGGCGGCACGCTGCGCGCCGGCCCCAAGGTCGGCCGCAACGACCCCTGCCCCTGCGGCTCCGGCAAGAAATACAAGAAATGCCACGGCCTCAAGGAAGGCGACGCCGCCGCAGGCTGACACCGCCGCACCGCCCCTCTGCGCCCCTGCACCCCTGCGGCTCTGCGCGAAACCCCGAGGTCTGCTGGCAGGTGGGTGCGCAGCACCCAGCACGGGGGATGCACCCCTTGCTCCGTCGCACATTGGCTTGCCCCCCCCCATCCGCGTATCATCGTCGCCGGCGCTGCCACGGGGCGACCGATGCGGGACTCGGCGAGGACACGGACCCTCCTTCCACCGGCGATGGGCGGACGCCGGCGCCCGGCACTGTTCCACCTCGCCGTCCTCGCCGCCGCCTGCGGCTGCTACCAGAGCTACGCCGTCCTGGCCGACGCGGGCCCCGACCGCGAAGATGCGCGCGAGGTCGCCACGGACGACGGAGCCGACCTCGAGGCGGACGCGCGGCTCGAGGCCGACGCGGACGGACGCGAGGACGGGGACTGCACGCCGGTCGACGATCGATGCGCGGAACGCGAGGTCTGCGGCGACGGAGACGACGACGACTGCGACGGCGACGCCGACGAGGACTGCCCGTGCGTGCCGGGCTCCGTGCGACCCTGCTTCGCCGGCCCGCCGGGCCGCCGCAACGTCGGCGCCTGCTCCGACGGCGAACAGATCTGCATGATGAGCGGCGCCTGGGGCGAATGCGAGGGCGGGATCACCCCCCAGGACGACGTCTGCAACGGCCTCGACAACCGCTGCGACGGCTGCTCCCAGATGGCCGATTGCACGCTCGACTGCCCCGGGCCCGGCGACCCGCGCGTCCCGGACGGGGCCCCCATGACCGACTACCCCCTCGACGGCCGCCTGTTCTACCCGGGCCTCGTCCGCGCCTGGCACTGGGACGTCCAGGGCGGACCCTGCGACCTCCTCGCGGCGCGCTTCTCCAGCCACGAGCTGCTCGAACCGGACGACGAAACCGCCACCCTGCGGCCCCTCCTCTCCGGCGACTACACCGTCACCTTGACCGTCGTCACCGCCGCAGGGACGACGCTGGTCTGCCGGTGGATCATCCACGTCCGCGGCCCGGGGCTTCGCGTCGAGATGTGCTACCCGGAGAGCGAGTACGAGGACCTCGATCTCTTCCTCAAACAGCCGGGCGCCACCACGCCCTGGTACCCCCACGCCGGCGACGTCCAGGACCCCAGCCGCGATCAGTGCGGCTGGCACAACTGCGAGGCGAATCTCCGCACCCCCGGCGGGCGGGCGGACTGGGGATACGACCCGAGCGACCTGTCGCAGTGCGCCGGCGGCCCGCTCGGCGAGCAGTGGCGTACCCTCGGCTACTGCGCCAACCCGCGCCTCGACGTCGACAACAACATGCACGAGGCCATCGGGCTCCCCGAGAACATCAATATCGATGCGCCCCGGGACGGCGAAACCTTCCGCATCATGGTCGAGAACTTCTGGGGCGGGGACGCCAGCCCCGTGATCAACGTCTACTGCGGAGGCCGGCGGGCCGCCACCTTCGGGGCACCGCCCGACGAGCTGCCGGATTTCTCGGGCCGCAGCGGCAGGGAGGGCGTCGGCGCCATGTGGCGCGTCGCCGACGTCACGACCCGCGTCGCCGCGGACGGCTCCGTCACCTGCGAGGTCGAGGCCCTCCACCCGCCAGGATCGTCGGAGGGCTACGACCTCACCGAAAACGACGTCCGCTACTGAGACGTCGCGCGATGCGATGGATCGCACGCTCCGCACCGGAGGCAAACCCATGACCGCCACCCGCCGATCCTCTCCCAACCCTCCCCGCTCCTCCCGCTCCCCCCGGAAACGCCCCGCCACCCCCCGCCGCACCCCAACGCGCCCCATCAAACCCAAACCCCGACCCCCACTCGCACCCGTCCTCCCCGCGCACCCGACCATCACTCCCCATCCCCTCTCTGCCCCCGTCGCCCCTCCATCCCCTCCTCCCCAGCCCCCAGCCGACCTCGAACGGATCATCGATGACGCCTGCCGCTTCATCCTCGCCCGCAAGCAGTCCCACGCCGCCGGCATCGCCTGGGAAATCGGCGAGTACCTCTTCGAACGCGTCTACCGCGGCGACGTCGAATACGTCTCCCACCGCGATCCCCGCAAGACCGACTCCCTGCGCGACATCGCCGCTCGCACCGGCATCGGACCCCTCCGCCTCATGGGCTGGATCCGCGCCTACGTCGCCCGCAAGTACCTCCGCCCCGCAGGCATCGATCTCGACCTCTCCCTCTCCAACTTCGAGGCTCTCCGCCCCCTGGCCTTCCATCCCGACGCCGCCCGCGCCGTCCTCCAGCTCCGCGATCGCTACCGCCTGACCGACGATCAGCTCGACACCCTCGCCGTCGATTGGAAACGCCGCCTCGACGAGGGCGGTCGCCTCGAAGACCTCCTGGCCTCCCCGCTCCCCCCGACCATCTCCCCTCGCCCGAAACCCTCTCACAAACCGCGCCCCCTCGCCGATCCCGACCTCGTCCCCATCCGCCTCGCCCAGCTCGTCCTGCACTGGCTCCGCTCCGTCACCCTCGCCCCCACCCTCCGCTCCTCCCTCCGCCGCGACGTCTCACAACTCCGCGCCCAGGTCGCCTCCCCCTCCTCCCCTCCCCCCCCGGACCAACAACTTGCTCCGGACATCCCACCAACAACGGGTCCCGAACATCCGACCAACACCCCCCAACCCCCTCCCAACGACCTCGTCGACTCCTCCGTCCGCTTCATCCAGTCCTGCCTCCGGCGCCACGGACTCCAGTTCGCCCTCGAGGTCGGCAGGCACCTCTTCGAAAACGTCTACCGCGGCGACCGCGCGCGCTTCCGCAGCGGAGGCACCGAGTGGCAGCGCGACACCATCAAACGCATCGCCCGCGATCCCCGCGTCCGCCTCGACGACAGCTTCCTCTACAAGTCCATTCACGTCTTCCTGCTCGTCGGCCAGGTCGCCGGAACCAATCCCGCAGGCCAGCTCCCGGAGCTCCCCGTCACGACCTGGGACCACCTCTGGGCCCTCGAAGAACGTCCCGACGCCGTCCTCGCCGTCGGCACCTGGGCCGCGGCCGAACACGTCCCCGTCAGGACCGTCGCCACCGTCACCTTCCTCGTCGCCCCCTACCTCGCACAGGGCGGCTCGCTCGACGACCTCCTCGCCGGCTCGCAACGCCGCCCCCCGGATACCCCCTACCGCCGCATCCGCCGCCTCCTCGCCGCCATCACCTCGCACCTCGCCCGCCGCCCGCTCCCCCCCGCCGCCCGGCCGCGCCTCCTCGCCGCCCTTGACGCCGTCCTCGCCGCCCTTGCCTAGCCCCGCCGCGACGCGACCACCCATGCCAGCGCCGACACCGCGAAACCCGCCGCCAGCGGCACCGCCACCACAGCCACGATCGGCAGCTCCCCGCGCGTCGCCCACACGTGGCTCGCCTGCAACCCCAAGAGCGAAGCCAGCGCCAACAACGCCACCAGCGACCAGCGCCGCCCCCGCCGCCGGATCCGCCGGCACGCCAAACCCACCGCCGCCGCAGGAAACGCCAGCGCCGCGACCGCCACCCGCATCGCCACCTCCGAACGCACCGGCGCCGCCAGATGGCCGAACCGCTCGCGCACCGCGGCCGCCTCGAGCAGGTCGGGCAACGTGAGGAACGCCGGCGGCACCGCGAGCAGCCCGAGCTCCGCGGCCGTGGGCACCGCAAGACCCGCACCCGACTCCCCCAGCACCGCCTCCCGCGGCCCCCCGGGCCCGAACTCCAGCACCCGCGCCGCTCGCACGCCGCCCTCTCCGACCACGCTCCGCACCAGCCACCCCCCCCTGCGCACCCCCGGCCCGCCCGCCGCCGCCCACTCGGGCGCCCCCCCCGACCGCGCCCACGCCGCCGCCGGATC
>JACRCZ010000071.1 GCA_016218765.1 Deltaproteobacteria bacterium | reverse complement strand
GTGCGCGCGCGGCTGGACGCCGCGGGCGCCTTCGTCGCGACGCGAGCGCTGGCCGAGCGCGATGCGGGGCGCGCCGTCGCCGCGGCGGAAGCGCTTCCGCCCGGCCCGTGGTGCGAGCGGCTGCGCGAGGCCGCGCGGCGCGCCGTGGCGCGCGATCGGTGACGAGTCTTCGGTTCTCGGTTTTCTGTTTTCGGATCCGGACCCGGCGCACCCCGACGGGACCGGGAGGCGAGCAGGAGGCGGACGTATGAGCGAGGCGATGGTGATGGAACGGCCGGGGGCGGCGGCGATGTGGTGGAAGGCGCTGCGCGCCTACTCCTTCCCGGCGTCGATCGTGCCGTGCCTGGGCGGTGCGGCGTTCGCCGCGTCTTCGGGCGCGGCGGTGTCGTGGTGGATGCTGCCGCTGGTCCTCCTGGCCGGGATGCTGCTGCACGTCGGGACGAACCTCGTCAACGACGCGGCCGACTTCTCGCGCGGCGTCGACAACCCGGACGCGCAGGGCGGCTCGGGCGTGCTGGTCGCGGGCTGGGTCACCGCGCGGCAGGTGTACGCGGCGGCGTTCGTCGCCTTCGGCCTGGCCGCCGCGGCCGGCCTGCCGCTGCTGCTCCTCCGCGGCTGGCCCCTCCTGGCCATCGGCGCCGCCGGCGCGCTCGGCGGCTACGCCTACACCGGCCCGCCGTTCGGCCTGAAGTACAAGGCGCTGGGCGAGGTCTGGGTCTTCCTCTTCATGGGCACGCTGATGGTCGCGGGATCCGCCTACGCACTGTGCGGCTCCTTCCCGCCCGGCGTCTGGGCGGCCAGCGTGCCCATCGGCTTCCTGGTCGCCGCCATCCTCACCGTCAACAACCAGCGCGACCTCCGCGACGACGCGAAGCTCGGCGTCCGCACCCTGGCGACCCTCTTCGGCCTCGGCGGCGCGAAGGTCGTGTCGCTCGCGACGATCCTGGGCGCCTACGCCTCCGTGCCCGTGCTCTGGCTCGCGGGCGTGGTCTCCCCGTGGGCCATGGTCTCGTGGGCGACCCTGCCGCTGGCCCTGCCGCCCATGCGCGCGATCGCCGCCGACGGCAAGGCGCCGCTGGCGCCCGGGACGGTCGAGCGGACGGCGATGCTGCACATGTTCTTCGGCGCCGCCTATGCCGCCGGACTCGCGATCGCGGCGGCCGTCCGGTGACGGTTCCGTTCCCGCTCGACCGGCTCTCCATTGTCGCACGCTCCGCTCTCGAGCGCGTCTACGTCGGTCGGCTTCGTCGCGAGGTGCGGTCGAAGCCGGTGCCTCGCCACGTCGCCGTCATCCTGGACGGCAACCGCCGCCACGCCCGCGCGCTCGGCCTCGCCTCGACCCGCGGCCACCTGCTCGGCTCCGAGACGCTCGAACGGCTCCTCGACTGGTGCCGCACGATCGATGTCCGCACGCTCACGGTCTATGCCCTCTCGACGGAGAACCTGGGCCGGGCGCCCGAGGAGGTCACGGCGCTGATGGACCTCTTCGCCCGCAAGCTCGGAGAGCTGGTGCGGGACGAGCGCGTGCACCGGCACCGCATCCGGATCCGGGTGCTCGGGCGGCCGGAACTGCTGCGCGACGACGTGGCGGAGGCGGCGCGCCGCGCCGAGGAGGCGACGGCGTCGTACGACGGGTTCGAATTCCGCATCTGCCTGGCGTACGGCGCGCGGCAGGAGATCGTCGATGCCGTGCGCGACATCGCGCGGGACATCGCCGCCGGGCGCCTGGCGCCCGACGCGATCGACGAGTCGGTGCTCGCGGCGCGGCTGTCCGCCGGTCCGGACGAGCCGGACCTCCTGATCCGCACGGGCGGCGAGGTCCGGCTCTCCAACTTCCTGCTCTTCCAGGCGGCGTATTCGGAGCTGGTGTTCACCGACGTGCACTTCCCCGCCTTCCGCGAGCTGGACTTCCTGCGCCTCGTGCGGACCTACCAGCAGCGCGCCCGCCGCTTCGGCCGGTAGGGTGCGCGAAATCCGGCCGGCCGGAATCCGCCCTTGGCGGCCTTGACGATCGCCGGCAAACCGACCATGGTCCGTCCCAGGCCCGGGGGTGGGGGTGGGAGCCTCGCACGGCGAGGATCCCGGGGGGAGGAGGGCGCCGATGAACCTCGTCCCTGCTCACATCCTCGTCGTCGAGGACAACCCGGCCGAGCGCGAGCTGCTCGCGGAGTTCCTGCGCCACGCCGGCCCCATCGTCGGTTTCGCCGACGCCGACACCGTCGTGGAGCGGGCCGGCGACAACTCGTGGCAGCTCGTCATCCTCGGGCTCCTCGACTCCGGGCCCGACCGGCTGGCCAGGCTGTCCGTGCTCAGGTCGCGGCGGCCCGACCTGCCCGTGCTGACCACCACGGACAGCCGGGAAGCATCCGTCGCCGTGGCCGCGATGAAGGCGGGCGCCTACGACCACCTCGTCAAGCCGCTGCCGTTCGATGCGGTGGGACGGGTGGTGTCCGACGTCGTCACCCACCAGCGCCTGATTCGCGAGATCCAGTTCCTGCGGAGCCGGATCGACGAGCGCGAGAAGTTCGACGAGCTGATCGGGCGGTCGGCCGTGATGCGCGAGGTCTTCGACAGGGTCGCGGTCGTGTCGGACACGGACGTGCCGGTGCTCATCGTCGGCGAGTACGGCACGGGCCGGGAGCTGATCGCCCGCGCCATCCATCACCGTTCTGCCCGCTCCGGCGGCCCGTTCGCCGTGGCCCACTGCAGCGGCCTGCCCGACGACCTCGTCGCCTCGGAGCTGTTCGGGCACGAGCGCGGCGCGTTCCCCGGGGCCACGACCGCGCGCCGCGGACGTCTCGAGGATGCCGACGGCGGCACGCTGTACCTCGACGAGGTCGCCGTGCTGGCGCCGAAGGCCCAGGCCGACCTGCTGGCCGTGATCCATCGCGGCCGCTTCCAGCCGCTGGGCGACGGCGAGGAGCGGCATGCCGACGTGCGGCTCGTCGCGGCCACGAGCCGCGATCTCGCGGCCGAGGTGCGGGGCCGGCGCTTCCGCGGGGACCTACACGAGCGGCTGGGCGCGGTCGTGGTCCGCGTGCCGCCGCTGCGCGAGCGCCGCGAGGACATCCCGCTCCTCGCCGGCCACTTCCTCGAGCATTTCGCGCAGCGGATGGACCGCCGGGCGCGGGTGTTCGCGCCGGACGCGATGGCGCTGCTCCTGGCGCACGACTGGCCCGGGAACGTGCGCGAGCTGGCGCAGGCGATCGAGCGGGCCGTGGCGGTCGGCCAAGGCTCGCAGCTCGAAGCCACCGACCTGCCGATCCAGGCCCCGCCGCCGCAGCAGCCGGGCGAGGGTCGCTCGCTGCAGGAGGTCGAGCGGCGGCACATCGAGTTCATCCTGGGCGAGCTGGAGTGGAACATCAGCCGCTCCGCCGCCACCCTCGGCATCGATCGCGTCACGCTCTACAACAAGATCAAGCGCTACGGCCTGCGGCGTCCGCCGGCGCCGCGGTCGCGGTAGCGCCGGCCCCCAACGCCCGCAGCGCGTGCTCGCGCGCCGCCTCCAGTGCCGCGGCGCCGCGCTCGAGGTGGAAGGGGTCGACCCGCGGGGGATCGGGCTCGACGACGACCAGGCGCTTGCCGGAGCGCTCGGCCGCGGCGAGCAGGGTCTCGTCCAGGCGGCCGCGCAGCGTCTCCAGGGCCGAGCGCAGGACGTCCAGCACCCCCGGACGGCCGGCGAGCGCCGGGGCCGATGTCGATCGCAGGTGGTGGACCAGCACGACGTCCACGTCGCCGCGCTCCAGGAGCGGTGCGAGGGGCGTCTTCTCGACGAAGCCGCCGTCGAGGTACCAGCCGCCGGCGATGCGCGCCGGCTGGAAGAGGCCCGGCAGCGACGCGGACGCGCGCACCGCGGGCGCCAGCGGGCCGCTGCGGAAGTACGTCGCGCGGCGGGCGCCGACGTTGAACGCGTTGACCGCCACCGGGAACCGGCACTCCTCGAACGTCCGACAGGCCAGGTGCTTCTCGAGCAGCCTTTGCATCGCGTCGCCGCGCAGCAGACCCGGCGGGCCGCGCAGCCAGTCGAGCGGCGAGGCGAGGTCCCAGAATTCCGCGCGACGCAGCGGGAGGAGCCGATCCCGGATTTCCGGCCCGTCGCGCCCCGACGCCCACAGCGCCGCGACGATCGCTCCGGCGCTCGAGCCGGTCGCCGCGACCGGACGGATGCCCAGGCGCTCCAGCGCGAGCACGAAGCCCGTGTGCGCGAAGAACCCGAAGAACCCGGACGTCAGGCAGACGCCGACGCGGCCGGGACGCCCCGATCGTGCCCGTTCCCCCCCGCTCCCGCTTCGGTGCCGCTCGCCGTCCATTCGCCTTCCGCCTGCCCCTCCCCCGCACCCCGGCCGAGCTCGATCATCGCGGAACGGACGCGCTCCATCAAGGCCCCGAGGTCGTCCCGCGTCAGCCCCGACGCGTCGAGCGGCGGTCCGACCCGCATCTCGACCTCGCCCGGCACGAGCCGCCGCGTGCCCCGCGGCAGGATGCGGTGCGCCCCCAGGAGCCGGATCGGCAGGAGCGGCACGCCCGCGTCGATCGCCAGGTGGAAGACGCCCTTCTTGAACGGCTGCAACGACCCGTCCAGGCTGCGCGTGCCCTCGGGGAACACCAGCACGTTGACGCCCGAACGCACCTTGGCCGCCGCCCGTGCCAGCAGCCTCGTCGCGCTCTCGCGATCGCCCCGATCGATCATCAGATGTCCGCTCCGCGCCAGATGCCAGCCGATGAACGGGACCTTGAACAGCTCGCGCTTCGCCAGCCAGCGGAACTGCACCGGCAGGTGCGCCGCCAGCACGCAGATGTCCGCGAAGCTCGAATGGTTGGAGAAGATGATCTGCGGCCGGTCGCGCAGCACGTGCTCCAGACCCGACACCTTCGCCGTCACGCCCGCCACGCGCAGGCACTCGCGGCTCCACTCGACCATGCAGAAGTGCTGGTACGCGCCCGTGCGATCGAAGAGCGACGAGCCCAGCGAGAGCGTGCCCCACAGCGCCGTCGAGCCCCCCACGCCGGCCCATCGCAGCGCGTCGACGAATCTCGAATCCCCTCGATCCATGCCGCGTCCTCCCTCGGTGCCCGATCAGACCGTCGCGCCGTCACGGTTCCGTCACGAATGCCGTCCAGGCCCCGGCCGGCGTCGACCACCGCTCCACCGCCCTGCCGCTCCACCGCACCACTCACTCCCACTCGATGGTGCCCGGCGGCTTCGTGGTCAGGTCCAGGCCGAGGCCCACGACGCCGGGGAGGTCGAGGACCTTGCGGATTTCGTCCCGTACGGGGGCGGGGAGGTCGGCGGGCTTCGCCGTCATCGCGCGCTCGGAGTGCACGGGCCGCACGATCATGAACTCGCCGCGACGGCCGTCGACCTCCAGCGGTACCGCGACGGTGGGGCACTGCCAGATCTCGCGCATCAGGGAAAACCGCGCCAGCGCGCTCATGACGATGTCGTCGGCCTCGCGCAGCAGGTCCAGCCGCGGGCGGGTGACGGTGGCGGGGCAGGGGAGGGCGGTGGTGAAGCCGCGGCCGGTCAGGTCCAGCACGGCGCGGTTGATGCCCGGGACGAGCTTGAACAGGCGGGTCGACGCCTCGAGCAGCCGGGCGAAGGACGCCTCGCCCCACAGCAGCACCGGCAGCTCGTAGCTGCGCAGGTCGGCCTTGACGCCGACGGAGCGGGCGGGGAGGAGGCGGCCGCGGAGGCCGGTCCCGGCGAGGGTTTCGGCGATCACCCCGTCGGTCTTCGCGGCGTCCTCCCAACCGGTCGGGGTCCGGCCGTCGGAGCACAGGAGACGGATGCCCAGGCCGGGGCCGGGGAAGGGGTGGCGCCAGAGCATGTCGTCGGGGATTCCGAGCGTTTCGCCCAGCTCGCGCACCTCGGTCTTGTACAGCTCGCGGATCGGCTCGACGACGCGGCCCTGGGCGATGAGCTGCTGGATGATCGGCACGCGGTTGTGGTGGGTCTTGATGACGTCGGCGCGCTTCGTGCCGCCGGTCTCGATCGTGTCGGGGTAGATCGTGCCCTGGCCCAGCAGCATGGAGCGCAGCTCGAGGCGTTCGGCCTCGCGATCGAAGACATCGACGTACGTCTGCCCGATGGCCTTGCGCTTGGCCTCGGGCTCGACGACGCCGTCGAGCGCGGCGAGGAAGTCGTCGGTCGCGTCGACGAAGTGGAGGTTCGCGGAGACGCCGAGGCGTTCGAGCGAGCGCATGACGCCGCGGCTTTCGTCCTTGCGCATGAGGCCGTTATCGACGTGCAGCAGGTGGAGCTGCTTGGGGCCGAGGGCCTCGGCGAGGAGGCGGGCGCAGACGGTGGAGTCGCCGCCGCCGGAGGCGAGGAGGAAGACGCCGGTGCCGGCGGCCCGCGACCGGATTTCGTCGATCTGCTGGCCGACGTAGCGGTCCATGGTCCAGGTCGGCTCGCAGCGGCAGACGCGGAGCCCGAAGTTCTGCAGCATCCGCTCGCCGAACTCCGTGTCATCGACCTCGGGATGGAACTGGAACCCGTAGCGCCGGCGCTGCTCGTCGGCGATGGCGGCGTTGCGGTGCGGCGCGTCGTCGCCGGGGACGAAGGAGAGGCCGATCTCGGCAAACCCCGGGCCCAGGGTGACGACAGTGTCGCCGTGGCTCATCCAGACCGTCGACTCCGGGGGGACGCCGTCGAAGGCGGGGGAGGGCCGCGTGACGCGCAGGCGTGCCGGGCCGTACTCGCGCTTGCAGTGTTCGATGCGCCCGCCGTAGTGCTTGGCGATCTCCTGGTGGCCGAAGCAGAAGCCGAGGATGGGCAGGTCGATGTCGAGGATGCGGCGGTTCCAGCCGTCGTCCTCGCCGGCGGAGGCGAGGGCGGGGGAGCCGGAGAGGACGATGCCGCGGTAGGGCCGGAAGGCCTCGACGGGATCCTCGGGCTGCCGGATCTCGGCCAGCACGTGCAGCCGGCGGAACTTCGTCGCGATGAGGTGGGCGTACTGGCCGCCGAAATCGATCACGGCGATGCGGTCGTGTTCCTTGCGGGTCGACATGGGGGGCGAGTTTGCCACGGTTCGCGCTTGACATCCATCGGCGGGGCGGGTGAAGTGGGGTCCATGGCGCGGGTGCTCGTCGCGTACGGTCCGACCCGGGTCGGGAGGGACAAGGCGGGTCAGGAGCGGCTCGAGCAGCACATCCTGTCCACCGTGGGGGACGTATCGCAGGCGCTGCGCGAGAAGGGGCACAAGGTCGAGACGGCGGCGCTGCGGCGGGATCCGGGACGCTTCCTGGCGTTCGCGCGCCGGTTCCGCCCCGACGTGCTGTTCAACCTGTGCGAGGGGGTCGGCGGGGACGCGTCGCTGGAGAAGAATGCCGTCGCGCTCTTCGAGCTGGCGCGGCTGCGCTTCACGGGCAATCCGTGCCTGGCGCTGGCGGTATGTCTCGAGAAGTCGCTCACCAAGCGCCTCCTGCGCGGCGCGCGCATCGACACGCCCGACTTCGTCCCGGTGCCTCCGGGCGAGGATCTGGCCGAGCATTTCGAGCTGCCCGCGATCGTCAAGCCGGCGCTCTCGGACGGCTCGCTGGGCATCTCCCGGCGCTCCGTCGTCAAGACCGTGGCCGCGCTGCGGCAGCGCATCGGGTGGGTGCACCGCCGCTTCGGGCAGACGGCGCTGGTCGAGCGATACGTGGCGGGGCGGGAGTTCCAGGTGGCGCTCCTGGGCAACGGTGCGCCCGAGGTGCTGGCGGTGGCGGAGCTGTCCTACGCCGGGCTGCCCAAGGGCCTGCCGCGCATCTGCTCCTATTCGGCGAAGTGGCATCCCCGCTCCGAGTACTACAAGCACACGAACCCGGTGGTGCCCGCGCCCGTCCCCGACGCGCTCCGCCGGCGCCTCGAGGTTGCCGCCACCCGTGCCTTCCGCCTGCTCGGCCTGCGCGGCTACGCCCGCGTCGATTTCCGCATGCGCCGCCGCCGTCCCCAGGTGATCGACGTCAACCCCAACTGCGACATCTCCGCCGACGCCGGGCTGGCCCGCGCCGCCCGGCACGCCGGCTTCACCTACGCCGACCTGTGCGACCGGATCGTGCAGCTCGCCCTGGAGTGACGTTGCGACTGGCGCGCAGACTCCTGTTCGACGACGACACGCGGAAGAGCGAGCTGCTCTCGACGCCCGTCAAGGACCTCGGCCTCCGCCTCTCCGGCACCCTGCTCGGCCGCTGCATCGACCGGACGCTGGAGGAGGTCCGTTCCTTCGGCATCGCGCTCGAGCCGTACTTCTACCTCTCCGACGCCTACGGCTGCGTGCAGAGGACCGTCAACATCGGGCTGGGTTTCTGGGACGCCGACCCGCTGCTGCGGGACATCTACGCCGACAAGGTCGGCCGGCGGCGCGACGAGCTGGACATCGTGCTGCTGCTCAAGCACGAGATCGGCCACGCCTTCTGCTACGGCCACAAGCTGCACCAGCTCCCCGAGTTCCGCCGCGCGTTCGGCATCCGCGGCAACTTCTTCGCCACCTATCCCCGGGACAACCGCTACCGCTACGACCCGTACAGCATCGATCACGTCAACCCCGACGGCGACCACTACGCGCAGAAGCACCCCGACGACGACTTCGCCGAGACGTTCTCCACGTACCTCGACCGCACGGGCGCCTGGAAGGAACGCTACCGCGGCCGTCTGGGCGCCCTGCGCAAGATCGCCTTCGCCGGGCGGCTCGTGCGCCTCTTCGGCGGCCAGGCGCCGCACGTGGGGCCCGGCATGGGCGAGATCGACAAGCCGCTGGAGGCGATCGGCGCCTCCGTCGCCCAGTTCTTCCGCCTCAGCCGCACGCGCTACCTGAAACGCGCCCAGGGATTCCTCGACGACGACCTGCTCGCCGTCTTCCGCCGCCGCGAACGCCTCCAGCGCCCCTCGACCCCCGCCGTCGCGCTGCTCCGTCGCCAGCGCAAGTTCCTCGAGGCGTCCGTCCGCGGCCGCGTCCGGCCGAAGGATCCCAAGGTCGTCGGCGACATCCTGGACAAGATCCGCGCCCGCCTCAACGCGCTCGGACTGGTCTACCTCGACGACGAACACGACCGCGCGCTCGCCGAGCTGTACGGCCTGGTGCTCCACAAGACGCTCCTCTTCCACCGCTTCGGCACCTTTCGCGAGCTCTGAGAGGCCGACCCTACCGCTCGCCCTCCTCCCGGTGTATCCTTCCCGGCGCAGGAGGGTTGCTACCATGACGAAGAGCCGGAGCCGTGGATGGGTGCTGCTGGTCGTCGTCGGCGCGTTCGTGGCCGCGGTGCCGGCCCGTGCGTCGGTGCCGCTGCTCTGGGGCTTCGGCGGCGTGCGGGACTACGGCACGAGCTGCCTGTCGCCGAACGACGACGGGTCGTCGGCGCTGATCGACCTCACGCCGGCGTTCCCGTCCGGGCTGCGCTTCTTCAGCTCGACGCACACGTCGGCGTACGTCAACACCAACGGCAACATCACCTTCAGCGGCGCCGAGCCGATCTACACGCCGGATCCCTTCCCCGTCGCCTCGCGCCCGATGATCGCCGCCTACTGGGCCGACGTCGACCTGCGGCCGATGAACGACGGCAACTGTCGCGGGCTGGGCGCCTACACCTCGGAGCCCGGGGACGGACCGTGCCAGAACCCCGACCACAACGGCGCCTGGTGGTACCTCGAGCCCGGCCGCATGATCATCACCTGGGACATGGTCGGCTACTACTCCTGCCACCTCGATCTCGGCATGGACTTCCAGATGATCCTCACCGCGGTCGAGGGCTGCGGCGGGACGGCCGGCGACTTCGACGTCGAGTTCCGCTTCAGCACCTGCGACTGGACGACCGGCGACGCCAGCGGCGGCTCGGGCGGCTTCGGCGGCACGGCGGCCCAGGTCGGCTTCGACGCCGGCGATTCGGTCAACTACGTCCAGATCCCCGGTTCCATGACCGGCAGCATCAACCGTATCGCGTGCGACGACTCCAACGTCGGCGAGCCCGGCCGCTGGGTCTTCCAGATCCGCGGCGGCACCGTCATCTGCCCCGACGCCGGCGCCCCCTGCGACACCGGGCTGCTCGGCGTCTGCGCCCAGGGCCGCACGAACTGCGTGGGCGCCGGCACCGAGTGCCTCGGCGACCTGTCGCCGTCCGACGAGCGCTGCAACGCCCTGGACGACGACTGCGACGGCGAGACCGACGAGGGCGACGGCCTGTGCGAGACCTACGAGGTCTGCGACCGCGGCGTCTGCCGCACGGTCTGCTCCGAGTTCGGCTGCCCGGAGGGCCAGGTGTGCTGGACCGACGACCGGTGCATCGATGCCGGGTGCGAGGACGTCACCTGCGATCCCGGCATGCGCTGCGAGGCCGGCACGTGCGTCGGCGCCTGCGACGGTATCTGGTGCCCGGTGGGCACGGAATGCCGCGCCGGCAACTGCATCGACCTGTGCGAGGCCCTGACGTGCAACGAGTGCACCGTCTGCGTCGATGGGACTTGCATCATGCGCTGCGACTGGGTCGCCTGCGACCCGGGCTTCACCTGCCTGCCCGACGGGCGTTGCGTCGCCGAAACCTGCGCGACGGTGACCTGTGACCCGGGCTTCTACTGCCAGGACGGGACGTGCGTCGACGAGTGCCTCGGCGCGGTGTGTCCGGAAGGCCAGGTCTGCGAGCTGGGCCAGTGCGTCGAGGCGCCGCCGCCCGGCGCGGATGCGGATGCGGACGCGGACGCCGATGCCGACGCGGACGCCGATGCGGATCCCGACGTCGCCGCGGACGCCGACGCCGACCTCGATACGTCGGGCGACGGCCGCAGCGACGTCCCGATCGGGCCCGGCGTCGACGACGAAGGCATCGGCTGCTCGTGCCGCGCCGCCGGCCCGTCGAGCGGCCCCGCGCTCCTGTCCCTCCTCGGCCTCGCGCTCCTCGGCCTCGTCCGCCGCCGCCGTCCGTAGCCACCCTGCTCATCGCGCGAGCGGCTGCCACACCTCGGCGGGGCTGCGCCCCGCGCCCCGCTCCGGAAGAGGAGAGGAGGGGGAGGTCGGCTGGAGAGGTGGGGAGGGGTCCGTGTGCAAGCGCCGTGGCGCGGCGTTTCGCCGCGCCACGGCATCTGCGCCACGACACCTCGCCCGCTCTCCAGTCGTCCTCTCCACCTCTCCCCGTCCGGTTCCGGAGGGGCCGACGCGTTCTCGCAAGCCGTGGCAGATCAGGGAGCGGACGTCTCGCAGGAGCACTCGCCGCCCACGGTGCACGTGCCGCCGCAGGCGAGGAAGCAGACGAGCGGGTCGCAGCCGGACTTCGCCTCGCCGCCTTCGGTCGTCTCCCCTCCGACGTCGTCGGGGACGATGGTTTCGTCCCGTCCGTCGTCGCGAATCTCGGTGTCGGGACGGTCGCCGGTGTCGCCGTCGCCATCGGCGTCCGCGTCTGCGTCGGCATCGGCGTCGGCGGCGTCGGTGCAGACGCAGGCGCCGCGGTCGCAGGCGCCTCCGGCGTGCGACGCCCTCCGGCACTCGGCGTTGCACTGCACCGAGTCGCAGACGGGCGGGTCGCTGGTGGCGCACGACGCGGCCACGGCGAGTCCGACGAGCACGCCGACCAGGCCCCAGAGCACGATCGTGGACGGTCTCATGCGGCACCTCCTCGCGTCCGGGGGAGGATACGCCGTGGGGGGACGCGGTCAAGCGGAGCCTCCGCGGAGGAGGAGCCCCGCGGAGCGTCGGCGGGGCGGAGCGTCGGCGGGGGCCCGCGGCTCGCCCTCGTCCTCACCCCCCCAGCGCGTCCGGCGGCTTCTCGATCACGGTCGGGGCCTTGAGCACGCGGTAGAAGCACCAGCCCGTCAGGCCCCAGACGAACGACAACGAAACGCCGAGGAACAGCCAGCCCAGGATCGTCATGGCGCTACTCCTTCGCCTCGTCGGGCGGCCGGCGACCGTCGATGTCGAGCCCCGCGGCGCGCCACCGTTTCTCCCCGATGCGCGTGCAGACGACCAGTACGACGGTGGTGCCCAGGATCAGCGCCACGGCGCCCTGCTGCAGCGGCTCGTCGGCCACCGATTGCACCCACGTGCCGAGGTTCTTCCAGCAGAACGCGACGAAGACCACCAGCAGGTAGGTCGGCGTCACCCACTTCATGATGAAACGATAGAACCGCGGAATGCGCAGCAGCGCCCCGTGGTGCGCCTCCTCCATCCCGCGGTCGATGCCGAAGATCCAGGAGAAACAGATGATCTGCACCATCGCGAGCACGAAGATCAGGAACGTGCCCACCCAATCATCGATCGTCGCCCAGAAGACCCCGCCCTTGCTGAAGTACATCACCAGGAACGAGCCCACGACGCAGATCGAGACCATCAGCGCCGTCGCCGCGCGCTTGCTCCAGCCCAGCGACTCCTCGAAGAACGCCAGCGCCGGCTGGTACATCGAGATCGAGCTGGTGATCGCCGCCAGGAACAGCATCAGGAACCAGATCGCGCCGATTGCGTTGCCCATCGAGCCCATGTGCGCGAACACGACGGGCAGCGTCGTGAAGCCCAGGCCGAACGTGCCGCCTTGGACGGCTCCGATCATGTTCGACGCGCCCAGGAAGACGAAGGCCGCCGTGATCGTGATCAGGCCCCCGAAGCCGACCTCGAACAGCTCGTTGGTCGCCGAGGCCGTCAATCCCGACAGCACGACGTCGTCCTTCTTGCGCAGGTACGAGGCGTAGTTGATGATCACGCCGAACCCGACCGACAGCGAGAAGAAGATCTGCCCGGCCGCCGCCAGCCAGGTCTGCGGGTTGCCCAGCGCCCCGAAGTCCGGGTTCCACATGTACCCCAGGCCGTTGGCGACGTTCTGCTCGGGATGCGCCGCGTCGGGCGTGCCCAGCGTCAGGACCCGCACGAGCACGACGAGGGCGCAGACGGCCATCAGCGGCATCGCCCAGCTCACGAACTTCTCGATCCCCTTCGAGATGCCGCGGAAGACCAGCCAGATGTTGATGGCGAACGTGATGACCCAGAAGACGAAGGTCTCGATCGACCCGCCCGCCAGGATCCCGTTGGAGTCCCGGCCCGTCAGGTCGCTGTAGAACGTCGCCGCCTGCCCCGTCTGCGTGCCGATGGACGCGCCGGCGTCCACGCCGATGCCGCCGGTGAGGTAGTGCCAGAAGTACCCCAGGCACCAGGCCTCGATGTAGGTGTAGTAGAAGGAGACCGCCAGGGGCACGAGCACGCCGGCGACACCGAAGTAGCGCATCGCCGCTCCGCGGCCGAACACGCCGAGGATCGACGGGGCCGAATGCAGCCCCTTCCTCCCGCCGTAGCGCCCCATCGCCCACTCCGCCCAGCCGATCGGGATGCCCAGGAAGAGCAGGGCGCAGAAGTAGGGGATCATGAAGGCGCCGCCGCCGTTGGCTGCGGCCTGGCCGGGGAAGCGCAGGAAGTTGCCCAGGCCGACGGCCGAGCCCGCGACGGCGAGGATCACGCCCAGGCGCGTCCCCCACCGCTCCTCGGAAGACGGTTGCGCCATGCTACGGCTCCCGCACGCAATCGTACGTCACGTACACCGGGGCCCCGTGGTCGATGACCTCGAAGTCCTCCACGGCCAGGTCCGACAGGTCGCGCGGCCCCAGCAGCCCGTCCCATTTCGCCGTGGTGAAACGGTCGCTCTGCGCCGTCAGCGCGATGTTCCCCCCGTCGGCGTGGAACATCCCGTAGCGCTGCAGCGCCCGCGCCACCACTCGCGCCGCCTCGTTGGGCAGCGTCTCCAGCGGGTAGTCGCGCCGCAGGCGGAAGTGCACCCCGTAGCACGGGGCGTCGTCGGCGCCCGAGGTGTTCGTCCCGTGCGTCGCCGGCGGCACGTAGTACCTCGCCCGGATGCGGTTGTTGGGCAGGATGAACCGGATCGCGTGCGCGATCTCCCCCCCCGCCACCTCGTCCGCCGTGAACAGAAGCGGCGCGATCGGGAACCCCGCCGCGTCCGCGCTCGTGCACTGCGCCCCGCGCCCGTTCGTCCCGTACACCCGCGTCAGGTCCCACACCGCCAGACACCCGCCGTAGAACTCGCCGCCCACGATGTTCGCCCGCCACATCTCGAAGAGCTGCCCGCCCCGGTGCACGATCAGATGGCAGTCGCCGTCCGAGACGCACTCGTAGCCGTCCTCGCCCTCCAACACCCCGCCCGCCGGGATCGGAACGTCGGCCAGGTCGCAGTCCGGCTCGAAGAAGTCCCCCGTCGGGATGAACGCCCGCATCGGTGCGGATCCGTCGTCCTCCAGCACCTCGATCGAGAAATCGATCTGGAACACGTCGCCGTTGCCCCAGCCGCCCGCCGCACGGAGCGCCGCGATTGTCGTGCCCGAGTACGCCGCCGGCGTCGTGTCGTACACGTCCTGCGTCCACATCGCCCCCGGCGGGAAATAGTGCCCCCCGCCGTCGGCATCTGCATCTGCGTCTGCGTCGGCATCTGCGTCGGCATCTGCGTCTGCGTCGGCGTCGGCATCCGCGTCGGCGTCGGCATCCGCGTCTGCGTCGGCGTCGGCATCTGCGTCGGCGTCTGCGTCGGCATCGGCATCGGCCGCGCCGTCGGCGTCCCCGCCGGCGTCTGCGTCGTTCGCGACGTCAGCGCCGGCGTCGTCGTCGCCGCAGCCCGCGGTCCACGCCGTCCACGCCAGAGCGGCCGTCAGGAGCCGCACGCACCGCAACGTCCTCCCCTGTCCTGCCATGGGTCACCTCCTCTTGGAAGGCCATCGTATCATGTTCGCCGGATCCGAGCCCCGTCACCGGGCGTCGCGTCGGCCGCGTCGGTCCCGGCTCCCGGCTTTGCTCGACGACAGGGCCTCACCGTCCACCTCGAACAGAAGCTCCGGCCGGCAGACGTCCGCCTGCACCCAGACGGCCGGCCAACGGCGCGCGCCGCTGCCGTGCGATTCCAGCGCCGCCCGGCACGACGCCGCGTCGGCCGGCCGCTTGACGAATACCGTGGCTGCCCCGAAGTGCTCTCGGCCGCCTCGCGCGTCGTCGAGCAGCCCGCGCACGGCATCCAGCGCCGCACCGACTTGCGCCGGGGCGTCCCCCGGGTGGGCGCTGCGTCCGGAAGCGTCGACCGCCGCCGTCCCCGAGATCTCGAGCAGGGACCAGTTGCCGCCGGAAACCGTCGCCGCGCGCGAGAAGGCCGAGCCGTAGCCCAGCGGCCGCGGCTGGACGGGGCTCCGGCGCTCCTCGACCCGCATTCCGCTCCGGGGTGCCGGAGCGGCGGCCAGCAGGTCCAGCGAACACGCGGCTCGGCCGCGCGTCCGCCCGGAGATGCCCGTGCTGGCCGGAAGACGGCACACCGCCGCGCCGTCCGCGTGCAACAGGCCGAGGCGCCGGAAGACCCCGCGCCTCCCCGCGTTGAATTCGCCGTACCAGGACAGGATCCTTCGCAGGTAGAACCAGGTCCGCAGCACGTCGGCGAACCGCAGCCCCTGGCGCCGCAGCAGCCGGGCGGCCGTGCGGATGGCCCGTTCGGCCTGGACCCCTTGCGGCGCGGCCGCCGCGTCCGGCCGGGAACCGATGCCCTGCAGTGCCACGAAGCGCGCGCCCTTCAGGCGCCAGGTCCTGCCGCAGGGAACGCCTCCGTCGTGCAGGACCCGCGGCACGCCTCCCGCGTCCGCCGTGCGCACCGCGAGGAGAATGGCGCCCGCCCACCCGCGTCCCCACAGCGGTCGGCCCTCGACGAACGTGCACGGCCCGTCGGAGTCGACTCCCGCGGCCCGCAGCGCCACAGCCCGTTCGGCCAGGACGCCCGCCGCGCTGTCGACACTGCCGAGAACGCGTTCCTGGACAATCGAGAGACCGTGCCGGACCAGCTCGCGACCGAGGCAGGCGTAGGCCGCCCGGGCGGCGCGACGCGCCGGACACGGTTGGGCGATGCTCGCCACCAGCAACGCGCACGGGTTCGCGCCGACGGTGACGTGGATCGTGCCGGGAATCCCGTCCGGCAGCGCGGAAGACCGGCGACGCACGACTACCCGCGGCGCTTCCGGCCTCGCGCGAGAAGCGCGAGCCCGACGAGAGCCGCCACACCGCCACCCCCGGCGCCCGCGCCGGGAACCGTGCAACCGCAGCCCTTCGACCCGGACTTCTTCTCCGGCGCGGCCGCGGGCGCCTGCGGCTCCGCTCCGGGAATGCGCAGCACCTTCAGCACCTCGTCGGGCACCGGCGCGGCGTACGCCGACTTCCGACGGCAGAACACCAGCATGGCGACCGAGGCGTCGATGCCGCATTTCCGGCTGAAGCCGAGGCCTCCGAGCATCTTCTCGCAGCGGTCCGCGTGCAGTGCGTCCGCCGCGCAATCGAGGCAATCGAGCCCCCCCTCGCCGAGCATGATGGCTCTCGCGTCGCAGGCGACTCCCTCCGGTTCGACGGCGACGTCGGCCGACGCGGAAGAGGCCTGCAGGCCGACGAACAGGGTGGCCGCAGCCACCAGCGGGAGCACGCCGGGGTGCGCACGGCCGAGGAACGAGGGACGCCCCGCCCCCGACCGTCTTCCCCGACGACGGCTTCGCGCGACGGCAACCGCGCCGAGAGAGCCGACGGCGAAGAACAGCGAACCCGCCCGCGGCGCCTCCGGCACGGAGCAGCCGCAACCCTTGCCCTTGCCGGTCGCAGGCGCCGGAGTCGCGGAATCGGGCTCGGCGCTCGCTTTTGCGGACGGATCGTCGCTCGCGGGAGTCGCCGCCCCGTCGGCGGTCTTCTCCGCAGCGGCGACGTCGGCCGCCGCCGGGGACGGTTCCGCCTCGCGGGCGGCGGCTTCGGCCGCCTCCGGCTCCGGGGAGGCCGAGTCCTCCGGCTGTGCGGTCGCGTCGTCGACCGGACCCTGCGCCTCCTCCGGCGTCGCGGCGGCGTCCTCGACGGCGGGCGACACGACGTCCGCCGCCGGAGCGGGCGGCGCCGACAGCTCGGCCGCCGGGTCCGCGAGGATCGCCTGAACCTCGGACGGAACGGACCGGACGTCGCGGCGCGCCGTCCGGCACCAGACCTCCGTGCGGACACGGCCCGCGCCCCGGCAGTTCCGGCTGAATCCGTACTCCTCCAAGAGCCCGGCACAGCGGTCGCCCCCCCCCGCGGTGGAGGCGCACGCCACGCATTCGTCTCCACGGCCCTGGCGAGCCTGGACCGTGCAGGGCTTCGGCGGCTCGACCGCTATGTCCGCCGCGGTCTCCCGGGCGGCGACGAGCAGGAACAGCCCCGTCAGGACCCGTGCGCTTCCCGTTGCACCGCGCATCGCATCGTTCATCCTGGGAACTCCCGTCTATCCCCCCGGAACGCCGCCCGGTCCTTCCGCGGCCGGACGAGCATCACTCGAGCAGCCACCTGCCGAACCATCGGACCAGCAGCAAACCGGCGGCGCAGGACCCCGCGTTGGCGATCAGCGAGGCCAGCGATGCCCGGACGATCGACAAGCCGCGAACGACGAGCACCAGGAAGGCCGCCTCCGTGATGAAGGCCCAGATCTCGGACAGGACCAGCGACGTGTAGCCGTCGATGGGGATGCCCGGGAAGACGAACCATACGACCGGATGGGTCGCCAGGTTCGCGAAGAAGGCCAGCGCCACGCGGCGAGCAAGACCAGCCTCGGCCGCGCGGAGCAACGGCACCACGATGGGAAGCTCGATCGCCAGCGTGAGCAGGAACGCCTTGAGCCATGGCTCCGCCGTCAAGGCGACGCCTCCGTCGGATGCCGGGCCGGCGCACCGGTCGCGACGGGCCGAGGCAGGGCGGCCGTCCCCTCGAGAAGGGCGAGCGCCTTCCACACCGCCGCGGCCGCCGCCAGCGCGAGCAGCGCGTCGATCGGCACGACGGCCGGAACCGGCGGCCGGAAGCGCAGGAGAACGGGCAGCGCGC
The DNA here is from genome assembly GCA_016218765.1 of Deltaproteobacteria bacterium. Lineage (GTDB taxonomy): Bacteria > Myxococcota_A > Polyangia > DRWM01 > JAAZOP01 > JAAZOP01. The sequence continues at coordinate 7,981 of JACRCZ010000071.1, read as the reverse complement.
CCGCAAACAGCGCGAGACAGGACAGGCCGAAGGCGAATCCGGGCCGGCCGGGCATCAGACGGTGGAGCGCGCACAGCGTCACGCCGGTCACGACCTGGAACAGCAGCAGCGCCGGCAGGGCGACGATCAGGCCCCGGTCTCCGACGACGAGGAGCAGCGCCGACAGCACCACCGCCGGGACCGCCACGCGAATCCAGCCCAGCCGGTCGGCGACCACGCCCCCCAGCGCCTTGCCCACGAACACCGCGGCGGCCATCGGGATCGCCCAGTCCGCGTTCGCGTTCCAGCGGCCCACCACGCGCAGCCCGACAAGGGAGCGGAGGGCGATCGCCGCGAGCAGCAGCCCCCCGACCAGGAGAGCCCGGTCCGGACGCTCGAGCACCGGACCGGCCGGACGCACGGACGGCCGCCCGCGGGGCAGCCATGCGGCGACGACCAGGCAGACCGCCAGCCCGCCCGCGATCCACCACCAGTCCTCCGGCCGGCTGCGCCCCAGGAACGCGCCGAGGGCGAGCCCAACGGCGCCCGGAGCGATGAATACCCCTGGCCCCGCCGCCCGGAACGGCGTGGCCCCCAGCGCCAGAATGCCGGCGCCGACGTGGAACAGTGCGTTGCCCAGCCCCGTGACGACGACCGGCAGCCAGATCGACTCCCGGGGCAGGAGCAGGGCGACGATCGCCGCTACGAGCCCGAACGCCGCGACGCCCCGGGGATTGCCGAGTCGGTCGGTCGCCAAACCGACGAGCGGCTGCACCGCGAACGCGATCGCATTGTAGAGCACGAACCAGAACGCGTAGTCCCTGAAATCCATGGCGGGGACCAGCCGCCAGAGGAGGAAACACGACGAGCAATCGACGAGCAGATGAGCCACCCCCAGCACCACGGGAACCGCCAACCCGCGCTCGGGCAGAGCGTGGCCCTCGGCCCGAGTCCCCGGACCGCTCCCGACGGCGCCCACGACCTCGCCTGCGACAACGGGATCGGGCCGCACCGCACCCCAATGCGACACCACAGCCTGCCTTGCCCCCGGACTCTAGAGGACGCCGAAGGCGGGGAGGGAGTGGACCACAATCAGCTTCGGGTCGCAACCGCGGGACTTTCGGCGTCCGTCGCCTTCGGCGTCCTTTCGGCGTCCGTCACCTTGACCCGACGCGTCGGGCACGTCACGATACCGCCATGACCAACGCCAACCTTCGTACGGAGCTTCGGTTCCTTTTCGTGCTCGTCGGCGGATTCGCCGCCGCCAGCGCCGCCTGCGCCACCTCGGGCGTGGGCGACGACGACGACATCGTCCGTCCGGACGGCGTCGGCGAGGTCGGCGCGGACGGGGACGCGGATGCCGATGCGGACGCAGACGCGGTTGACGACGGGGCAGGGGAGGGCGCCGACGACGGCGGCGAGTCGACCGGCGACACGCTGGACGAGGGCGACGCCTGTACGCTCGCGGACTTCGGTGCGCGGTGCACGGTGCACGCCGACTGCTGTCCCGGCCTGGTCTGCTTCTCGCCGCTCGACGACAGCCGTCCTTCGATCTGCACCCGCTGGTGCACCGCGGACGACTGCCCCGTGGGCTACGGTTGCCAGGTCTTCGACGACGGCAGCGGCGGCGAAGCCGAGGTCTGCTGGTACCCGGCGGAGACGATGTGCGACGCGTGCGACGAGAACGCGGACTGCGGCGAGGCCCGCGACCTGTGCCTGGGCATGCCGGGCCCGACCGACCCGACGTTCTGCTCGATCTACTGCGAGCCGACCGACCCCGAGGGCTGCCCGGACGGTTTCACCTGCACCGCGATCACCACCGAGGAGCTGCCCACCTACCAGTGCATGCCCGACGACGGCGTGTGCTGCGTCGACCGCGACGGCGACGACTACGGGCAGGGCGGCGGTTGCCTGGGCACCGACTGCAACGACGGCAACGCCGCGATCCACCCGGACGCGCCCGAGGTCTGCGACGGCATCGACAACGACTGCGACGCCGGCGTCGACAACGGCCCCAACGCCTGCGGGTTGTGCCGCCGCTGCGTCTCCGGAAGCTGCCAGGACGTCCCGGCCGGGAGCGATCCGTACGAGGAATGCGGCGGCGTCAACTGCGATCCGTGGTACTGGGGCTGGGGCAGCGGCGCCTCCACCTGCTTCCACATGGGCTCCGTCCCCGCCACCCTCGCCGCCTGCGACGGCGCGGCCGCCTGCCGCACGGCGGAGGCGGAGTGCACCCTGAATCACCTCATGGGCACCGAGCAGGTCACCTGCGGCGGCACGATCGGCGTGTGCCAGCTCGCCGAAGGGTGCACCGGCAGCGAGCCCGGACGTTGCGTCAACCAGGATCTCGGCACCGAGGACTGTGGTGTCGGCGAGTGCACCCGCTCCGTCCAGCGCTGCGTCGGCGGTCTCGAGCAGACCTGCACTCCCGGGTCGCCGCGGACCGAGACCTGCAACGACCTCGACGACGACTGCGACGGAGCCACGGACGTTGCCGCTTCCTTCGCCACGCACCCCCACGAGCCCAACGGGAGCTGCTCGGCCTTGACCGATCTCGGCAGCGCGACCGCCCCGGTGACCGGCCTCTCCGTCTCCGGCTCGCCGACCATCTACCCCGACGGCGACCAGGACTTCTTCACGATCCTGCTCCAGGAGCCGACCGACGCGTTCTGGGACTGCATCCCCGTCATCTGCGAGGAGCGCTACACGGTGACGATCACGCTGACCCGCCCCCCGGACGGCGCCGCCTACCAGCTCTGCGCGTCGGCTTCGTCCTGCGGCGCGCAGACGTGCAGCACGGGGCCGTCCGTCGTTCTCAACTGGTCGGGGACCTGCGGCGGGACCGACGACCGCCAGATCTGGCTCAGCGTCCGCAGTCCGGGCGGCGGCCAGTTCGACTGCCACGCCTACGACGTCCGCGTCCGCTTCGACGCCGTCCTCGTCGATACGCCGATGTGGCCGGACTGCCCCGGCGTGTAGGGGGCAGTGCGGTGGAGCGGTGGAGCGGTGGAGCGGTGGAGCGGTGGTGAAGCGGGCTACTCGCCTTCGTTCGTAACGACGATCGCACCGATGGTCGGCAGGCAGCCGGCCGCTCCGGAACAGAGGAGCATCCCCTGTCGCCGGTAGGACGACCAGACGCCGTCGCCGTCGGCGTCCCCGAACGCCGCCAGCTCGAACGTCATTTCGTTGACACCACCCTTGACCGAGTAGCAGTACTGGAAGCCGATCGGCTGCGTGATCGCGAACGGGATCTCGGCCCAAGCGGTCTCAGGCGTGCAATTCGGTCCGGTGGCGGAGCACATCCAGTCCGAATCCGTCGGCTGATATTTCCGGCCGGAGACGTCGTCCGCGCTGCGCGGCACGCACTCGGCGTTGCAGTTCGGTGCATCGCAATGGTCCCCTGCGACCCGCGAATTCGATGGGAACGCCTGTCCCCCCTGGCCTCCTGTGATCCGCGCGTCGGCGTAGCGCTCCAGGAGGCTCGCCAGCTTTCCCAGGTTCAGGCGGGCCTCCTCGGCCTTCGCCGACCGGACGAATTTCATGTACGTCGGAATCGCGATCGCCGACATCATGCCCAGCGCGCCGACACCGCCCGGGAAGGACCCGCCCGCCAGGCTCACCCGCACGACCGCCCCGCTCGCCTCGACGGAAACAGCGTCCAGCAGGTTCACGCCCATACCCATCATTGCCATCGCCGACGGGTCCTCCGCCTCGCGCGCGATCGCCTCGCGCGCCTTGGCCAGGGCAGCCCGGATGGTCTGCTGCATTGTCCTCGCCGCGGCCGCATCGGACATGACCAGCGCGCCCGTGATGCCGCCGCTGCCGCCGATGTCGATGGACAGTGCCGCGCCGGACGGCATCGGGAGCGTGTCGGCCAGTTCCTCCGCCAGCTCGCGCCACAGATCCTCCGCCCCCGTCCCGGAGAGCTGGAGCGCCGCCACGACCGGCGCGGAAGGGACGCGCGAGAGCGTGTCGAGAATGGACGCTCCCGCCAGCGACGGTCCGCCGGCCGCCGCCCGCAGGACCGCGTCGAGCACCTCGCCGACGACCAGGACCTGCGTCGTCGCGGAGGCCGAGAACACGGCGAGCGCGCGACCGTCGCCTTCCGGCGACGCGAACGAGACGACCTCCAGCCCGTCTCGTGCCTCGGGCAGGCCCGCGGCGAGCTTCAACCCCTTCTCCAGGCAGCCGAACAGCGCCTCCGGCGAGACCCCCTGCACGATGGCGACGACGCTGTTGAACTCCTTCCCGTACAGCGCCACGACCGCCCGCTTCGCGTCCCTCGCCGCGTCCGAGCACGCGGCCGGGACCAACCCCAGAACCAGCTCCTTCAGCTCCCCGCTGTTGCCCAGCGCCGCCTGGACATCGATCACGGCGTACACCGCCGCGCCCGGCGGCAGGTACTGCAGCGTGTCACGGTCCGGCGCCGCGCTCGCCTTCTTCTTCTCGCAACCCGCTCCCAACGCCAGCAGCACTCCGAGCACCGCGATCCGACCGAAACCGTCGTATCTCATCGTCGTCTCCTTCCCCAGCCGCGCGATCGATAGCTCAGTTCCACAAGTAGCTCGCCTTGAGCAGCACCATCTCCGTCCACGAAGCGTCGCGCAGGCCCTCCAGGTCCAGGCGTCCCTCGCCGTACTCCTCGGTCGGGACCTGCTGGTGGGTGTACACGACGTAGATCGTCGAGCCCGGCAGGTACTCCCAGCGCAACACCACGCTGGCGTTGACGGCGGCCTGGGAGAAGTCCGGATCGTCCGCGGGCTCCGCCGCGGGCGATAGGTCCTCCGGCTCGATCCGCGGACGGGTGCCGGCCGACGCGCGCAGCTCCCGGAACGGGCCGTAGTCCGCCGCCGCCAGGAAGAGCTGGCCGTAGCCCTGCAGGGAGAGCCGCGGCGTGATGGCCCATGTTGCTCGCATCGTCACCCCGATCGCGGATGCCTCCAGGTCCCCCAGCAGGTAGCGGCGCTCGCCGGCCGCCTCGGTCACGGCGACCCGCGCCGGCTCCCCCGCCTGGAAGTCCAGCGTCGGCGCCAGCTCGATGGTCAGCACGTCCGCCGGCTTGACGATCACGCTCGCCTCCACGTACGCGCTCCAGCGGCCCTCCCAGAACAGCACCTCGCCCCACATGTCCAGTGTCACCGGGTAGCGGTAGTCCGTCGAGACGTCCACCTCGAAACCGGCCCAGCCGCGGCGCAGGAACGCCGCGCCGTCGCGCAGCTCGCGGTCGTCCCACGCCGGAGGCGTCGCGTGCAGCCGCAGCATCAGCCAGTTGTTCCCCTCCAGCAGCGTGTCCGCCTCGACGCCGTAGCGGTGGAACAGCATCAACCCGTCCAGGCTCACGCGCTCCCACACTTCACCCCGCACCTGCACGGTCTGGACGGAGTCGGAGAGGTCGTCGGTCCACCAGCCGGCGTTGGCGTAGAGGCGCCAGATGTTGCCGCGGCTCTGGTAGCCCAGGTCGTTCACCCAGGACTCCGCGGAGTAGGCGTCCGTCTCCAGCCGCGCCCGCCACGGCTCGCCGCCCTTGGCCGTCCAGGCCGCCGCGGCCCAGCCCAGGTCTCCGGGGTCGAGCGACGTGCCGTCGGCCAGCAGCCGCGGCGGTCCGCCGACAAGCGCCGTCAGCGCCGCTTGCGCCGCGCCCGCCCAGTCGCCGTCCTCGCTGCGGAAGTTGCCGTCGACGGCCGCGACGTAGGCGTCGGAGGTGCACCGCCCGTCGTGCGGCGACCGCCCGTCCGGGCAGAGTCCGTCCGCGTGCGCCTCCGGCTCGAACCGGTTCACCGCCGTCGCCAGCAAGCCGACCGCGGTGTCACACCCGAAGTCGTGCCGCAGGCGCAACACGGCGAAGTGGCTGAGCGGCGCCGCGAGCCGGGCCGCGCGCCGTCCCGCGGGACCCACGCTGCCCACCGACTCCTCGCCCGTGAGCGCGGCCACCGCGCCGATCGTCCAGCCCGGCGCCAGCTCGCCGCCCAGCTTGAGCGCCTCCCAGATCCGCGTCTCGTCCGGGCGCCGGTCCAGCAGCCAGCCGTCCGGCAGCGCGGGCGGCGCGGGCACCGCACCGATCCGCCGGGTGTGGAACAGCTCGAGCGGCGTGGCGAACAGCTCGCGGTCGGCCAGGAAGAACGGCCGCTTCTCCTCGTACCAGGTCTCGATCGTCGAGAGGTTCAGCACCAGCTCGTCGGCTTCGATCTGCCCGAAGTCCGGATTCACCGCCGCGGTGAGCGCCAGCGAGCTGCCCAGCCGCAGCGTGGCGTCCAGGCCGAGCGACCAGCGCGGCTCGAAACCGCTCGCCGTCGTGCCGTCGTCGGCGGCCGAGCGGTACACGAACCCGCGCAGGTCGTAGGGCGTCAGGTCCAGCGGCCACGGCTCCGGGAGCTCGCCCAGCCCGGTCAGAAGGCCGTAGTGGACGATCTCGCCCGAGGAGGAGCGGGGCATCGGGGCCCAGACGTCCGTCTCCTGCAGCCGCATCAGCTTGCGCCGGACCTGGAAGGCGATGTCCGCCAGGCCGTCGGAGAAGCGCAGCGTCGAGAGCGGCAGGGCCAGCTCCACGGTCCATCCGCTCCCCGAGATCTCCACCGCGGCGTCCCACACGCCGTCCCAGGCCGCGTCCACGGAGCCGTCCGAGCCGCGGACGCCGTCGAGCCGCCCGCCGCCGGCCGTCACTTCGAAGTGGAACGCGGTCGACCCGTCGCCGCGCGTGTCCAGATCCACGAGCACCGTGTCGCTTTGCATCGACTGGTCCAGGCGTCCGCGGCGGGCGACGATCGCCTCCGGCTCGCGGTCCAGGCACTCGATGCCGACGTACAGCGCCCGCTCTCCGCGCAGCACGGCGAAGCGCGTCTCCTCCGTGGCCGGCTCTCCGTCCCGCGGCTGCCGCTGCGTGAAGCCGCCGCCGAACTCCGCGGCGTCCCAAGCCGCCTCGTCCAGCCTTCCGTCGATCGCCATGACGCCGTCGTCGACCACCGACGCGGTCACCTCGGGCCGCGTCTGCGCTTCTGCCGCCGTTGCGAGCGACAGCACGAGGGCCGGGAGGGGCGCGAGGCGGCGCGATCGCATGGACGGCGGTAGTACCGCAGCGGGGCCCTGCGCCGCAACGGAGGGCAGTTCCCGGTTCTCGGTCTTCAGTCTTCAGTTCTCTGTTGTCGGCCCGGATCAACAACTCGACCCGTACGAGCAACCGACGACTCGTCCCAATCGACCAACCCCCGAGCCTCGCTCACTCGACGCCCTCGCGCCCGTCGTGCTAGCCTCCGACTTTTCGCCGAGGATCCTCCCTCGGCGGCCGGCCGGGAGGGTCGGAGATTGGGGAGGTGGCGAGGATGACGACGAAGAAGACGTTCCTGTCCGAGGAGTTCCTGCCGAAGCAGTGGTACAACCTCAACGCGGATTTCCCGAGGCCGATGCCGCCGCCGCTCCATCCGGGGACCGGCAAGCCGCCGACGCCCGAGGACTTCGCGCCGATCTTCCCGATGAACCTCGTCGAGCAGGAGATGACCCCCGCGCGCTGGGTCGACATCCCCGCCGAGGTGCTCGAGGTCTACCGCATCTGGCGCCCCACGCCGCTCTATCGCGCCGATCGCCTGGAAAAGGCGCTCGACGCGCCGGTGAAGATCTACTTCAAGAACGAGGGCGTCTCGCCGCCCGGCTCGCACAAGCCCAACACCGCCGTCGCGCAGGCGTACTACAACAAGGCGTTCGGCGTGCAGCGGTTGGTCACCGAGACCGGCGCCGGGCAGTGGGGCTCGGCCCTGGCCTTCGCCACGAAGCTGCTGGGCCTCGAGTGCAAGGTCTTCATGGTGCGCGTCTCCTACGACCAGAAGCCCTACCGCCGCCTGATGATGCAGACCTGGGGCGCCGAGTGCGTGGCGTCGCCGACCGACACCACCGAGGCGGGGCGCAAGATCCTGGCCAAGAACCCGGACAGCCCGGGCAGCCTGGGCATCGCGATCTCCGAGGCGATCGAGCAGGCCGTGCAGCGCAAGGACACGCGCTACTCGCTCGGCTC
>JACRCZ010000068.1 GCA_016218765.1 Deltaproteobacteria bacterium | reverse complement strand
GGATCTGCATCCCCCACCACCCCTTCGCCCATCCGTCCACCCAGATCCTCGACCACAACTACTCCTGCCCCACCGACCCACCAACTTCTTCGCCTTCCTCGACCGGGCGTGCATACTCACCGCATGCCTGCCCCCACGACGATCCGGCAGCTCCGCCAGGTCCTCGAGGAGCAGCGCCGCAACACTCTCGGCCTGCTCAAGGCGGTTGATGCGCTGCCGGCAAGCCTTCGCCAGCGCGTCCGCATGGCTCAGGACGTCGGCGCATCGATCGTCGACATGGACGAAATCTACGAGGGCCACCCGCGCCGCCGCCGGCGCTGAGCACGCCGCCCCCGCTTCCGGGCCAATTGCCTTACCCTGCGGCTCTGCCGCTCTGCGCCTCTGCGCGAACCTGCCCTGAGCGAAGTCGAAGGGATTCCTCTTCCCGCCCGCAGCGGGGCGCGTCGCCCCCAGTTGAGGGGATGCACCCAATTGCCTTGACCTGCGCGCTCCGAGATGAGAAGACGTTGAAACTTCGGAGGATCGAGCCGGTGACGTCCGTCGTCGTCGTGGGGTTGGGCAATCCGCTTCGGCGCGACGACGCGCTGGGCATTGCCGTCGCACGGGAAGTCGCCGCGCGCACAGGGGCTCGAACGGCCGGCGGGCCGCTCCGCAACCTGGAGCTGCTCGACCAGGTCGCCGGCGTGGATCGGTTGATCGTCGTCGACGCGACCTGGACCGGCGTGGACGCACCGGGCACCGTGCGCCGGTTCGACCTCGACGACCAGGCCGGCGTCGAACCCCGGCACGGACGCCACGGCCTCGGCATCGCCGATGCCCTCGCGCTCGGCCGCAGGATCGGCATCGCCGTTCCCGCGCGCACCGTGGCGTATACGATGGAGGCCGTCGAGCTCTCGAGCTGGGGCGAGGGGCTCTCGGAGCCCGTGGCGCGCGCGCTGCCGGGCATGGTCGAGCGCATCCTCGACGAGCAGTTCGGCCCCTCGACCCCTCGGCTCCCGCCGGCCCCCAGGGGCTCAGGGCAAGCAGATCGGGCGGCCGACTCCGCCGCCCGGGAGGAATGACCCATGCCCGCGCGGATCGGCGTGTACCTGTGCGAGTGCGGGAGCAACGTGGCGGAGGGCATCGACCTCGAGCGGCTGGCGGCCTTCGCCGCCGGACTCGAAGACGTGGTCGCGGTCGTCCGGCACCCCCTGCTGTGCGGCGAGGCGGCCTGCGCGATGCTGGCCGACGAGATCCGCGCACGCGGACTCGACCGCCTGGTCGTCGCCGCCTGCTCGCCGAAGGAGCACGAACCCACGTTCCGCCGCGTGTGCGTCGCCGGCGGCCTGAACCCGCACATGCTGCAGCTCGCCAACATCCGGGAGCTGGCCGGCTGGGTCACCCCCGACAAGGCGCGCGCGACCGCAAAGGCCGAAACCTACGTGCGCGCCGCGGTGCGCCGCGTCCGGCGGCACGAGCCGCTGGAGACGCGCGAGATCGATATCGTGACCGACGCCCTGGTCATCGGCGCCGGCGTGGCGGGCATCGAGGCGGCCCTGACCCTGGCCCAGAAGGGCAGAACGGCGTTCGTGGTCGAGCGCGAGCCCTACGTCGGCGGCAAGGTCATGAAGTGCGACGAGGTGTTCCCGAACCTCGAGTGCGCGTCCTGCATGCTCGAGCCCAAGCTCGACGCCGTGCTGCACGACGAGCGGATCCGGGTCCTGACCAACGCCGAGGTCGAGAGCGTGCGGGGCGATTACGGCAACTTCCTCGTCAAGGTGCGCCGGAAGGCACGCTACGTCAACATGCAGAACTGCATCGGCTGCGGCGCCTGCTACCCGGCGTGCCCCGTCGAGGTGGCGAGCGAATTCGACGAGGGGCTGGGCCGGCGCAAGGCGATCTACGTGCCCTTCCGCGGGTCGCTGCCCAACGTGCCGATCATCGACCGGGAACACTGCCTGCACTTCACCGACGCCGGCTGCACCGCGTGCCGCGACGGCTGCCCCCTCGGCGGCGGTGCCGAGTTCATCGACTTCGACGAGCAGGACGAGCTGCTGGAGCTGAAGGTCGGCGCGATCATCGTGGCCACCGGGTTCGAGCCGTACTCCGGCGCCGCGCTGCGCCGGCTGGGCTTCGGACGGTACCCCGACGTCTACACCACCGTGCAGCTCGAGCGCCTGCTCAACCCCGGAGGACCCAGCGGCGGCAAGGTGGTCAAGCGCGACGGCCGGCCGCCGCGCTCGGTCTGCCTCGTGCCGTGCGTCGGCCGGGAACCGGGCGAGCTGGGCTACTGCTCCGCCGTCTGCTGCCAGAATTCGCTCAAGCTCGCCCACCTGCTGCAGCAGCGGGCGCCCGAGCTGGAGGTCAGCCTCGTGCACGCCGACTGGTGCCTGCCCGGCAAGCGCGCACAGCGCATCTACGACGCCGCCGCACGCGAGAGGCTCAGGATGATCCGGGTGGCCGATCCGGCCGCGCTGCAGGTTTCGGACGCCCCCGGCACCCTCCTCGTCGAGGGGCTCGATCCCGCCGGCCGACCACGGCAGATCGAGGCCGACATGGTCGTGCTGGCGGTCGGGATGCGGCCGAGCGCGGGGTCGGCCGAGCTGGCCGCGCGATTGCGCGCGCCGCTGGACGAGGACGGCTTCTTCCGGGAGGAGCACGCCAGCACAGGGCCGGTGTCGAGCGCCCTGCAGGGGGTCTACCTGGCCGGCTGCGCCTCAGGACCGCGGGACATCGCCGCGGCCGTCGCCGGCGGCGCCGGGGCGGCGGGCAAGGTCCTCTCCGGCCTGCTCCCGGGCCAGAAACTCCGGCTCGAATCCGCCGTGTCCGTGATCGACCCCGACCGGTGCGGGGGCTGCAGGACCTGCCTGGGCCAGTGCCCGTACCAGGCCATCTCCTTCGACGCCGAACGCGGCGTGTGCGTGGTCAGCGACGTCCTGTGCAAGGGCTGCGGCACCTGCGACGCATCCTGCCCGGCCGGTGCGGCGACCGCCCGGCACTTCACCACGGCGCAGCTCGTGGCCGAGCTGCTGGGTGTGCTGGAATGAACGGCTTCGAGCCCCGGGTGGTGGCCTTCCTGTGCAACTGGTGCTCGTACTCCGCCGCGGACGCGGCCGGCAGCGCGCGCAAACCCCATCCCCCGAACGTCACCGTCATCCGCCTCATGTGCAGCGGGCGCATGGACCCGCAGCTCGTCCTCCAGGCCTTCGCCGCCGGCGCCGACGGGGTCCTCGTCCTGGGCTGCCACCCCGGCGACTGCCACTACCGCGAGGGCAACTACAAGGCCCGCCGGCGCCACGCCCTGCTCGGCCGGTTGCTCCGGCAGCTCGGCATCCCTCCCAACCGCCTCGTGCTCGATTGGGTCGGCGCGACGGAGAGCGACAAGTTCGTCGAGGTCACGACCCGGATGGTGGAGGACCTGCGAGCGCTGGGACCGCTGCGGGGGAACGGGCCGGGCGCCCAGGGGGTGGCCTGATGGGCAAGCCCAAGGTCGCGTTCTACTGGTGCTCCTCGTGCGGCGGCTGCGAGGAAGCCGTGATCGATCTTGCCGAGGACGTCCTGAAGGTCGTGGAGGCGGTGGACATCGTCTTCTGGCCCGCCGCCCTGGACTTCAAGTACGAACACGTGCGGGCCCTGGGCGACGGCGAGCTCGCCGTCACGTTCCTGAACGGCGCCGTCCGCACCGCCGAACAGGAGGAGCTGGCGCGACTCCTGCGACGCAAGAGCGCCCTGCTCGTGGCCTACGGGGCCTGCGCGTACATGGGCGGCATCCCGGCCCTCGCCAACCTGACCAGCCGGGCGGCGATCCTCGAGACGGCCTACCGGAAAGGGCCCACCGTCGTGAACCCGCGGGGCACCGTGCCGCTCGAGACGTGCACCGACGACGGCAGGACCCTTCGCCTGCCGCGGTTCGACGAGACCGTGCGCAGCCTCGACCAGGTCGTCCCGGTCGACTACGTCGTGCCCGGCTGCGCCCCGCCGCCGGACCTCACCCTGCAGGCCGTGCTGGCCGTCGTCCAAGGCACGCTCCCGCCCAGGGGCTCCGTGCTCGCCCCCGACAAGGCGCTGTGCGGGACCTGCCCCCGCAAGGACTCCAAACCGGACGACCTGCGCCTCGACGCGATCCGGCGGATCCACGAGGTGATCGTCGAGCCGGACCGCTGCTTCCTCGCGGCCGGCGTCTTGTGCCTGGGCCCGGGCACCCGCGCAGGATGCGGCGAGCGCTGCATCCGCGGACACATGCCCTGCACCGGCTGCTTCGGTCCGACCAGCGGCGTGCTGGACCACGGGGCCAAGCTGCTGTCCGCGGTCGCCGCCATGTTCGGGTCGAACGACCCGGCCGAAATCGACGCGCTCGCCGCCGCGGTGCCGGACCCGGCCGGCACGTTCTACCGCTACGGACTGTCGCGCTCGCTGCTTCGCGGGAGGATCTGACGTGGCGCAACGGGTCATCCAAATCGATCCCATCACCCGGCTCGAAGGCCACGGCAAGATCAGCATCTTCCTCGATGCCGCCGGCGACGTCGAACGCGCCGTCTTCCAGGTCCCGGAGCTGCGGGGCTTCGAACAGTTCTGCGTCGGACGGCCGGCCGAGGAGATGCCCCAGATCACCAGCCGCATCTGCGGCGTGTGCCCCACCGCACATCACATCGCCGCAACCAAGGCCCTCGACGATCTCTACGGCGTCGAACCCCCGCCCGCCGCCAAGGCCATCCGCGAGCTCGTCTACTCGACCTTCGTGCTCGAGGACCACTTCCTGCACTTCTTCTTCCTCGGCGGACCGGACTTCGTGGTCGGCCCCCAGGCGCCCGCCGCCGAACGCAACATCCTCGGCGTCATCGGCAAGGTGGGACTGGAAATCACCGGCCGCCTGATCGGCTTGCGCAGGCGCTGCCGGACCGTGATCGAGCGGGTCGCCGGCAAGCCCATCCACCCGGTCTGCGGCCTCCCCGGCGGGGTGGCCAAGGCCCTGACCGAGGACGACCGCGCCGCGATCGCCGCCGTGGCCGACGAGGCGGTCGCGTTCGCACAGTTCGCCCTCGGCGTCTTCGACGACCTGGTCCTCGGAAACAAGACCTACGCCGACCTGATCGCCAGCGACGCGTTCCGGCACGAGACCTACTCCATGGGCCTCGTCGACGCGCGCGGGCGGGTCAACTTCTACGACGGCGAGGTCCGGGTCGTGGATCCCGCGGGCAATCGTTTTTGCCAGTTCGCGGCGCGCGACTACGCCAGGCACATCGCCGAGCACGTCGAGCCCTGGACCTACGTCAAGTTCAGCTACCTGCGCGAGAAGGGTTGGCACGGCTTCGTCGACGGGCCGGACAGCGGAGTCTATCGCGTCGCCCCCCTGGCGCGGCTCAACGTCGCGGACGGCATGGCCACGCCGCTGGCCCAGGCCGCCTGCGAGAAGATGTACCAGCGGCTCGGCGGCAAGCCGGCACACCACACCCTGGCCTTCCACTGGGCCAGGCTCATCGAGGCGCTGTACGCCGCCGAGCGGATGCAGGAGCTGGCACGCGCCCCCGAGCTGACCAGCCCGAAGGTGCGGGAGCTGCCGACCCGGACGCCGGTCGAGGGCGTCGGCATCGTGGAAGCGCCTCGCGGCACCCTGATCCACCACTACCGCACCGACCCGAACGGCGTGCTGACCGAGGTCAACCTCATCGTCGCCACGCAGAACAACGCGGCGGCGATCTGCATGTCCGTCGAGAAGGCGGCGCGATCCCTGATCCGGCGGGGAGAGGTGAGCGAAGGCCTGCTGAACATGGTGGAAATGGCCTTCCGCGGCTACGACCCCTGCCTCGCCTGCGCAACCCACAGTTTCCCCGGCACCGTACAGCCGCTCATCGACATCCTGGACGCCGACGGACGGCTGCTGCGGACCCTCGGCCGGGAGTAGGAGGAGGACGACCATGGCCAACACGGTGATCGACGCCTGCGGGATGCGCTGCCCGGAACCCGTGCTCAAAATCGCGATCAAGAGCGCGGAGCTCCCGGCCGGCGACACGCTTGAGGTCGTGGGCGATTGCCCGACCTTCGAGAAGGACGTGCGCGCCTGGTGCCAGCGACTCAAGAAGCCGCTGCTCTGGGTGAGAAGCGACGGCGGCAGCAAGGTGCGCGTCCAGATCCAGTTCTGAGGAGGACGTCCCATGGCAGCAGCAATCGGAAGCGACGTGGCGCGCGCGGAGGGGAACGGCGGAGGCGACGCCCTCGACGGCATCCTCGGCGCCTTGCGCAGGTTCTCCAGGGGAGAGCTGCAGTCGCGGGCCCCCGTGCCGGCGGGGGACGGCAAGCTCACCCAGCTCTGCGAGCTGGTCAACGGCGTGCTCTCGGGCTTCGAAACCGAACAGGCGCGCACGAGCTCGGAAAGCATGGAGCTGGCCATGGGACTCGGCGAGCACCTCGCCGTGCTGCGCCGGGCGCAGGAAGGAGACCTGACCGTCCGGGCCCCCGAAGCCTCGTCGATCGAAATCATCGCCAAGGTCGGCGTCACGCTCAACGCCCTCCTCGGCCGCCTGCAGACCGTCGTGGGACAGGAACGCCGGCACAACGAGCGGATGCGCGAGAACACCGCGCACCTCCTCGAGGTCCTCGACCGCGCCGGACGCGGCGAGGACGGGGTGCGCGCCCGCCTGACCGACGCCGGCGACGACATGCGACGCCTGGGCGACGGCATCAACCTCATGCTCGAGGCGCACGAGCAGAGCGCGGAGCGGCTGCACCGCAGCGCGATGGATCTCGGCATCGGCGTCTCCGACTTCCTGGCCACCCTCAAGGGCGCGCTCGCGGGCAACCTCGCCGCCCGCGCTCAGGAGAACTTCGAGAGCGAAGCGCTGGCGACCCTGGCCAAGGGAATCAACCGGCTCGTCGCCTCCCTGGAGGTCGTCAGCAAGGACCTCACCGAGGCCTCCGTCAAGCTCGACTCCGCCGCCGTCCAACTCCTCAGCTCCAGCCAGCAGCAGTCGGCCGCCAGCTCCGAACAGGCCGCCGCCCTGACCGAATCCTCGACCTCGATCGATGAGCTGGCCGCCACCGCCAAGGAAATCGAACGGCGCGCCGCCGAGGTCTTCCAGATGGCCGGCGGCAACGTCGAGCTCGCCGAGCAGAGCCAACAGGCGGTCGGCAACGCGGCCAAGGCGATCGACAAGATCGGCGCCGCCACCGCCGAGGCGAGCAAGCGGATCATGGCCTTGGGAGAGAAGTCGCTGGCCATCACCGAAGTGACCGAGATCATCGACGGAATCGCCGGACAGACCAACCTCCTGGCCCTCAACGCCGCCATCGAAGCGGCCCGCGCCGGCGAGGCCGGTCGCGGCTTCTCGGTCGTCGCCGTCGAAATCCGCAAGCTCGCCGAGAACGTCGTGGAGTCGACCAAGGAGATCAAGGGGCTCATCAAGGAAATCCAGGATTCGACCAGCGCCTCCGTGATGGCCACCGAACAGGTCAACAAGCACGTCGAGAAGGGCACCGAGCTCTCGGCCCAGGTCGCCGCCTCCCTGGGACGCATGGGCGAAATGCTGCGCCGCACCGTCGACAGCGCGCAGGGCATCCAGGTCTCCACCCGACAGCAGACCGCCGCCACCGACGACATGGCCAAGACGGTCAAGGACCTCACCGCCAGCTCCCAGGAGGTCGCACGCGCCGCACGCGACGCCTTCGACGGCGCCCAGTCGCTCACCAGGCTCGCCGGCAAGCTCAGGGACAGCGCGGCGGGCTTCCAGTCGTTGGGAAAGGCCGAGCGCAAGGAGCACGCGTGAGCGAGGACCGGGGCGACGCCCCGAGCGAGGCGGGGCCCGAGCAGGAGCTGCTCCTGCTGCACGTCTCCGACGTGCCGTTCGGCGTCGCCGTGCGCAGTCTGTGCGAGGTGATCGACCTGGTCGAGATCACGCGCCTCGAGGGCGGCGAGGTCGGGCTCGCCGAAGGCATCATCAACTACCGCGGCACCGTCATCCCCGTCGTCGACGCGCGCCGCGCACTGGGGTTCAAGCCGGCCCACCGCGGCCTGCGCGGCAACATCGTCATCACCGACGTCGCCGGCCAGCGGACAGGCCTCGTCGTCGACGACGTCGCGAACGTCCGGCGCATCCCGGACGCGGCCATCGAGCCGCCCGGGACCAGGGTCCCGCTCCGGAACTTCGTCTCGGCCATCGCCAAACTCGAGGACGGACTGCTGCTCATCCTCGATCTCGACCGCGTCCTGGCCCAGGACGTCGCCCCACCCCGCCTCCCCCTCGCGCCGGACGAGCCCGACGGCGATCCCGCCCGGCGCGAGCACGTCCGCCGCATCCTGCACCAGCGCGCCGTGGAGCTCAGCCGGCCCGTGGAAAAGGCGGGAAGCCGGGCCGGCGATCTCGTCACCTTCGTGCGCTTCGCCCTCGGCGACAGCCCCTACGCGATCCGCGCCGAACACACGCGCGAGATCGTCACCCTCCCGCCGGTCACCCCCATCCCCTGCACCGCGCCCTACGTGCTGGGCGCGGTCAACATCCGCGGCGCCCTTCGCCCGGTCGTCCGGCGGGGACGGTTCCTGCACGTGCAGGAGGCCGCGGAACCGGCGGCGGCCGACGTCCGGATCGTCGTCGCCGAAGCCTCCGGAGTCGTCGTCGGACTCCGGGTCGATAGCGTGCTCGGGATCTGCGAGGTCCGCGCCGCCGACATCCAGCCGCCGCTCGCCACCAACGAGGAGCACATCGGCGGCTTCCTCGAGGGGGAGTTCGACTGGGACGCGACCGCGGTCTGCGCCGTGAGCGCGCCCGCGCTGATCGGCGTGCTCGAGGGCGGATAGCCATGTCGGACCCGCAGCAGTGGCCCGAGGAAATCCTGACCACGTTCCACCAGGACTCGCTGGAACGCCTGCAGCACCTCGATACCTTGCTCGTGTCGCTGGAGAAGGACCCCGCCGACGCCGGCGTCGCCCGCGAGGTCGCGCGCGAGCTCCACACGCTCAAAGGCTCGGCCAGGATGATCGGCGTCGAGGCCATGGGCGAGCTCGCACACCGCCTCGAGGACGTGCTGGGGGCCCTGGGCAGCGGCGAGGTCCCGGCGAGCCGGATCTTCGGGCCCTTCTTCGAAGGGATGGACCTCCTCCGCGCGTCGCTCGACGCGTTCATGAACCGGTGCGAGCCCCGGCCGGATTGGAAGGACGCGTGCCGCAGGCTGGTCGAGCTCGCGGGCGTCGGGCCGCCGCCGGCGAAGCCGCCTCCGCCCGCGTCCAACGTGCAGACCCCGCCCGCGGCGCCGGCACAGCCGCCGCCGCCCCCGTCCGCACCGCCGGCGCCCACACCGGCGCGACCCCCGGGGCCGGGTCCGGCCGCTCCGGAAACGACCCGCAGGATCCCCATCGCCGGCGGAGGCCACGCCCGGCCCGGCACCATCCGGGCCGACATCGCCAAGCTCGACACGATCATGAACCTCGTGGGCGAAGCCGCGATCAGCCACATCCGCTCGGAAAGCGGTCTGCAACGCTGCGCCGCGTTCGTCCGCCAGTGCGAGGCGGCGGGCAAGCTCGCCGCCGGCTTGCGGGAGCAGATCGCCGATCGCAGCGACCTGCCGGCCGAGCTCGCCGAACGCTGGGCCGCGAAGTCCGGCGAGCTGGCCGCGATGCTCAAGACGCTCCGCGCCGGACTCCGCGAGTTCCGCATCGGGCTGAGCACCGGCTCGCTGCAGGACAAACTGCTGCTCGATGCCCTGCAGCACGAAGTGGCCAGGATCCGCATGTTCCCCGCCTCCACCGTCTTCGCGCGCGTCCCCCGCGCCGTGCGCGATCTGGCCGCGCAGCACGGCAAGCTCGTGGACATCGAGATCCACGGAGACGAGACGCGCCTCGACCACAAGGTGCTGGAGGTGATCGAAGCGCCGCTCGTCCACCTCCTGCGCAATGCCGTGGACCACGGCATCGAGCCGCCGGCCGAGCGGCGGCGATTGGGCAAACCGGAGCGCGGGACGATCCGCATGAGCGCCGGGCAGGAAGGAGGCCGCATCCGCATCGCCGTCCGGGACGACGGACGGGGACTCCATCCCGCACGCATCAAGCAGGCCGCCGTCGCCAAGGGCGTGCTCACGCCCGCACAGGCCGAAGGACTGAGCGATCGCGAGGCCCTGTACC
This sequence comes from Deltaproteobacteria bacterium, assembly GCA_016218765.1. Lineage (GTDB taxonomy): Bacteria > Myxococcota_A > Polyangia > DRWM01 > JAAZOP01 > JAAZOP01. The sequence continues at coordinate 83,385 of JACRCZ010000068.1, read as the reverse complement.
TCATCTTCATCGAGGGCTTCAGCACCTCGGACCGCGTCACCGACGTCTCCGGCCGCGGCATCGGCATGGACGCCGTCAAACGCGCCGTCGAGGAGTGCAAGGGCGAGATCGAGCTGGACTCCGTCCCGGGAAACGGTACCAGCGTCGAAATCGTCCTGCCGCTGACCCTGGCCGTCACCCAGGTGCTCACCGTCCAGGTGGCCGGCCAGACCTACTGCATCCCCACGCTCTCCATCGAGATGGTGCGCATCATCCAGCCCGGCGAAATCCAGCTCGTCGCCGACCGGCCGATCGTCAAGGTCGACCGGCGCTCGGTGCCGCTCGTCAAGCTGGGCGCCGTCCTCGGCGTCGTCGACCCGGCAATCGAACCGCACGGAAAGGGCCTCCCGGCCGTGTTCCTCGGCCATGCCCGCCAGCGGGTCGCCTTCGTGGTCGACCGTCTCGTCGCCGAACAGCAGATCGTGATCAAGACGTTCGGTCGCATCCTCCGCAGCATCCCGAACGTCGCCGGCGCGACCATCCTGGGCACGGGCGAGGTCGTGGTGATGCTGCACGCCCCCGATCTCGTCCGGCACGGCCTGCAGCTCTCCGGCAAGGTGGTGCCGCTGGCCGTGCCCGGCAAACCCGCCGCCGCCCCGGAGCCGCCTCGGAAGATCCTGGTCGTCGACGATGCCTTCTCGACCCGCGAAATCGTCAAGGACATCCTCGCCGCCGCAGGCTGGTCGGTGGATACCGCGGTGAACGGCCGCGACGCCCTCGAGAAGTCGCGCGCAGGGAGCTACGGGCTCTTCTTCGTCGACGTCCAGATGCCGGAAATGGACGGCTTCGAGCTGACGACCGCCCTGCGCGCCAGCGAACGCCATGCGCGGACGCCCATCGTCATCGTCACCTCCCTCTCCTCCCCGGAAGACCGGCGCCGGGGCCTGGAGCTGGGCGCGGACGCGTATCTGCTCAAGTCCGAGTTCAGCCAGGACGTGCTGCTCGCCACCGCGGGACGCTTCCTGGGCGAGCCGCCCGCCGGCGCACGCTCCGGTGCGGGAAGGTAGCCCCTTGGGGTCGATCGGCATCGGCCCGAAGACCGAAGATCCGGGCGCCGAGATCCGGAACCACATCGCCCAGCTCCTGCGCGGCCGGTTCGGCTTCCGGGGAGGACAGCTCCAGGAACGCAGCCTGGCCGATGCCGTCCGCGAACGCATGCGGGCGCTCGGCCGCTCGAATCCCGCCGACTACCTGCGCGACCTGCTCTCCGACGGCGACGACGGCCGCGAGCTGCCCGCCCTGCTCTCGGAGTACACCAACACCGAAACGCACTTCTTCCGGCACCGCGGCAGGTTCGAGCTGCTCTGCGCGCGCGTGCTGCCGGAGCTGCTCGCACGCAAGAACCGGAGCCCCCGCCCGCTCCGACTCCTCAGCGCCGGCTGCTCGTCGGGTGACGAGGTCTACTCGATCGTGATGTCGCTCTGGCCCCACCGGTCGAAGTGGAACCCGTTCGGACTCGAGGTCGTCGGGTGCGACATCAACGAGCGGGCGCTGGCGAAGGCCCGCCTCGCCCGCTACGGAAGCTGGCCCCTGCGCTTCGCGCCGCCCAACATCAAGGCCGGGTTCTTCGCGCCGTGTCCCGGCGAGCACGGGATCCTCGAAGTGAACGAGGCCGTGCGCCGGCACACGTCGTTCCGCCGCGCCAACCTCGTCGATCCGGGACTGCCGGACCAGCCCGGCATGGCCGGCTTCGACGTCATCTTCTGCTGCAACGTGATCATCTACCTGGACGGACCCTCCACCGTACGCCTGCTGGACAACCTGTGGCGCATGCTGGAGCCGGACGGGTTCCTGTTTCTGGGCTACACCGAGAACTTCCCGGGACTGCGGCAGACCTGCGAGACCGTCAGCTCGCAGGACTACGTCGCCTACCGCAAGCCGCGGCCGGAACGGCCCGCAACCCCGGCCGGCGAGCACGTGAGAGGTCCGCTTCCGCGCGATCCCGTCGTCCCCTCCGCCGGAACGAAGGTCAAGGCCCCGGCCGCGGCGGCGCCCGGGCCGGACGAAAACACCGCCGGACTGTGCGAGCTCGCCCGGCGGCACTGCCTCGCGGACCGGCACGAGGCGGCCGCGGAGATCGTGGATCGCCTCCTGGACAGGGCCCCGCACTGCGCCCCCGCGCGCCTGCTCCGGGGCCACCTCCTCTGCGGGCGCGGAGAGCGCGCCGCCGCCGCGGACGAGTGCATCAAGGTCCTCGACATCGATCCGTTGTGCGCCGCCGCCCATCTGCTGCTCGGCATGCTGCTGGCAGAGGCGGAGGCACTCGAAGATGCCGTGGGCGAAGTGCGCAAGGCGCTGTTCCTCGATCGCGATCTCCCCCTCGCACACTACACCCTGGGCAAGCTCCAGGCCGGGCAGGGCAACCGCGAGGAGGCCGTGCGGGCGTTTTCCGCGGCCATCCGGGTGGTGCACGCGCAGCCGGACAAGCCGGTGGCGGCCGAGCTGCCGGTGGAGCTCGGCGCGCGAGCGCTGGCGGAGCTGGCCGAGCAGCAGATCGTCCGGCTCAAGCTGGGCGGATCCTAGCGTTTCTCGTCCGGCCTACGGTCCGGACCCCACGGGCGCACGGCCCACCAGCTCGGCCAGTCGCCCGGCGAGCTTCTCCAGCGCCACGACCTCGTCCACGGCGCCGGTCCGCAGCGCCGCGCCCGGCATGCCGTACACGACGCAGCTCGCCTCGTCCTGCACCAGCGTGACGCCTCCGGCCCGCTTGACCGCCACCACGCCCTCGGAGCCGTCCTTGCCGATCCCCGTGAGCACCACTCCCACGGCGCCGGCTCGGTAGGTCGCCGCGAGGGAGACCAACAACGCATCGACCGAAGGACGGATGCCGGCCGGAGCGGGCCCGTCGTCGAGACGGATGATGCCGGGCGTCTCGATCACCATGTTCCGGTCGCCCGGGGCAAGCCACACCTGGCCGGGCTGCGCCAGCGAGCCGTCCCGGCCCACCAGGATGCTGCGACCCGACTCGGCCGACAGCCACGCACCGAACCCCTCGACGAAACTCTCCGACATGTGCTGGGCGATGAAAACCGGCGCCTGCAGGTCGGCCGGCAGCTCGCGCAGCAGGTCGAGCAGCACGCGCGGGCCACCCGTGGACGCCCCGATGCCGATCGCCTTGCGATGCCCCGGGAGCGGCGCGACACGCCGCCGCGACGAACGGTCCGGAGCCGACGCCGGGCCGAAGTACGAGACCTTCACGCGGCAGAGGATCTTGACCTTCTCGACCAGGATCCGCGCCGCCGCGGCGCTGGCGGGGTCGGACGGGGGACCCGGCTTCTCCAGCACGTCCAGCACCCCGTACTTGAACAGGGCGAACACGTCCTGCTGCTGCTGCCGGAAGACCGACGCCGTCACGACGACCACCGGCGTCGGACGCCGGCGCATGATCTCCGCCGTGGTCGCGAGCCCGTCCAGCCCCGGCATTCGCAGGTCCATCGTGACGATGTCGGGCCGAAGCTGCAGGACCAGGTCGATGGCCTCCCGGCCGCTGGCCGCCGTGCCGACAACCTCGATGTCGGCATCGGCGGAAAGCACGGTCCGGATGATCTGGCGGGCCAGGATGGAGTCGTCAACCACCAGGACCCGGATGGCGCGCTTCCCGTTCGCAGCGTCGATCATGATCCGCGAGCCCGCAACACCTCGCCCCCACCGCGGCAAACTAGCATCGGAAACCGCCGAGGGGCAACGGACTTGATCGCCCGTCCCCCGCACGCGCTCATTGCCCGTTGCCCGTTCCCCTCCCCATTCCCCGTCGTTCTGTGCCGCCTCGTGCCTTCGCACCCGCCCCGTAGCGGCACGCGACTGCTCGTAACGACTGGAAATGATGGGCTTGTGCCACGCACCAGCCCCGGCTGCGCGTTGGCATATCACCCGCATCCTGCTGCACCCGCTCGGGCAGCGACCAACGCCGGAGGCCAGGCAATGAGGAACGGAAAGCTCACCATCCACAAGGTCCGCAGGTACCGCAAGGCCCGCTACCCCTCCCGCCACCCGCAGGCCAGACGCACCGGGACCATCGCCGAACGCGTCCTGCGCGGCGCCGCCGTCCCCGCCGTCGCCCTCGGCCTCGGCACCGCCGGCGGCGCCTGCGACGGCGGCCTCAACCTCGCAGGCACGGAACCGGACGCCGCCGACGCCACCGACACCACCGCCGACGTCGCCCCCGATACCACCACCCCGATCGACGCCATCGCCGACGTCGTCGCCCCGGAAGACGTCGCAGCCGAAGACATCACGCCGGAAGACGTCGCGCCGGAAGACGCCTCCCCCGAAGATGCCCCGGAAGAGATCGAGGTCCCCGACGGCCTCAACGGCGACATGCCCGCGGGCACCTACTACCTCCGCTACCTCTCCGAAGCCGAAGGACGCACCCTGATCCACGAGACCGTCCTCGAAACCGACGGCGACCCGACCCCACCCTGCGACCCGGCCACCCTCGGCGAACGCCTCAACGACGACCAGCCGTTCGCGCACGACGGGGAAACGCCGGTCGCCATCGACGTCGACCTCCTCTCCGACCCCTACGTCCCGCCCTGCGCTCGCCCCGGCCTCCCCGCCGTCGGCTTCGAATGGATGACCGAAGAAGCACGCGACGACGAAGACCTGACCGCCAACCCCGCGGGCGTCAGCGCCGCCGAGACCTCCGCCCTGCGCGCCCTGCGCGAGTCCCGCGCCGCGGCCATTTCCGTCCTCCGCGCGACCGACTACTCTTACGGCGTCTGGGAATACGAGGATGGATGGATCGATGACTCCGATCGCACCCGCGCCGAATCCCTCGTGCGCGAAACCGTGCGCGAGATCGTCGACGACCTGCGCCGTAACGGGTTCATCTGAGCGAAGTGCGGGAAGTGCGGGGAGTACGGGAAGCGCGGGGATGGAGGACGTAGGATGCGACACGGACGACTCACGGTGAAGCGAGTACGAAAGTACCGGATCGCGAAATACCCCTCGCGACATCGCGACGCGAAACGCGCCGACCCGCTCCGCCGGCGCCTCGTTCGCGCCGCCGCCGTCCCCGCCGCGGCCCTGGGCCTCGGCGCCGCAGGCGGCGCCTGCGACGGCGGCCTCAACCTCGCAGGCACGGAACCCGACGCCGCCGACGCCACCGACGCCGCCGAAGTCACCGACGACGCCTCGGTCGAAGTCGAGCTCGAAGTCCTGGCCGAGGTCGTCGCCGAAGTCACCGACGACGCCGCGACGGACGTCGACGACACCGACTCCATGATCGCCGGCGGCCGGCCCGAAGGCGTCCACTACGTCCGCTACCTCACCGAAGCCGAAGGACGCGCCCTCATCGCCGAGACCGTCGTCGCCGAAACCGCCACCCCCGCCAATCCGTGCGAGGCGCCGGTCCTGGCCGAGCGCGCCCTCGAGGACGAATCGTTCTTCATGCGCGACGGCGCCTCCACCTCCGGCGTCGCGGCCGAAGTCGACCTCCTCGCCCCCGAAGTCGCCGTCGAAACGACCCCCGAGTGCCCCGGCGGCCTGCGCCCCGCCGTCGGCTTCGAGTTCGCCACCGAGGAAGCCGGCGACGACGAGGACCTCTCCGGCGACCCCGACGGCCTCACCGATACCGAGGAAGCCTACCTCGGCCGGCTCCGCGACGACGCGCGCGCCGCCGTCTCCGTCCTGCGCTCCGCCGATCACCCCTACGACGTCTGGGACTACGACGGCTACATCGAGGACTACGATCGCGCCCGCGCCGAGGAAGAAGTCCGCCAGGCCGTCCGCGATCTCCTTGACGCCCTGCGCCGCGACGGTCTCATCTAGCGCCCATGAAGGCCGTCCTGCACGTCACCGGCGGCTGCAACCTGCGCTGCCGCTACTGCTACGTCGGCGACAAGACCGCCGCACGCATGACCCCCGACGTCGCGCGCGCCGCCGTCGACCTCGTCGCCGACAACGCCGACCCCCGCTTCACCGTCTCCTTCATGGGCGGCGAGCCCCTCCTCGAATACGACCTCGTCCGCGAAACCGTCGCATACGCCGAGCAGGTCGCCAAGGCCCGCGGCAAGGCCGCCTCCTTCCGCATGACCACCAACGGCCTCCTCTTCGACGACCACCGCCTCGAATGGTGCCGCCGCCACAAGGTCCTCTTCGCCCTCTCCCTCGACGGCGACGCCAAGAGCCACGACGCCAACCGCGTCACCACCGCCGGCCGCGGCTCCCACGCCCAGCTCATGGAACGCCTCGACGCCATCCGCTCCCGCTCGCTCGTCCTCATCGTCATCGCCGTCGTCACCCCCGCCACCGCCGACAACCTCGGCCCCGCGATGACGTACCTCTTCGCACACGGCATCGACAAGGTCATCCTCTCCCCCGACTTCGGCGGCGAGTGGGACCGCGCGACGCTGCGCAAGCTCGAGCGCGGCTACCGCCAGGTCGCCGACGACTACGTCGCACGGCACCGCCGCGGCGAGGAGATCTACTTCTCCACCTTCGACGAGAAGATCCGCACCCACGCCCTGGGCCCCGTCCGCCGCGGCGTCGTCTGCGACATGGGCGCCACCTCCTTCTCCGTCGCACCGTCCGGCGAAATCTACCCCTGCGTCCAGTTCGTCCGCCCCGAAACCGACCTGCGCTTCCGCATCGGCGACGTCCGCGCCGGCTTCGACGCCGCCAAACGCTGGGAGCTCGTCGAGCTCAACCGCAAGCCGCGACCCAAGTGCGAGGGCTGCGACCTGGACGGCCGCTGCTCCAACTGGTGCGGCTGCGTCAACCACCGCACCACCGGCGACGTCTGCGAAGTGCCACCCTTCCTCTGCGAGCACGAACGCATGGTCCTGCCCGTCGCCGACCACGTCGGCAACATCCTCCACGCCGAACACAACGAGATCTTCCACCGCAAGTTCTACCAGGACCACCTCGAGCCGCACTGATACCGGTCGCAACCTGCAGCCGGCCATCATCATCTCCCGTCGCCGGTTGCCGGTCGCCGGTTGCCTGTTCCCCCCCTATCTGTGTCCATCTGTGTCCATCTGTGGTTTCCCTTAATTTGGCCCCCGCCATCCACACGCGTACCCTCGACCCCGTGCGCACCGTCGTCCGCTCCCTGGGCTTCCTCCGCCGCACGGCGCGCGCGCAGCTCGCCTTCCTCTTCGCCGGCTCCTTCGCCGGCCTCACGGCAGCCGGCGCCTTCCGGCCCGCGGGACATGTCCTCCCCTGGACCTCCCTCGCGGCCCTCGTCGTCTGGGGGCTCTTCTTCACCCGCGCCGCTTGGCACCGCTTCCGCGAGGACCGCGACGCCGCCGACGTCGCTCCCGCCGCCTCCGAACGCACCCTGCGCTTCCTCCTCCTCCCGCGCCTGCGCCTCGACCTCGAGCTCGGCGCCCTCATCCTCGTCCTCACCCTCGCCATCGTCGAGTTCACCGGCGGCGCACGCTCGGCCCTCCACCCCCTCCTCTACGTCGTCGTCGCCTTCTTCGTCTCCTTCTACCCCCGCCTCCTCGGCATCGCCCTCACCCTCGCCGCCGCCGCCCTCGACGCCGCCCTGATCCTCGTCCGCTACGGCCCCGACCGCGACCTGCTCGTCGTCCACGGCGTGTTCATCGGCTTCTTCGCCCTCCTGAACCTCGTCTTCACCCACACCGAGATCTTCCGCCTGCGCCACCGCGGCGAGATGCGCCTGCGCCACGCACTGGCCCGCGTGCGCGAGGCCGCCCGCGACTTCCGCCTCACCGAAGCCCCCACCCCCGCCACCGACGCGCCCCTCCCGCCCGACGACGCCGCAGGCTCCGAACGCCGCCTCCGCGACCCGCTCTCCGGCACCGTCGCCGCCGTCCACCAGATCCAGGAGACCCTCTTCGATACCCTCGACCTCCTGCGCCAGAGCCTCTGCCTCCACACCTGCGCCGTCCTCCTCGTCGACCGCGAGCGCGCCTCCCTCAAGCTCGCCGAGATCGCCACCGAAGCCGACGAGATCGAATGCGGCCCGTTCGGCGTCGGCGACGGCGTCGCCGGCGCCGCCATGCGCACCGGCGGCGCCCTCACCCTCGGCAACCTCCGCCCCGACTACCGCGGCCTCCCCTACTACCGCGGCCCCATCCGCGTCGGCTCCTTCCTCGCCGTCCCCTTCCGCGACGGCGAAGACTGGCGCGGCGTCCTCGTCGTCGACCGCCTCGAGCCGGACGCCTTCGGCGGCCGCGAACAGAAGATCATCGTCCGCGCCGCCGAACGCGTCGCGCGCACCATCCAGAACGAACGCGCCTTCCTCCAGCTCGAGCGCACCAAGCGCGAGCAGGGACAGCTCCTGCAAGCCTCCGAACGCCTCTCCAACACCATCCGCGAGGACGACGTCGAGACCGGTGCCATCGAGGCGGCACGCGCCATCGTCGACTTCGACTTCGCCGCCCTCGTCGCCTGCGACGAACGCACCGGCCGCCACCAGGTCCGCCGCGCCTCCGGCCACGCCGCCGCCGACCTCGCCCAGCTCGCCTTCGACGACAACCAGTCCCTCGTCGCCATCGCCGTCCGCACCCGCCACTACCTGCCCTACCGCGGCGACTTCGACGCCCGCGGCCAGGTCGTCGTCGCTCGCCGCGGCGAGCGCCCGGGCATGAACTCCCTCCTCGTCCTCCCCCTCGTCGTCGGCGAATCCGCCCTCGGCGCCCTCGTCCTCGCCGCACGCCGCAACGGCGCCTTCCGCGACGACGTCCGCCCCCTCCTCCAGGTCCTCGCCAATCAGGTCGCCAGCAGCCTGCTCAACGCCCGCATGGTCCGCCGCCTCGCCGAGCTCGCCACCACCGACCAGCTCACCGGCCTCGCCAACCGCCGCACCTTCGACGGCGAGCTGGAACGCCGCACGAAGTCCGCCGAGCGCTACCGCAAGCCGCTCTCGCTCATCATGTGCGACATCGATCACTTCAAGAAGGTCAACGACACCTACGGCCATCCCGTCGGCGACGTCGTCCTCAAGGGCTTCGGCGAAGTGCTCCTGGGCTGCAAGCGCGATCTCGACGTCGTCGCCCGCCTGGGCGGCGAGGAGTTCGTCGTCCTGTGCGAGGAAACCGACACCGCCGGCGCGAAGCTCCTGGCCGAACGCATCCGCAAGGAACTCGCCGCTCGCACCTTCGCCGCCGAACAGGGCCCCTTCCACGTCACCTGCTCGCTCGGCGTCGCCACCTTCCCGCTCCACGCCTCCGACAAGGCCCGCCTCGTCCAGGTCGCCGACGAGCTGCTCTACAAGGCCAAGCAGGGCGGCAGGAACCGCACCGTGGCAGCGTAGGGCTCACCCCCCGCACGCCGCCCCCCCCATCCGCACCGCCCCGTCCCCGTCCGCGTCCACCCACACCGGCGCACTCAACGCCCAGGGACGGATCGGCGAGGCCACGGGAAGCGTCGGCAACGCCGCGTCCCCGTCGACCTCGACCCAGATCGCCGCGTCACCGGGCACCGCCAGCGGCTCCTGCACCTCCAGACGCACCAGCTCCGGCATCCGCGCCGTCGGCACCAGCGACAACACCTCAGCCCCGTTCTGCAACACCCGCACCCGCCGCACGTCCACCCACGGCGCCGCCTCCACCCGCACCTGCACCAACACCCCGCGCTCCCGCGGCACCGCCATGCCCCCCGCCGGCACGTCGTCCACCCGCAACACCACGAACGGACCCGTCGAAACCACCACCCGACCCGAACGGAACCCGTTCGCCAGGACCTCCGGCGTCGCTCCCTCGGGCCGATCGCGCCCCGCGAAAACCCACGTGCGCGGCGTGCCGCACGTCGAGTCGTCCATCGCGTGCGCGTCCGACCCGCCCGTCGGCACGATGCGCCGCCCGCAACGCGCCAGCCGCGCCCAGTCCGCCGCCGCGTCGAACGTGCCGGCCCACCCCAGCCCGTTCGCCACCTCCAGCAGGTCGCCCCCCAAACCCAACGACGCCGGCGCCGCGTCGTCCGCCGTCCCCACCCCCAGCAGCGCATACGTCCCGTTGAACGGCGAGCGCGGGTGGTTGATCTGCACCAGCACCCCCGGCAGCCGCCCCGCCCCGGCCACCAGGTCCGCGAAACCCACGTCGAGCCACGGCAGCGCGGCCGCACCCGGCGGCCGCAACGGGTCGACCGCCAACGGAAAGACGTTCACGTGCCCCACCGGCTCGCCCGAGAGATCCGTCGTGACCTCCGTCCCGGACAGGCCCACGATCCATCGCGACAAGCCGAGATCCTCCACGTCGCGCGCCGGATCCGTGACGACGTTGTGGTCCGTCGCGATCGCCACCTCCACCCCCTCGCCCGCACACCCCAGCACCCGGCTCCGCCCCGAAACCCCGCTGTCGACGCTCGCCCACGTGTGCACGTGCGGATCCACCCCCAGCCAGCCCGGCGTCTCCAGCCGCCGCACCAGCGTCCCGCGCACCGTCGCCGACCCGCCCGGCGCCACGTCCACAGCCTGCTCCACCAGGTCGTACTCCGGCCCCCGCGTCACCAGCACCTCGTACGACCCGGGCGGCAACGCACGCGAACCCCGGCCGTCCGCCAGCACGAACGAACGGCCGAAACCGCCGGCGTCGAACCGCCCACCGAACTCGGGGTCCGGCGTCGGCGGCACCCCGCGGACCGTGACCCGCACCGGCGCCCGCTCCCCGTCCCCGCCCTCCACCTCCGCCGTCAGGACGTCCAGCTCCAGCCGCCCCGCCGCCGTCAACGGCAACGCCACCGCCCCCGCGACCGGTACCCGCACCTCCACCACCCCCGCTCCCGCTCGCCCCGGCGCCTCCGCCGCGGCACGCCACCTCCCCCGCGGCAACAACGCCACCGCACGCCCCGCAGCGTCCGTCACCAGCGTCTCCGGCGGCCCCGCCGCGCCCCGCGTCAGCCGCACCGTGGCCGACGACACCGGCGCGTCGTCCGGCCCCAGCGCCTCCACCGCCACGCACTCCAGCACGTCCCCTCGCGCCTCCATCGCCGCCGCCACCGCGCTCGACGTGTCCGCACGCTCCCCCACCGCCAGCCAGCGCACCACCGTCACGCCGCGCCCACCCGCACCGCCCCCGGGCTCCAGCTCGAACGCACCCAGCACCGTGTTGGCCCACGCCGCGGAATCGTCGCACGCGAAACCACCGGGATCCGCGCCCAGGTACGCGTACGACCCGTGCTTGCCCACCGCCGCGAGCCGCGACACGCGGTCCCCGGAATCCCGCTCGGGACACCCGGGCTGACCCCCGACCCACGGGTCGGCCGCACCCCACTCCACCGCGTCCCCGACCTCGTAGCCGGTAACCACCGCGCCGCCCCCGTTGCGGACCACCGTCGTCAGCCGCAGCGCCCGCGACCCGGGTACCAGCGTGTAGACCGTCTCCACCGCAATCGCCGGATCGCGCGAATCACTCCCCCGCGCCAGCACCACCGCCTCCCCGGGCTCGCCGACCACGATCGCCAGCTCCCGCACCACCGCCTGCCGCGGGAAATCCCGATCCAAGAGCACGAACGCCTGCGCCAGCTCGTCCCGCCCGTCCGGCAACGCCGCCGCGTCCACCAGGTTGCCGCCACCCAACGCGAACCCGAACGGCTCGCCCCCCACCGCCTGCACCACGAACGCCGCTCGGCCGTTGTCCAGCCGCACGTCGCCGATCGCACCCGCCGCCAGCGGCCCGTGCAACAGCTCGCCCGCCTCCGCCACCAGGAACGCCCGCGCCGGCGGCCCCGCCACGACCCCCCCGCCCGCGTCCGCAGGCGGGACCCACGCCGCATCGCTCCGCGCGTCCCGATCCACCGGCCGCGGCGGCCGACGGCAGCCCGCCACCGCCGCCAGCACCATCAACAATGCGCCCGGCAGGGACCCGCAGAACCTCGCCACGGTTCCCCTCCTCCCCTTTGCGCCCTCGGCCTCGTTGCGCCCGCTGCAAGAAATCAGAGCTTGCGCTCCGCAATCCAGCGGTTCGTGAACGCCGCCCCGACGTCGTAGTTCGAACGGATCTCGCCCGCCAGGAACTTCTCGATCGAACCCCCGACCAGCATCACGTCCACCACGATCTCCATGTCGGCGTGACGCACGATCTTCCCCCCCGCCGCGGGCTCCACCCGGACCGCTCCCGAGATCTTGATCTTCTCCGTCATCGTCGAGGTGATCGTCCGGAAACGATAGACGCCGTCCGACGCCGTCCACGTCCCGATCTCGTCGTACGACATCGTCCCCTTCACGAACTTGCGCACGATGTCCGGCCCCTTCTGCGGCGGCGTCACCCGCACCTTGCGCTCCACCCGCTCCGGCGACTCCTTGAGCTCGAGCACCTCGTAGGACGGGAACTTCATCTCGCCCGCGAACAGCGCCTGGTTGTACTCCCGATCGAAGAAGATCCGCTTCCAGAAGGTCTCTGCGGAGCAGTCCAACGTGTGGCTCACCGTCACCTTCATCGGGTTGCCTCCTCTCGCGCGGGTCGGAAACCCGGGCGCCGCCCGCGCCGCCGCGCGGTCCGCCCGGGCTATCCTGCGGTGGGCGGCGCCTCGCCCTCGGACTTGGGCGGCACCGTCGTCCGGCTGTTGCGGTTCGTCCGCGGCGCCAGGCCCTTCACCCGCGCCACCACGATCGTCACGTTGTCCTCGCCGCCGGCCTCGAGCGCCGCGGTGACGAGCCCCTTGAGCGAGCGCTCCGACTCGTAGCCGTTCTCCACCAGCGTCGCCAGGATGCGGTTGTCCGGAACCATCGTCGACAAGCCGTCGGAACACAGGAGGTAGATGTCCCCCACCTGCGCCTCCACCTGCTTCAGATCGACCCGGACCTCCTCCTGCATTCCCAGCGCCCGCGTGATCACGTTCCGCGGCAGCGCCGCCAGCCGCTCCTCCCCCAACTCCGGCATGCTCTGCGCGTACTCGTTGTACAGCGAATGATCCACCGTGAGCTGCTCGATCGACTCGTTGCGGATGCGGTAGCAGCGCGAATCGCCCACGTGCGCGATGAAAAGCCGGCTCTTGGAACGAGACGCGATCATCGCCACGATCGTCGTCCCCATCCCCTGCTGCTGGCTCTGACTCCGCGCCTGCCGCAGGATCGCCGCGTTCGCAAGCTGGATCGCCGTCAGCAGCCGGTTCTCCTCGAAGGTGATCGTCGGGTCGAAACGATACGGCCACGTCGAATCGCCGCTCTCCGATGCCCGGAAGAACTCGGCGATCGTCGCCACCGCCAGCCCGCTCGCAACGTCCCCCGCCCGGTGACCGCCCATCCCGTCGGCCACAAGGCACAGATCCGCCTCCGGCATCAGCAGGTAGGCGTCTTCGTTGTGCTCACGCTCGAGTCCGACATCGGTGATGCCGAACACCTCGAGTTCCATCGCCCTGCTCCTCCGCCCCTCGGCGGCGGAGGGCAGTCTAGCCCGAGCGGACGTGCGGTGGCAACAGCATTGAACACGGACGGCGCGGAAGAATCCGCCGCCGCCCCGGCGTCCGGACGCGCCCCCGACCCACCCGACTCCTCGCTCCAACGCGGCCCCATGTCATGCACGCGCGTCGCGGCCAGCAGCGTCCCGTACACCGCGACCAGCAACGCCAACGACGCCGCCTGCGCGAAAACCACCAGCCGATCGCGACGCCGCCGCAGCGCCACCACCTGCGCCTCACGCGCCGCCTTCGCCATCCGCGCCAGCACCCGCTCCGCAAAGCCGTCCGGAGCCCGCGACGGCCCCGCCCCGCGCAACGCCGCCCTCACCCGCCGCATGCGCTCCCCGATCTCCAGCTCCCGCGCATCCCCCGACGGCCGCTCGACGTCGTCGTCCACCCGCGCCGCGATGCTCTCCAACCGATCCATGGCGTCCTTCTCCGTCACACCCGCTCCGTCGCCCCCCGCCGCCGGTCCGTTCATCACCCCCACCTCCCCGGCGGGAATCCGCGCGACGGCAGCCCTCCGACAGCCGCCGCGAGGTTTCGTTCCCGACTCCCGCCCCTCATGGCTTCTCCTCCTCCCCCTCCTCCAGCTCCGCCCCGAACACGATCCGGTAGAGCGCCGCCCGCGCCCGATGGATCCGGCTCTTCACCGTACCCTCGGGAACCCCCGTGATTTCCGCGATCTGGTCGTACGAGAGCCCCTCGATCTCCCGCAGCACCAGCGCCTCCCGGAACTCGTCCTCCAGCTCCCCCAGACCCGCCAGCGCCTTGGTCGCCAGCTCCCGCGCCGACGTCTCCTCGTCCGGCCGATCAATCCGCCCCACCGTCGGGAAATGCCCGTCGTCCGCCGCCTGCGGCTCCCAACCCTCGTGCGCGTCCCACCCCACCTTGAGCTGCTGCCGCCGCCGTCGCAGGTACTTGACGTGGTTCTTGACGTGATTCACCGCCACCCGGAACAACCACGTCGAGAACTGCGAGTCGCCGCGGAACGAGTGGATCGACCGGATCAGGCTCACGAAGACGTCCTGCGCGACGTCCTCCGCCTCCTGCCGGTTGCCCAGCATCCGGTACGCAATCGTGTACACCCGGTGCTCGTACTCCCGCACCAGCACACGATAGGAAGCCGCATCGCCGCGCCGCAGCCCCTCCACAAGCTCCCGGTCCGCCTCGTGCACCCCGATCAGCTCCGCCCCGTTCCCCCGTTGCCCGTTGCCCGTTGCCTGTTACCCCTCGCCAACCCTTGTCACGCGCCCGCCATCTTCGCATATACTCGCCGCCGCGGGGAACAGGAAGGGGGAGCACGAACGGACGGCCATGAAGAGAAGTGACGCAGGAAGCATCGGTCGCGGCGCCACCATGGCGCTGCTCCTCCTCGCCCTCCCGGCCTGCCGCAAAGGAGCCGAGCTCCCGGCCGTCGAAGGCGCGAAAACGGTCGTCCCGTTCTCCGCCGTCGTGCTCTTCCGCGAGCTGCCCGTCTCCAGCCGCGAGTTCGATGCGCCCGACCGCCGCTGGACCGCCCCCTCCTCCCCACGCTTCGACGACGGCAGGCTGCGATCCCGCCCCGGCCCCGACGGCGGCACCATCCTCGTCGAAATCCCGCCGTCCATGGCCTTCAAGAACCGCAGCGCCGACTGCGGCTCCATCGATGACCGCCGCGTCTGCGCCCTGCCCTGGGACCAGGCCGAGCTCACCCTCTGCGGCCGGCCGTTCGAAGGCCACCTCGAGATCGAGAACGAACGCCTCGCCGACTCCACCCTCTTCGTCTGCCGCGTCATCACGCCGGCGCACGAGGAATCCGACGGCGGCTGGGCCTACGCCGAGCGCGATTGCACCCGGGCCGAGCGCATCCGGCTGCGCACCATCGGTCCGGCCGACCTCCAGTTCCGCGTCGGCGACACCGCGCTCGTCGCCGACCCGGGCGGAACCCCGGACCCGAAGGTCTGCGAACGCGTCGCCAAGGCGAGCGAAAAACCCACCCCGTGAGGGAGGACGTCGGCCCTCCCGCCGGCGGCGGCATCACGGGGTCCTGAGCGAGCGCAGCGAGTCGAAGGGCGTGAGGGAGGACGACATGACGGAACGCATCCTGGGCATCGTGGGCGGATCAGGCTTCTACAATATGCCGGGACTGGCCGACGTCGGCGAGCTGCGCGTCGAAACCCCGTTCGGACCGCCGTCGGACGCCGTCATCCGCGGCCGCCTGGGCGACCTCACCCTCCTCTTCCTGCCCCGCCACGGCCGCGGACACCGCCTCACCCCCTCGCAGATCAACTACCGCGCCAACGTCTTCGCCCTGAAGAAGCTCGGCGCCCAGGGCATCATCTCCGTCTCCGCCTGCGGCTCGATGAAGGAGGAGATCGGCGTCGGCCAGATCGTCATCGTCGATCAGTTCTTCGATCGCACCCGCCGCCGCGCCGATACCTACTTCGACTGCGGCGTCGCCGCCCACGTCCAGTTCGCAGACCCCGTCTGCCCCGACCTCGCCAGGATCCTCTACGACGCCGCCGTGCGCCTCGGCCTCCCCGCACGCAAGGGCGGCACCTACGTCTGCATGGAAGGACCCGCGTTCTCCACCCGCGCCGAATCCCGCATCTACCGGCAGTGGGGCGTGGACGTGATCGGCATGACCAACATCCCCGAAGCCAAGCTCGCCCGCGAGGCCGAGCTCTGCTACGCCACCATCGCCATCCCCACCGACTACGACTGCTGGCGCTCCGCCGACGCCGACATCGACGTCGCCACCATCGTCCAGGCCCTGCTCGCCAACGTCCAGCGCGCCCAGGACCTGATCCGCGAGGCCGCACCTCGCTTCACACTCCCCCGCACCTGCTCCTGCCCCACCGCCCTCGACACCGCCCTCATCACCGATCGCGGCGCGATCACCGGCGAGGTCCGCGAGACACTCCGCCCCATCCTCGGCCGCGTCCTCGGCCTGTGACGACGCCCGCCACCCCGGTCGACTCATGACGCACGACGCACGACTCACGACCCCCCCCGGAGGCCCCCCATGAGCATCCTCGTCGTCGGCTCCATGGCGCTCGACGATCTCGAGCTGCCCTCGGGCACCTTCCACGACGTCCTCGGCGGCTCGGCAACCCACTTCTCCTTCGCCGCCTCCGCCCTGGCCCGCTGCCGCGTCGTCGCCATCGTCGGACGCGACTTCCCCAGGCGCGCCCTGCAACGGCTCTGCGCCCGCGGCGTCGCCGTCGATGGCGTCGCCCACTGCGACGGCCCCACCTTCCGCTGGGGCGGACGCTACCTGCCCGGCTTCCGCGGCCGCGAGACGAAGTTCACCCGCCTCGGCGTCTTCGCCCGGTTCTCGCCCGAAATCCCCGAGGCCTGGCGCGACAGCCCCACCGTCTTCCTCGGCAACATCTCGCCCGTGCTCCAGGCCCGCGTGCTCGACCAGGTCCGCCGCCCCAGGTTCACAGCCATCGACACCATGAACTTCTGGATCGCCGGCCAGCGCCGCGCCCTCGAAGCCGTCGTGCGCCGCGTCGATGCCGTCTTCGTCAACGACGAGGAAGTCCTGGAGTGGACCGGCGCCGCGACCATCTTCGACGGCATCGATCGCCTGCACAGGAAGGGCCCCTGGGTCGTCCTGGTCAAGCAGGCCGAACACGGCGCCTGGCTCTCCTGCCGCGGCCGGCTCACCTTCGTGCCCGCCGTCCCCGTCCGCCGCGTCGTCGACCCCACCGGCGCCGGCGACGCCTTCGCCGGCGGCTTCCTGGCCGCCGTGGACCGCGCCCGCACCCTCGACGGCCCCACCCTCCGCTCCGCCCTCCGCACCGCCGCCGCCGTCGCCAGCTTCGCCGTCGAAGCCGTCGGCGCCGACGCCCTCGCCCGCCTCGACCGCCGCAACATCACCTCCCGCCGCCGCATCCTCGCCCACCTCGTCCACGCCGAGTAGACCCCCGCCCTGAGCGCAGTCGAAGGACCCGCCCCCCCTGCGCCTCTGCTCCCCTGCGCCCCTGCGCGAACGCCCCCCGGTTTCCAGCGGAGCCCCTCGCCCCCAGTCGGCGGGATTCACCCGGCACCCCACACGTTGCGCCCCACCGCGCCTCCCCGTAAAATACCCGCATCTCGCCCGCCGGCAGGTGCGGGAGACGGAGGGGACCATGAACGCGGACGCTCGACGCCCCTGGTATTTCCTGTGGCTCGCCCTGGCGCTGCTCGCTTCCGGACTCCCGGCCTGCGGCGGCTCGGGCGACTCCACCGGCGACGTGGATGCCGGCGCGGAGAACATCGACGGGGAAGACGACATCCCCGGGGACGGCGAGGAGGTCGAGGGCGTCGAGGCCGAGGACGCGGGCGACGGCGAAGCCGACGGACCCGAGGGCGATTCGCGCACCTGCACCTCGGGCGGCGAATGCAACGACTCCAACCCGTGCACCCTGGACGAATGCCGCGGCGGCTTCTGCGCCAACTCCGCCGTCGCCGACGGCACCGCCTGCGACGACGACTTCTTCTGCATGCTCCCAGGCCAGTGCGCCGCGGGCGTCTGCCAGGGCATCGTCGAGAACGCCTGCGACGACGTCGACCGCTGCACGGACGACGTGTGCGACGAGGTGCTGACCGAGTGCCGCCACACCCTGCACCCGCGACCCGGCGAGGAAGGACCGCCCGGCGACTCGTCCTGCGGCGACGCGGAGGACAACGACTGCGACACGCGCGTCGACGACGCGGACCCGAACTGCATCCCGTGCACCGCCGACCCGGACTGCAACGACGACAACGAGTGCACCGCCGACCGCTGCGACACCGGCGTGTGCCGCAACGAACCCGCCGCCGACGGCCTCGCCTGCAACGACGGCCAGTACTGCACCGTCGACGAGACCTGCGAAGCGGGCGCCTGCGCCGGCGGCGACCCCCGCGATTGCTCGGGCGAAACGCCCGTCTGCAACTTCGGCCGCTGCAACGAGTTCGAGGATCGGTGCACCGCCGAGCCGGCCCCGGACGGCATGATCTGCTCCGACGGCCTGTACTGCACCATCGGCGAGACCTGCGCCGGCGGCGTCTGCGGCGGCTCCGGGCCCCGCGACTGCTCCGGCCTCACCGACGCCTGCAACGTCGGGGAATGCGACGAGACCGCCAGCGCGTGCGTCGCACGGCCCCTCGCCGCCGGAACCCCGTGCGACGACGGCCTGGAGTGCAACACCGGCGAGGCCTGCGCGGCCGGCGCCTGCACCGGCGGTACGCCCGTCGACTGTTCCTCGCTGGACGATCCCTGCAACGCCGGCGTGTGCGACGAGGTCGCCGGCGGCTGCTTCGCCGTCCCCGTGGCCGACGGCACCGCCTGCGACGACGGCGTGCGCTGCACCGAGGGCGAGGCGTGCTCGGCCGGAACCTGCGCCGGCGGCACCGCGACCGACTGCTCCGATCTCACCGACGACTGCAACGCCGGCGTCTGCGACGAGGCCCTCGGCTGCCACGCCGTCACCGCCGCCGACGGCACGACGTGCAGCGACGGCGTGCGCTGCACCGCCGGCGAATCCTGCCTCGGCGGCCTCTGCGGCGGCGGCGGCCCGCTCGACTGCTCCGCCGTCGCCGACCAGTGCAACACCGCCGCGTGCGACGAGACCTCCGGCTGCCACGCGGTGCCCGTCGCCGCCGGCACCGCCTGCAGCGACGGCGTGCGCTGCACCGCGGGAGAAACGTGCGCCGCGGGCCTCTGCGGCGGCGGCGCCGCGCTCGACTGCTCCTCCCTCACCAACCAGTGCAACACCGGCCGCTGCGACGAGGCGCGCGGCTGCTACGCCGACCCCGCCCCCGGCGGAACCGCGTGCAGCGACGGCCTGTACTGCACGGTCGGCGAGGCCTGCGCGTCGGGCTCCTGCACGGGCTCCACCGCCCGGAACTGCGCCGACGCCGACGCCTGCACCGTCGACGCCTGCGACGAATCCGGGGATCGCTGCACCAACGTCCTCACGCCCGTCCCGGGGGCCGAAGGCCCATCGACCTCCGCCACCTGCACCAACGGCCTGGACGACGACTGCGACCGGCTCACCGACGCGGCCGACACCGACTGCTTCACCTGCACGGCCCACGCGCAGTGCAACGACTCCAACCCCTGCACCACCGATCGCTGCACCACCGGCCGCTGCACCAACACCCCCGTGGCCAACGGCACCGCCTGCAACGACTCCCTGTACTGCACCAACCCCGACACCTGCACCGCGGGAGTCTGCGGCGGCCCGGCCCGCAACTGCTCCTCGCTCACGAACCAGTGCAACACCGGCCGCTGCAACGAGGCGACCGATGCGTGCTACGCCGACCCCCTGCCCGCCGGCACGACGTGCAACGACTCGCTGTACTGCACGAACCCCGACACCTGCACCGCGGGAGTCTGCGGCGGCCCGGCGCGCGACTGCAGCGCGCTCGGCAACCAGTGCAACACCGGCCGCTGCAACGAGTCCACCGACGCGTGCTACGCGGATCCGGTGGCCAACGGGACCGCGTGCAACGACACGCAGTACTGCACGAACCCCGACACCTGCACCGGCGGCACCTGCGGCGGCCCCGCCCGCGACTGCTCGGCCTTCGCCGACGCGTGCCATTCCGGGCTGTGCGACGAGGCCGGCGACGCGTGCTACGCCAACACCCTGCCCAACGGGACCGCCTGCAGCGACGGACAGTACTGCACGAACCCCGACACCTGCACCGGCGGCACCTGCGGCGGCCCCGCCCGCGACTGCTCCGCCTTCACCACCACCTGCGCCACCGGGGCCTGCGACGAGCCGGGCGACCGCTGCTACGGCATCCCGCAGGCCGAGGGCGCGGCCTGCAACGACTCGCTGTGGTGCACCACGCCCGACGCCTGCGCCGGCGGCCTGTGCACCGGCCCGGGCCGCGACTGCTCGGCCTTCGCCGACCAGTGCAACGCCGGCGTGTGCAACGAGACGGGCGACGTCTGCTTCGCGGACCCGCTCCCCGCGGGGACCCCGTGCGACGCCGACGGCAGCGCGACCACCCGCGACATCTGCCTCACCGGCCTGTGCGACCTCACCGCCTGCGGCGACGGCTACCGCGATACCGGCGGCGGCGAATACTGCGACGACGGCAACGCACTCACCGAGGCCTGCCAGTCCCCGCCCGCGGGCGCCTGCGTCCGCGACTGCTCCATCCGCCAGGACACCTGCGGCAACGGCACCTTCGAGGCCGCGAACGGCGAGCAGTGCGACGACGGGGACACCGACAGCTACGACGACTGCACCACGTCCTGCACCATCAACGACTACGGCGTCGGCGCCCCGTGCACCTGCTCCGGCTCGAGCTGCCGCATCGGCAACCCCACCGCGGGGACCATCAGCGGCTGCTCCGGCGTCGTCGCCCCCACAGGGTCGCTCGTCGGCTGCACCCGCAGCGGCTCGCTCGGCGGCGGCGCCCTGTACTTCGCCCGGGGCTTCTGCACGGCCTGGGCGCACCGCTGCAGCCCGAGCCTGCTCTGCGCCTTCGCCGGCATCCCGTCCTCCGTCGGCAACTACTCCGCCTTCGTCGGACCGTGCCCCGCCGGCAGCGTGCTCGTGCAGCAGACCATCACCTCCAGCGGCGTCACGCTCGAGACCAAGAGCTGCCAGAAGTCCTGCGACTCCGACTCCGACTGCCGCTGGAACGAATACGACCCCGTGTACTCGCGCTGCGGCCACTACGAGTGCATCGCCAGCCCGTCCACCCCGGGGACGCGGGTCTGCTTCGACTCGCAGATGTCCCCGCCGTGAGAAGGGAGTGCCGGGAGTGCGGACAGAGCGGGAAGAGCGGGAAGCCGACTCGCCCGAAGGCGGCGGCGATGTTGACGCCGGGCGGCGGTCCCTCTACCCTGGCGCCGCTCGGGGGTGATGGATGCTGACCGGTCGGAGGTTCCTGCCGCTCCTTTCCGCCGCCGCCCTGCTCGCGGGCTGCAGCCTGCTCTATCCCTTCGAGCTCCCCGAAGAGGACGCCGGCGACGCGGCCGACGCCGACACCACCGGCGGCGATGATGGCGGCGAGACCGACGTCCCGCCGACCTGCGGCAACGGAACGGTCGATCCGGGCGAGGCATGCGATACCGCGATCGCCCCGGGAGCCTGCGACCCGGGCTGCGGCTCGACCGGCACCGAACGCTGCGTCGCCTGCACCTCGCTGGAATGCGACCCACCCTCGGAGAACTGCAACGGCGCCGACGACGACTGCGACGGGGAAACCGACGAGGGGTACCCGTGCGCCGCGGGAAGCGACGTCGCCTGCACCACCCCCTGCGGCGTGACCGGCGTCGCGGAATGCTCCGCCACCTGCGAGGCCCCCTCGCGAGCCGCCTGCGCCTCGACCGCCGAGGCGTGCAACGGCTGCGACGACACGCGGGACGGCTCGACCGACGAGGGCTGCGCGTGCCGGGACGGGTGGGCCGTCGAACACCCCCTGGCCCCGGGACCCGAATCGCTGTTCTCCATCGCCGCCGCGCCCGACGGCCACGCCTTCGCCGTCGGCTCGGGCGGCGTCATCCTCCACTGGGACGGCGCGCGCTGGACGCGCGAAGTACCGCCCGGTGCCTACAACCTGCGCTGGGTCGACGCGCTGCGCGAGGACTTCGCCGTCGCCGTGGGCTCCAACGGCAGCGTCGTCTGGCGCCGCGGCGCGAGCTGGACCTACGACGACTCCAGCGGCACCTCGCAGCCGCTCTTCGGCGTCTCGATCGTCGACGAGAACGACGTCTGGGCCAGCGGCGCCAACGGCACCGTGATCCACTGGGACGGCGCCTCCTGGCTGCCCAGCGCCACGGGAACCACGCGCCACCTCTACCGCATCCTCGCCACCACCGACGACGTCTTCGCCGTCGGCACCGGCGGCACCGTGCTCCACTTCGACGGCACCTCCTGGACCCGCATCTCCGACGCCTCCGTCACCAGCGAGATCGAAACCGCCTGGGTCGTCGACGCCGACCACCTGTGGGTCGCAGGCACCGACGGCTTCCTCGCGTCCTGGGAACGAACCACCGCCACCTGGACCGTCGAAACGCTGACGACCAGCGAGACCCTGTACTCGCTGTGGGGCAGCTCCACGAACGACATCTGGGCCGGCGGCGGCTGGAACGGCGGCATCCTCCTCCACTACGACGGCACCACCTGGACCGAGGATCGCACCGCCCCCTCCGTCGATCGCAAGGGCTACCTCGCCCTCTCCGGCACCGCCGCGAACGACGTCTACGGCTCGCTCCACGACGGCGGAATCGTCCACTACGACGGCACCTCCTGGCGCCCCATGGAAGGCGCCGTCACCGCCAGCCTCCGCGCGGTCTGGGGCGTCTCGGGCCAGGACGTGTTCGTCGCCGGCGCGACCGCCAGCCCCGACGGCCGGCCGAGCACGGCGCTCTTGCGCTACGACGGGACACGCTGGACGCTCGCAAGCTGGCAGGAAGGGTTCAAGGCCGAAGACGTCTGGGCCGCCGCTCGCGACGACGTGTACCTCGTCGGCGGCGACCAGAACATCCGGCGCTGGGACGGCGCGTCCTGGACCACCTCGCCCGTCGGCCTGTTCATCGACATCGATCTGTTCGGCGTCTGGGGCGTCCCGGGCGACGAGATCTTCATCGTCGGCGGCCAGGACGAGACCATCACCGATGGACTGCCCCGCGCCTTCCACGGCACCTTCGGAAGCTGGACGCCCCTTCTCCCACCCGATCTGCCCGACGTCGACCTGCTCGACGTCGCCGGCACCAACGCCGACGACATCATGGCCGTCGGCTCCGATGGCACCATCCTCCTGCGCGCCGGCGCCGACGGCCTGGCCGAAATCGACTCCGGAACCACCGAGACCCTCCGCAGCGTGTGGGTCGATGTCTCGGGCGACGCCTTCGCCGTCGGCGACAACGGCATCATCGTCCATTGGGACGGCACGGGCTGGCTGTCCATGACCACGGGCTCCGATCCCTGGTACGGCTTCCGGCTCAACGCCGTCTGGGGCGCCTCCGCCGACAACGTCTTCGCCGCCGGCGAGTCCAGCACCCTCCTCCACTGGGACGGCACCGACTGGACCCCCGTCGTCGTCGACGCCCTGGCCGACCTCACCGACGTCTGGGGCACCTCGGCCAACAACGTCTTCGTCGTCGCCAACGACCGCAGCGGCATCATCCTCCACCGTTGCGGAAGTGCGTGGTCACCCTGAGTCGGACCCATAGTCCGGAGTGGCTTCCGCCCGTGAAACGACTTGCGTTGACCTCCGCATCCCGGCGCTGATACCCTGTCTGCGTATTGCTGTCGGCGGTTCCCGCGCGGAGCATGTGGGGAATCGGGCCGACGATGGGGTGGTTCGTGGCCGGAGCGATCCAGGTTCCCGGCTACCGGATGGTCCGCGCCCTCGGGCGCGGCGGCATGGGCTCGGTGTTCCTCGCCGAGAAGGCCTCCACGGGCGAGCCGTTCGCCGTCAAGTTCCTGCGCCAGGATTGCATGGACGACCCGGCGTATCTCACGCGATTCGAGCGCGAGGTCACCGCGCTGCGCTCCATCCGCCATCCGAACGTGGTCAACGTCTACGCCTGGTCGATTCCCAAGGACACCATGAGCGACGAGCGCCCCTACGTCATCATGGAGTACCTGGAGGGCGAAGGCCTGGACAAGGTCCTGGCGCGGGACAAGGTGCTCGGGCCGCTCGTCGCCACCCGCGTCATGCTCCAGCTCCTCGACGGGTTGGCCGCCGCACACCAGGTCGGCGTCGTCCACCGTGACCTCGGGCCCTCCAACGTCTTCCTCATGCCGCGACAGCGCGGCCGCTTCCACGTCAAGATCCTCGACTTCGGCCTGGCGCGTTCCGTCGAGGTGTCGGAGGGGCAGTCCGAGCTGACGCAGCAGGGAACGCTCATGGGCAAGCCCGCGTACGTCGCGCCGGAAGCGCTGACCGGGCAGCCGATCGACGGACGCTGCGACATCTTCGGCTGCGGCATCCTCCTGTTCCGCATGTTGACCGGCGCCTTCCCGTACAAGGAATCCGACAGCCACATGCTGTGGGTCGAACGGTTGCGCGACGCGCGTGCCGAAGCGGAGTATCCGGCGCCGAGCACCCTGTCCCCCGACCTCCCCGTGGCGCTCGACCGCATCACGATCAAGGCGATGCGCGCCCGGGTCACCGAGCGCTACGCCACGGTCGAGACGATGCAGGAGGACCTGCTCGAGGTCGAAAGCGCGCTTCTGGGCGACAGCCCGTCGCGCACCGACTGGTCCAGCTCGCATCCGGGCATCGTCAGCCTGGGGGAACATTCGCAGGGCGGGTCGTCGCGCGGCCGGGCCATCGTCGCGGATGCCACCCCCACCGTCGGAGGCGCCACCGGAACCGGCTCGCTGCCTCCGCCCCGCGGCCGCTCGCTGCTCTGGGGCGGTGCGGCCGCCGGCGCCCTGCTGCTCGGGCTCCTCCTGTTCTTCGTGTTCCGCGGCGGCGGGGACGGCAAGCCCGAGGGAGCGGCGGCGCCGGACGCCACTACGGCCGCGGCGTCGGACGCGGCTCCCGTGGAACCCGCGGAGGAAGATGCCGGAACCAAGGCCGCCGACGCCGCCGCCAAGGCCGACGCGGCGCTGGTCGCGGCGCCGACGGACGTCGTCGAGACGCCCTCGCTGGCCGCCGCCGACGCCCCGCCCGAACCCGCGGACGCGGCGCCGCCCCAGGTCATCCTCGTCGTGAAGGGTGCGCCGCGCAACGCCAAGGTCCGCGCCGGGGACGTCGAGCTGGAAGGCGATCCGCCCACCGGCCTCGTCGCCGCCGGGGACGAAGTCGAAGTCGTCGTCGAAGCGCGCGGGTGGGCCACCTGGCGCGAGACCATCGCGTTGCTCGAGGATCGCGAGCTCACGGTCCGCATGCGCCGCGCGGAGGACAACCCGCCCCCGCCGCGCGATGGCGGACGCAACACGATTCCCACGGTCTCCGAGGAGCCGCCGTTCTAGCGGCGTCCCGGCGACCGCAGACCGGAGGTCGAATGCAGCGTCTGTCCCGCCACCACCCGCTCCGCGACGGGGCTCCATCCGCGGGCCGCGCGGCCGCCCTGGCCGCCTTCGCCGCCGCCGCCCTCTTCGCCGCTCCCGCGCCGGGACAACCTCCCGAGGGCGGGACGCAGGAGGCGTCGGGCTCCGCCGAGGAAGGCACGACCGGACAGACCGCGACGTCCGAGATCAGCGACGAAGACCGCGAGGAAGCCCGGCAGTTCTATCGCCGCGGCAAGCGCCTGCTCGACCGCAACCGGCCCGAGGAAGCACTGGAGGAGTTCGGACAATCGTACGCCCTCTACCCCCACTGGGCCACCTCGAACAGCATGGGCGTCTGCCACGATCGCATCGGTCGTCCCAACGACGCGCTCCGGCTCTACGAGCAGGCACTGCGCGAGGGCGGTGACGAGATCCCCGAGCGGCAGCGCGAGGAGATCGAGCAGCGCGTCGCCGCCCTGCGCATCCAGCTCGGCATCCGCGAAGTCACGACCGGGACGATCCGCGTCGCCACCTCCCCCGCCGGCGCCCTCGTGCAGCTCGACGGCACCGAGGCCGGCGTGACGCCGATCGACCTCGAGGTCCCGCCGGGACCCCACCGCATCGACGTCACGCTCGACGGCTACGAGCCCAGCGGCATGGACGTCACGGTCGCCGTCGGCCAGACGGCCATGGCGCAGCTCGCGCTCGTCGCGGCCGTCGTCGCGCCCACCAGCGGACGCCTCGTCTGCGCCTCCGAACCCGACGGCGCACGGGTGCTGGTCGATGGGGCCGAGCTGGGCCGCACGCCGCTCACGCTCCCCGCGCTGGAGGCGGGCGAGCACCAGGTGCGCATCGAGCTGGACGAGGAACGCGTGACCGAGGAGACCGTCAACGTCCCCGCGGACGGCACGGCGCGCGTGACGGTGACCTTCGGCGGACGCGTGCACCAGGGCTGGTTCTGGGGCGTCGCCTCCGCCGCCGTGGCGCTCGGCGCCGGCGCGGCCGGGACGGGCGTCTACGGCAAGTCGCTCTACGACGAGTTCTACGGCTCCGGGACGAGCCCCGCACGCCGCGAGGAAATCCTGCCGCTGGGCGAGGACATGATGCTCACGACCGACATCCTGGCCTCGGCGGCCGGCGCCTTCGCGGTCGCCGCCGCGATCCTCGCCATCTGGACCGACTGGGGCGGCGAGGGCCGGATCGAGGTCGGCTACGAGGGTCCGCCGGGGACCGCGGTCGAGCCCGTGGCGCCGCCGCCGGCGGATGACGCCCTGCCCGATTTCCCCGAGGACGCGACCGAAGTCTCGAGCCGATAGATATTTCCGGCGACGTTCGCGAACGCCTTGCACCACCGAACCGCGCCCTTCAGGGCGCGGCTGACAGCCGCGGGCTGAAGCCCGCGGTTCGGCGACCTGGGGCTACGCGGCCCGTCCCGCCTGGGCGTTCTTCCACTCCACCATCGCCGTGATCAGCCCGGGAACGACGTCCGCCGGCAGGCCCATGTTGTGCGCCACGCCCTCCAGTAGCAGGCGCTCCTTGCGGTCGACCTTGCCGTCGATGAGCGCGGCCGCGACCAGGCCCATCATGAAGCGCTGCGGGTTCTCCGACGATTGCATCGCCTGCACCGACGCGACCCCCGACTTCAGGATCGGCTCGATGGAGGAAAACGGCACGCCCCAGCGCTTGGAACACTTCTTGAGCAGCCGGCGCTCCTGCCGCGTCACGACGCCGTCCGCCGCGGCAATCACCGCCATGCGCGCCAGCAGCGCCGAACGCTCCTGCGGCGACGACATGTCCGGCAGCGCCCACGGCGGCACCGCCTCCGGCTCCGCAGGCCCCGCCTCGTCCTCGTCCCCAGGCGGCGGCGCGGCGGCAACCACAGGCGCCGCCGGCGCCGCGAGGGGCGCCGGCATCCCGGCCTGCATCGGCACCGCAGCCTGCACGGGCATCCCCGGCTGCACCGGCATCGCGGGCGCCATCCCCATCCCCGGCTGCATCGGCATCGCGGGCTGCATCCCCATCCCCGGCTGCATCGGCATCGCGGGCATGTAGAGCGGGGCCATCATCACGGGCGCGAAGGCGCCGGCCTGCGGCGCGGGCGCAACCCGCGAAACCCTGCGACGCCGCATGACGACCGCCGTCGGCGCCGCGACCTCGTCCAGCACCCAGTCCTGCTTGCCCGCCCCCAGCTCCGCCCCGCAGAAATCGCACTGCGGCGAATCGGTCGCGGTGACCACGGGCGCACCGCAGTTCTTGCAGCGGTCGCCGGAAAGACCGACCTTCGTCGCGACCCCCGCCTCGCGGACGAGCACCAGCACGTTCGTCGCCGGCACCGGCTGCGCCTTCCTGGCGTAGGCGGCCGACCAGCGGATGCGCACGTACGCGCGGTCCTGCCCGCCGGACTCGCCAGCCTCCACCCCGACGAGATCCGCGGCCCCCACCGCCACGCGCTCCATCGTCGTCTGGCCCCCGCCGATGCCGCCCGAGGCCGCCTCGGATGCCACGTAGTCCGAAAGCCGCCGGCTCGACAGCTTGCGCACCGCCGCGGGCTGCCGCGTGACCCGCGCCTCGACCCACTTCCAGAACAGGAACGAAGCCCGATCCTCGACCTGCTGCCGGTTGAAGTTGGGGTCCACCGCCCAGTACTCGTCCAACCCGTCGACCTGCGACCCGACCGAGCCGGCTCGCCACTCGGACGCCTGCGTGATCTCGGCCAGCACCCAGCCGAACTCGCCGGAATTCACCAGCGCGTGGCAGAACGGACACTCCACCACGTCCCCCACAGGCTGGTCGGCGCCGCAGTTCGGACACCGCCCCTCGATCACCGTCTGCCCGGCCTTGGTCTGCGCGCCGGGACGCCGCAGGAACGACCACACCTCGAAGTACTTCTCCAGCCGCGCCTTGCGCAGGAGCTTCTGCGCCTGCTCCGGCGTGGCCGTGAGCGGCACGTCGGCATCCCGCGCCTTGCCGGCAACCCGCACGTGCACCGTGTCGAAGAACGAGTCGCGCTCCACCGCCGCCACCACCGGCGCCTCGATCGTCGACTCGGCCATCCCGTTGCGGAAGCCCCGAGCGGCGTTCATCGCCAAAAGCGCCGTGAAACGGTTGTAGACGCCGTCCGAAAGCAGCCGCCGCACCGGGCGCATGTCCCCGGCACACCAGGCCTGCTGCACCGCGAGCACGGTCTTGCCGGCGTCCTGCAGGAACGCCTGCTCGTTCATGTTCGGATCGCGGTCGCGCAGGACACCCAGATCCCGCTGCGCCGTCGCCATGACCGACTCCTCGAGATCCTGCACCGCCGCGCGCGTCCGATGGTTGGGGTTCGTGTAGTGGTAGACCGTGTAGCCGACGATGAGCACGCCGACGATAGGCAGGCCGACCGCAGGGTAATCGATGCACAGGCGCAGCAGATAGACGGCGAGGTGGATGACGACCGCGAACCCTCCGCCTCCTCCTCCCCCGCTGTCGCCGCTCCCGCCGGAGTAGTTCTGCCCGCCGCCAGGACGCGCCGCGGCAAGCGCGGTATCGAGCACCACGACGCCGGCCGCGAGCAGCACGAGGAGCCGCGCCGGCGAGCTTCCCACCCACGTCGCGACCCGCCCCCCGTTCCGCTCCACGTACGCGATCGCCCTTGCGCGCATGGCCCTCATCCCCTTCGCCGGAGGAGGGTAGGCGCGTGACGAGCGGAGGTCAACGACCCCCTCCCTACCCCAGGAACGGGTTGCTCCGCCGCTCCCGACCCACCGTCGTCTCGGGACCGTGGCCGGAGTAGATCGTCACGTCGTCCCCCAGCGGGATGATGCGCGTCTCGATCGACTGGATGAGCTGGTCGTACGAGCCGTCCGGGAAGTCCGTGCGGCCGATCGAACCCTGGAAGATGGAGTCCCCGGCAAAGAGCGTCCGGCCGATCAGGTAGCAGACGCCCCCGGCGGAATGCCCGGGCGTGTGGATGACCTTGAAGACCAGCGAGCCGAAGACCAGCTCGTCGCCGTCCTTCACGTAGCGCGTCGGCCGCGGCACCTTCCCCACCTCCAGACCGAACATCTGCGCCTGCTTCTCGATCCCGTCCAGCCACGGCTGGTCCGCCTCGTGGCACAACAGCGGCACCTCGAACTTCTCCAGCATGCGCCCGACCGCGCCGACGTGATCGATGTGCCCGTGCGTGAGCAGCACCGCCAGCGGCCTGGCGCCGACCTGCTCGACCGTGCGCACGATGCGCCCCGGGTCGTCGCCGGGATCGATGATCACCGCGTCGAGCGTCTTCGGATCGTGGACCAGGAAGGAGTTCTCCACGAACGGCCCGGTCACGATGGGAGTTACTTCTATGGTCATGGCGGGCGCAGTATAAGGAGTAGAGCGGTGGAGCGGTAGAGGGGTGGAGCGGTGGGGGGGGCGGCGGGGGCAGGCGTAGGAGGAGCTTTCGAATGGTGGTTCCGTGGCCGATCGAGGAGGAACGCGAGATGCTGTCGTTCCGCATCGGCGGACTGGTGCGGCTGCGGGCGCGATCGCCCCGCACCGGGAAGGTCCACGATTTCTATGAGATGCGGTTCACGGACTGGACCAACGTGATCCCCGTGACGGAAGACGGGCAGGTGATCCTCATCCGGCAGTTCCGCGCCGGCGCGCGCCAGGTCACCCTCGAGATCCCCGGCGGCCTCGTCGAACCCGGCGAGTCGCCGCTGGATGCCGCACAGCGCGAGCTCCGCGAGGAAACAGGCTACAGCGCCGTGGACTGGACGCCCCTGGGCTCCGTCCAGCCGAACCCGGCGATCCAGAGCAACCGCTGCCACACCTTCCTGGCGCGCGGCGCCGTCAAGTCGGGGGCCATGGCCCTGGAACCGATGGAAGACATCGAGCTCGAACCCGTGCCGCTCGCCGCCGTGCCGGGCCTGATCGCCCGCGGCGAAATCGAACACACGCTGGTGATCTCGGCCTTCGTCCGGCTCATGCTGGCCGGCGGTGTCGAGCGGGAGTGGACGGACACGCTGGCTCGCGCCGCGGCCGCGGCCGGAGCCGGAACGTGAAACGCAAGAAGCGGCGCGCCGACGCCGAAACGGCCGGCCCACCCGCGCCCGTCCCCGGCGTCTACCGCCCCTTCCGCGACCTGCGCGACAAGCTGCCGGCACCGGAAAAGAAACCCGCAGCGGCCGGCGGCGCGCCATCCCCTGCGGCGGGGCCGGACCCGTCCGGTGTCCGGAACGAAAAGCGAAGAACGAAGAACGAAGAACGTCCCCTCCCGGACGCCGAGCTTTTCTCGGCCGCCATCGCCGACGTCGCCCCGCTCGAACGCGACCCCCCGCCCGACCGCCCCGGCGTGCCCGCGCCGCCGCCGGAGGACGAGCTGGCGACCGCGGAACGGTTCCTCTCCGCGATGGTCGTGGGCGACCTCCCGTTCGATCTCTCCGACACCGCCGAGTACATCGAGGGCCGCGTCCACGGCCTGGACGTGCGACTCGTCCAGCGCCTGCGCAAGGGACAGTACGCCGTCGAGGCGCACCTCGACCTGCACGGGCTGGACCGGCACGAGGCGAAGGCCGCCCTGCGGGCGTTCATCGAAACGAGCCGCCGGGAAGGCCGCCGGTGCGTGCTGGTCGTGCACGGCCGCGGGCTCGGCTCCAGGGACGGCATCCCGGTCCTGCGCGAACGCATGAAGGAATGGCTCAGCCGCGGGGGAATAGGACAGCAGGTCCTCGCGTTCACGTCCGCACGGCCGGTGGACGGCGGCACGGGCGCCGTGTACGTTCTGCTCCGGCGCTGACGGACCCTTGACACCGGGGGTCGGGTGGCCGGAGTCTCCCGATTCCGACGAGGAGCACGAATGGGCGAGATCTACGAATTCCTGGCGCTGGGCGGACCCGTGATGATCCCGATCGGTCTCGGATCGATCATCGCCCTCGCCATCTTCCTGGAACGACTGTGGTCGTTGCAGCGCAACGCCGTCCTGCCCCCGGGCCTGGTCGACAAGGTCGACCAGCACCTCGCCGACGGGAAACCCGACGACGCGCTGGCCGCCTGCAAGGATCGCCCGTCGCCCCTGGGCCGCGTGCTGGAGACGGCGGTGACGCACCGGGACGAGCCGCGGGAGCTGATCCAGCAGCGGCTGGAGGATCGCGGGCGGCACGAAGGCGTGAAGCTGGAACGCTACGTCGAGGCGGTGGGCACGATCGCGCAGCTCGAGCCGCTGCTCGGCCTCCTGGGCACCGTCACGGGAATGATCAAGGTCTTCCAGCAGGTGGTGGCCACGAGCGAACACGGCGCGGTGGACCCCGGGCAGCTCGCGGCCGGCATCTGGGAAGCGCTGATCACCACCGCCGCCGGGCTGATCATCGGCATCCCCGTGCTGATCGCGCACCGCTACCTGCTCAGCCGCTCCAACCGCCTGGTCCTCGAGATGGAAGTCGGCGCCACCCGCGTGCTGGACCGCATCAAGGGCATCACCGTCGCTCCCGCGAAGGCGGAGTAGGGGACAACGATGCGCTTCACCCGCCCCGCCGACGCCAAGAACGGCCGCGGTGTGACCATCGATATCGCGCCCCTCGTCGATATCGTCTTCCAGCTCCTCATCTTCTTCATGCTCGCCGCCTCGTTCGTGCGCAACCCCATCCTCGACATCAACCTGCCCAAGGCCTCCGCACGGCCCAAGGTCCAGCCCAAGGGCGCCGTCACCGTCTACGTGCTGCGCGAAGGCCGGCCCGACCGCTTCCGCGTCGACGAGCAGGTCGTGAATGAAACGGAGCTCAAGGCCGTCCTTGCCCGCCGCTATGCGGAGGACCCGCGTACCGTGCTGCTGATCCAGGCCGACGAGCGGGTGCCCCACGGGGACGTGGTCAAGGTGATGAGCATCGGACAGGACGTGGGACTCGTCCGGCAGGGGATCGTCGCCAGTCCCGAGGCGGGGGCTCAGGCCGGGGCGGAGGCCGCGCCACCGTGAACCCCGCCGGCACGAGCGGGGGGAGCGACCGGCGGCGCCAGGCGGCGCTGATCTTCTCGGCGGTCCTCGTCGCCACCCTGTTCGCCTTCCCCCCACCCGCGCTCGGCGACGACGACGAGGACGACGGCGACGGACAGGAAGGCGAAAGCCGCACCGGCCATGTCGATGGCCCCGAGGACTGCGAGGAAGGCACCGCGGACGCGGACTACCGCGCCCGCCTCCGCGACTGGCGCGAGCCGCGGGCGCTCAAACGGCACCGCTGGGTCCGCGGCTTCCGCGAGGTCACCTTCCGCAACATCCACACCAACCGCAGCGAGAAGCTCGTCCTGTTCGACGACGACGGCGAGGTCACGGACGACGCGGCGAGCGAGATCCGCTCGATCTGGAACGACGGGGGCTCGGGCGACGGCCACGCCATCCGCGACCGGCTGATCACCATCCTGTACTTCGTCGCCATCAAGTTCGACGTCAAGGAGATCGTGATCATCTCCGGCTGGCGCGACGACCGCGGCGAATCGTCCACAAGCCCCCACTGGCAGGGACGCGCCGCGGACATCATCGTCCCCGGCGTCGCCAACCAGCGCGTCGTCGACTACGTCCGCGAATACGGCAAGGTCGGCGTCGGCTCCTACCCCGTCGCAGGCTTCGTGCACGTCGACGTCCGCAACGCGTCGTTCTTCTGGCGCGACGTCTCGGGCCCGGGACAGCCGAGCTGCTACTACGAGGTCGACCGCGACCTGGCGCGACAGGTCGACGAGGAGTACGACGAGGATCACGACGATCCCCGCCGCCTCTCGGGCTACCACGACTGGCAGGAACAGCAGGCGAGACGGCACAGGGACTAGGGCGGTCCTTGACCGTCGAGGAAGCGTCCTGCTACCTTGAACGCAGCGCCCCGGGGGCGCGGGGAAGGGAACGATGTCGGAAAAGGCCAAGATCCTGTTCGTGGACGACGAGGAGGCGATCCGATCGCTCATCCTCACGGTGCTCGAAGGGGACGGCCATGCGGCCTACGGTGCCGGGTCGGCGGCCGAGGCGGAGAAGGCGTTCGAGACCACCGCGTTCGATCTCGCCGTGATCGACAAGAACCTCCCCGACGGCTCGGGCATCGATCTCCTCCGCGACCAGAAGAAGAAACACCCGGAAACCGAGTTCATCATCCTCACCGGCTACCCGTCGCTGGAGTCGGCCATCGAAGCCCTGCGCGGCGGGGCCTTCGACTACCTCATCAAACCCGTCCTCGACCTGGACCTCGTCACCCAGAAGGTCAACCGGGCCCTCGAACGACGCCGCCTCCTCCAGCAGGTCTACGGACGCGACGGCGGCGCGGGAGGCGACGCCGCGAAGCTGGCCGAGGCTCGCTCGGGCCTCGGAGACCTGGTCCGACGGCTGGGCGAGCTGCGCGAAGCGCTGGGCCGCGGCCAGTCGGATCAGCTGCGGTCGATGGTCCTGGAAACCGCCGAAGCGGCACAGGCGCTGGCCAAGAAGCTGGGGTAGCGTGCGCCCCCAGCCCCTCGCCGCGGCGCTCGCTGTGGCGACGTCCCTGGTCGCCGGCTCCTGCAAATCGTCGAGCGAGACCGGCGGCGACGCCGCCGACGAGCTGCGCCGCCTGGAACGCGTCCTCTCCGACACCTCCGACCGCGTCGCACACCCCGTGCTGACCGACGCCGACCTCGGACCGTTGCGCAGCCTCCGGCTCCGCGACCCGCGCGTCGCGGCGGCCCGCGCCGCGTGCGTCGCCCAGTACGAGGCGATCATCCGCCTGCAGTCCGCCAACAAGCGCTGCAGCGACCTCACCGACGCCATCGAAGCCGGCGTCCACGAAGTCCAGCTCGACGACGTCGCGATGCTCGTCCGCATCGCCGAGGCGCAGAAGATGTGCGGCGAGGCCGAAACCGCCATCGAACACGTCGAGCAGGCGCGCGAGGAGTGCGACGGCGCCACCGGGCGGTTGCGGCGGGAGCTGGGGCAGCAACGCTAGGGCGGGGGAGATGGAGGAATGAGATGCGCGCGGCGAGGCTGGCGTTGATCCTGGGGCTGGCGGCAACGGGGTGCGCCTCGGTGCGGGGGGCGGGCGCCGCTACGAACAGCATCCCGGAGCGGCCGGAGGGGGCGCCGTATCCGAACTGGGAGCACATGTGCGTCAGTCCCAGCTTCGGTGGCTCGTCGGACCTGCTCAACGAGGCCGGCGAACAGGGCTGGGAGCTGGTGGCGATCACGCACGAGGGCACCTACTGCTTCAAGCGGCCGTCGCCCCCGCCGGACGGGAGCTTCCCGCCACCCCCGCCGCCGCCACCCCCACCCCCTCCACCCCCTCCTCCTCCCGCTCCGCGGGAGGAGAACCCGTTCGGACGCTAGTCTTCCTTGACCGACGGTTGCTCGCCGGGAGATTCGTCCTACAATCCACCTTCCGGGCGCCGGGCAGCGAAGGAAGGCGCCGGCGGGCAACGAGGCTGCAAGCGGAGGGATTCGCACATGGTCAAGAAGGCGTTGGTGCTGGCGCTCGTGATGGGCACGGGATCCTGCGGCGGCGGGGACGAGGCGACCTGTCCCGTCATCGACACGACCTACCAGCCGGTCATCGATCCGGCGAACTTCGTGGCCGTCGTGGACAACCCGCTCTACCCCCTCGTGCCCGGAACGACGTACACCTACGAGGCGGGCGACGAGACGATCGTGGTCGCGGTCACCAACGAGACGAAACTGGTGCAGGGCGTCACCTGCATCGTCGTGCGGGACACCGTCACCGTCGCCGGAGAGGTCACCGAGGACACGTTCGACTGGTACGCCCAGGACCGCGACGGCAACGTCTGGTACATGGGCGAGGACACCAAGGAGTACGAGGACGGCGTCGTGGTCTCGACGGAAGGCTCGTGGCAGGCAGGAGTCGACGGCGCGAAGGCGGGGATCATCATGAAAGCCTCGCCGGCGGTCGGCGATTCCTACCGGCAGGAATACCTGCCGTGCGAGGCGGAGGACGAGGCCGAGGTCATCGCGACCGACGAGCCGGTGACCGTGCCGGCGGGCAGCTACCTGCACTGCCTGCGGACGCACGACTCCACGCGCCTGGAGCCCGCCCTCAACGAGGACAAGTACTACTGCCCCGGGATCGGCGTCGCGCTGGAAATCAACCTGAACACCGGCGGGCGCCTCGAGCTGGTGTCCCGCATCGCTCCCTGACGGGACGGCCGGGCGTCGCAGACGCCCGCGAAGGAGTGCTCATGAGCGCAACGCGGACGATGAGGCGGGTCGGGCTCGCGGCGTGGGCGGTGTGGGCCGCCACCGCCTGGGCTTGCGGGGACGGCGGCGGCGACACGACGCAGGACGACGGGGGCGAAGCCGCGGACGTGTCGGGCGATACGGAATCCGGCGCGGATGCCGACGTCCCCGGGGACGGCGGCTGTCCCGCGGATCCGGAGCCGCCGGGCGCGGCGTCCTGTCCCGCCGCCTGCTCCGGCGGCTGCGGCGCGGGCAACGTCTGCAACATCGACTGCGGAAGCGACGCGGCGTGCGACGGCCAGGTCATCGACTGCCCGCCGGAGTACGCGTGCGCGGTGACGTGCACCGGCGTGGATGCGTGCGACACCGGCGTCGTCAACTGCCCGCCGGACCACGCCTGCTCGCTGACCTGCGACGGACGCGACGGCTGCGGCGACCTGGCGCTCCACTGCGGCGACGCGTCCTGCGCGGTGGAGTGCGGGTCCGACGGCGAGTCGTGCATGGGGATGATGATGTTCTGCGGGAGCGGCTCGTGCACGGCGAGCTGTGCCGGGACGTCGACGCCGGGCATGGACCGGTGCGAAGAGTCGTGCGCGTGCTCGGGGTGCACCTCGGGAACGCCGACGTACGACGAGGTGGCGGGGTGGGTCGCGGAGTACGACGCGGCGCATCCCGGCAGCGAGGGGGACATCAACAGGCTCACGCCGGCGGAG
This sequence comes from Deltaproteobacteria bacterium, assembly GCA_016218765.1. Classification (GTDB taxonomy): domain Bacteria; phylum Myxococcota_A; class Polyangia; order DRWM01; family JAAZOP01; genus JAAZOP01. Next base: position 47,257 of record JACRCZ010000068.1, on the reverse strand, counting down.
GTGGCGGCGGATCCCGAGGCGGCACGACTGCTGGCGTTGTGCGGCGCCGACCAGAGGCCCGTGATCCCGTCGCTGGCCTGGGAGTACGGCGGCGCGTCCCACGCGTGGATCAACCCCGAAGCGTCGGCGCTCGTGTACTGCGTCTACACCCCCGTGTCGCCCTCGACCGACCACTGGACGTACGACGGCGCGGCGGACCACGTGACCGCCGACGTGTACGTGCTCTTCCCGGACGAGAACCCGTGCCGGGACGAGGTCGGCGCCGCCCAGGTGACGGCCTGCATCGCGGACCTGACGAACATGGAGATCCTGGTCGACACCGCCAGCTACGCCGACGGCGCCGGCGCAGGACTGTCGCTCGCCGAAGCGTCGACCGAGCTGATGCTGATCCTGACCGACGGGACCAAGGTCCCTCTGTGGACCGACTGATCGGGCGGGCTCTTACGGCGGGGCTTCCGGCTTCGGCCCGAAGAGATACACCGTGTAGTGCCCGACATCGCGGCGGTCCAGCTCGACGAAACGCTCGCGGAGGTTCTTCAGCCGGTTCTTGTCGCCGTCACGCCGGCAGTAGACCAGCCACAGGCGCTCCCAGCCATCGCCGCCCAGCTCCACCACGGCGTTGTGCGCGAGACGATACGCGTCGCGCAGCTCGCCGAGCGCGGCGCTCGGCCAGATCGGGGTGAAGAGAACCACGTCGCCCGGCTGCAGCCGCGGACGGACGTACTCGCGCACCTGCGGCTGCCACACGGGATCCCCGGGCTCCGCGACGAGGATCGGGACGACGAAGACGGCAAGCGCCGCAAGAGCGAAACCGGCGTTGGGCAGGTACCGCAGGAGGCGACGGAGACCGGCGGTCGGCGTCCGGCGGTCGGCGGTCGGGAGGAAGCCGGGTCCGGGATCCGGATCGGAAGACGGAGAACCGACGACCGAAAACTTCTCCTTCCTCCACCGCCGATCACCGATGAACCACCCGGCGAGCAGGACGACGCCGAGACCCGTAAGGAGCAAACCGGCCCGAAGCCCCGGCGCGCGGTAGAACAGGCGCACGCGGTGGCGGCCCGCCGGGAGCCTCACCGTGAGCTGGTTGTCGAGCGGCTCGACCTTGCCCATGTCGGAGGACCAGCCGCGGTAGTAGTTCTGGTTGACCCACACCGTCGCGGGCTCGGACAGCTCGACGTCGAGGTTGATCTCGTTGGGCGACCAGTCGATGAGATGCACCGTGCCGCTCGCGGGCTCCAGGATCCCGTACTCCCGGCCCTGCTCGCCGACCCGCCTCGAACGCGGGACGGAGTTGATCTCCTGGCAACGCATCGTGCCGTGGTTGGCCGCCACGTGGTCGCCCATGCGGCGGAAGCTGCCGCGAATCTGCTCCATCGGCGCCGGCGGCCGGTCGGGGTCCAGCGGACGGTCGGAGAAGGCCATGTAGAACGCATGCGCGTTGAAGCTGGTCGTGTCGGCGGCAAGGCCCACCGCGACGACCGCGGGAATGGCGACGGCCACCCACCTCGCACGGCTGCCGCCCAGGAGCGCGCCGAGCCGGGTGCGGCCCCCGGGGCGCGCGCCGGGTGGATCGCCCCGGCCCACGTGCGCGCGAAGCCACTTCTCTCCCTCGGACACCGCGATCGCGGCGAACCAGGCGAGGATCAGCGCGGCGAAGGCGAGGAAACGCGACGGCACGCGCAGGTTCTCGAAGACGGGAAGGCGGTGGAGAAGGTCCCACGGCGTGCCGGGGCCGAGCGCGCCCATCGTCAGACTGAGGCTGAGCGCCAGCATGACGAGCAGCACGCGCACGTGCCGGAAACGCAACACGACCGCGCCGGCACACAGCGCCAGACCGGCCCAGCCGACGTACGTGGAGTACTCGCCCCAGAACCCCCAGTCGTGGTGCGAGGGCTTGTCCCACGTGCCGGTGACGTTGCGCCACGTGAACGAATCAAGGAGGGTGCCCAGCGCCATGCGCGGGTATTCAGGGGCTTCCCGCGGCACCGCCACCATGTGGTACAGGTCGGGGAGCAGCTTCGCGGCCGCGAAGAGGAAGAACGCGACGAGGCAGATCCCGCCGGCCGCGAACACCCTCCACCAACGCGCGCGCGGGCGCCCTTCCAGCGGCGTCCAGCCCAGGACCATCGCGAGAAGAACGGCGCCGACGAGCACGCCCGTGTAGGGGGCGGGATAGACGCCGCCCTCCATGGCCATCAGTCCCCAGAACGCGCCCGCGAGCGCCGACCAGCGCAGCTCGTGGCAGCCGCGCAGCAGGAAGAGCACCACGAAGGGCAGGTAGTAGAACGGCAGGGCCCAGACGTGGCCGGCCGCGATCTGGTGGCCGAAAAAACCCGCGCACGCGAAGAGAACCGTGCCCAGGAACCGCCCGGGACCGCGGATCCCCGTCGCGCCAAGCAGCATCCACATCCCCGCCGCGCCGATGAGACCGTGCAGCAGGACCGAGATCTTGATCCCGGCCGCGGGGCCGAAGATCAGCGGGAAAACGAACCACGGCGACCAGACGTGCGCCTGGGTGTTGGCCGCCAGCACGTTCCCGCCGCAATAGTACGGGTTCCACTCGGGCGCCTCGCCGAAATCCAGCACCGTCCGGCGCGCAACCTCGTCCAGGAAATGGAAATAACCCCAGTCCGTTTGGCCGCACATCGACCAGCGCATCAACAGCGGCGTGAAGAAGGCGACGACGGCGAGCAGACTGAGGACGAGCCAGCGGTTCCGCCAGAGGAAGTCCCAGAGTCTCTTGGCGATGGCGATCGGCACTTGCGGAACGGGCGCCTCCGGCAGGCAGGGAATCTAGACCACGCAGCCGGCGGCGGCAAGGTCCGCTGGACGGGGGGCGCGGGGGGAGGTAACCTGCGCGCCGCCGCGTCGGGGCGGGGCGGCGCGGGGTGGAGACGATGCTGGAGTTCCTGAAGAAGAACGCGCCCGGGGTCCGCCTCTTCCTGCTCGTTTTCCTCACGCTGTACCTCGAGCTGGGGCTCATCCGCTTCACCGCGGCCGAGGTGCTCTACCTCGGCTACTTCTCGAACTTCGTCCTCATGTCCGCGTTCCTCGGGATCGGCCTGGGCTTCCTCCTCGCCGGCAAGACGATCAAGCTCTTCGACCACCTGCCGCTCGTCCTGCTCCTCCTGATCGCCTTCGTCATCGTGACACGCATCGACGCCTCCGCGCTGCGCGAGGATTCCGGACAGCTCTTCTTCGGCTTCGCCGGCAGCAAGGCGAGAATCCCGCTCGCCCTCTGCCTCGTCGTCATCTTCGCCCTCTCCACGCTGCTGTTCGCGAGCATCGCCCAGGAGACGGGACGCTGCTTCCCGCACTACAAGCCGCTCACCGCCTACTCCATCGACATCGCAGGAAGCCTCTGCGGCATCGTCGCCTTCACGACCCACTCGTACCTGGGCGGCGGCCCCGTCCAGTGGTTCATCGTCGCCTCCCTCGCCGTCGCCGTGCTCTCCTCGCGCCGGACCGTGTTCGACGCGATCCTCATGGGCCTGGGCCTCGTGATGCTCGTCTACGTCACCTCGCCCACCGACTACAGCCGGTGGTCGCCCTACCAGCGCATCGACGTCCTGCGCCAGGGCGACCAGTCGTACCTCCTCCGCGCCAACGGCATCGGACACCAGACCATGGTCCCCGTCGGCCACAAGGAGCCGGTGTACGACTACCCGTACCGCGAGGTCGTCAAGCTGCGCGGCGACGGCGCGCCGTTCCGCCGCGCACTCGTCATCGGCTCGGGCGGCGGGACCGACGTCTCGTACGCCCTGCACTACGGGGTCGAACACGTCGATGCCGTCGAGATCGACCCGCAAATCCTCGCCGCCGGCCGGCGCTTCCATCCGGTCCGGCCGTACGCCGACCCGCGCGTGACCGCCCACGTGACCGATGGTCGCGCCTTCATGCAGCGCGCCTCCGGACCCTACGACCTCGTCATCTTCGCCCTGCCCGACTCGCTCGCCTCGTTCTCGAACCTCTCCAACATCCGCCTCGAGAGCTTCCTCTTCACCGTCGAGTCGTTCCAGCAGGCCTCGCGGCTGCTCGCGCCCGACGGCGTCGTCGTCCTCTACAACTACTACCGCAAGACCTGGCTCGTGGAGAAACTGGCCGGGATGCTGGGCAGGGTGTTCGGACACGCGCCGCTCGTGCGCTGCTACAGCGAAGAGGACGGCGGCAAGCTTTGCGCGCTGGCCATCGGCCCGACCGTGCACGGGGACCCGCTGCCGGGCGCCGCGTCGTACGCCCCCGCGACCGACGACTGGCCGTTCCTCTACATGCAGTCGCCGAAGCTGCCGACCTTCTACCTCTGGGTCATGGGCCTCTTCGTCCTCGGCGGCGTCGCCGCCGTCTTCGCCAGCGGACACGCGACGCGCCGCAACCTGCGGTCCAACGGGCCGTTCCTCCTCATGGGCGCCGCGTTCCTCCTCCTGGAAACCAAGAGCATCATCCAGTTCTCCCTGCTCTTCGGCGCCACCTGGCTCGTCAACTCGCTGGTCTTCGCCGCCATCCTCACCTCCGTGCTGCTCGCCAACCTCCTCGTCTCCCGGCTGCGCATCCGCTCGCCGCTGTGGCTCTTCGCCCTCCTCCTGGGCTCCCTGGCCGTGCACATCGCGCTGCCGCTCGACACCCTGCTGGGCATCGCCAGCTTCCCCGTCCGCTACACCGTCGCGTCGCTCGTCCTGTTCTCCCCCATCTTCTTCGCCAACCTGGTCTTCGGGTACCTCTTCAAGGACACGCCGAAAAGCGACGCCGCGTTCGGCTGGAACCTCGTCGGAACCATGATCGGCGGCAGCCTGGAATACACGTCCCTCGCCGTGGGCTATCGCGCCCTCGGGATCGCCGTCGCCGCGCTCTACATCGTCACCGCGTTCTGGGCGTGGCGGATCCTGCGGCATCCGGCCAAGGCCGCGGTGGACGCGAGCGCGCCGGCGGAGGACACGGCGACGGCGGAGGTCAAAGCCGCCGAGGCATCCCCGGCGACGGAGACGGAGACCGCGGGGTAGACTGCGATCCGGATTTCGCGCCAAGGACGCAAGGAACCGCAAAGGACGCAAAAGGGGGAAGGGCAGGGGAGCAGGGTTCGGCGCACGATCGGCGAGGAGAGGGGAATCGCGTGAGGCTTCGTTGGTCCAGGCTCGGACGGGCCGGCTGGCCGCTCCTGGGGCTGTACCTGGCCGTGGTCGGGGCGGCGACCGCCGTCTTCGCGAGCCGCCGGCCCACCCCCGAGACGCCGCGGTACGCCGCTCCCGCGCCGGCGCCGGGAGTGCGGGCCAACTTCGCGGCACTGTCGGCCGGGGCCGTGCTGCGCGTGAGCAGCTACGACTGGTTCCACAGCCACCATCCGCTGTACGCGATCGACGAGCTGGTCAAGCCGGAGAAGACCGAGAAGTGGGCCACCGTGCAGAAGGACCGCGCACCGTGGCTCGAGATCAAGCTCGCCGTGCGCGCGGACCTGGATGAGCTCGCTCTGGTCCTGGCCGGCGCGTTCGAAGACAAGAGCTTCACGAACCGCGAGTTCCGCGTGCGCTGCCTGCGGGACGAGCGCGACGGCGGGACCGTCGTGCGGGAGCACGTCGTGCACGGCAACACCGACGCGCAGCCGAAGCTCCCGCTGGACTGCCCCGCGACCGACCGCGTGCGGATCGAGTTCCAGGTCGAGCGCGTCGGCAAGTCGGCCGACGTCGTCCGCCTGTACGAGGTGTCCGTGTGGGGAAGGCCGGCGACGCCATGAAGCAGCACGAGCCGAAGTCCATGGACCTTCGGGGCGACACGCCGGCGGATTCGTCTTCCCCCCCGACCGCCGACCAGCCTGCCCCGAGCCTGTCGAAGGGTCGACCAGCCTGCCCTGAGCCTGTCGAAGGGCCGACCGCCGACCCCTTGACCGCCGACCCGTCCCCGCGCGAGCTGGTCTCGGCCTGGTGGAACCGGGCGCGGCAGCGGTTCGCCGCGTGGGGACCCGACTGGCGGGCGTGGCGGGCGGCGGCCGCGGCGGAACGGGTGCGCCGCAGCGAGGCGTCGCGAACCCGCGTGGCGGGGCTGCCCGTCTGGAGCTGGCTCTTGCTCGCCACCGCGGTCGGGCTCGCCGTCCGCCTCTACTACTTCTTCGTCCAGGCGGGGATCCACTACCCGGACGAGATGATGCAGTACCTGGAGCCCGCGCACGTCCGGATGCACGGCTTCGGATGGCTGCCGTGGGAGTTCAACGGCGGCGTCCGCAACTGGATCCTGCCGGGCTACTACGGCGGGCTGATGGAGCTGGGCGAGGCGTTCGGGCTGCGCGGCTACTCGCTGCACAGCGCCCTCGTGCTGCACAACGCCCTGTTGACGCTGCTGCTCGTACCGGCGGGGTACCGGCTGGGGCGCGCGGTGGGGCGAGGCGACGAGCGGCTGGGGATCCTCGCGGCGTTCGCGATGGCCGCCTTCCCGCCGTTCGCCTACTTCGCGCCGCACACCCTGAGCGAAGTGCACGGCCTCCTGTTCACGACGTGGGCCTACGCACTTTGGGCCGAGCAGGTGGCCTTCCCGGAGCAGTTCGGGCGCGACCGGAAGGCGTTCCTCGTCGGGCTCCTCCTGGGCGCGGCGTTCCTCTGCCGCTACACGCTGGTCATCTTCATCCCGCTCGTGGCGCTCGACTACAACTTCCGCTCGCGCTTCCGCGAGCTGGCCTGGCTGGCGGTGGGTCTGGGCGCGGCGCTGGCCGTGCTGGGGGTCGTCGATGCCGCGACCTGGGGCCGGCCCTTCCATTCGCTCATCGGCTACTTCCAGTACAACGTGCTCAAGGACGGCTCGGCCGAACACGGGATCATGCCCCGCTGGTTCTACTGGAACGAGGCGTTCGTCGCGCGGCTGGGCCCGGGACGGTGGCTGCTCCTGGCGCCGATGCTCCTGGCGTTCTGGCGGCACGGACGCATGATCCTGGCCTGGGTCATCCCCTTCGCCGCCATGACGGCGATCAAGCACAAGGAGGAGCGCTTCCTCCTCTCGATCTGGCCGTTCGTGCTGGTCGGGGCCCTGTCGGGAATGCTCGCCCTGGCGGACGCACTGCGGCACGTGGGGGAATGGAAGAAACGCCGCTGGTTCGGACCGGCGCGCCACGCCGTGGTGGCGGGCCTCCTGGCCGCCGTGTGCGTGCTCGCGTTCGTGGGGACGCAAAAGCTGCCCATGCGCTGGCTGGGCGGCGTCTTCGCCGCCCAGTCGTGGGTCGGGAAGCAGCCCGACGCCACGGGCCTGCTCCTGGACGAACGACAGCACCTGAACGGCGGCTACATGATCATGGACCGGAACATCCCGCTCCTCCAGTACAACGCGGTGATCGCCAAGCACCCCATCTACAACTACGTCGCGGTGCACGACGAGAAGCTGATCCGCACGATGCGGGAGAAACCCGAGTTCCGCGAGGTCGCCGAGTTCGAGAACGTCCTGGTCTTCCGGCGAACGGACGGATTGGTGGATGGAGGCGTGGGGGCGAGCGAGCGGACGAGCGGTCGAGCGGTCGAGCGGTAGCGGGAGGACATCGATGGCCGGCAGCGATCGGAGCGGTGGCGAGGGCGGCGGGACCGACAAGACGACGGCGGCGACCGCGCGGACGATCAGCGCGCCGGCCCCGGTCGTGCTGAATCCCCGGACGCCGAAGATGGCGCTGGCCGAGCGGCTGATCGTCGGCGGCGTGGTCAGCGAGGCGGGCGGAATGGCGGTCATCCGCCAGGTCCGCGACAACAACCTCCAGCGCGTGGCGGCGATCAAGCTGCCGCGGCCGGAGGTCGCCCGCGACCAGGCGCTGGTGCGAGGGCTGATCGAGGAGGCCCAGGTCACGGCGCAGCTCGATCATCCCAACATCGTCCCCGTGCACGAGCTGGGGGTCGACGCGCAGGGCGACGTCTTCTTCACGATGAAACTGGTCCGGGGACGGACGCTGGGCGAGATCCTCGCCGGAGCCGACCTGCGGCGCCGCACGGACCGCGGCCTCTTCCTCCAGCTCCAGGTGTTCCTCAAGGTCTGCGACGCCGTCGCGTTCGCGCACAGCCGCGGCGTGCTCCACCTGGACCTCAAGCCCGGCAACATCATGGTCGGCGAGTTCGGCGAGGTGTTCGTCATGGACTGGGGCCTCGCCAGGCTGCGCTCCGCGCCGCGGAACGGACGGGGCGTCACCGGCGGGACGCTCTCGTACATGGCCCCGGAGCTGGCGATCGGCGACGCGAGCCGCCTGGACGAGCGGACCGACGTCTTCATGCTGGGCGGCGTGCTCTACGAAACCCTGACGGGGAAACGGCCGCACGGCGGCGGGACACCCACGGAGCTGCTGGCACGGGCGGTGTCGGCCGACGTGGCACCGCCGGACCGGGAAGTGGATTTCGAGCTTCCCGCGCGGCTGTGCCGCATCGCGATGAAGGCGCTCGCCCGGGATCCCGCGAAACGGTACCAGACCGTGGCCGATCTGGCGCGCGACGTCGAGTCGTTCTTCCATACGCCGTGGCGCTTCCCTCGGGCGGAGTTCCGCCACGGGGCCCTGATCATCCGCGAGGGCGAGGACGCCGACTGCGCCTACGTCGTGCTCAAGGGCCGCTGCGTGGCCTACAACACCGTCGACGGACGCCGCGTCGTCCTGCGCGAGATGGTCGAGGGCGACGTGTTCGGCGAGGTCGCGCTCCTGACGCAGGGCAAGCGGACGGCGAGCGTCGAGGCGCTCGAGGACGTCGAGGTCCTGGTCATCGAGCGGAGCTTCTTCGAGGAGGAGCTGGGCACCAACCACTGGCTGAGCATGTTCGTCCGCACCCTCGCCGCGCGCTTCACCGAAAACTCCGCCCGCATGGCGGAGCTGGAAGCGGCGTCGTCGCGGCCGCGCTGAACCCCCCTCAGAACGAGTAGACGTGGACCGGCCGGGCGCGGCCCTTGACGGCGTGCTCACCGTGGTCCGCGGCCGCGGAACGCAATTCCTCGGGCAGCAGCCGCACGACGTCCCCGCTGGCGAGGATCGAGGTCTCGAGGCCCTTGTTGAGCGCCTCGAGGCGCGCGGCGATGTTCACGTTGTCGCCGATCACCCCGTACTTCATGCGCGAGGGACTCCCAAGGCTGCCGGCGACGACAAGGCCGGTGTGGATGCCGATGCGCGCTTCGAGCTCCGGGAGCCCGGCGTCGCGCCACGCCTTCGCGACGCCGGAGGCCTCGGCCTCGCGGTTGAAGCGCTCCAGCCGCTCGCGCATGGCCAGCGCGCAGCGCACGGCCTTCTCCGGGTGTCCGTCGAGGCGGTTCGGGGCGCCGAACACGGCCAGCACGCCGTCGCCCAGGTACTCGATGACGCAGCCCTGGTGGGCGTCGATGACCTCGTTGATCGCGGTGAGGTAGCCGTTGAGCAGCGCGACCACCTGGGCCGGCGCGAGCTTCTCGGAAATGGTCGAGTAGCCGCGCAGGTCGCTGAACAGGACCGTGACCTCGCGCTCCTCGCCGCCGAGCGGCACGGCGCCGCGGTCGGCCAGGAGGGTGGCGGCGACCTCGGGGCTGACGTAGCGCCCGAAAGTCTCGCGGATGAACTCGCGCTCCTCGAGGCCCTTCGCCATCCGGTTGAAGTGCGCGGAAAGGAGGCCGAACTCGTCGCGGCGGTCGAGGTCCAGGCGGGCGCCCAGGTCGCCGCGGGCGATGGCGTTGGAAGCCTCGATGGTCCGGCGCAGCGGGCGGCGGATGCTGCGAGCGACCACGGCGGTGACGGCGGTGAGGAGCAGGGCCGCGACGCCGAAGAGCACGAGGGCGATCGTGAGCGCCTCGCGGCGCAGCGCGCGGATCTCGGCGGCGTCGACGTCCACGCCGACCAGGCCGATCGAGCGCCCGGCGCGATCGAGCACGGGGGCGTAGCCGGAAAGGGAGGCGCCGAACTCGTCGACGACCGGCTCCGACTCGACGGTGGGCCGTTCCAGGCCCGCAAGCATCGAGGGCAGGTCGGTGGCGTCGTACTCGTCGCCGATGGCGGAGGGCTCGACGCCGCCCTGGGACCAGTCGAGGGCGAAATGCAGCTTCCCGGGCGTCTCGGTCCTCAGCAGGACGTAGAGCGATGTCAGCTTCGGGTAACGCTCGAGGATGCCCCGCAGGTGCGCGACGCCGTCCTGGTAGGCCGGGTCGCCCGCGTCCTCGGGGCCGTCGAGGCGGGCGAGGGTCTCGGCGTCGAGGAACTGCGCCGTCGTGACCGCCGTGGCCAGGAGCTGCTCCTGCAGGGCCTCCAGACGGGTGTCGTAGCTCTTCCGGTAGTACAGCCAGCTCATGGCGCCGACGAGCACGAACGCCGCGACCGCGTAGATGGCGGTGAGCCGCAGGTGGAACCGGTTCCACAGCTTGACCTGGTCGAGGGCGGGGGGTGGGGGCATGGGGGGATTCTCGGCGGGTGCGGGGCGCGACGCAACCTCGGCGACGCGCGCGGGAGCGATGCCGGACGCTACTCCGACGGTTCGACCGGCAGGTCGCGGATCCGAACGGAGCCCTCCTCCAGGACGACGATGGCGCCGTGGACCAGCGCGGGCGCGATCTCCGGCAAGGCCCGGACAAGGTGGACGGCGAGGTGCTCCGGGCTGCAATCGCGCAGCCGAAGGATGACGACGGACGGCGCGGAACGTCCGGAGAGGGCGAGCAGCGGTCCGAAATCCAGGTCATGCGTGACGATCGCCTCGGCATTGGCCGCCGCCGCATCGACGATGGCCGAGTCGGACGCCCGTGCCAGACCGGCGTCGCGGACGTGCCGGCACGCATGCCCCTGCGGCGCGAGCGCCCGGCAGAGCGCGCGCGGCACGTTCATGTCGAGCAGGAATTTCATGGAGGCGTGGGCCCGGGCAACGGGATGTAGCGCTCTTCCATCGCCCAGGCCGCGTACGCCAACGCCTGGTAGATATCGTCACGTTCCAGGTCGGGCCACTCGTCGAGGATCTGGTCGACGGTCATTCCCGAGCCGAGATAGGCGAGGATGGAAGCGACGGGCATGCGCAGGCCGCGAATCGTCGGCTTGCCGAAGCATCTCCCCGGGTCGATCGTGATCCTGTCGAAGCGTCCGTGGCGATGTTCCATGGTCTCACCACCTGCCGGATGCAGCGTAGCCTCTGGGTTGGGACACGGCAAGTGGACCTTCCACAGCCCCTGGACGTTGCCGGTCGCCGGTCGCCGGTCGCCGGTCGCCGGTTGCCTGTTCCCTCCGTCGCATCCCTCGTTCGGTACCGCGCCTACCCCCACACCACCATCCCCGCCTCGACCGCACGCAACGTCCCGGCGCGGTGGGGACGGACGCGCACGATGAAGCCGTGGCGGCCCGAGACCAGGAGGGGGACGGCGCCCACGTAGCGGAAGAGGTCGCCGCCGGCGTGCTCGGCCGGACGCATGCCGGCCACGCGGCCATCGACGATGATGCGCTTGGGATCCAGCGGGCCGTAGTACAGCTCGACCGCGACGTCCTCCGTCGCCAGACCGCCCAGGTCGACAACCACGCGGACCGGCAGATCCTCGCCCACCTTCAGCTCCTCGCGACGCTCCGTCTGCACCTCCCGCACCGCCACCCCCTCCCAACGCTCGTGCACCCGCCGCCGCCACTGGGCCACGTCCTTCGCCCGGGCGTACTCCCCGTCGGTCAACGCCTTCCACGCCATCGCGCTGGGCAAGTACGCCTTCTCGACGTACTCCTCCACCATGCGGTTCGTGTTGAACACCGCACACAACGAGCGCATCGATGCCTTCATCATCGCGATCCAGTCGCGCGGCAGCCCGTCCTGGCTGCGACGGTAGAACAGCGGCGCCACCGCGTCCTCCAGCATCTCGAACAACAACAGGCTCTCGATGCGGTCCTGCTCGCCCGTGTCCTTGTACTCCTCGCCCGCGCCGATCGCCCAGCCGTTGTCGCCCTGGTAGCCCTCGACCCACCAGCCGTCGAGCACGGAGAGGTGCAGGCCGCCGTTCATCACGACCTTCATCCCGGACGTGCCGGAAGCCTCGAGCGGCCGGCGCGGCGTGTTGAGCCAGACGTCGGCGCCCTGCACGAGGTACCGGGCGACGCCGATGTCGTAGTCCTCCAGGAACACGAAACGACGCCGGAAGCGCGGGTCGTTGGACACGCGGATGATCTCCCGGATCATCTCCTTGCCGGGCGTGTCCTTGGGGTGCGCCTTGCCCGCCATGATGATCTGTACCGGACGCTCCGGGTTGTTCAGGATGCGGTCGAGACGCTCCAAGTCGCGGGTGAGCAGGTTGGCCCGCTTGTAGGTCGCGAAACGTCGCGCGAACCCGATGGTCAACGCCTCCGGATCGAGAACCTCCTTGGCCTCGAGGATCCGCTCGCGGTGCGCCCCGCGCCGCTGGAGCTGGTCCGCAAGACGCTGCCGGGCGTAGGCCACCAGCCGCTCGCGCAAACGCTCGTGCGACCGCCACAGCTCGGAGTCCGGGATCCGATCCACGCGCTGCCAGACGCGCTGGTCGACGGGATCCTCGGACCACTTCGGCCCGAGATAGCGATCGTACAAGCGAGCGATCTCGTCCGAGTACCAGGAACGGGTGTGGACGCCGTTCGTGACGTGCGTGATCGGAACCTCGTCCGGCGGCAGCGCGGGCCACAAGGGGCGCCACAAACTGCGGGAAACGGCGCCATGGAGCTTGGAGACGCCGTTGGCGAAGCCCGAGAGCCGCAGGGCCAGCACGGTGACCTGGAACGGCTCGTCGCGCGAGCCGGGATGGACCCGCCCCAGGTCCAGGAACTGATCCATGTCGATGCCGAGCTGCGGCACGTAGCCCTCGAAGTAGCGCCGGATCATGTCCGGCAGGAAGATGTCGTTGCCGGCCGGCACGGGCGTGTGCGTCGTGAACACGTTGCTCGCCGCCACCACCTCGCGCGCCTCGGCGAACGAAAGCCCGCGCCCCTGCACGAGCTGCCGGATCCGCTCGACGGCCAGGAACACCGAGTGCCCCTCGTTCATGTGGCAGACGGACGGCATGCGGCCCATCTCCTCCAGGGCGCGGACGCCTCCGATGCCGAGCAGGATCTCCTGCTTGAGGCGCATCTCCGTGTCGCCGCCGTAGAGCTGCTCGCTGATGTCGCGGTCCGCGGGGCTGTTCTCCACGAGGTTGGTGTCCAGGAGGAACAGCGGAACCCGGCCGACCTGGACCCGCCAGACCTGCGCCAGCACCGTCCGTCCGGGGTACTCCACGGGGATGCGATACGGCGACCCGTCCGGACGGCGCTCCGGCTCGACGGGCAGGTTGAAGAAGTCGTTCTCCGGAAATGCCTCCTGCTGCCAGCCGTCGAGGTTCAGGTACTGCCGGAGATAGCCCACGCGGTACAGGAGACCGACGCCGACCAGCGGCAGCCCGAGGTCCGACGTGCTCTTCAGGTGATCGCCCGCAAGGATGCCCAGGCCGCCGGCATAGATGCGCAGGCACTCGTGCAGGCCGAACTCGGCCGAGAAGTACCCGATGCGGCAGCTCAGCTCCTCGCCGTAGATGCGCTCGTACCACGAGCGATGGGCGAGATAGTCGTCGAGCTGCGCGTTGACGCGCTCGAGCTGCGAGAGGAAGACGTCGTCGGCGCGCAGCTCGCGGATGCGGCGCGGCTTCAGGGCCCCCAGCATCTGGACAGGGTTGTGGGATGCCTCCCAGCCCTCCGGATCGACACGACGGAACAGGGCGACCGCGTCGGGATTCCAGGTCCACCAGAGGTTGCGCGCGATCCGCAGGAGCGGGCGCAACGTCTCCGGCAAGTCCGGAACCACGGAGTATTCATAGGCTGTGACCGGCTGCATCGGCGCATGACCTCCCGGGACGCGGCATGCTAGTACAACCGCGCCGGGCTTGCATCCTCTCGGCGCGACGATAGACTCCGTGCGCGCGCGCGGCACGAAGCTCGCGCCAAGGACGCCACGGGTGCAGGGGACGCAAACAGATCGGGCACGGCGCTGGCCCCGGCGGGTGGCGGCGGCTGTGCTGCTCCTGGCGGCGGCGTCGTGCGGCCTGGTGGGCGTGTGCGAGCCCAGCCCGGACCTCGGCGCATCCACCGGAAGGGTGCCGCACGCGGCGCCGCCGGCGGCCGGAGCCGTCCCGCTGCCGCACGCGGAGGCGACGTGGGACGGCGGCGGCGAGGAAGAAACGGGGGACGGCGAGCCCAGGCTGCGCAGCAATGCGCTGGTCCCGGGCGTCTCGGCCTACGAGAAAATGAACGTCTTCGAACGCCCGGACTACAACTCGGCGCGCATCGGCTACCTGCGGCGCGGAGTCCGGGTGCTCGTGCGCGGCCCGGTCGACGCGCCGGACTGCGGGGACAATTCCCAGAAGTGGTTCCAGCTCGAAGAGGGCGGCTACGTCTGCGCCGGACGCGGACTGCTCATCGGCGCGCCGCTGTCCGAGTTCCTCTACGTCCCGCCCCCGCCGGACTTTGAGGGACCCGTGCCGTACCGCTACGCGAAGGTGCGGCGGGATCGGACGCCGGTCTACAAGCACGCGCCGACTCGCGAGGAGATCACCGAAGTCACCGACTTCCTCTTCCCGCCCCCGCCCGGGGCCGACGCCGACGCCGAGCCGGACGGGGACGCGGGCGCGGAACCGGCGGACCCGGACGCGGGCGCCGCCGAGCCGCCGCCGGTGGTCGACAACCTGGGCGACCTCGAAGAGGGCTCGCCCCTCGATCCGGGCGCCGCGGGCGCGCCGATCACGCCGCCCACGGAGCCGCCCGTCGCCACGACCGGGACCGCGGACGCGGGGGCCGAGGACGGCGAGGTCGAGGACGCCGGCATGTCGGACGCGGATCGCGAGCTGCTCCAGCGCGGGCCCCGCCACCGCCTGCTCGTCCGCGTGCTCATGTCCGGCTTCACCGTCGCCTACGCGTCGACCGAACACCTGGACAACCGCACCTGGTACCGCACGCTGGACGGCGGCTACGTCGACGGCGAGGCGCTCGCCGGGATCGATGCCCGCTCCGACCGCATCGGCATGGTCCTCGACGGGACCAAGACCCTGCCGGTCGGCATCGTCGCGGGCCGCAGCGCACGCGCCTACGCGGCGAACGAGCGCGGCGAGATCGCGGCGACCGGCACGCTGCCGAAGTTCGCGTCGTTCGCCATCGTGGCCGAGGAGACCCGCGGGGACCGCGTGTTCTGGAAGACCTCGGACGGGACCTACGTCTCGCGCCAGCAGGGCGTGGTCGTGGTGGAAAAACTCGACCCGCCCCGGGCCGTGGGACAGTGGGACAAGTGGATCGTCGTGGATCTGACGAAGCAGACGCTCACCGCGTACGAGGGCACCGTGCCCGTCTTCGTGACCCTGGTCTCGACCGGCAAGGAAGGGTACGAGACCCCGCGCGGCGTGTTCCGCATCCTCTCCAAGCACATCTCCAACCCCATGGACGACTTCGCGCTCGGGGAGCCGTACGCCATCGACGAGGTGCCGTACGTGATGTACTTCCAGCAGAACGTCGCGCTGCACGGAGCGTTCTGGCACCGCGGCTTCGGCGCCGTGCGAAGCCACGGCTGCGTCAACCTCCCGGGATACGACGCGCACTGGCTGTTCGACTGGGTGCACCCCTTCCGTCCCGAAGGGTGGCACGGCGTGTACGCGACCGACACCGACCCGGGGACGATCGTCTGGGTGAGGAAGGGCGACTGAGGGGGAAAGAGGAGACGTCGTTGGCATCGATCACCGTGGATTTCGAAGGACATCGCGTGCAACTCCCGGCAGGCGCGAAGATCACCGAGCTGACAGGCCGGCGGTCGCACCCGCGGGGCATGCCCGTCGCGGCGCTGCTCAACCAGCGGCTCGTCTCCCTCGAGCGCCCCCTCATCGACGGCGCCGTCGTCCAGGTCGTCACGCGGGACGACCCGGAAGGGCTGCGCATCGTCCGCCGCTCCACCTGTCTCCTGCTCTACGAGGCGTTCCGGCGCGTCGCACCCCAGGCGCGCGTCGTCTCCGGGCAGACCCTGGGCCCCTGGTACTACTTCGACCTGGCCGGCACCGACGAACCCGTCCCGGAGCTGGTGGCGCGGGCGCGGGCGGAGATGGAACGGCTGCGGGCGGAGGATCTGCGCTTCGAGGTCCAGCGGCTGAACACGGACGAGGCGGTCGAGCGCTTCGCCAAGGAGGGCCGCCACGACCGCATGGCCCTCCTGCGCACGTGGTGGCACGAGTCGGTGCGGGTCGTGAACGTCGGCGGGTACCTCGACATCCGCCACGGGCCGGTGGTCCCGAGCGCCGCGTACCTGCCGCCGTTCGCGCTCCACCCCTACGCCAACGGATTCGTCCTCGGGTTCGCGGCGGGCGGCCCGTCGGCGGCGGACGTCGCCCAGGCGCCGCCCCTGATGAAGGGGCTCCTGGGCATCTACCAGGAAACGAAGGCCTGGAACCGCGTGCTCGGCGTCGCCAACGTCGGGGACTTGAACCGCGTGTGCACCACGAACGAATACCGGCACCTGATCTCGGTGGCCGAAGGGTTCCACGAGAAGAAGATCGCCACCATCGCCGACCGCATCGCGGGCTGCGGCGGCCGCGCGCGCCTGATCCTCGTCGCAGGCCCGTCCTCCTCGGGCAAGACCACCTTCACCAAGCGGCTCGCCGTGCAGCTCCAGGTCGCCGGACTGCACCCCGTCGCGCTCTCCGTGGACGACTACTACATCGACCGCGAGCGCACGCCGCTGGGCGAGGACGGAAAGCCCGACTTCGAGGCGCTCGAGGCGGTCGACCTGGAGCTGTTCAACGAACACCTGCGACGGCTGCTCGCCGGCGAGGAGGTCCGGACGCCGCGCTACGACTTCATCTCCGGACGGCGCGTGGAGCCCGAGAAGTGGCGGGCGATGAAGCTCGCCGACTGCGACGTGCTGATCGTGGAGGGCATCCACGGACTGAACGAACGCCTCACGGCCGCGGTGCCGCCGGAGTCGAAGTACCGCATCTACGTCAGCGCGCTGACGCAGCTCTCCCTGGACGACCAGAACCGCCTCTCCACCTCGGACGCACGCCTCCTGCGGCGCATCGTGCGCGACCGCATCTACCGCGGACACACCGCGGCCGCGACGATCGCGACCTGGCCCAACGTGCGGCGGGGGGAGGAGAAGCACATCTTCCCGTTCCAGGAGTCCGCGGACGCGATGATGAACACCGCCCTGCTCTACGAGACCGCCGTGCTCAAGGTCTATGCCCAGCGGTTCCTCCTCGAAGTGCCCACCGACCACCCCTCGTTCGCCGAGGCCTACCGCCTGCTCAAGTTCCTCGAGCTGTTCGTCCCCGTCTTCCCCGACCGCGTCCCCCAGAACTCCATCCTGCGCGAGTTCATCGGCGGCTCGATCTTCCAATACTGAGGCGCCAGGCCCACAGCTTGCGGCGCCGCCGCCGGCTTGTCCGGATCCGGAGTTGGGGAGGTGGAGAGGTCGGCGGGAGAGGTGGGGAAGGGCAAGAAGGAAGGGGGGCGCTGGAGGATGCGGCGGCGCCGATGTAGACTACGATTCGCAGGAGGAACGCCGCCATGCATCCCAGCAGACCGAACGCCGAACCCGCCTCGACCGTCGACCGTCGACCGCCGACCGCCGCTCGGCCTGCCCTGAGCCTGCCCGCCCCGAGCGGAGTCGAGGGGTCGAAGGGCCGCTTCGTCCTCGCCCTCCCGCTCCTGCTCGCGGCCTGCTCGCCGGCCGCGGACGACACCGGCGTGCGCGACGTGCCGCGCGAGGTGCGCGACGACGGCGGCGGGGACGCGCTCTGCGGCCCGGGCGGGGAGTGCGCCGACGTCTTCCTCACCTGCTGCCCGATCGTCGGGTGCGTGGACCTGCACGACGACCTGTTCAACTGCGGCGAGTGCGACAACGAGTGCGCCCTGGACGAGGAGTGCCAGAGCGGCGTCTGCTTCACCCCCGAGTGCTTCCCCGAGTGCGACTCGCGGCAGACCTGCTGCGGGGGCGACTGCATCGATCCGATGTCGAACAACGACAACTGCGGGCGCTGCGGCAACACCTGCGAAGCCCCGCTGCGCTGCCTCGGCGGCGCCTGCATGTGCGACACCGGCCTCGGCGCCGACATGTGCAACCCCGGCGAGGATTGCTGCTCCAACGGCTGCGCCGACCTCATGAACGACCCCGAGAATTGCGGCGAGTGCGGCGCGTCGTGCGGCGGCCTGCCGTGCAACGCCGGACAGTGCTCGTGCGGCCCGACCGTCTGCCCGGTCGGCCAGGCCTGCTGCGACGCCGAGGACGGCACCTGCGCCGACCTCTCGACCGACATGGACCACTGCGGGCACTGCGACACCAGCTGCGACGGCGACCGCTCGACCGGCTGCGTCGACGGCCAGTGCCTGTGCGGGGCCGAGCCGCAGTGCGCGTCGGGGACCGTCACCTATCCCCTCTGCCAGATGAGCCCCATGATGCCGCCGCACCGCTGCTGCTCGGGCGAGTGCGAGCGCATCGATGACTGGAGCTGCGGGCGCTGCGGCCAGGTCTGCTCGGGCGGCACCGAATGCCAGGCCTCCGCGGGCCTCTTCGACTGCACCTTCTCCTGCCAGCTGCCCGAGTAGTTTGACACCACCCTCCCGAGTGCCCAGACTCCGGGCACCATGCGAAGCATCCCGCTCGGAAGGCACGAGATCCTGCACGAGACCCTGGAGAACGGACTGGAGGTCCTGATCCTCGCGGACCAGACCTCCCCCGTCAGCGCCCTCCACCACTGGTTCAAGGTCGGGTCGCGCAACGAACACGAAGGGAAGACGGGGCTCGCACACCTCTTCGAACACCTCATGTTCGGCGAAACCGAGAACCTGCGGCGCGGCGAGTTCGACCGCCGCATCGAAGCCGTCGGCGCCTCGATGAACGCCGCCACGTGGCTCGACTGGACCTACTACCACGAGACGTTCCTGCCCGAGCACCTGGCCATGATGGCCGAGCTGGAGGCGGAACGGATGGCGCGCCTGGTGCTCGGGGACGAACAGGTCGCACGCGAGAAGGACGTCGTGGCCAACGAGCGGCGGTTCCGGGTCGACAACAGCGTCGAAGGGACCGCGAACGAGCTCCTGTGGAAGGACGCCTTCCGCGTCCACCCCTACCACCACCCGACGATCGGCTGGATGGACGACATCCTGGGATTCTCCGTCGAGGACTGCCGCCGCTTCTACCGCACGTACTACGCACCCAACAACTGCTGCGTGGTCGTGGCGGGCCCGGTCGAGGCGCGGGAGGCGCTCGAGGTGGTGCGACGGACGCACGCGTTCATGGCGCCCCAGCCGATCCCCGCGGACCCCGTGCCGGCCGAGCCGGAGCAGGACGGCGAACGGCGGCAGCGGCTGTCCTGGCCGACCCCCACGCCCAAGACGTGCGTCGCCTGGCGCTCGCCCGACATCGCACACCCCGACCACGCCGCGCTCACCGTGCTCTCGCAGGTGCTGCTCGGCGGGCGCTCGGGCAGGCTCCAGCGGCGTCTGGTCCACGACGGCGAGCTCGCGGCCGACGTCTCGGGCGGCCCCGGGTCGTTCCGCGACCCGTCGCTCCTCGAAATCTGGGCGGACCTGCGCGAAGGCAGGACGCACGAGGAAGCGCTGGCGGCGATCGATGACGAGGTCCTGGCGGTGGCCGGAGCACCGCCCCGGCCGGAGGAGCTGGAAACCGCGCGCAACCAGGTGCTGCTGGCCTTCCGCTCCGCCCTGGAAACCGCCGCCGGACGGGCCGAACGCATCGGCTTCTACCACGTGACCGCGGGCGACGCCGGCGCCATCGACCGCCGGCAACGCGACCTGCTCGCCGTGAGCGCCGACGCGGTCAGCGCCGCCGCCCGCAAGTACCTCGTGCCGCGAACCCGCAACGTCCTGCTCGTCGATGCGGCGGAGGCGTCGCCATGACCATCCGATTCCTCCACGAACCCGCCCCGGGACTCGGCTTCGTCGACATCATCGTCTCCTTCGACATCGGCGCCGAAGCCGATCCCGCCGGCCGGGAAGGCCTGGCGCAGCTCACGATGCGCCTCATGCGCTGCGGCACGGCGAAATGGACTCGACCGCAGGTCGACGCCGAGGTGGAACGGCTCGGCGCGCACCTGGAGCTGGGCGCCGGGCTGCACCGCGTCTCCCTGAGGGCGCGCGTCATCCGCGAGAGCCTCGAGCCCCTCTCCAAGCTGCTCCTGGGACTGGTGCTCGAGCCGGCGATGCGCGAGGAGGACTTCGCCCAGGCGAAACGGCTCCTGCTGGCCGAGGCCGTGTCGCGACGCGACGACGACCAGGAGCTGGCAGGACGGGCCTTCCGCCGCGCCCTGTTCGGCGACGGACGCCTGGGCCGCCCGGCCTCGGGAACCGTCGCCTCGCTGGCACGGATCGAACGGGATGACTGCGTACGACTGCACCGCGCGCTCTGCGCGCGGGATACCCTGGTGCTGGGCGTCGCCGGCGACATCGACGAGACGGAGGCCCGCCGGCTGCTCCTGCTCCCGCTGGAGTCGCTGCCGGCCAAGGCCGGGGTCGAGCGGCCCGCGGGCGAGCCCGTCGCGCCGCGAGGCCGCCGCGCCATCCTCGTCGACAAGCCGGAACGCACCCAGGCGCAGATGTACCTCGGACACCTGGGCCCCAAGCCGGGACGCGAACACCACGACGCCATGCTGGTCTCGTCGGTCGCGTTCGGAGGCACGTTCTCCGCCCGCATGATGCAGGAAGTGCGCGTCAAGCGCGGCTGGAGCTACGGCGCCTACTCCAGGCTCTCGCGCAGCCGCACCGACGACGCCTGGTACCTCTGGACCTTCCCCGCCATCAAGGACGTCGGACCGTGCCTGGCGCTCGAGCTGGACCTGATGCGGACGCTGGCGAAAGAGGGGATCACCGCCGAGGAGCTGGCGTTCGCGCGCGGATACCTCGTGGGCTCCTCGGTCTTCCTCATCGACACCCCGGCGGATCGCGTGGAACGCAAGATCGAGACGGAGACGCTCGGATTCCCGCCGGACTACTACCCGTCGCTGCGGCGGCGGGTGGAGTCCGTGACGCTGGAACGCGCACACGCGGCGACCTCGGCCGTCCTGCGCCCGGACGACTTCGTGGCGGCACTCCTGTGCACCGTGCCGCAGACCGAGGCCGCCGTGCGCGACGTGCTGGGGGACGGAGCGAAGATCGAGGTCATGGCCTTCGACGACGACGAGTTGTGATCTCGCGCCAACGGCGCAAAGGACGCAAAGGGACGCAAAGAGCGCAAAGGGGGGAAGAGGTCCGGTGGTGAGGGGTGCGTTCGCGAGGATCGGGGCGAGCGGGTTCGTCCTGTTGGCACTGGGGTGTCCGTCGCCGCGGCCGCGGCCGCCGGCGTCCGTGGATACCGGGTACGTCGAGTGGATCGTCCAGGAAGCTTGGGACCTGTCGGACCTGCCGGCGGTGGCGGCTTCGTACGATCAGCTTTGCGTCCGGGCAGGGGAAGGGGACGAGCGGACGCGACGGCTCGCGGCGGAGACCGGGACCGCGCTGTGGGTCGTGCGGACGCTCCTGCTGCCCGAGCTGCTTGTGCTGCCGGGCGCCGAGGACGTGCCGGCCCCCGACACGCTCGCCACGCAGTGCGCGCTCGAGGCCGATCCGGAGCTGGTCGCGGCGATTGCCGGGTACGTAGGCGGGGATGATCTCGAGTGGGCGGTCGAGCCGCTGCTGGCCGTGGAGGGCCAGGGCGCGGGGCGACGGGTCGATGATGACGCGCGACTGGCGCGCGTCATCCTGGCGGTCTCGCGCCTGTTCCCCCTGGCCGAGCTGGGACCCGGCGCGGCGCTGCAGGAAGCCGTCGCCACGCTCGACCCGGACGGAACCCTCGTCGTCGGACCGGCGCAGGCAGGTGGCGCGTGCGCATCGTTGCCGGACACGCCCGACTGCCTGTGGGAGCGGCTTGTCGCACAGGCGCTGCTGGACACGGCAGGTTCGGACGCGGTGGACCGCGAGGGGCTCGCACCCCAGGCCGTCGATACCCTCGCCCGCCGCGGACTCCTCGACCTGGTCGTACGCGTCGTCCTGCCGGTCGCCGAGGACGAGTGGTCGCCGCTGTCGCGGCTGGCTGTCGAGCTGGCGACCCGGCTGGGTAAGGCGCTCGGGGTGGAGGAGCCGGTCGGCGGCCGATCCCAGGGCGACGGGGCCGAAGACTGGCCCGAGGCGGCGCCGTAGCGCGAATTGGCCCAGGCACACCCTCATGTAGTACTATCCCCTACAGGAACGTACACGGAGGTGATCGATGCCTGGATCCGCTTTTCCGTTTCGCCTGCGCGAGCCGAGGAGTCCGTTCTCGTTTCCGGTGCTGGTCGAGTGCGGAGACGCGATCCGGCGGCACCTGGCGCGGAACATCTCCGACTCGGGGATCTTCATCGATGCCGACCCGCCGTACGAGCTGGGCGCCGTGGTGCGGATCGTGTTCATCTACCCCGGCAGCGACGTGGAGCTGACCGCCGTGGGGGTGGTGAAACACCACGAGTGCCATCCGACGATGATGCTGGGGGAATCGGTGGACGTGATGGGCGTCGGCATCGCGTTCCTGCGGTTCGAGGACGGGGTCGTTCGGCCGCAGGCCCAACCCCTGGCATCGTGACCCTCACCTGTAGTTGAGGACGACCAGCTCGGTGATCGCGCCGCGCCGCGCCGCCTTGGAGTTGATCGCGCGGGTCGCCTGGACGCGCACGATGCGGAAGCCGCGGTAGATGTCGCGGACGAGAGGGGTGTCGGAGTTGGACAGCATGACGAGGACACCGCGGCGGTCCAGCTCGGAGTAAACGCGCGCCAGCTCCCGCTGGTCTTCCTCGCGGAAGCCGCCCTTGGCGTAGGCCGTGAAGTATGCCGTCTTCGAGAGCGGGTGATAGGGCGGATCGAAGTAGACGAAGTCCCCGCGGCGCGCGCGGTCGAGGACGGCGGGGAACGGCGCCCGCTCGATGCGCGCCCGCTTCAGCGCGCGAGAACAGGCGCGCAGGTTCGGGGCATCACAGATCGTGGGATTGCTGTAGCGCCCGAACGGCACGTTGAACCCGCCCTTGGAGTTGACCCGGTACAGGCCGTTGAAGCACGTCCGGTTCAGGTAGATCGTCCGCGCCGCCCGCTCGGCGAGTGGTAGCTCGTCAGGGCTCAGCGCCCGGACCGCGTAGTAGTGATCCTTGTCGTAAACGTGTCGGCCCAGGGCATCGATCACGGCCGGAAGGTCGTCGCGGACCGCGATCAGGCAATCGACCAGCTCGCCGTTGTCGTCCGAAAGCGTCGCGCGGGGCGGGCGGAGGTGGAAGAACACGGCGCCGCCGCCGACGAACGGCTCGTGGTAGCGCCCGAAACGCCGGGGAAACAGCGGCCCGTACTGCTCCAGGAGCTGCCCCTTGCCCCCCGCCCACTTCAGGAACGGGCGAGGTTCATCGGTGCTCTTCGGTGGTCTCAATTCCCCCCTCCCGACCCTGTGCCTTATCTGTGTCCATCTGTGTCCATCGGTGGTTTCAGTCTTCCCCCCCTTCCCGACCCTTTCCCCTATCTGTGTCCATCGGTGTCCATCGGTGGTTTCAATTTCCCCCTCCCGACCCTGTGCCCCATCTGTGTCCATCTGTGTTCATCTGTGGTTTCAATCTTCCCCCCCTCCGAGCTCGCGCACCAGCGGGCGGATCGGCTCGAGGAAGGCCTCGCCCAACCCGGTCAAGAGTCCGTGGAGGCGGGGAACGGCGCGCAGCCCCGGATGCCCCGCCACGATCTTCTCCCGCCGCTCGATCTCGGAGACGGCGTAGCGGGCGGCACCGCACGAGCGGAACAGCGCGTCGGCCTCGTCGACGTCGGCGGCCGTGGTCTCCGGGCGCGGCTTGGCCAGCAGCTCGCGAAGGCGCATCGCTTCCGCGGGAGCGCAGTGTCCCAGGGCGTGCGCGACGAGGACGGAGATCTTGCCCTCGGCGATGTCGCTGCCGCGCATGCCGCGGCCCTTCTCGCCGTACAGATCGAGGAGGTCGTCCTGGATCTGGAAGACGACCCCGAGGTGCCGCGCGGCCTCCTCGACCGCGGCGACCACGGCGGCCGGCGCGCCCGCGAGACGGGCCGCCCCGACAAGCGGGATCTCGAACAGGCCGGCCGTCTTGCCCTCGATGACCGCAACGTACTTCTCGACCGTCGGCGCGGGATCGTCCTTGAGCTGGAACTCGCGCGCCTGCCCATCGATCACCCGCAGCGTGCCGCGGAGGACCAGGTCCGCCGTCGCAAGGCGCTGCTCGGCCGCGTGGGGCAGCCGGTCCAGCAGCGCGAGCGTGTAGTAGAACATCGCGTCGCCCAGGTTGATCGCCTGGGCCTCCGACCAGCGCTTCCACACCGTCGGCCGGCCGCGCCGCGTCGCGTCGCCGTCCTGGAGGTCGTCGTGCACCAGCGTCGCGTTGTGCAGCATCTCGCAGGCCGCCGCGAAGGGCACCAGCCGGTCGGGATCCGACTCCAGCGCCTCGGCCGTGAGCAGCGGGATCATCGCGCGCAGGCGCTTGCCGCCCGTCTCCAGATGGTAGGCGCACATCTCGACCAGGAGCGACCCCGCGGGCGACCACGCCTCGACCGTCTCGCGGATCAGCCGCTCCACGCCGGCCCACCGCTCGCACTTGCACCGCTCCAGCTCCGCCAGCACGTCCATCGCCACCTCCCCATGCACCGGCGGGTGGTCAGGCCGCGGGCGCGATCCGTCCCGCCGCGACCACCGCCCAGCCGGCGCCGCGCAGCCGCTCCGCCAGCGCCGCCGCGTCGGACTCGCGGCACGCCGCAATCACCGTTCCTCCCCCGCCCTTCCCGGTCAGCTTCGCGCCCGCCGCCCCCGCGGCGCGCGCGGCCGCGACCGCGCGCTCGATCTCCGGCGTCGACACCCCGACCGCGGCCAACAACGGCTGCGCACCGTCCAGCGCCCCGCCCAGCCGCGCGACGTCGCCCGCGGCAAGCGCGTCCGCAACCTCGTCCGCACGCTCCGACGCCTCGGCCAACAGCCGCTCGAACCGCACCGGAGCCTCCGCCCGCCCCCGCGCCACGGCCTCGACCATCTCCCGCGTGGAAGCCGGCATTCCCGTGTCGATGACGACCAGGCCGATCCCCGCCGCGACGGCCTGCGGGCGCGGCGCCTCGCCGCGCACGAAGCGGACCGCGCGACCCGTCACCGCGACCTCGGTGTCGATCCCGCTCGGAGCGCCGTGCGCCAGACGCTCGCACGCCAGCGACCCCTCGCGCAGCTCCCCCTCGCCGGCCGCGCGGCCGACCAGCCCGGCCCACGCGCGCGCCAGCGCCACCGACAGCGCCGCGCTGGAGCCGAGACCGGCGGCTACGGGGATCTCCGAACGAACGGCGATCGATAGCCCGGCCGGGTCCGGCCCGCCCCAGCGCTCATGCATGATCCGCGCGCAGGCGGCGACGTGCCCGCCCGGCGCAGGACCCCCGCCCGGTCCCCGGATCTCCACCTCCAGCGCGACCGCCGGGAGCGGCACCGCGATCGCCGGAGCGCCGTAGACCACGAAATGCTCGCCGGCGAGGATCACCTTGCCCGTCGCACGGCCGCGCCCCGCCGTCATCCCTTCCTCCGGTGGAGCCTCATGTGCCCCGCCTGGATGCCCTCGGAGGCCAGCGCGCGCAACGCGGCGAGGTTCTGGGCCAAACCGACGGCCGCGGCAACCTCGGCCAGATCCGCGGCGCCCGCCGCGCCGAGGATCCCGAGCGCGGCGCGGACGCCCGCGTGGGCGCGCACGGCGCCCCCGATGAGACCCACGGCCATCGGCATCGTCAGCTCGCCCTCCAGCATCCCGGCGCGCACCCGCCACACGCTGAGCGGTCCGTAGCGGCCCCCGCGCGCGGCGAACGCATGGCCCCCCGCCTCGACCGCGCGCCAGTCCTGGCCCGTCGCCAGAAGCAACGCGTCGATGCCGTTGAAAATGCCCTTGTTGTGCGTCGCGGCCCGGTACGGATCGCGCTCCGCGAACACGGACGCCGCCTCGATGCCCCGCGCGACGTCCTCGCCCGCGAACCCGCCGCGGGCCAGCGCCCCCAACGGTACCCGGCCGCGGGCGGCCACGGTGCGCCGATCCGCAAGGTTCGTGAGGATGCGCAGGCACGCCCGACCGCCCGTCAGACGCTCCAGCTCGGGCGCGACGCGCTCGGCCATCGTGTTCACCGCGTTGGCGCCCATCGCCTCCCGCACGTCGACAACGAGGTGCACGACGAGCATCGGGCCCAGCGGGTCGCCGGGACCGGCAGGATCGAGCCGCCGGACCTGCACGTCGCGCGCACCACCGCCGGCACCCACCAGCGCAGGGTCGGCGGCGTCGCACGCCGCCAGCAGCGCGACCCGCGCGTCGAGCACCACGCGCGCCGCGGCCTCGGGATCCGGGACGTCCATCAGCTGGACCTGCGAGATCATCAGCGGCGCGGAAGCGGTCGACTCCACACCGCCGCCCGCAGCGAGCATCTTGGCGGCGTTGGAGAGCCCGGCAACCACGCTCGGCTCCTCGATCGCCATCGGCACCAGCCGCCGGCGGCCGTTGACGACGAGATGGAGCGCCACGCCCAGCGGCAGCGCGTGCAGACCGACGACGTTCTCGATCAGACGGTCGGCGTCGTCGATGCCAAGTCCCCCGGCGGCCAACGCCGCACACTCCGCCGCCGACAACCCCCTCCCGGCCGCGACGCGCCGGAGCCGCTCGGCGGGCGACAGCCCCCGCAGGGACTCGACGACCGGAACGTCCGCCCCACCCGGCCGGCTCGAGTCGCCGGTCATGATCGGCCGGCCCGCGCCGCGGCGCGCCGCAGCTCCACCGGCCGCCGGCAGCCCGTGCAGAACATCACGACCCGCAGCTCGAGCAGGATCGCCTCCAGCGCCCGAACGACCGCCGCCTCGGAGTCCTGCGCGGGACCGAGCAGCGGCCCGGCGAGAGCGCACGCGTCCGCGCCGAGCGCGATGGCGGCGGCGACGTCGCGCCCCGTCCGGATCCCGCCCGAGCCGACGACGAGACGACGGCCGAAGGCTCGGCGGCAGGCGACGATGGACTCGGCGGTCGGAACGCCCCAGCCCGCCAAACGCTCGCCGGCGACCGCCGCCGGTGCACCACCCGCGCGGTGCGCCTCGACGCGCGCCCACGACGTCCCGCCGACCCCGGCCGCCTCCACGCCCGCCAAGGGGAGGGCGGCCAGCCGGCGCGCCGTGGCCGGCGAAATTCCGGCGCCGACCTCCTTCACGATGCACGGAACGCCGACCCGCGGGATGGCCTCGCGCAACAGCCGCTCCAGGCCGCGGAAACAGGTGTCGCCCTCCGGTTGCAGCGCCTCCTGCAGCGGGTTCACGTGGAACGCAAGCGCGTCGGCGCCGGCATCGCGGACGGCCTGCCGCAGCGTCTCCGGCGCCACGCCCTTGCGGAGCTGCACGGCCCCGATGTTCCCCACCAGCAGCGGCAGCTCCGGCGCCGCGTCCCGCACCCGGAAGGAACCGGTCTGCCTCGGGTCCTCGATCATCGCGCGCTGCGAACCGAGCGCCATGCCCAGACCAAGACGCTCGGCAGCCCGCGCGAGACGCTCGTTGATGCGCCGCGCGCGGGTCGACCCGCCCGTCATCGCGCCCAGAAGGAGCGGCGCACGCAGCCGCTGGCCGAGCACCGTGGTGTCGAGGTCGACGTCGTCGAGGTCGATCTCCGGCAACGCGAGATGCTCGAAGCGCACGGCGTCCAGACCGGTCGACACGGAGGATCCCACCGGCCGAGTAAGGCAAATCTCGATGTGCTCGTCCTTGCGGCGTCGTGTCGGCTGCATCCCGAAGACCTCCCGCCCGCGGTGTCGCGGTCGAAGAACCGTTCCGCGGCGGCGATCAGGCGGGTAGACTAGCGCAGCCGCGGCCGGGGGGGGAAGTGCGGGGAGGGGGGGAAGTGCGGAAAGTGCGGGAAGTGCGGGAAGTGCGGGAAGGTCCCGGTGGGGCGATCGGGACGAGTTGGGGGTTGGGCGATCGGGACGAGTGGGGGGTCGGGAGAAGTAGGAGCGCGACGAATGAACGGAGTCGGGGTGAGGGTGGAGCGGCGGGGGGACGTGCTGTGGGTGACGCTGGAGCGCCCGGAGCGGCGGAACGCGTTCGACGGGGAGATGATACGGGGGATCGAGGCGGTCGTCGGGGATCTGCCGCAAGGGACGAGGGCGGTGGTGCTGGCGGGGGAGGGGACGGCGTTCTGCGCGGGGGCAAACCTGGAATGGATGGCGGGTCCGGACGCGTGCGAGACGGCAGTGCGGCCGGAGTGCGAGACGATCTCGCGGTTCTACGCGACGCTGGACGCGCTCGCGGTGCCGCTGCTCGCCCGCGTGCACGGGCCCGCGGCGGGGGGCGGAGTCGGGCTGGCCGCCGTGGCGGACCTCGCGGTGGCATCCGAAACGGCGACGTTCCGGCTCTCGGAAGTGCGCGTGGGACTGCTGCCGGCGATGATCGCCCCGTATGTCGCACGACGGATCGGATGGGGACGGACGCGGGAGTGGGCGCTGACCGCGGAACGGATCGATGCGCGAACGGCGATGGCCTGGGGTCTGGTCTCGGAGGTCGTGGCGAACGAACGGCTCGACCCCGCCGTAGAAGCGAAGCTCGACCTGCTGCGCTCCTCGCCGCCGGAGGCGCTCGCGGCGGCCAAGGCGTTCTTCCGGCGGGTCGACGGTCGTGGACCGGCGGAAGCGGCCGCCGAGGCGCTGCGGGCGATTTCCGAGCGACTCTCGAGCGCCGAGGCGCGGGAGCGAATCCGCGAGTTCACGCGGAAGGGTCCGGCCCGCGCCTGAGCGGCGCGGGCGATCACCGGCCCGTCGTCTCCATCAGGTACCACGGGCCGGCGTACGGGCCGCCGGAGTGCTCCGGAGGGAGCACGGGGCGCACGCGCCGCGCGAGCGGCGCCAACGCGGCGGAGGGAAACCCGCCGCGCGCGTAGACCAGGACGAAGTCCCATTCGGCGAGGCGCTGCAGGAGCGAGCGCAGGATGCCCTGGCCCCACTCGGGGACGACGAGGGCGCGGCGCCCGGCGGCGGTGGGCTCGACCGGCAGACCCACGTTGGCCAGCGGCGGGATCGAAATGATCCCGCCGCGCCGCTCGATGACCCGCGAGGCCGTGTGCAAGTGGAACGGCACCTCGCGCAGGATCGCGTCGCTCCGCACATCGATGGGCAGGACGAGGACGCGGCTGCCGCGAGGAATCAGGTCCGCGATGCGGTCGATGTTGCCCACCTCGGCGGAGAACCCGATCGAGGCGGAAAGCTGGGCGACGAGCACGCCGGCGGCGACCGCGACCGCGGCAAGCCACGCGAAGGTCGGCGTCGAGCGAGGGAGGCGCGGGAGGCGAACGCCACGGACGCCGGCCACGGCGGCGAACAGGACGAGCAGCAGGGGAACCACGAGCCGCTCGGCGGCGAAGTGCAGATCGCCGGCCTGGCGGGGAAGGAAGAGGCAGGCGAGGCCGAGCAGGCCGGCGAACACCCGCAGGCGCCGGCGCGAGTCCACCGCGTCTCCACCGTGGGTCTCCCCGGACGGGTCCGTGCCGAGCAGCTCGGCCAGCGCGAGGACTGCGACGAGTCCGAGGAAGAGGGCGCCCAGCCAGAAATGCGGTCCGGGAACGGACCAATCGAGCAGGCCGCGAAGGCGCTCCAGCACCGCGGGCCATTCGGTCGGTCGCGCGGAGAGGGGCACGCGGGGCCGGCCGGAGACGAGTTGGGCGGCGGCCAAAGCGGCGGCGGGAAGCGCGACGAGCACGGTACGAGCGGCCCAGCGGCCGAGCGCCGGAAGGCGGAGGTCGCGCGGCCACAGGAGGACGGTGACGCCGAGCCACGCGACGGCGGCCAGGGCCAGGTGCGTGACGGCGGCGAAGGTCAGCGTCCCGAGCAGGACCGCCCATCGGCCGAACCGCGGCTTGCCGTCCGCCGGCCGCTCACGCAGCGCCGCCGCGGCCCAGAGGACCCAGGGAAGGGCAGGGAGGGCGACGAGCCAGGGAAGGAATCCCCAATGCCAGGCCAGGCCGAAATAGAGCGGCGCAGCAAGGGACGCGAGGCGCGCCGAGCCGCGCAGCCTGCGGGCAAGAGCAAGCGCACCGGCGACCCAGGCGATCAGCGCGAGGCTCAATTCGAGCCTCGCAACGGCTCCGGGACGATCGGCCCACGCGGCGAGGCGATAGTAACTCGCGCCGTACAGGGCGGAGGGACCACGCTCGGCGTGGAAGGGCGTGACGGCCGGGTCAGGAGGATCGGCGCGGAGACCGGTCAGCTCGGCCGCGATCGCCCGGTGCTCGGGCAGGTCGACCATGGGCAACTCGGCGGGAAGCCAGACGGCGGCGATCGCGAAAAGGGCGAGCATCGCGGCGGCAAGCTCGGGGCTGCGTCGGGCCGCGCGCTTCATCCACGCATCGGGCATCGGCGAGACGCTATCGGGTCCGGGTCGCCGGAGCAACGGGAGCTCACAGGTCAGCTGCGCTGCACAGGTCCGAGTCGTCCTCCTGGCCGGAATCTGTGTTCATCTGTGTTCATCTGTGGCTTCCCCCTCCTGTCCGAACCCGGATTCGTGCAAGGGCACCCGGGGAAGTCAGGAACGCAGGACGATCGAACCGTCCGCCTGTCCGTCGAGGTGCGTACCGAAGGGGCCGGACTCGCGCGCGAGCACCTCGCGGAGCCAGGCGGCGTCGGCGAGAGCGGCGGTCTCGAGGGAGAGCTTGCGGATGCGGAGCGGGAACATCCGCAGCCGCTCGAGCGCTCCGCCCGCGTGAAGGGTCGCGAAGTACATCAGCGAAAGATCGCCGCGGAACTCCTCGTGCCCGCTGATCCCCTCGTAGTCGTTCAACAGATCCCCGCAGCCGTACAGGATCAGTCGGTCGCGGTACGTCTCGATCGGCCGCGGATGGTGGGAGGAATGGCCGTACACGACGTCGAAGCCGCCGTCGATCAGGCGGTGGGCGAACCGCCGATGAACCCCCGGCACCTCGTATCCCCAGTTCCCGCCCCAGTGCAGCGAAGCGACCGCCACGTCGCCCGCGCGCCGCTCGGCCGCGACGATGCGGCACATCTCGGCGGCGTCGTCCGGATCATCCGACGCCAGGAAGACCCCCGGCGTGTCGGGCCCGGCCGCCCAGCCCTCGGGAACGCCGCTCGACCCGAAGGCCGCGGCCAGCACCAGCACCCGGCCGCCGGCCGGCGTCGCCAGCGCCGCCGGACGCCGCGCCTCGTCACGATTGCGTCCGGCGCCCGCGGTCGCGATGCCGAGGTGTTCGAGGGTCTCGAGGGTCTCCAGGAGGCCGGGGCGGCCCCAGTCGAGGACGTGGTTGTTGGCGAGGACGCAGAGGTCGATTCCGGCGGCGGCGAGGCAGTCGGCATTGTCGGGGTGCATCCGGTAGTGGATGCCCTTGCCGGGCCAACGCTCGTCGCTGCGCGTGACGCTCGTCTCGAGGTTGACGAGTCGCAGGTCCGGCGCCGCGTGTGCCAGCTCGGCCAGCGCGGTGCCCCACGGGTACCCGGGGCCCGCGCGCCGGGGAACCGGGCCGTTGCGGCCCTCGGCCAGGGCGACGTAGTCCCGCGCGTCCCGGACCCACGGCTCGTGGAGGCGCGGACGGCTCGGATGCCGGAGGATCTGGTCGACGCCCCGGCCGAGCATCACGTCGCCGCCGAGAAACAGGGTGGCCATCGGCTCACGCGACCTCATAGCCGGACAGCAGCGAGGCGATGGCCCGGCCCCGCTCCCCTCGATCCCGGAATCCCGATGCAGGCCGCGTCACCGCGCCACCTCCGGGCGCCAACATAGCCACTAGGGAAGTGCGGGAAGTGGGGGAAGTGCGGGAAGTGGGGGAAGTGCGGGAAGTGGGGGAAGTGCGGGGGGCGCTACGGAAGCGGGATCGCCTGGACGCCCCAGGAGCCGCCGGCGGAGAGAACGAGGTCGTCGAAGACCTGAACGTCGTAGCCGTAACCCGCCAGGAGCTGCCGCCGCTCCTGGTACGTCGCGGCCGGCGTCGCCGCCTGGTACAGCGCCAACGCCGGCGGAGAATCGGCCAGAACGAAGGCGCGCGTGCCCCGCGCCTCCACCAGCCGGGCCGAAGGCTCGTCCAGGCGCAGGCGGGAACGCTCCACGAGGTCGCCGTCCTGCAGTCCGGTGAACGTCAGCAGCTCGGGCCGCGGATCGGGCGACACCGTCTTGGCCCCGGCCGAGGCCGTCGCCCCGCCCGGCCTCGCGACGCCCCCGTCCTCGGCGCCGGGGCCGACGACCCAGCCCCAGGAGGACGCGGTCGTCCCGACGAACAGGCGCTCCGGCGTCACCCGCACCGCCCCGATCACCGCGTCGACCGGCTCCTCGCTGTCGAGCAGCGTCGCCGTGTCGCCCGCAACCGCGAGGAGGTTCAGGCTGCGGCGCAGGGACGAGCAGACGAGCGTCGTGGGGTCCCACCACGTGTCGGGGGACCAGCCCGACGGACCGACGCATTCCTCCCACGTGGGGGTCGTCCGCTCCTCGCGCCGGTAGTCGACCGTCACGAGGCGCCCGGCGGCGCCGTCGAACCACACCGGGGACCCGGGGATGTTGACCGCAGGAGCAAGGACGGGCCGGTCGGGGTCCGCGAGATCGATGCGGTCGAGGTAGAAGCGGACCGTGCCTCCGGTGTCGTCGAGCGGCTCGGCGTGCGAGGTGACGACCGAGGAGCCGTCGACGAGCAGCGAGCCGAACTCGAAACCGCCGGGCAGCGTGACGGAGGATGCGTGGCGCGGGACGGCGGGATCGGACAGGTCGAGCACCTCGAGCGTCGGGGGCGGAGGAGAGTCGGTCGTCTCGCCGGCCTCGCGCCAGCCGTACCACGCCCACGACGGCGGGCGGAGAACGAGCGTCGAGCCGAGCTGCGCGACGGTCCTGCCGGACTCGATGGTCCCGAAGGACCACCAGAGGTAGGAGCCGGGGAAAAGGATCGGATAGCGGGCCTGCGAGACCAGGCGCGGGGCTGCCGGGTCCGATAGATCGATGACCGCGACCCCGGTGCGGCTCTCCCAGCTCGTGCACCCGTAGGGGTCGGTTCCCCCGGCGCAGCCGGACTCTCCCCACAACAGGTAGAGGTCGGCACCCCGGGAGAAGAGCTGCGCGTCCCAGTACGCGAAACCCGACCAGTAGTCGTACGCGGGAGCGTCCGCGGGACGCAGGACGGCCAGGCCCATCGAGCCCACCGGGCGCAGCGCGTCCGGCTCGACCACCGTGAAGACCTCCAGGCGCGCCTCGTTCGTCCACCAGTCCGCCACCAGCTCCGCGACGTGGTCACCGATGCGCGCCACACGGTACACGGCGCGGGCGAGCGTCACGCCGTCGAGCGGGGCGGGGTTGTCGCGGTCGGCGAGGTCGTAGGAGTCGAGGCGCTCGTCGGAGAGCGCGAACAGGGCGTCGCGGTGCACGAACGCCCTCCGGGCGAAACCCTCGTGGGCCGCAACGCCGCGCAACGCAAGGTCGTCCCGCGAGAAGTCGATGAGCTGGACGCCGCTCCGGTACGAGCCGGTCCCGCGCGGCTCGTCGTAGGCCCAGCCGGCGAAGGGCATCAGGATCAGGCCCAGGCCGTCCAGGACGCGGAACGCCTTGTGGATGCGGTCCTGATCCTCGGGCATCCAGCCCCACTCCCCGCCGAACGCGACGCGCTCGATGAGGAGCGGCGCGTCCAGGTCGGCGACGTCGAAGAGCGAGACGGCCATCGCGCCCGACCAGCCGGCGCCGTCGTCCCACCCCAGGGCAACCAGACGGTCGCCGCGAGGCTCGAGGTACAACAGCCAGCCGGGCAGCTCCAGCTCGCCGCGCTGCACGGGGTTCGCGGGGTCGGAAAGGTCGATCAGGAACAACGGATCGATGCGCTGGAACGTGACGGCGTAGGCGCGCGGCCCGTCGAATCGCACGCTCATCAGGTCCTCGGGCCGCGGCAACGCCAGCGCCAGCCGCCCCAGCGGCCGGATGTCGTCGGACGAGACGACCTCGAACGTCTCGACCACGGGTTCGGCCGCCTCGGAGCCCCACCACCAGCCGGGCTGGCTGACGACGCGCAGCACGCCTCCCGTCTCGTCCATCTGCCAGCGATTCTCGATCTGTCCGGCAACGGCCACGGTCGTGCCGGGACGCAGCACGCCGCCGGGGTCCGAGATGTCGACCACCTGGATCGTCGAGCTCGCGACCATCCCGGACTCGTCGTACCGCCAACCGGAAACGTAGAGGCGCTCCGGCGTGACCGCGATGCTGCGCCTCCCGCCGTACCAGCCGTCCTCCGCGAAGGTCAGGCGGTCGACCAGGGCGATGGACGACGGATCGGCGATGCGGAGCGCCGAAACCGTCGTCTGCGGGGTGGAAGCGCAGTCCCAGCACCAGCCGCTCTCGTAGGCCACGGCGTAGAGCACGTCGCCGACGACGCGCGAATCGCTGATCTCCCCGGACAGCTCGAACGTGCCCAGCTCGGCGATCGCGGCCGGGTCCGAGACGTCGAGCGCGACGATGCGGCCGCTCGATTCCCACGACCAGGCCCCGGACGCCGCGTCCCAGGCCCACGTCCAGAAGGAGGAGAAGAGCACGTACGCCACGCCGCCGCGCAGGACCATCTCGAACGGAGTCCCGAACATGCGATGGTGGCCGAGGCTGCGCAGGTCGCCGGGGTTGCTGATGTCGATCACGGTCAGGCCGCGGTACGAGGAGAGCGCGTACACGGTGTCTCCCGCGACCTTGACGATGTCGGCCTCCTCGATCGCCCGCGCGGGTCCGGGATCGCCGCCGGGAGGCGTGCCGTCCCCGGGAAGGCCGCCCACGCCGTCTTCGGCGCCCCGGCCGCCTCCGCTCGGAGGACGGGCCGACGAAAACACGGTCGGACCGCCCTGCGGCGGGCCCGTCGTCTTGTTCTGATCCGTGCAAGCGAACAGCAGGATGGCGAGCAGTCCTGCCAGAATTACCGCCGTGCGGCGCGTCATGGTCGACCTCCCGCGCCCACAGGCTTCCTCCTGCGGCCGCGGGCGCAACGACGGGGCAAGCGATCCGCGTGCCAGCGGCACGCAACGAAGGCGCCCGGACAACCCGCCGCCGCATCCTCCCGCATTGGCGAAGGATTCGGCGCCGGGGAGACCGCCGACCTCGCACCCCGCCGTCTGTCTCACCGTCTCCTGCTGCGACGCCGCGGTGCTCGCGACGGGACGAGCGCGCGCCCCTAGCCCTTGAACGTGACGACGCGGCCCCACGTGGCCTTGGTGCCCCACAGGCCGGAGCGCAAGGCCTCGAGCTGCACGATCTGGCTGTGGTCGACGAACAGGTTCACCTCGGGGCCGTAGTTCGTCACGTACCAGGAGAAGACCGCGGGATCGGCAGCCTCGAACATCAGCTTCTCCGTGCCCAGCGCCGCGATGAACTTCGCGGGGACGTCCGTCCGCCAGCGCTCGACGCTCTCCGTGATGCCCTCGGACTCGATCATGATCTGGTAGGCCCCGGCGTCGAGGAAGCGCTTCGCACGCGCAATCGCCCAGGCCGGGTCCTGCGTGCCCTCCGCCGCCAGCTCCGCCGCCGCGGTGCCGCCCCCCGCGCCGAACTGGATCCCCACCTCGGGCTTCGCCTTGAGGCCGGCCTGCTGCACGCGCTCGACGAGACGCAGCCAGTCGTCGGTCGGAAGCGTCACGAAACCCGCGGACAGCTCCACGATGTCGAAACCCAGCTCGCGGCACTCCACGATGTAGCGGCCGACCAGCTCCTTGCCCCCGCGGGCGAGGACGTGCTCGATGAACCCGCCGGTGGACACCAGGACGTCGTGCTGGTGGCACAGCTCCGTCAGCTCCCGCACCACGCGCCGGGGCATCAACGCGAACGAACCGCCGGCGAACTTGAGCGCGTCCACCCAGGGGCCCATCGTCGTCAGGATGTCGGTCAGGCTGTTGTGTCCGAGTGCCGAGTAGTACGGCCCGCGGATCTCGGTGATGCCGCGGGTCCGCGGCTTGGCCTCCCGCTCGTTCAGGCGCACGAAATCGAACGCGCGCGGCTCGGGCTCCCTTCGCGTCGTCATGACGGACTCCTTCGCTCGTCGATGTGCCAGCCGGGGACCGCGCCCGCGCGGCCCAGAAGGCCGGTGAGCCGGGAGAGCGGTGCGTCCTCCAGGCCCTCGACCACGCCCGCGATGCCGGCCAGGAGCGCGTCGTCGGCACGGTCGTTCGCGGTGAGGCGGAACTTCTCGAAAACCTCGGACCAGGGCATCGGACGCGTCGGGTAGCCGAGGTAGTCGCGCTTCTCCAGGCTCACCGTACTGCCGTCGCGGCGCACCACGGACACGCGACAGGGAACCTCCGCCGGAAACCGCGCGCTGTACGCATCGTGCATCGTCACGCGCACGCGGCGCAGGAGGGCCTGCACGTCGTCGCGCGCGATCCGCTCGGGCACGTACTGCTCCGGCGTCAGCTTGCCGTCCAGCATCGCCGCCGCGAGCATGTACGGGAGGCTGTGGTCGGCCTCCTCCTTCGTCGCCACCCGCGTCTTGTCGCCCTCCTCGCCGCCGCCGATGATGTGGAACGCCACGGCGAACGTGTCCAGCTCGATGGACGCGACCTCGTCGGGAAGCAGCCCGTGGCGCGCCCGCAGCTCCAGCAGCCCCTCCACCGCCGATTGCGCGTGCACCTCGGCGTTGTAGCGCTTGAGCGCCGTCCCCCGGACGCGCTCCAGGTCCTCGTCCTCCCAGGCGATGTGCGCCGGCCCGGCAATCGTCTCGAAAAATCCCTTCTTGCCCTCGAAAACCTCCAGCGGACCGGTGACGCCGCGCATCGCCAGAAATGCGGCCTGCGTCGCGCCCGCCGCCGCGAACGGCGCCGCCAGCCCCTTCCAGTGGGAGAGCCGGCCGGTGCGCGTGACCCGCAGCCCGTTGAGCGACGCACCCGCGATCGCGAGCGCGTGCGCGGTGCGCTGCGCGTCCAGGCCCAACGCCTTCGCCACGCCGGCCGCGGCGCCGTACGCGCCCTGGACCGTGTGGTCGAATCCGCGCGCACGAACGGGAGCCGCGTCGCTCAGGCGACACTGCACCTGGTACGAAACCGCGAGCGCGGTCATGAGGTCCCGCCCGGTCGTCCCCCGCAGCTCCGCGGCGGCGAGCACGGCGCCGAGGTTGTCGCTGGGGTGGCACGACTCGCCGGGGGCAAGGTAGCTGTCGTTGAAGTCGAGGTACCGGACCAGCGCGCCGTTGTGCAGCGCCGCCAGGTCCGGCGACGCCGTGCCCCCGCCGATCAACGTGCTCGGCCCCGATCTCGCGAAGTCGTCGATGTGGCCGCGGACCGCACGCACCGGCTGCGCGCCCAGCGCACCGATCGCGCAGCCCAGCGAGTCGAGCACGCGGATCTTCAGCGCCTCTCGCGCGGGCTGCGAGAGATCCTCGAACGACGCACGCTCCACGAACCGACCCAGCCGTGCCGCCACCGTGGTCATCGGACTGCTCCCGCGCCGCCGCCGGGTCGAGCGGATCCTCGCGAGAGGCGAGAAAGCCGTTTCGGCCGCCGCGCGCCGACGCTCCGCGCGACGGACAAGCCGCCCGCGGGGTCACGAGCATCGAATAAGCACGTTCGGAGTGGAGGCAACCGCCGCACTCCCCGCGCCCCCCGCACTCCCCGCACTCCCCGCACTCCCCGCGCCCCCCGCACTCCCCGCACTCCCCGCACTCCCCGCACTCCCCGCACTTCTCAGTAGTCGATGCGCATGGCGCGACGGACGTCGGCGAGCGTGCGGGCGGCGACCTCGCGCGTGCGATCCGTGCCCTGCCGGAGCAGCCGCAGCACGGCGGCGGGGTCGGCCGCGGCCTCGCGGCGCCGGGCGCGTATCGGGCCGAGCAGGTCTTCCAGGATGCCGACGAGCCGTTTCTTGATCGCCACGTCGCCCAGGCCGCCGCGACGGTAGCGCGCCTTCAGCTCCTCCAGGCCCGGCTTGTCGGGGTCGAACACGTCGAGGTAGAGGAAGACCGCGTTGCCCTCGACCTGCCCTGGGTCGTGGACGTGGATGTGGCCGGGGTCCGTGAACATGCTCATCACCTTGCGCGACACCTCGTCGGGACCGTCGCCCAGGAAGATGGCGTTGCCGAGCGACTTGCTCATCTTGGCCTTGCCGTCCAGACCCGGGAGGCGGGCGCCCTCGGCGGGCACCAGCGCCCGCGGCTCGACCAGCACGGGCGCGTAGATGCGGTTGAACGACCGGACGATCTCCGCGGTCTGCTCGACCAGCGGGAGCTGGTCCTGGCCGACCGGGACGAGCTCGGCCTTGACCACGGCGATGTCGGCGGCCTGGCTCACGGGGTGCATGAGGAACCCGGCCGGGATCCTCGTGCCGAAGCCCTTCTGCCGGACCTCCTCCTTCACGGTCGGGTTGCGCTGGAGGCGCGAGACGGTGACCAGGTTGAGGAAGTAGATCGTCAGCTCGGCGATCTCGGGGACGAGGGACTGGATGAAGACCGTGGTGAGCCCCGGGTCGAGCCCGACGGCGAGGTAGTCGCAGGCGACCTCGAGGAGGTTGTCGCGGACGATTCCCGGATCCTCGGCGTTGGCCGCAAGGGCCTGCACGTCCGCGATCATGACGAACTGCGTCGCCTCGCGCTGGAGCACGAGACGGTTCTTGAGCGAGCCCACGTAGTGGCCCAGGTGCAACGGGCCGGTGGGGCGGTCGCCGGTCAGAACGATGGGACCGGAGGCGGACACGAAGATAAGGTAACCAATTCCTCGCGGTTGACACGGCTCGAACGACCTTCGAAGATGCCGCGCATGAAGCTCCCCCGTCGATTCGTGCAGGGTATGGTTTTCACGGTGGCTTGGCTGGTGGCCGGCGTCGCCGGCGCCGCCCCGGTGCTTGTCGAGTTCCGGGCCGCGGACGGAACGCCGCTCGTCGCGGACGGCGATGCGCCGACCGCGTGGGGCGCGTGGGACGCAAAGGCGGCGGGCCTGCGGGTCGCGGCGCGCGCGGCGGCGATCGCGGCGGCACGAGCGACGTTCGTGGCCTCGCTGCCGCTCGAGCTGGCGCAACGGGTGGAGCGGTCGTACCGGCACTTCCCGCTCGTGGCGCTGGACGTCGGCGCGGAAGAGCGGAGCGCACTCCTGGCGAGCCCCCTCGTGGTCGCCGTCCACGACGTGCAGCTCCGCCGGCCGCTGATGGAGTCGGCCCTGGCGTATCTCGGCGCCGACGCCTGGCAGGGCGCGGGGTACGACGGCGCCGGGACCGCGGTCGCCGTGCTCGATACCGGCATCCGCTACTGGAACGGCTACTTCGGCGACTGCCCGGACGCCGGGACGGACCCCGGAACGAGCGAGGGCTGCCGGGTGAAGGTGTTCGAGGGATTCGCCACGCTGGAGTTCGGCCCGGGGATCACCGACCCCATCCAGGTGGCGAACCAGGAGCCGCACGCGACCAACGTGGGCGGGATCGTGGAAGGGATCGCGCCCGCGTCCGATCTCCTGAGCCTCGGCGTGTTCGCCGTGTACGAGCCCGATTCGTCCACCGGGTTCGCCGGCGGGGCCGCGGCCAACGACGCCGACGTCGTCGAGGCGCTGGATTGGGTGATCGAGCACCGCGAGGAGTACAACATCGTCTCGGCGAACATGTCGCTGGGCAGCGAGCCGGATCCGGAGGCGCGGGGATACTGCACGGGCTACATGGCCGGCTCGTACTCGACCGTGTTCGCCAACACCCGCGACGCGGGCGTGCTGCCCGTCACCGCCACCGGCAACGAATACGTCAAGACCGCCGTCGGCTCGCCCGCCTGCATCTCCTCGGCCGTTCGCGTCGGCGCGGGCTACGACGACCCGGCCTACGGCTACACCTGCGGCACGGGCCCGGTCGTGCCGGGCTCCGTGACCTGCTTCTCCAACTCCAGCGCGCTCGTGGATTTCATCGCCCCCGGCAACGACATCGATGCCGCCGGCCTCCTGGGATTCTCCGGGACCTCGATGGCCACCCCCATGGTCGCCGGCCTGACCGCCGTGTACCAGGCGCGGTACGGCTCGGACGCGCTCTGGACCTTCGAACGCATGCGCGTCGATGCCGTGCCGGTGCCCGAGGACTTCCCGGAGCAGCCGTACGTCCACCGCTCCATCCGCATGGGCGACCACGATGCCGTGCTGCGCTTCGACACCGGAGCGGTGATGGCCTCGACCTACCGCGGCCTGACGATCCCCAACGCCGCCCCGGCCGGACTGGAAGTCACCGCGGAGGTCACCTGCGGGTCCGAGGAGTGCGCCTCGGACGCCGTGGGCCGGGTCTTCGTCGACCTCAACGTCGAACACGGCGCGACCGGCGAGCTGTCGCTCGAGCTGGAGGCGCCCGACGGCTCGCTCGCGCGGTACGACCTGGCGTCCGACGACGAGCTGGGACCCCACAACATCAACTCCATCCTCGGCAGCCAGCACCTGCCGGCGATCTTCGACGGCCTCAAGGGCAAGCCGATCCAGGGAACCTGGTCGCTGCGCGTGATCGACGAGGGCGGACCGGAGACGGGCGAGCTGTACCGCGCGGTGCTGCTCATCGACTCGGCGCGCGTCGAGCTGCGGGGCGTCCTCGACGCGCCCGCGATCGCGCGCCCGTCGGAGCCGTTCGACGTGACCGTCACCGTCGCCAACCGCGGCAACCTGGAGCTGACCGCGGCGCCCCTGGCCGTGGAGCTGGTGACGCGCGGCGGCGACGTGGTCGACGCGGCGCCGCTGGAGCTGCCCGTGCCGTTCGCGCCCGACGCGGCGGCGGACTTCGCCGTCCAGCTCGCGGGAACCGACGAGGGGATGTACGACGTCCGGCTGTCCACGGCGGGACTGGCGCCGGAGCTGCCGCCCGGCCTGGTCGCCGAGGCCGTGCCCGTCGCCGTCACCCAGCGCACGTTCGCGTCGTTCGGCGTGGATCCGCGCGTCCCCGAGGCCGGCACGGACGCGCAGCTCGTGGACTGGAGCGTCGGCATGATCGACTCCTGGTCCTGGGACTTCGGCGACGGCAGCACGTCGAGCACGGCCAGCCCGCTGCACGTCTGGGACGCGGAGGGCGACTACGACGTGCGCCTCACCGTCACCGGACCCGACGGCGTGTCCAGCGCGGCGCGCCGGATCCACGTCGACGGGCGCATCGAAGTGTTCATCCCCCCGGTCGATCCAATCGCGGGCGTGGGCGGCGGAGGCTGCGCCTGCCGCGCGAGCGCCCCCTCGGGCGGCGGATGCCTGACGGTCGCCGGCCTCCTGCTGGCGGCCCTGCTGCGGCGCCGGCAAACGGAGCGGTCCCGGAGGGGAACACCTCCCGGCCCCGGCAGGCCGCGCTCCTCGCGTCCGGAGCCGAAAACCGGAACCCGAAGACCGAGAACCGTTCTCCTCCCGATCCTGCTCGCCGCGTCGCTTCCCGGGTGCGGCGACGACGGCGGCGCCACCGACGGGGGCGCGGATGTGGAGGCCGACGCGGCGCCGCCGGTGGAATACGGCCCGTGGGTCTCGCTGCTCTCCCCCGCCGACCCCTCGTTCGGCGACCTCGACCTGTGGCTCCGCGTGGGTCACGAGCGCTCGCTGCCGGTGGACCTGACCGTGGAGTTCCGCGTCGGCGCCGGGGACTGGCAGGCCGCGACGCTCGACGATCCCGCCGCGGCGCGCGACGTCGCCTCGGCGCCCGAGGAAGGGACGGCGCTGCACCTGCGCTGGCTGGCGACGACGGACGTCCCGGGAGACGTCGAGGTGGTGGCGCTGCGCGTGGCGGGTACCGACGGCGAGCGCGACGCGGTCCCGGTCCAGTCCGCGCAGTTCTCGCTGCTCAACTTCCTGGTGACGAACCCGCAGGCGGTGCGGATCACCGAGGTGTCGACCGCGGAGCGGAACGTTCCGGGACGGCTGCGCGACGACTACGTCGAAGTGTTCAACACGACCGGGCAGGCCCTCACGCTGGACGGCTGGAAACTCGTGATCGGCAGCGCCAGCGGCGCCCGCGCCGAAATCCCGCTCGACGGCTGCACCCTGCCGGCCGGCGCCCGGCGCTCGCTGGTCGAGGCCGATCCCGAGCTGCCGGCGGAGTACGGCGGCGGCTGGCCCCTCGGCACCGCCCTGCCCTGGAACAACGAGGGCTACGGCTCGGTCGCGATCGTGGCGACCTTCGAACGCGCGGTCGATTTCGTGCGCTGGGGCGGCTCGTCCGAACGACCGCCCGCGGGGACGGCGTGGACGGACGAGGTGCCCCTGCCCGTGCCGCAAACGCTCACGGTGCTCAATCGCGTGGACGAGACGGACGACACGGACCGCTCGAGCGACTTCTGCGTCGCACACCCGTCGCCCGACGAAGCGTCCGCGGGATGCCTGCCGCACCTGCCCCGCGGCAGCGTGCTGGTCAGCGAGCTGGATTCGCAAGGCACGGACGACCAGGTCGAGGTGCTGAACGTCTCCGGAGCCCCGGTCGACCTGGCAGGCTGGGTCCTCCTGTGGGACGGCGACGACCTCGGCTCCGGCGTCGTGCCGCTGGCGTCGCACGAGCTGCCCGACGGCGGCCGCTTCGGCCTGCGCGACAACGGCACCGCCGGCCGCGTCATCGGCTCGATCATGGAGCTGGGCGTCAACCTCAACATCGATGGTCTGGTCCCGGTCGCGGTCGGCTTCCGGGATCCGTACGGCGACGTGATCGACTTCCTGGCCGGCGGCGGCTCGACCATCCGCTGGCTGGACTGGAACGACACCCACCCGACGCCGATGCCCGGACCCAACACGTCGCTCTCGCGGCGGCCGGGGGACCCGGACACCGACGGATCCGACGACTTCTGCCTCACCGCCCCGAACGTCGGCGCCGCGCCCGTCGCCTGCCTCGAGCCGCTGGGCATCGTGCTCGCGATCAGCGAGATCATGCCGGGACGCCCCGACTGGGTCGAGATCTACAACCCGGGCCCCGATCCCGTGGACCTCTCGCGGGTGTACCTGAGCTACACCGCCCCCTACTACGGCGGCTCGGTGGGCGACTACCTCCTCAGCGGGACGCTGCCGCCCGGGGAGGTGATCGTCGTGAGCGAGGCCGACCTGCCGGACGTGGACGGCGAGCTGAACCTCGCCCTCCCGCGCTGGGGCAACATCTCCCTGGGCTCCGACGGCGCCGGCACCGTCGCCCTGCGCGACGAGGCGGGCTACGGCATCGACTTCGCCATGTGGGGCGAGCCGGCGGGAACACCGCTGTGGCCCGACGTGTGGACCGGCCTGGGCGCCGACGCATACCCCACCGACGAGGACCTGAAGTCCATCCAGCGCTTCCCGTACGATGCCACCGATACGAACGGCCGCGACGACTGGTGCTGGGCCTATCCGAGCCCCATGGCGCCGAACGCCACCTGCGACTAGCGACCGCCGGCGCGCGCAAGTTTCCGGCACGCGCGGACCGAGGGCCCGCGGGCCGGAAAGTTGCCCGCACGCGGGGGCGCCTTCTAGAATGCTGACGGAGAACGGGACGAGCGCGAAGCCTGCAAATGGCCAGATTCGAGATCATCCTGGGTGAACGTTGGGCGACCGATCGGGCGGTCGTGGAGAAATTGCGCGCCCGGGCCAAGGGCCAGGGCGCCTTCGACTTCGCCCACGTCCTGGACGTGGTCGACATCTTCGTCGACGGCGCCAACGTCGGAGCCGCCGCCAGCGCGGACGCCATCGCGTGCCTGACCCG
The DNA here is from genome assembly GCA_016218765.1 of Deltaproteobacteria bacterium. Classification (GTDB taxonomy): domain Bacteria; phylum Myxococcota_A; class Polyangia; order DRWM01; family JAAZOP01; genus JAAZOP01. The sequence goes on along the minus strand of JACRCZ010000068.1, from coordinate 3,743 downwards.
CGACCTCCTCGCGGCTCTGGCACGGCTGGGCGCGGGCGAGGAACGCAAGGTCGCGGTCCCGTTCTACGAGTCGTCCTTCGAGCTGGTGTTCCAGCGCGTCGCGGAAGCGGCAGGTAGAGCGGTGGAGCGGCGGAGCCCTTCGACGAGGCTCAGGGCAGGCGGTGGAGCGGTGGGACGGCGGGAAGGCGGGAAGGCGGAACGGCGGAGCGCCACGGCGGGGGAGCCGCGCGTGCTGGTGACGTTCTTCCGGGGCGGTCCGACGCCGGAAATCCTGCTGCGCAACCACGAGGTGTCGCTGCGCGAGCTGTCGCGCGCCGCCGCGGGCGCGGCGCGGCGGCTGGCCTCGCAGATCGTGCGCGTCAACCGCGCGCTGGCCGAAGACGCGTTCGTCCGCGACCTGCGGCAGCTCGCCGAACGGGTCCACGCAGGAGCCGAACGCCTGCCGGCGATCGCCGAGCCGGAGCGGGAGACGCGGGAGTCGCGCACCTGGCGGCGCCTGCCGGCCCGGCTCGCGCCGCAGCTCGCCTTCCGGGGCGACGCGACCTGGAACGACCTCCTGGGACCGGCACTGCCGGACCGCGCCGACCTCTCCGCGCTCCTGTGGCGCGGCGAGCTGGCCGTGTGGGACGGCGGACGCAGGCGCTCCGTCGACCGCGTCCACCTGTTCCTGGTCGCCGAACGTCTGCTGGCGGTGGTGCGACACGTGCTGGAGGCACGCGACAACGGGCGCGTGCCGGCCCCCCTGCGCCTGCAGTGCGACGGACTGCTGATCGGCGTGCGGCCGGAGGAGGGCGACGGGCTCGTGCTCTCCTTCGCGCATCGCGTCGACGACCGCGACCCGGTCGCCGTGCGCTTCCCGGACGGGGAAACGCTGGCCGGCGCGGCCCTGGTCTTCGGCGCCGACCTGCGCCGCGCCATGCTCGACGCCGGCCCGGCACAACGCCGCAACCTGCGGCTCCAGGCCTTCGCCGCCGAAATGCGACAGCTCGGCTCCTGGCGCGCCGACCTCGTGAGCAAGGCCGTCGTCAACCGCGACCCCGCGACGTACCGCGTCGAGCCGTTCGGCGACGAGAACGAGCCCGAAACCGGCGCGACACCAGCACTGCTCGTCGGCGAGCCGCGACGGATGCGCTACCTCGAACGCTGGCACCTGGAGGCCAGCGGCCTCGACCTGGGCGCCACCTGGCTCTGCGGCGACCGGCTCCTCGTCACGACCGGCGACGCCCTCCTGGCCGTCGACCGCGACTCGGGCGAGATGCTGTGGCGACTGCCGGAAAGCGCTCCCCCCGCCGCCGTCGCCTCGATCATGGTCGGCAGCCGCGGCGTGGCGCGCGTCGCCCCCGGCGGTCGCGTCGGCATGCTCGAGCTGTCCAGCGGCAGCGAGCTGTGGTCAACCCGCGTGCGGCCCACCGTCGGCCGCCCCACAGGCACCACGCTGGGCAGCGCCCGCGCCCCCCGCCTGATCGTCGTCGCCGAAGGCTCCGCCGCCCAGCGCGGACTCGTCGCCCTCGACGCCCTCACCGGCGAGGCGCGCTGGCGCTTCGCCGCGCGGCGGGCGACCGAAGACGCGGCGTTCGAGTTCCAGCGCGCGGGCAGGATCCTCGTCGTCGTCTGCGGCGACTCGGCGATCTACGGCCTCGACGCGGACACCGGCGCGACCGTGTGGCGCTACGCCGACCGCGTGCGCTTCGTCCTGCGCCCGCGGCTCGCTCGCGACATGGTCGTGGCCGTCGCCGGCCAGCCCGGCCGCCCCGGCGCGACCCTCTACGCCCTCGACGCCTTCTCCGGACGCCTGGTCTGGAAGCGCCCGCTGACCGGAGCGCCGCTCGCCGGACCCACCGTGAGCCAGACCGTCGCCGTCGTCGCCACCGCCGACCCGTCCGGCGTCGGCCGGCCCGGACTCACCGCCGTGGAAACCACCACGGGGACCCCCCTGTGGCGGCGAACCGTCCCGGGACTGGAACGGGGCTTCTCGGCCCTGCCCGTCGACGAACGGATCGTGGTCAACGTCGCCGGCGGCCTCGCGATGGCCTTCGAGGGACCGTCGGGCGACGAGGCGTGGGTGCACCGCACCGCGGGCGATCCGGCCGACGTCCCCGCCCGGCTCGAGCCGATCCTGCGCGGCTCGGCGCTCTTCCTCCCCATGGACGCCGTCCAGGTGCTGCGCCCGGACGACGGCGAGGTGATCCACCGCCTGGGCGACGGCCTCGTCCCCGACTGGCTGCGCGTCGACGAACGCGGCCACCTCTTCCTCGGCGAACAGTCCGGCCACCTGTCGGCCTACGGCATCGCCGCACGATTGGCGGTTGTGAAGTAGCTGTCGTAGCCTCTGCCCGTGGCCCACTCCTCCGATGCCTGGCCGCGGGTCATCGTCCATGCCGACATGGACGCGTTCTACGCGGCCGTCGAACAGCACGACCACCCGGAATGGCGCGGCAAGCCCGTGATCGTGGGCGGGCCGAGCCGCCGCGGCGTCGTCTCCACCGCGAGCTACGAGGCGCGGCCGTGCGGCGTCCACAGCGCGATGCCCATGGCCGTCGCCCTGCGCCGCTGCCCCCAGGCGATCGTCGCGCCGCCGAACTTCGAGCGCTACCAGGAGGTCTCCGGGCAGGTCATGGAAGTCTTCGGGCGCTTCTCGCCCGCCGTCGAGCCGCTCTCCCTGGACGAGGCGTTCCTCGACCTGACCGGAGCCGAACGATTGTTCGGCCCGCCGGAAGAGATCGGGCGGAGGATCAAGCGCGAGGTGCGCGAAGCCACCGACGGTCTCACGGTCTCCGTCGGGATCAGCACGACCAAGTTCGTGGCCAAGGTGGCCAGCGACCTCCACAAGCCGGACGGACTGACGATCGTGCCGGGGGATCGAGTCGCGGAGTTCCTCGCGCCCCTGCCGGTCTCACGGCTGTGGGGCGTCGGGGAAAAGACGCTGCCGGAGCTGGAGCGGATGGGCTTGCGCACGATCGGCGACGTCGCGCGCGCCGACCGCGCCCGCCTGGTGCGGGACCTGGGCGCCCTGGGCGAACACATCCACCGCCTCGCCCTGGCCGACGATCCGCGGGATGTCGAGCCCGGGAGAGAACGCAAGAGCCTGGGGTCCGAGATGACGCTCGAGGAGGACGTCGTCGGCGAAGCCGCGATCCGGCCGCTGCTGCGTGAGGCGGCGGCCCGGGTGGCGCGGGGGCTGCGGGACGAGCGGCTGGTCGCGGGCGGCGTGCGGGTGAAGCTCAAGACGCACGACTTCCGGCTCTGGACGCGGCAGGCGACGCTCGAGACGCCGACGGACAACGCGGTGGAGCTGGAGCGGGCGGCCTTCGCGCTGTTGCCGGAGTTCGACCTGCGCGTGGCGATGCGACTCGTGGGCCTGGCGGCCTTCCGCCTGGCGGACCCGGAGAGCGGGCAGCGGCCGCTGTTCCGGGACGAGGCGCACGAGCGGCGCCGGAGGCTCGACCGCGCCGTGGATGCCCTGCACGACAAGTTCGGGGGGGAGGTGGTCAAGAAACCACCGATGGACACCGACAAACACAGATAAGCGGGGAGGGAAAGGGAAGGGGGGAAGCAGAAAACCACCGATGAACACAGATGGACACAGATGGAAGGGGTCCGGGGGGTGCATCCCCCCAACTGGGGGCGACGCGCCGCGCTGCGGACCGGAAGAGGAATTTCGCGCAGAGCCGCAGAGCGGCAGAGCCGCAGGGTAGGGCAAGTGACCCGGTAGCGGGGGCGGCGTGTTCAGCGTCGGCGGCGGC
>JACRCZ010000069.1 GCA_016218765.1 Deltaproteobacteria bacterium | reverse complement strand
CCCCCGATCAACCCGGCTAAGCGGTTTCACGCGATGAAGGCCGTGGTTTTCCACCAGCACGGCGGTCCGGAGGTTCTCCAGTACGAGGACCTTCCGGACCCGCGGCCCGGCTGCGGCGAGGTGCTGGTGCGGATCAAGGCCGTGGCCCTGAATCGCCTCGACTTGTGGGTGCGCAACGGACTTCCGAAGCTGCGCCTCGCCTGGCCCCACATCCTGGGCTCGGACATCGCCGGCGTCGTCGAAGCCGTCGGCGACGGCGTCTCCGGGGTCGAAGTCGGCCGGCCTGTGCTGCTCCAGCCCGCGCGGTCGTGCGGGCGCTGCCGCATGTGCCTGGACGGCCGCGACAACCTCTGCCGGCAGTACGCGATCCTCGGCGAGAGCACCCGCGGCGGCTACGCGGAGCGCATCGCGGTTCCCGCGACGAGCCTCCTGCCGTACCCGGAGGACCTCGATTTCGAGCACGCGGCATGTCTGCCCCTGACTTTCCTCACCGCGTGGCAGATGGTCGTGCGCCGTGCCGAGGTGCGTCCCGGGGAATGGGTGCTGGTGCACGCCGCGGGCAGCGGCGTGGGCTCGGCCGCGATCCAGATCGCCAAGCTCCACGGCGCCACCGTCGTGACCACCGTCGGCTCGGCCGACAAGGTCGAGAAGGCCCGGGCGCTGGGCGCCGACCACGTCATCCTCTACCGCGAGCGGGACTTCGCCGAGGAGGTCCGGACGCTGACGGGGAAGCGCGGCGTCGACGCCGTGATCGAGCACATCGGCCCGGCGACGTTCGCGGGCAGCCTGCGCGCGCTGACCTGGGGCGGACGCCTCGTCCTCTGCGGCTCGTCGTCGGGGCCGACGGCCGAGGTCAGCCTGGTCGACGTGTTCTTCAAGCAGCTCCGGATCCTGGGCTCGACCATGGGAAGCAAGGCCGACCTCTTCGCCGTGCTCGACCACGTCCGCTCCGGCCGCCTGCGTCCCGTGCTCGATTCCGTCCTGCCGCTGTCCCGTGCGAGGGAGGCGCACGAGCGGCTCGAGTCCCGGGGGCAGTTCGGCAAGATCGTCCTGGTGCCGTGATTCGGGGGATTCCGCACCCGCGGGAAAGGAGAGTCCGATGACGCCCAGCACCCCCCACGAACCCGTCGCCGCCCTCGACCCCAACCGCGTCCGCCAGCGCCGCATCGCCGAGGTCCTGCCGCAGAAGCTCCGCCAGTACGAGCTGGACGCGTGGCTGACCTTCACGCGCGAGGGCGCCGTGGACGCGCTGGGCTGGGACGTCGCGGCCGACCGCGTCGTCGGCCGCAGCGCCTGCCTCTTCGCCTTGCGCGACGGGAAGCTCGTGCGCGTCGTGCTCTGCGCCAGCTACGACGTGACGCCGTTCCACGAGTCCGGGCTGTACGACGTCGTCGAGCCGTACAAGAGCGAGGGCATCGGGCCCCACCTGCGCGAATGGCTGGGCAAGCTGGCGCCGCGCAGGATCGCCGTCAACTTCTCGCGCGACTGCCCCAACGTCGACGGCCTGACCGTCGGCATGTACCGCTACCTCCTGGAAATCGGCGGCCCGGGCTTCGACGCCCGTCTCGTCTCCTCCGAGCCGCTCATGATGTCCGTCAAGGGCGTCAAGCTCCCGGAGGAAATCGCGGCCATCGAGGAGGCCGCGCTCGGCACCCAGAAGATCCTGCGCGAGGCGCTGTCGCCGGGACGCATCACGCCCGGAACGACGCGCGAGCTGGACGTCGGGAAGTTCCTCGAGCAGCGGACGCAGGAGCTGGGGTTCAAGGTCTCCTTCGTCGCGGTGATGGTCGGCCCCGACCGCGGGCATGCCGACCCCACCGAGCGCGTCATCCAGCCGGGCGATCTCCTGCGCATCGATTTCGGCGTGCTCAACCAGGGCTACTCCTCCGATATCCAGCGCACCGCGTACTTCCGCCGCCCCGGCGAGAAGGAGCCGCCGCCGGCGGTACGGAAGATGTGGGACGTGACGCTGCGCGCCAACCGCGCGGCGATCGCGGCGATGAAACCGGGGGTCAAGGCGACCGAGGTCGACGCCGCCGCGCGCAAGACCATCGTCGATGCGGGCTACGACGAGTATCCGCACGCCGCGGGACACGAAATCGGCATCAAGGTCCACGACACCGGCCCCGTCCTCGGACCCGACTGGAAGGAACGCTACGGTACCCTCGTCTGGCATCCTCTGGAAATCGGCCAGGTCTTCGCCGTCGAGCCCATGATCTACCACGACATCCCCGAGGTCGGCGGCGTCGTCCAGGTCGGCCTGGAAGAAGACGTCGTCATCGAGCCCAACGGCGCCCGCCTCATGGGCCAACCCCAGGACACCCTCTGGATCCTCTGACCATTTCCGCCCCCCGTCCCCATCTGTGTCCATCGGTGTCCATCTGTGGTTCCCCTCGTCCCCCCTCCTTCCCCCCCCTTCCCCCATCTGTGTCCATCTGTGTTCATCTGTGGTTTCCTTCTTCCCTCTCCGCGCCCTCCCTCCCCCTCGTTGAACAGCCGGACCATCCGCCGCGTCCTTGGCGGTTCGCAGCGGCCACGCCTATACTCCCGGCCGTGAGCGAGGAGGACCGCCAGACGTCCCGCACGACCTCAAGGACATCCGCGGCTTCCGGCAGCCCGGACGCCGTTGCAGACGACGCGAAGGTCGAAGGGACCGACCGGAAGTCCGGTCTGCAGGACGCGCCGCGCGCCGAAACCAAGGAACCCCGCAAGCGAATCAGGCCCATCCGCACCTGGAAGCGACGCATCCTGCGCTGGGCCATGTGGTCCGGCATCGCCCTCTTCGTCCTGCTGCTCGCGGGCGCCATCACCGTCGCCGTCATCGTCAACAAGTATGCCGACGGCCTGCCCTCGGTGGACGATCTCGGCAAGAACTATCGCCCGCCGCAGGTCACCCGGATCTACGCCCGCGACGGGCGCACCGTGATCGGCGAAATCTTCGCCGACGAGGGGCGCCGCACGGTCGTCCCGCTCGCCGCGGTCCCCAAGGTCATGATCGACGCGGTCATCGCCGCCGAGGACGCCAACTTCCGCACCCACGCCGGCCTCGACTGGCTCGGCATGGTCCGCTCGCTCGTCGTCAACGTCTGGAAGGGCTACTACGCCCAGGGCGGCTCGACCATCACGCAGCAGGTCGTGCGCACCTTCTACCTCGGGCGCGAAAAGACCCTGGAGCGCAAGGTCAAGGAGCTGCTGCTGGCGCGTCGGGTCGAGCAGCATCTGTCCAAGGACCAGATCCTGTCGTTGTACCTGAACCAGATCTGCTTCGGGCACGGGCGGTACGGGATCGAGGAGGCGGCGCGGTACTACTTCGGCAAGGGGATCGCGGACGTGTCGCTGGCGGAGGCGGCGCTCCTGGCCGCGCTGCCCAAGGGTCCGGCGATCTACTCGCCGCGCGTCAGCCCGGAGAAGGCGATCGCGCGCCGGCACTACGTGCTGCGCCAGATGCAGCGCAACGGCTTCATCAGCGAGACGCAGCTCCGCGAGGCGGACGCGGAGCCGATCCGGCTGGCGCCCGAGCCCGAGCCGACCCCGGCGTGGGCCGCCGAGTATGTCGACGCCGTGCGCGCCGAGCTGCGCCGCCGCTTCGGCGACGTCGACCTCGCGCGCGGCGGCTACCGCGTCATCACCGCCCTCGACCCCGCACTCCAGCGCGACGCCCGCGCCGCCGCGCGGGCCGGCCTCTCGGCGCTCGACGAGCGGCACGGCTACCGCGGGCCGCTGCGCCGCCTCCCGGGCGGCGAGGTCCCTGCGCCGGGCGGCGAACAGCTCGCGCGCGAGGAGCTGCCCAAGCCCGACCGCATCTATGTCGGCCGCGTGATCGAGACCGACGACGGCGCCGGAACCATCCGCTTCCAGGTCGGCGCCGCCCTCGCCGACGTCCGGCTGTCCGAAGCGTCGCGCTACAACCCGGACGGCCTGCGCGCCGCGCGCTTCGCCGAGGTCGGAGCGCTGGCGCGCGTGCGGATGCTCGATGTCAAGCCGCGGGGACAGGTCGGCCGGGCACGACTGGAGCTGGGGCCCGAGGCCGCGGCGGTCGCGATCGACCCGGCGACCGGCGAGGTCGCGGCGATCGTCGGCGGCTCCATCGCCGGACCGGGTCAGTTCGACCGGGCGTTGCAGGCCCACCGCCAGCCTGGTTCCGCTTTCAAGCCCCTCGTCTACCTCGCCGCCCTCCAGGAACGCACGATCACCGCCGCCACGATCGTCAACGACGCGCCCGAGGTCTTCGGTGACTGGAAGCCGCAGAACTCCGGACACTCGCGCTTCCTGGGCCCCATCTCCGTCCGCACCGCCCTGGCGCGCTCGGTCAACATCGTCGCCGTCAAGGTCCTGGACAAGGTCGGCCTGGGACCCGTCCTCCGCCTGGCCAAGGCGTTGGGCATCGAGTCGCCGCTGCGGCGCGAGCTGACGCTGGCGCTCGGCGCGTCCGAGGTCACCCCGCTCGAGCTGACCTCGGCCCTCGCCGTCGTCGCCGCCGGCGGCCTGCGGCGCGAGCCGACGTTCCTGCGCGAGGTGCGCCGTCCCGACGGCACGCTCCTGCCGCTGGCCCGCCCCGAGGCGGTCCGCGTGGTCGATGCGGGCGCCGCCCACGTGCTGGCCGACCTCATGCGTTCGGTGTTCGAGGACCCGCACGCGACGGCGTATTCGGCGTTCGGGGCGCTGGGCCGGCCGGCGGCGGGGAAGACGGGTACGTCCACCGACGCGCGGGACGCGTGGTTCGTGGGGTTCACGCCGCAGTGGGTGGCCGGCGTGTGGGTGGGGTTCGACGACAACCGACCGCTGGGCACGCAGGGGCCCGAGGACGACGACTCGCCGGCCGCGCGCCGCTCGCGCACGCAGGAGTCCGGTGCGCGCGCCGCCCTGCCGATCTGGCTGGACCTCATGCGCGCCGGGCACCGCGGCCTCCCGATCCAGCCCTTCGCCCGCCCTGCCGACGTCGTCACCGCCTTGATCGATCCGGCCTCCGGCCTCCTGGCCACGCGCAGCACCCCCGGCGCCCGCGAGGAGGTCTTCCTCGCCGGCACGGCCCCCACCGAGACCGCCCCCGCCCCCGGCGTCGCCACCCCGTCCGACTTCGCCCTCGACGACGCCGAGTGGATCGCGGGGGGACCGTAGGGCAATCGCCGCGAGCGGCTACGAATCGGCGTGCCCCACCACGGCCAAGCACCAAGGCGGGGCCGGAGCGCAGGTCCTGCGGCGTGGTCGCCCGCTACTCGCGAAGTGCCGCGCGAAGGACCTGGTCCAGCTTCTTCCGCCCCTCGCCCCCATGCTGGAAGTCGAGGACGCCGCCGTACAGCAGCTTGTAGGTCGTCACCTTCTTCCCCTTCAACGGCAAGATGTCCGTGATGGCGGCCTCGAGGTTCCTCCACTGGCCGGAGTCACCGACCTTGGCGCTGCGCGTCCGGTTCAGCCCGGCGGTGTCGAGCACCTGAACGAACACGGCGTCGTCGGCGAGCGGCACGAGCTCCTTGCCGCACGTCTCGTGGATCAGGCCCTCCGCCAGCGCGGTCGTGAGGAGTTTTCCGCAGATCTGGGTCGGCCCTACGTCGGCCTCCTCAATCTCCACCACGACCTTCACGGCGCCGTCGACGAACACGACGGCATCCACGTTGCAGACCTCGGTTGCGTTGCTCTTCTTGCTCGAGAGGAAGAGGGGCAGGTTGTGGCACCCGGTGTTCGGAGCGCCGCACGCCGGGTCCAGTAGCACCTCCATCCCCGCACTTTCCTCGGCGATTTCGAGCAGGGCGTCACCAACGACACGATGAAGATGATGTTCCATGCTGCCCTCCTACCGTGTGGCGCTCACGCGACGTTCCACCACTCACCGTCGGCGTGTTGCTCGACACCGGGAACGAACTCGTGGAAGCGATCACCGGCCGAGCTGTGGATCGGCACGACCTTGCCGGGGGCGAGGGCGGCGACGAGCCGCTGCAGGTCCGGAATGGCGGCGTGGCCGCTCGCGTGGCGGATCGTCATTCCGATCCCCAGGCGGTCCAGGAACGACTTCAGCCTCTGGCCCGACAGCTCATCCAGGTAGCCCGGCCACATCGACCACACGGCGTGCGCTCCTTCCAGGCAGCCGACCTGCTCCATCTCCCGGGCCATGCTCGCGCGGAAGATCATGACCAGTTTGCCCGCCTTCTCGCGCAGCTCCTCCGGGAAGATCCTCCGGGGCCGCACCGCGTCCGTCCGGTGGAACTCGCCGGACTCGATCACGCGGGTCCGCTGGCTGTTCGGCAGGTAGACTCGCACGCGGTCCCAGTGCGCCTGGGGGATCGTCTCGCGGCCGGTCGCCGAGGCGACGGCCGCCGCGTAGAGGTCGAGCACCAGATCGCGGTCCGAGCGGATGGCCGCCCGGTACATGGTGACCAGCCGATCGATGTTCTGCGGGGAGAAGAGGTCGAGCACCATCCCCGGCGTGGCCTTGAACGTCTCGACGCAGGCGTTCTCGACGTCGGTCTCGGTGACGGCGTGCTCGGTGCCGTCCACACCGGGCCGGATGTTCGTCCCCTCGATGATGAGCACGTCCACGTTGGCGGGCGGGTCGTGGAGCAGTTCGTGGAACGTGCCGGGCTTGCGGCCGTGGGCCCGGAGGTCGCCGCTGTAGAGCAGGCGCTGCTCCTCGGCTTCGACCAGGATGCAGTAGGAGTCGAAGGCGCTGTGGTCGATGAGGTAGGGCGTGATCGTGAACGGGCCGAGCGTGAAGGCCTCGCGGTGGCGGAGGTGGCCGGCCGGCTCGATCGTCAGCCCCGTGCCGGTGAAGAACGCCGCCTCCCGCAAAATGCGCTGGGCCGCCTTCCCGACGAAGAAGGGGACACCGGCCTGGACCTTGCGTGCAAGCCCGAAGTGGTCGAGGTGTGGGTGGGTCAAGATGACGCCGACGAGGGACGGATCGTGGCCGGAGAGACCGGGCACGTCGGGCAGCGGGAGGTCGGCATCGAGCGGGAGTTCGAGCGGCCACCCGAGGTCGAGCAGGAGCCGGCCGCCTGCGGCGTGCAGCTCGATGCAGTTGCCGCCAATCTCGTGCGCGCCACGGTGGATTCTCGCCCTCAGCGTTCCTCCGACTCAGCCTGTTCCTACCACGAGATCCGCCGGCATGACCACGAGACTGACGCGCCAGGCCGGTGGGCAACGTGCCGCGCGGCCACCACACGCTCGGCGGTGGCCGCGCGCCAGGGCGGGGACGCGCGGGTCACTCCACATCCGCTCCGGTCAGCCAGAACTCCAGCCGGTCGGCCTCCGCGGCGACGGTTCGCACGTAGACCGCAAACTCCTCGGGGGTGATGCCCAGCGCGGGCAGCCACGCCTGGGCCACCAGCCGGTCGCGATCGTCGACGTGGAGACCCACCAGGTCGAGGCTCCGGTTGCGCTGCCTCAGCAGCATCGGATCCAGTTCGGCCTCGCGCCAGGCCTTGCCCCGCGCGGCGATCGAGCGCACGACCAACCCGTCCTCCACCTCGACGACGCCGACCCGTTGGTGGCGCCCGCGCTCCTGAAAGCGGACCACTATGGAGTCGCCGTCCATCTCGAGCCCCGCCGCCCGAGTGTACCCGCGCCAGTCGAAGGGTTCAGTCACCGGCGGTCTCCCGGACCAGGTCCTTGCGGAAATCGTCCAGCGGCTGGTCCTTCCCTGGGAGCAGCGCCCGCTCGAGACGATCCGCTTCCCTCACGACCCGCGCGATGATCGCGGCCGCGCGTGCGGCGTCATGCTCTTCGGCGCCCAGCAGCACATCGTCTTCGACCGTCAGGTCGTGGCTCCGACGCTGCGCGTGCGCCACCGCGCCGAGCCGTACGCCCATGCTCTCGGACGCGGCCAGCGCGGCGGCCGAGTCGGGAGGAAGCGCTCGTTCCCACCCGATCCGGCCCACGGGGCTCACGCAGCGCAGGACCAAGTGCTCTCCGACCGAACGTAGGCCCAGGAAGAACGGCTGCTGACGGACCCCCACCGCTGCCGTGCCGACGAGGTATCCGTCGAATCCCTGCTCCTCCCAGGCGATGGAAAGGCCCGGCAAGGGGGCCCGGAGCGCCTCGAACCGCCGACGTGCGACATAGCCGGCCGCGCCGTCCACTTCCGCCGCGCCGCGATCGCCCGCGCGCATCTCCTCGGTCACCTCGAATGCCGTCTCCAGCGCCGTGGTGATCGGCTCGGGGTACCCGCGGCCCAGCACCACCTCCCGACCCACGTCGAGCTTCCGCTGTTCGGCGGCCGGAATCACCAGGTCCCGGTGCATCAGCCGCAGGAACTCGTTCATCCGCCACAGCACCTTCTGCACCTGCAGCACCTCGACGGTGTCCTGCAGGTGCGGGTAGAAGACCTGCAGCTTGTCCTCGCCGCACACCGGGCCGGTCAGCCCGGCGAGCCGCCGATCCGTCTGCGATCGGACGCGGTCGATTCGCCCCGTGCGCTGCTCCATCGAAGACGGCGTCCAGGCGATGCCATAGTGGTAGACGTCGGAGCAGAACGTGTGCAGGTCCTCTCCCTCCTGCAGAACGTCGGTCGTCAGCAGCACCAAGGGGTAGCCGGGCATGCGGAACTGGCGCACGAGGGTCTGGTTCACGCCGCCGACCATCGGCCCGATCGGCTGCTGCTTGCCCAGCAGCGTCCCGATCTTTCGCGCGGCCTCCGCCAACTTCACCGTGCGGGCTCCCGGCAGGTTCACGTCGAGGATCAGGTCGAAGTTCCGGGCCGCCTCGGCCAACTCGTCGAACGCCCGCCAACCCCGCTGGGCGACGCTCGTGCGCTGCAGCCGCTCCAACTCGTCGAGCCACGCCTCGATCTGCGGCAACCCGGACTCGTCCTGCTCGGCCTGAGCCCCCGCCGCGAGCGATCCGATTCCCCGGATGAGGCAGATGTACAGGTCGATCGACGCGTGACCGAGCCGGGACATCCCCGCCACCAGCCGCGCCCGCAACTCCTGCTCGCGGAACTGGTCGTCGAACGTCCCGCGGCCATCGCTCGGCGCCGGCCACAGCGCGGTCCGCAGCGACTCGCGCCGCCGCAACTCGCTGAAGAAGGTCGGCGTCTCGATCCAGCTGGCTGCGTCGAACGATGCACCCAGCCTGCCGGCGCTGGCCGCCCGCGGGTAGCGGTGCAGCAGCACCGCCGCGGCACGCGTGCCGATCTCGCCGTCCCTCTCGCGCAGCAGCTCGAGCGCCCCGGCCTGCGCCGCCTCGAACCAGTCGCCGCGCCCCGGCTTCGCCGACGAGACGTACCGCACGGCCCGCTCCCCCAGCCGGCGCGACGCCTCGGCTTGGTCGCATCCCATTCGCCCCGCCAGGCCCGCGAGCACCTCGCCCGGCCGGACTCCGAGCAGCCAGGCGGCGTGGTTGTCCTCGAAGAACGTCGACAGCGCGCTGTGTGCCTCCCCGAACCGCTGCTGCAGCCGGGCGCCGCTCAACACCCCCTTCGGCCCCTCTCCCCTGAAGAACCAGGCGAAGAAGGTATCCGTCCCGCCGTGGTCAGCGTCCGCTGGCCGCCGGCCGCGTCGTACCGCATCCTTCACCTCTTCCCCAGCCGTGTCCGAGATCGACTCCGCCGCCGTAGCGTCGCGGATCTGCGCGGTTGTCTGCATCCGCGCCTCGCGCGCCTGGTGATAGTCGCTCCACAGCCGGGTCAGCCGCCCTTGGACCTGGGCCGGCAGCTCACGCTCGAGCCTCTCGCGCAGCCATGCGTCGTACGCGCGGTCCAGCTTGCGCTTAAGCTCAACGACGGATGCGACGCGCCGGACGAACACGAGCGCCTTGCGGCCGTCATTCCACGCACGGGCCAGCCGGCAGACGAGGGCATCCATCTTGGGGTGCGGCAGCTCGGCACCGAACTTTCTGCGGTAGCTGGCGGCGAGGCCGTTGACGGCGCCCACGTCGATCCCTTCCCGTTCTCCTTCATCGTCGGTCTGTTCGGCGTCGTCGAAGTTGCCCTCGTCATCTACCGACCGTACCTTCGCGGTCTCCAGGAAGCTCTCGAAGGAGGCGAGCATGCCGATCTGGAACGCGGCGCCGAACTTCTCGCTGCCCAGTAGTTCGCTGACCTTCTTCTGCACCAAGGCCACGACCAGCCGCTGGCGGGCATCCGCGTCGAAGCCGATCGGTACGTCGTGGTCCGCAACGCCGCCCCTGCGCCATTCCCGCCGGTAGAGGTTCTTGCTCAACTTCTCGCCGCCGGCGGCGATCGTCGTCACCCGCCGCACAAGGAACCGCCCGGCGGTCTCTCTCCTCGCCTCCGGCACCGCCGCCGGGTCGGCGAGGTCGCGAAACCGATCCGCCTTGCCGACCACGTCGAGCTGCCCGTAGAGGTGGCGGTACGAGTCCTCGATCGGCGTGGCCGAGAGCAGCAGCACCCGGCGGGCGCGCGGCCCGTATTCGGGGAACCAGCGGCGGTCGGTCTCGTCGTCGGCGTGCCCGAGCATCAGGCCCAGCACCCGGTTGCGGGCCGCCACGGGTCGCGCGAATCCGTGCTTCAGGTTGTGCCCCTCGTCGACGACGACCAGGTCGAACGTCGGCATCGCGCAGTTGATCGCCCGCGCGATGTTTTCCTTGAACCCCTGCTTGTCTCCGGCTCCGCGCAGGTCGAGCGCCTGCTTCGGCAGCCAGGGTAGGCCCTGCATCACGCTCTTCCGCCAGTGGCGCCAGCTCGATTCGTCGCCGATGGAGAGCCCGATGCTGAAACTCGTCAGCCGCAGGAAGAAGTCGCGATCGGGGTCCAGCGTCACCTCGCGGAGAAACTCGGCCAAGCCGTCGCAGATCACCGCCCCGCGGACCGGCGCGCCGTCCAGGCCCTTGACGCGCAGATCCGGGAAGCGGACGTTGTGCGCGACGAAGTTGCCCAGTTCCTTCACCCACTTGCGCTGGATGTTCTCCCGGGGGGCGATTACCAGGACGCGGAACGATGGCGTGAAGTGACGGAACAGCGCCACGGTCGCCAGCGCCACGTAGGTCTTGCCCATGCCGACCTCATCGGCGAGGTAGGCGACCCCTTGACGGCACAAGATGTTGTGCAGGGCCACCGCGCCCTCGAGCTGCTCTCGTCCGCGTTCGGGGGAGCCGATGCGGCGGGAGAGGTCGAGCAGCTTCGCCGCGGCGTCGTAGCTGACCGTCTTCATCGGCTCTCCCGCTCGAGCGATTCGGCCCGCTTCACGAACTTCGCCTCGAACCACTCGAGGAAGGCCGGCATGTCCGGCCCGCTGGCCGCAGCGAGTCCCGACCGGAAGGTCGCCGTCCGCCCGAGCCGCTCCTCGATCGCCCGGAGGTCAGCGCGACGCGCGGCGAAGTAGTCGCCGAACCGCGGTTCGTGCTGAAGCTCGCGCAGGAGCTGGGTGGCGCAGAGGTAGATGAGATAGCGATCCACGGCATCGAGCGATGCGGCGGGCGCGGCGGACGCCGCGGCCTCGCTCGCCCCCGGCGGTTGGTGCTCGCAGGCGGTCGGAGGAGACGGATCCGCGACGACCCGATCGAGCAGGCTGCCGAGCGAGTCGTACTTCTGCCCGAACAACCGGTAGTCGGCTTCGACGGCGTTGTTGGACTCGAGCGCCGCGCGGACCGCCCTTTCCAAGCAGGTGAACGCGTGGAAGTAGCGCGCGTAGCGCCCGAAGACCGACTCCATCTCCTGCCCCAGCGCGACCCGAGGCGTCAGCTCTTCATCCTCCGTCCCGAGCCCCAGCAGCAGCGCCCGGCTCTCCAGGAATGCCGCGCGCTGCTCCGGCGAGAGCAGGGACCAGTAGCGCAGGATGTCGGCCGGCGAGAGCTGGAGCTGCGTCATCAGCGACGGCTTGTGCGACATCCCCTCCTCCTGGACCAACACGACGGCCGACTCCCCGCTGCCGTCGCCGACGGTCAGGAAGGAGGTACTGACCAGGATCCGCTCCAAGGCGGCCGCACCCTGTTCGTCGAGCGCCACGGGCGCATCGTCACCGAACGGCCCGAGGTCGAACAGCGGCCCGCCGGACCACCCGACGCGCAGAGTGGGGGATGGTGTCCAGCCCAACCAGGACGCCGATCCCGAGCGCGTGCGCCAGTCGAAACGGATCACGAGAGGCGAGCCAGCGTCGGTGGCCGAACCGTCCTGCTCGTCGTCCCGCGGTTGGAACTCGCCCGGGTCCTCTTCCTCCGGGTCCAACCAGAACTCGAGGCGGCCCGGATCCGCCGTCTCGATGAGAAAGCCCGTCTCCCAGTTGCCGCCCCGCGCCTGGTGTGCGGGGGAGGTGAGGTTGGGTGAGCCGAGGAAGATCAACTCGCGCGCCGACCCTCCGCCGAAGAAACGGTAGACCTTGGCGTGTACCGTGCGCGGCGCGGCGTCCTGGCTGGATCCCAAGCGGCCGAGGTCGGCGGGCAAGCAGCCCCATTCGACCCTCGGCCGTTCACCGACCCACGCGTACAGGCCGGCCGAGACCTGGGCGTTTCCCTTCTCGTCGCGCGGCAGCAGGATCCGCACGCGCCGCGGGGCGAAGCGCTCCACCAGATCGATCAACGGCTTCGACTCCTCGCCCGAATCGAAGTAGGGCGAGAGGATCTCCAGGTTCGCGTCCCGGAGCGCCCCGCCGGCCGCGTCGTCGAGGAAGTCGACCAGCGACTGCCCGCCCGCCCAGTACTGCGGGTAGAGGAGGTTGCCGAACCCTCGTGTCGGACGCATCTCGAGTCGCCGCACGAAGTCCCGGATCGCGAGCAGGGCCGAGTGCCCCGGTCCGTTGCCCCCGTCGTCGCCGGAGCGCACGGTGCGGAGGAGGCGGTTGAGATCCGCGAGCAGCGGGTCGCGCAGCCGGCTCGGCTCGCCCTCCGGCAGTTCCTCGAAGTGCCCAACCTCGACGTTCTCCCACCAGCCGGTGCGGGTCAGATTGGCGGACAGACAGCCGAAGATGAGTGCCCGTCGGATCTCCGTCGTGCCCCGGTTCCGACCCCGCCCCTCAACCTCCTCCTCCACCAGCAGGAAGATGTTCTTCGCGTGGAAGATCGCGTTGTGCCGCGAGTACCTGTTCGGCCACACGGGCACGCGCTCGACATCCAGCTTCGCGGGTCCGTACTGCCGTATGAGACCATGGCCGTCGTAGTACACCGCGATCGGCGTCGGCGGCTTCGCCAGCGCGTCCTCGAGTTGCAGGAGCCTGATCTCCTTCGCGTGGCTGAGCGGGATGTCGAACAGCACGGGCAGGATCTCCTGCTCGAAGAAGCCCGGATCGAACTGGTACGTCCAGAACATGGCCGCGCGGACGGTTCGCCCGCGCAAACGTTCCGCCAGGTGATCGGACAGAACGGCCCGCGGTGCGCGTCCCGCAGTCACGACTACACCTCCCCTACCGCGCGGGATACGGTCCGCAGCGAGTCCAGGAAGTAGGTGTAGCGCCAGGAACCCTCGAGCTCGCCCGGTTCCGGCAGTGCGGCCAGCTCGTCGCGGAAGCGGACGACGAGCCTGCCGTTGCGCACCTCGATCCACGGTGCGCCGCCGCGCCGCTCCATCACCCACCGGTTCTGCTCGAGAAGCCGGGTGATGAGCGCCGGCCAGTCACCCTGCCGCAGCGCACGGCCCACCTCGCACCAGCGGCCGCCGACTTCCTGGCTGCCGGTCGCGCTGGCGATCTCGTCGGCGAGCGACAGCACTCCCTCGAGGTCGAGCCACGGGAGCCCGCCGCCCCATCGGGCGGCGATGTCCGCCGCGGCCGCCGCCGGATCCTGGCCGCCGCACGACTGGAGGAACGCGAAAGCGGCGGCGGCCGGGGCGACCAGCGCCTCGCCCCAGCCGATGCGATGGAGCCGGTCGGCGAGGACATCGCTGCGCATCTCGCGCCGCGCGTGTTCGGCGAGCAGATGGACTTCCGTCCGATCGAACGCGAAACTGTCGTTCCACAGCCCCGGCATGAGTCGTGCCATGAGGACCTGGAGGCCGCTGGTGCGATCACGCGGTCCCCCGCGCACGAGCGTGTCCCGGTAGAAGGTCCGCTCCGCGTGGGACAGCTTCGGCCTCAACAGGTCGGCAACGGCGTCGACCAGGCGGCGGTCCTTCCGGCGGAGATCCACCTTGACGGTCGGTTCGGCAAGCCGGTCCAGGATCTCCCGGCCGTCGCGGAAGCCGGCCTTGTCGAGCCGCGATAGGTACTCGCTCTGGACGAACTCCCGCGCCTCGTTCGTGAGGCGCACGGGCTCGCCTTCGAGCAGCCCCGAGGAGTGCGAGGGAACCGTGAACAGGCCCCACAGCCCGTACACCTTCTGCTTGGAGAGGATCTGGTGCTGCGGGGCGGCGCCGAGCGTCACGACGCCGGTTTCCCGCAGGGTCCGGCTGACGCGCTCGATCCCGCGGAAACCGGCGTTTTGGCCGAAGCGTTCGGCCTGGACGTAGCCGCAGAGCTGCTCCCACTTGAGGAAGGCGGGGAGGCCGGACTCTTTCGAGCCGGCGTCCCGGAGGTGCTCGACGAAGCAGTAGCCGAGAAGCGTGGTCGTGAACTCGCGGACGGACTGCGTGACGGTCGTGAGGTTGCCGACGACGTGGCGCCCCAGCGACACCCAGATAGCCTGGAGTCCCAGCGGGTCCCGCGACCCCTTGACCTTCGCGCGCGGGTCGGCGTCCGTGAGGAACGGACCTCGGAGCATGACGGGATGTTCTCGCGGCTGGGTGCGCAGGTCAACGGGAAGACGCCTTTTCGAGGGATGCCGGCGCGACGTTCCGGACCATCCCTGCCATGCAGATCCGCCCCACCTCCAGGGTGGGATCCGGTGTCAGTCCAACATCCGACAGCTTGCCCTCACCGCCCGAACGACGTACGGCTCCACATCGACAACATGCTGAAGCCCAAGTTCGATGGCCTCTTCTGTCGAAGCACATCGGGGCCGTTCGACCGAGCCGAACATCTCACGCCCGGGTCGCACAGGGGTCGGCCGACCGCTATTCGCCGGTGAGCGGGCCGCAGTTTCTTGGTTGACGGCCCTCGATTCGGTGTAATCTCGCCACGGCGTGCAGCCATGGCGAGATTGGCTGCACGCATTTCCGGCGGGGGAGGTGCCAAGAGAGTGGTCGAGGACAGCGCATCGGGCACGCCGACGGCGACGGCATCTGCGGCTTCGGTGGCGAGGGTCAGCACCTCGACCATCGCGGTCCTTTGGAGGAGCGAGGTCGCCCCTGCCTATTCATGGCGACGGTCGCCGAGCCAGGCCACCGCCCTAGGGTCACCGACCGCCGGGGAGGCGGGAGGCTTCTTCGTCGAGTGCGAACGCCTGCCTGGTCGTCGAGCGTACATGAAGCCGATGAAGAAGGACCCGGATCCAGCGCGTGCACGAGCCGCGCGCGAGAAGATCGCCTCCGACCTCGCCTGCGATCTCAAGCTGACCGTTCCGCCGGTCGTGCTCGCGCATCGCGAAAATGCCGGCGCGGAAGAATCGGATGTCTGCGTCTCGCTCGTGATGTACCCGGTGCAGTACTCGTGGTACACGGTCGAGCCCAAGATCCGAGAGATCGGCGATCAGGTTGCGGGCGCAGCTCGAACTGCGATGTGGAGGACGGCCGCGTTGGCCTTGGCGTTCGATACCTGGGTCGGACAGGGCGACCACCACAACCATCCGCACAACATCGTTTTCGGGTACGTGCCTGGGGACCTCCTACACGCCGAGTTCGTCTTCCTCGACTACGCCTGGGCTTTCGGTTTCAGCGGAGGGTGGCGCGGCGAGGGCACTTCGACCTGCGGACCGGTCGGGTTCCCGACGATCATGCTGGCCAATATGGACCGCCCGGCGCTTCTGGCCGCCGTCGCGGCGATCGAGCAGTTCGACGTGGCGACGATTAAGGACGTGGTCGCTCGAATACCAACCAGCCATCTTGACCGACAGGAGGGCCAGCTGATTGCCTCCCGCCTGATTCAACGTCGAAGTTCGGTTCGGGCGGCCCTGAGTATGCAGATGTCAGGAGGTGGGTCATGAAGTTCTGGTATCGTCCTGCCATCGTCAGTCTGTGCTCCGACCTGACCGATCCGCGAGCCGGCTCGGTACCCGTGGCGGTGTTTCTCGTGGCGCAGGCAGGTCCGTGGTGCTTTGCGGCGGCGGCGAGCCGGAAGCTCACGCAGACGGATCCGATCACCGCGATGGTGCTGTCCGACATCCCGCGCTTGTTGAAGGACCAGGTGGACAAGCTGCGCGACTCCAAGTCGGATGAGGGTGACTCGTCCCTCGATTCCATTCTGTTCTCGCTTCGGCACTCCTTGCGGAACAGCCTCCACGTTTCGGACATCCTGACCGGCACCACGGAGATCCTGCCGGAGGGCATGTCGGAGACGGCCATTGCCGGGGCCTTCTTCGGCAGGTTGATGGAGATGTTCGAGCGACAGGTCGCCCGCTCCGCCGTCGGCGATGGACCGAGTTGGCAGCCGGCGGGGACGGACCATCGGCAGGCGTGTCGGGATGCCTCGCAGTTCTTCCCCGATGTCTCTGCGTGGCCGCTTGCTCTCGACTGCGCACCGTCTTCTCTGTCCGCCGCACCAGCCTAGTTTTACCGTGGGTTCGAGGGTTACTCGTGCACCATCCCCAGGATATCCGCGGCCGCGGTGGGCGTCCCTCTGGCGACGCCGTACCGGCCGCTCGCTGGCCTGCCAGACCGTGAACCACTGTTCGCCTCCGGATGCGCCTACCAGCCGGCCGCAGGCAGTCACGCACGCCAGGACAGCGGCTGCGGCGACCAACTGCTCCTTGTCGCAGTTCACGAGCTGATAGTCCGCGCGGTCCTTCTCACGGCCAACGTGTGCGACGTGGACGCCAGCGTCGAGTCCGCCTGGGGCGTCATCGCGTTTCACCCGCTCCGCCCTCGACATCCCCCTCCGCCCCGACCTATCCTCGGGTTCGCCCGGCCGGTTGAGCGATACCGGAGGCGCCGGCGATGCCGGCGTCGGCGGGGGCGCCGGGAGCGCGGCGGGGAAGGGCCCGCCGGGGGTGACGCGTGAGCACCAGGAGCCTCGACGTCTTCTCGTTGCGCGACGCCGTCATCGGCGAGTACCGGAAGTTCGCCACCTCGTTCACCACGATCCACGCCGAGGACATCCGCCGGCAGGTGGCCGAGATCTACGCCGAAAACCGCTACTGGCCCGACCCGCTCATCCAGATCAACCCGAACTACAAGCGCACCACCACCGTCGAGATGCTCGCCGCCGACGGCGTCCTCGACCCCAGGTGCGCCGAGATCTTCCGCACGGCTGCGACCCCCGAGGCCCCGCGCGGCCAGACGCTCGCCCTCTACACGCACCAGCAAGAGGCGATCGCCCTCGCCGCGCGGGACCAGAGCTTCGTCGTCACGACCGGTACCGGCTCCGGGAAGTCGCTCTGCTTCTTCATCCCGATCGTCAACGCCGTCCTGGCCGAGAAGCGCAACGGCGGCCCCCCGCGCACGCGCGCGATCGTCATCTACCCGATGAACGCCCTGGCCAACAGCCAGCGCGAAGAGCTGGACAAGTTCCTCTCCAACGTCCCCGGCGAGCGGCCCGTCACCTTCGCCCGCTACACCGGCCAGGAAGACGACGACGAGCGCCGCGCCATCTCCCAGAACCCGCCGGACATCCTCCTCACCAACTTCATGATGCTCGAGCTGCTGATGACCCGGCAGGACGAGGTGGACCGCCGCGTGATCGACAACGCCGTCGGCCTGCGCTTCCTGGTCCTCGACGAGCTGCACACCTACCGCGGACGCCAGGGCGCCGACGTCGCCCTGCTCGTGCGCCGCGTCCGCGAACGCTTGTCGCCCGAAAACCTCCTGTGCATCGGCACCTCCGCCACCATGGCCAGCGAGGGCTCGCAGGAGCACAAGAACCGCGTCGTCGCCGAGGTCACCTCGAAGCTGTTCTCCGTCGCGGTTCCCGACAGCAGCGTCATCGTCGAGACCCTCGAACGGGTCACCGATCCGGAAGCGACCGCCGAGACCGTGAAGCCCGGGCTGGGCGCCGCGATCGACCGCGGGATTCCCCAGGACATCACCGACGCCGCCCTGCGTTCGCACCCCCTCGCGATCTGGGTGGAGACGCGCCTCGGGGTGTCCTGGTCGGAGATCGATCAGCGGTGGGTGCGCGCCCGGCCACTCACGCTCGACGAAGCCGCACGATCGCTGAGCGCCGGCGCCGCGCGAGCCGTGGACGCCTGCCGCGACGCCCTGCGTGATCTGCTCCTCGTGTCCAGCGTCCCCGAAACCGACCGGACCGACTCGGCGACCGCGAACCCGGCCAGCTTTTTCGCCTTCAAGCTGCACCAGTTCATCTCCGGCGCCGGGCACGCCTTCGCGACGCTGGACCCGCCGGGCCAGCGCAAGGTGTCGGTGGAAGGCCAGCAGTTCCTCCCCGGCGACCCCGAAAAGCGGCTCTACCCCGTCCACTTCTGCCGCGAGTGCGGCCACGAGTATCACCCCGTGCGCTTTGTCACGGAGGACGATGGGCGCGCCCTCCGCGCGCGGGACATCGACGACGCACCGCCCCCTCGCCCACGAGAGGACGACGAGGCGGCGGGGGACGACGCGGAGGGCGAGGACGAGCGCGAGATCTTCGGCTTCCTCACCCCGCATTCGCCGGACGCCGGCTTCACGTTTTCCGGTGAGGACGACGACTACCCCGAGACCTGGTTGGAGTACGACGCCGCCGGCAACCCGCGGCTCAAGGCCCACTATCGTCGCACCCGCGCGCGCGAGGTGAACGTCGCGCCGGACGGCAAAGTCGGCGCGGGCGCGCGCGCCTGGTTCATCCCCGGCCGGTTCCGCTTCTGCCTGCGCTGCGGCGCGACACAGGCGGGCCCGGGCCGCGACCGCAACCGGCTCGCCTCGCTCTCCGCCGAGGGCCGCAGCTCGGCCACCACCGTCCTGGTTGGCAGCGCGCTGCGCTGGATGCACGGCGGGCAGTCGGGCCTCGACGCGTTCAGCCGCAAGCTGCTCGGGTTCACCGACAATCGGCAGGACGCGGCGTTGCAGGCGGGCCACTTCAACGACTTTCTGTTCGTGAGCCTGGTCCGCGCCGGCTTCCTCGGCGCGCTCGAAGCTGCCGGGGCCGGCGGGCTGCGCAGCGACCAGCTCGGCGACGCCCAGCAGCGGGCGCTGGGCTTCGACCGCCCAAGCCCGGAGATCCGGACCGAGTGGCTGCTCGAGCCGGGACTCCGAGGCTTCAACCTCCAGGAGGCCGAGGCCACGCTCCGCCAAGTTTTGGCCTACCGGGTGTGGTTCGACCAGCGCCGCGGGTGGCGGTACACGAATCCCAACCTCGAGCAGCTCGAACTGGTCGAGGTTGACTACCTGGGCATCCAGGAGCTGGCCGCGGACGAGTCCGTCTTCGCCGAGGCCCCGGACGTCCTGCGCCGGGCGTCGCCCGAGGTCCGCGCGAACATCTACCGCGAGCTGCTCGACCACCTCCGCAAGTGGCTGGCGATCCGCAGCCAGGTCCTGGAACAGACGGTCATCGAACAGATGCTCTCCAAGTCCCACAGCCGGCTCCGTGCGCCGTGGGGGTTCGGTCTCGACGAGAAACCGAGCCGCGCGCGCTGGCTGATGATCCACTCGCCGGGGCGCCGGGATACGACCCTGCGCGACGAGGATCTCATTGTCCGCGGCGGATCGCGCAGCGGGCTGGGCAGGGTCCTGCGCGCATCGACCTCGCCGTCCGGCCGCCGGCTGTGGAACGACGCCCGCGCGGTGCGGGCGCTCAAGTCCAAGGAGTTCGACGCGGTCATCGAGGCGCTGCTGTGGGCGGCGAAGGAACACGGCCTGGTTTCCGAGGAGGTCACGCCGTTCGACAACCAGACGGGCTGGAGGCTCAACGACGCGTGCGTCGTGTTCCGGAAGGGGACGCCACGGATTGACCCCGAGCACCCCAACGAGAGCGCGTTCTTCCGCGACTTCTACCGCAACCTGTCCGTCCTGCTCCGGGAGCCGGTGCATCCCTTGTTCGGGTTTGAGGCCCGCGAGCACACGGCGCAGGTTGACGGCGACCGGCGCGCCGTGCGCGAGAAGCGGTTCCGCTTCGGGACCAAGGAGCGCCAGGAGCTGGCCGCCGACGAGAAGCGCCTGCGGGAGGTCGGCGAGACCAACCGCTTCCTGCCCGTGCTGTTCTGCTCGCCGACCATGGAGCTGGGCGTCGACATCTCGGCGCTCAATGCCGTCTACATGCGCAACGTCCCCCCGACCCCCGCGAACTACGCCCAGCGCAGCGGCCGCGCCGGGCGGAGCGGGCAGGCGGCGCTGGTCTTGACCTACTGCTCGTCGCAGGGCCCGCACGACCAGTACTTCTTCCGCGACCCCAAGGCGATGGTGCATGGCGAGGTCCGTCCGCCGTTGCTCGACCTGGCCAACCGCGACCTCGTGGAGAGCCACCTGTCCGCCGTCTGGCTCGCCTGCACGGAGAAGCCGCTCGACGCATCGATCGCCGACCTGCTGGTGTTGACCGATCCGCAGCGTCCGCTCAAGCCGGACGTGGCGAGGTGGATCCGAGCGCCGAGGGTCGGGGAGGTTGCGGTCGAACGGATCAAGCGCGTGCTCGGCCTCGTCGAGGACCAGCTCACGGCCGAGGCGGCGCCCTGGTATCCGGGCCGGGAGGAGTACGCGGCCGAGGTGGTCGAGGCCGCCGCGGGCCGGTTCGATCGGGCGTTCGAGCGGTGGCGCGAGCTGTTCGCCGCTGCGGAGGAGCAGCGGGACGCCTCGCGCCGCACGATGGACAACTACGCCGCGCCGCAGAGAGAGAAGCGGGCGGCCCAGAGCCGCCACGCCCAGGCGATCGACCAGCTCGAGCTGCTGCAACGCGGGACGAGCACCCTCTCCAGCGACTTCTACACGTACCGCTACCTGGCGACCGAGGGGTTCCTTCCCGGCTACAACTTCCCGCGCCTGCCGCTGATGGCCTTCATCCCGGCGACGACCGACGGCCGCGGCCGGCAGACGTTCCTCCAGCGTCCGCGCTTCCTGGCGCTTTCGGAGTTCGGTCCGCGCAGCCTCGTCTACCACGAGGGCCGAGCGTACCGCGTGGTGCGCGCGCTTCTCTCCCTGGGCTACCGCGACACGGCGACGGCCGACACCAAGCTGCCCACGAAGTCGGTCCGGGTCTGCAAGAAGTGCGGGGCCGGGCATTTCGACGACCACGGCTCGACGTGCCACTCGTGCTCGGCGGATCTGGGCGATGCGGAGATCGTCCACAGCATCTACCGTATCGAGAACGTCGGGACGTGGCCGGCCGTGCGGATCACGGCGAACGACGAGGAACGGCAGCGGCAGGGCTTCGAGCTGCAGACCACGTTCGAGTGGGCGGTGCGGGACCGAGTCCTGGACGTCCGTCGCGGGCAGGCGGTGGACGGGGGCGGCGCGCTCGCCTGCCTGGTCTACGGATCGGGGGCGAGGATCACGCGCCTGAACAAGGGGCTGCGGCGGCGCGCGAACCGGACCCAGTTCGGGTTCAAGATCGATCCGCTCACCGGCAAGTGGGAACCCAACTCGGACGAGGAAGAGGTTGCGGCGGATCCGGATGCGAATCCCCGCCAGTGGATCGTCCCGTACGTGGCGGACCACAAGAACGCCTTGCTCTTCCAGCCGACCGGAACCGGGCTCGCCCAGCTCACCCTGGCCACCTTCCAGCACGCGCTTCTGCGCGGCATCGAGTGGGTATACCAGCTCGAGCAGGGCGAGATCCTGGCCGAGCCGATGCCGGCCCGGGACGCGAGAGGCGGTTTCCTGCTCTACGAAGCGACCGAGGGCGGGGCGGGCGTCCTGACCCGGCTCGTTGCGGAGCCCGACGCCCTGGCCAAGGTCGCGGCAAGGGCGCTCGCGGTCATGCACTTCGACGTGGGCGACCCGCCGCATCCGCCCGAAGATCCGGCGGCCCTCGGGGACGTCGCAGGCACGTCGTGCGTCGCGGCCTGCTACCGTTGCCTGATGTCGTACTACAACCAGCCGGACCACGAGCTGCTCGACCGGCGGGACGCCGGCGCGCGGGAGCTGCTCGTACGGCTCGCGCACTCCACGACCAGCGGCGTCGGGCCCGGGCCGCTCCCCCGCCGCAGCTCGTTGCCGCCACCGCCCGGCGCGGACCCGGTGCTCGTGCGGCTGCTCGAATTGCCGCGTCTGCGCGACCTGCCCCGGCGTGACGCCGAGCCGCTGGTGATCGACGGAGTGGTGGTCCCGCTGGTCTGGCGCGCGCACTCCGTGGCCGCGGCGCTCGATCCGCTGCCGGCCCAGGTCGCGCGGGCGCTGGAGGATCTGGGCTTCGCGGTCGTCGTCCTCGGGCGCGACGAGGCCGGATGGGCGGAGTCCCTCGCCCACCTGGCGGTGGCGCTCGGGATGAGATCATGACCGCACTCAGCTTCGGGCCCGGGTCGCTCGTCCGCGCCCGCGGCCGCGAGTGGATCGTGCTCACGGGCAGCGACGCCGAAGTGCTCCGCGTGCGGCCGGTGTCCGGCTCCGAGGAAGACCAGACGCTGATCCACCTCGGGCTCGAGGCCGAGCCGGTCGCGGAGGCCACGTTCCCGCGTCCGGACCCGGCGCAGAAGGCGGGGCACGACGCGGCGCTGCTTCTCCGGGACGCGCTGCTGCTCTCGCTCCGCCGCGGAGCGGGACCGTTCCGCAGTTTTGGGCAGATCGCGGTCGAGCCGCGCGCCTACCAGCTCGTCCCGCTGCTCATGGCGCTGAAGCTGGACCCGGTCCGGCTGCTCATCGCGGACGACGTCGGCATCGGGAAGACGATCGAGGCGGCGTTGATCGCGCGCGAGCTGTTCGACCGCGGCGACGTCGAACGTTTTTGCGTGCTGTGCCCGCCGCACCTGGTGGACCAGTGGGTCACCGAGCTGGAGACGCGCTTCAACTTCCGGCCCGCGGCGGTCACGGCGTCCAACGCCCGGCGCCTGGAGGAGAGCATCCCCCCGGGCGCCAGCATCTTTTCGGTGTACCCGCACACGGTCGTCAGCCTGGACTACATCAAGAGCCAGAACCGGCGCGACCGTTTTTCCCACACCTGCCCCGAGCTGGTCATCGTGGACGAGGCGCACACCTGCGCCTCCACGGGGAAAGGCCGTCACCAGCGGCACGAGCTGCTCAAGAGCCTGACGGCATCGCCCACCCGGCATCTGGTCATGCTCACGGCGACCCCGCACTCCGGCGACGAGGCGGCGTTCTTCCGGCTGCTGGGGCTCCTGGACGGCAGATTCGAGAGGCTGGGCGAGGCGACGGGCGATGAGCGCACCCGGCTGCGCGAGGCGCTCTCGCGGCACTTCGTCCAGCGGCGCCGGCCGGACATCGCCGAGTGGAAAGAGGGCCGGATCTTCCCGAAGCGCGAAACCAGGGAGCTGACCTACAAGCTCACCGGAGCGTGGGAGCGGTTTTTCGACGCCGTACTCGACTACTGCCGTGGCATCGTCGAGGCCGCCGAAGGCGACGCGCTCCGCCAGCGGCTGAACTTCTGGGGGACCCTGGCGCTGATGCGCTGCGCGGCCTCGAGCCCGCTGGCGGCAGTCGTGGCGCTCCGGACCCGGGCCGGGATCGAGACGGGCGAGGAGGAGCGGGAAGAACTGCTCGACCGGCTCTTCGACGGCACCTCGGACGCTCTGTCGCCGGACGACGTCGAGCCGCCCGCGGGGACGGAGGACCCGGCGTTGGGCGCGCTGATCAGCCAGGCCGAGGAGCTGGCGGGCCAGAAGGGGGATCCCAAGCTGGCCGTGCTGACCGAGCACCTGCGGCAGCTCGTGGCCGACGGTTTCGCCCCGGTCGTCTTCTGCCGCTACATCGCCACGGCGCACTACGTGGGCCGCCAGCTCCAGGGCAAGTTCGACGGCGTGACGGTGGTCGTGGTCACCGGGGAGCTGACGCCGGACGAGCGGGACGACAGGGTCGCGGCGTTGGGCGAAGCGGAGCGCCGGATCCTCGTCGCCACCGACTGCCTTTCCGAGGGCATCAACCTCCAGGAGCAGTTCGACGCGGTCGTCCACTACGACCTCTCGTGGAATCCGACGCGGCACGAGCAGCGCGAGGGGCGCGTGGACCGCTTCGGCCAGGAGAGTCCCGTCGTTCGGGCGACGCTGATCTACGGGAAGAACAACCCGGTCGATGGCGCCGTGCTCGACGTGATCATCCGCAAGGCGGCGAAGATCCGGGAGGAGCTGGGCGTGCCGGTGCCGCTGCCCGAGCAGGGACAAACGCTGACGGAGGTGCTTCTCAAGGCGGTCCTGCTCCGCCGTGGCGGCGATCCCGCGACGGCACAGCAGCTGCGGCTCTTCGAGGAGACCTGGCAGAACGCCGCCGACCAGGCCAAGGCGAATCGGACGGTCTTCGCCCAGCGGCGGCTCAAGCCGGACGACGTCCTGCCCGAGCTGCACAAGACGCTCGCCGCGCTGGGGGGGAACGACGACGTGCGCCGGTTCGCCGACCGGGCGCTCGCCCGGCTCGGCTCCGCGCTCGAGCCGATGCAGTCCGGCTGCAAGGCGCCGCTGGCCGCTCTGCCCGAGGACGTCCGCGAGCGGCTCGAGTCGGAGGGGCTTGGCGGGACGCTGAAGATCGACTTCAAGTACCCGCCGGCGAGGCGGTGCCGGTCGGTGACGAGGAGCCATCCGCTGGTCACGGTGCTGGCGGAGACCTTGCTGGAGCGCACGCTTGCCGCGGCGGCGGGTGACGGCGACGGGGACCCGGCCGTCCTCGGCCGGGTCGGGTGCTGGGTTTCCGGCGAGATCAAGGAGAAGACGACGGTCGCGTTGCTGCGGCTGCGGCACCAGCTCGTGACGCAGAGGGGCGAGCGCAGCTCCACGCTGCTGGTCGAGGAGGCCAACGCGCTGGCGTGGGTCGGGTCGTCGGCGACGCCGTTGGAGGATACGGCGGCGCTCGCGCTCCTCCTGCCGCCGCCCTTGACCGATCCGCCGGCCCACGTCCGCGAGCGCGCGGCGAAGCAGGCGAGCGAGCAGGTCGAGGCGCGGCTGGCCGACGTGCAGGCGTTCGCCGAGCGTCGCGCCCAGGCATTGCTGGCCGATCACCGGCGGGTGCGCGAGGCGGCCGAGGCACGCGGGCGCTACACCGTCAAGGCGTTGTTACCGGCCGACGTGATCGGCCTGTTCGTCCTGTTGCCGAAGGTGGGCTGAGCGTCATGGCGATGCGCAGGACGGCGCGGAGGACGGCGCGGCGGAAGGAAGCGGAGCTGGGCTTCGACGCGCTGTCGATCGAGGGTGGGCTGCTGTCGCCGGAGTGGCTCTCCCGTGCGGCGCAGCTTGGGGCGGGGCAGCAGACGGAGGCGGACTACGCGGTCCCGAAGGGCTGCAACATCCGCGACGAAATCGGCCGGTATTGGCGCATCGCGCAGGCGCACTGGGCCGAGTTCGCCGCCGGTCGGACGGCCGGCGCCGACGCGGCGACGCTGTCCGAGCGGTTCGTGCCGTCCCTGCTGCGCGAAAGCTACGGGTTCGGGTCGCTCGCCGCGGTGGGGCCGGTGACCCTGGGCGACCGCATTTGCCCGATTGGCTTCGCGGCGTTGGGGGGGCGGGTACCGGTGGTCGTTGCGCCGGCGGACGTCACGCTCGACGATCCGTTGGCGGGCTTCGGCGACGGCAGCCGGCGGCGCAGCGCCTTCGGCCTCGCCCAGGAGTTTCTCAACGCCGAAGAGAAGGCGTTGTGGGGGCTTGCCACCAACGGCATGTCGCTGCGGATCGTGCGCGACAACGAGAGCCTGACGCGGCCGTCGTGGATCGAGGCGGACCTGGCGCGGATCTTCGAGGAGCAGCGGTTCTCGGACTTCGCGGCGCTGTGGCTGATCGCTCACGAGACACGCTTCGGGCGACCCGACCGTCCGGCGACCGAGTGCGCGCTCGAGGAGTGGCGCACCGCCGGTCGGGAGGAGGGGACGCGGGCCCGCGAGCACCTGCGGCACGGCGTCGAGGAGGCGCTCAAGGCGCTGGGCGGCGGGTTCCTGGCGCACGCTGCGAACCAGGAGCTGCGCGCCGCGTTGCAGGGCGGCTCGCTGGCGACGAAGGACTTCTTCAGCCAGCTCCTGCGGCTGGTCTACCGGTTGATCTTCCTGCTGACGGTGGAGGAGCGCGGTCTGCTGCACCCAACGGGCGCCGACAAGAAGGTCAAGGACCTCTACGAGGCGGGGTACGGCTTGCGGCGTCTGCGGGAGCGTTCGGTGCGGCGGAGCGCCCACGACCGGCATTCGGACCTCTGGGAGTCGTTGAAGATCGTGTTCCGCGGCGTGGCGTCGGGCGAGCCGCGGCTCGGCCTGCCCGCGCTGGCCGGGATCTTCGCGCCAAACCGGTGCCCGGCGCTCGACGCGGCGAAGCTGGAGAACCGCTTCCTGCTCCTGGCCGTCTTCCGGTTGGCGTGGTTGCGGGAGGAGTCGGGGCTGGCGCGGGTGAACTGGCGGGACATGGGGCCGGAGGAGCTGGGCTCGGTGTACGAGAGCCTGCTCGAGCTGGTCCCGCAGGTCGGGGAGGACGGCCGGCGGTTCGAGTTCGCGACGGGGGGGGAGGCGAAGGGCCACGCGCGGAAGACGACGGGCAGCTACTACACGCCCGACAGCCTGGTGCAGGTGCTCCTGGATAGCGCGCTCGACCCGGTCATCTCCGAGACCATCGCGAAGAGCCCCGACAACCCGGTCGACGCGTTGTTGGGGTTGTCGGTCGTGGACCCGGCCTGCGGCTCGGGGCACTTCCTGCTGGCGGCGGCGCGGCGGCTAGCGGCGCATGTTGCGCGGCTCCAGGCGGCGGGGACGCCCTCGGCGGCGGAGTACCGCCGAGCCCTGCGCCAGGTTGTCGGCCGGTGCGTGTACGGGGTCGACCTCAACCCGATGGCGGTGGAGCTGTGCCAGGTCGCGTTGTGGATGGAGGCCGTCGAGCCGGGGCTGCCGCTGACCTTCCTGGACGCGCACGTCAGGCACGGCAACGCGCTGTTGGGCACAACCCCCGAGCTGATGGCGAAGGGGATTCCGGACGACGCATGGAACCCGATCGAAGGCGACGATAGGAAGGAGGCGAGCGCGCTCAAGAAGCGGAACAAGCGCCACGCGGACAGCGCGCAAACCTCGTGGTCCTTCCTGACCGGTGGCCCCGGGCAGGAGTCGGCCGACGTGGCGCGCTCGGTCGCCGAGCTGGATGCGGCCTCCGACGCAGACGCCGAGGCGCTCGCCGGCAAAGAGGCGCGTTGGGCGGGCATCCTGGACTCCGCGGCGTATCGCCACCAGAAGCAGTTCTCCGACGCCTGGTGCGCGGCCTTCGTCTGGCCGAAGCAGCCCGGCCCGCTGGCCGAGGCCGCTCCGACGAACGAGGTCTGGCGCACGATCCGCGACGGACAGCCGCCGAACCCGCTGACCGTGAAGACGACCGAGGATCTGGCGCGCCAGTACACCTTCTTCCACTGGCACCTCGCCTTCCCCCAGGTTTTCGCAAAGGGCGGGTTCGACGTCGTGCTCGGGAATCCGCCGTGGGAACGGATCAAGCTCCAGGAGCAGGAGTTCTTCGCCGCGCGCAACCCGGAGATCGCTAATGCGAAGAACGCGGCGGCGCGGAAGAAGGCGATCGCCGCCCTTGCCGACGCGGATCCCGCGCTCTGGGCGGAGTGGTGTGCAGCGAGCCGCATCGCCGAAGGCGAAAGCCACAGCATCCGCCACTCGGGGCGGTACCCGCTGTGCGCGAAGGGCGACGTGAACACCTACGCGATCTTTGCCGAGCACAACTGTTCGGTTGCCGGGCCACGGGGCCGCGCCGGCTTCATCGTGCCAACGGGGATTGCAACGAACGACACCACCGCAGCCTTCATCTCCTCGTTGATCGGCGGCAAGCGACTGCAGAGCCTGCTCGACTTCGACAACACAGCCCAGTCTGGTTTCTTCCCCGGCGTTGCGCACGGCAACTTCAGGTTCGCGCTCCTGACCGTCGGAGCGTTCGGCCACGGAGTCTTCGTTGTTGCCGCCGCGCTTGAGCGGGTGTCTGACATCCAACACCATGCGCATTCGCTGTCCGCGGCTGACATTGACGTCGTGAACCCAAACACAGGTACCTGTCCAACCTTTCGATCAGGCCGCGACGCCCGGATCAACCTCGCGATGTACCGCCGCGCAGGGATCCTCTGGCGCGAGCACGACGAGGCGGGTGGCAACCCATGGGGTCTGCGGTTCATGCGCATGCTGGACATGACCAACGATTCTGGGCTCTTCAATACGCGAGCCCAACTCGAGGCAGGGGGCGACAAGTTGGTCGGCAACCGTTTTGTCGGAGGAAGTGGCGAGTACCTACCGCTCTTCGAGGCGAAGATGGTGCATCACTTCGACCACCGGTACGGCGACTACGGCCTGACCACCGATGGCTGGGCCGGGACGGCCATGCCCGCCGTGCCACTAGAACTCAGTCAGGATCCAACGCACCAGGCGCTTCCTCGCTACTGGGTGGCACGGCACGAAGTTACCGGCCGCTTCTGCGACGCCCGCGTGCCCGGATGGCTGTTGGGGTGGCACGACATCACCGCCAGCGCGCATCAGCGCACGGTCGTCGCCTCGTTGATGCCGCTGGTAGCGGTTGGAAACACTACGCCGCTTATGCTCCCGGACACGGAGCCCGCGTCCGCGAGCGCACTCTACGCGAACCTATGCAGCTTTGCGTTGGACTATGCCGCCCGCCAGAAGCTCGGGGGCACGCACTTGAACTACGTTCAGCTCAGACAGCTTCCGGTTCTTTCGCCGAAGGCGCATGGCGCTGTCACCTCATGGAGCGCAGGCGCGGTGCTGAACTGGCTCCTCCCCCGCGTGCTCGAGCTCACCTACACCGCCTGGGACCTGGAGCCCTTCGCCCGCGACGTCGGGTACGACGGCCCGCCGTTCCGCTGGGACCCGGCGCGTCGGTTCTTCCTCCGTTGCGAGCTCGACGCCGCGTTCTTCCACCTCTACGGTATCGATCGCGGCGACGTGGACTACATCATGGACACGTTCCCGATCGTGAAGAAGAACGACGAGAAGGCGCACGGCGAGTACCGCACCAAGCGCGTCATCCTCGAGATCTACGATGCGATGGCGGAGGCGGCGCGGACCGGGAGGCCGTACGAGACGCGGCTCGACCCGCCGCCGGCGGACCCGCGCGTGGCACATCCGGACACGCGGAAGAAGTCGGGAGGAAGATCATGAGCAAGCCCGTCACCCTGTCGATCCGCAACTTCGGGCAGCTCCGCGAGGTCGATCTCAAGCTGGCCGACCTGACCGTGCTCGTCGGCGCTCAGGGGACCGGGAAGAGCCTTGCGCTCCAGTGGCTCAAGGCAGCGCTTGACGGACGCCATCTGATCAACCTACTCCGCCAGGCGGGTCAACATGCGACCGGCGCGAACGACCGCGTCGAGCTGATCTTCGGCGTCGGGATGGGCGCCGCGTGGACGAGGGAGTCGGAAGTCCGCCTCGATGGCAAGAAGATCAACCCGGAGAACCTCGGCATGCGTGGCGCGGACGCCGAGAGCGTGTTCTTCATCCCGGCCCACCGCGCGATGCTGATCACCGACGGTTGGGCGGCGCCGTTCCAGCGCCTGACCTCGGACACCCCCGCCGTCGCACGCATCTTCAGCCAGAACCTGCACGATCGATTCAGCGAACGCGGCGGCGAGCGGCTCTTTCCGGTCGAGCGCCAGCTCAAGAAGGAATACCGCGACCTGATCGCTGCGGCGGTGTTCCACGGTGGGACCGTCGCGCTGGAGGAGGATCAGCAGCACGCGCGGCGGCTGAGACTGGCCCACGGGGATGCCAACCTCCCGTTCATGACATGGTCCGCCGGCCAACGCGAGTTCGCCCCGCTACTTCTTGGGCTCTACCACCTCCTCCCCAGGACACACAAGGCGAAGCAAGAAGAGATCGACTGGGTGATCATCGAGGAACCCGAGATGGGCCTGCACCCGCAGGCGCTCAACGTCGTCCTCCTGCTCGTCCTGGACCTCCTCTGGCGCGGCTACAGGGTCGTCGTCTCCACCCACTCGCCTCATGTCCTGACCGCCGTCTGGATGCTCCAACGCCTGAAGCAACACCACGCACGCTGGCAGCGCGTTTGCCAGGCGTTCGACGCCCCGTCCTCGGTGCCGTTGTCGAAGGTTGCCCAGTGCGCGCTCGAGAGGAGCTACAGGGTCCATTTTCTGGCCTTCGAACGAGACGGCAAGGTGGCCTCAAGAGACATCTCGGATCTCGACCCGGACTCGGCGGACGCGCGCGAGGCCGAGTGGGGTGGCCTGACGGGGTTCAGCTCGCGCTTCGGCGATGCCGTCCGCGAAGCGGTGAACGAGGCCGAGGAATGAGGTCCCCAGGGAAGGAGG
Source organism: Deltaproteobacteria bacterium (assembly GCA_016218765.1). Classification (GTDB taxonomy): domain Bacteria; phylum Myxococcota_A; class Polyangia; order DRWM01; family JAAZOP01; genus JAAZOP01. Next base: position 58,601 of record JACRCZ010000069.1, on the reverse strand, counting down.
CCAGAGGGGGCGCCAAAACAATGCGCGGCACCCCGGTGCGCCGGATCCTCCTGCCGGCGTCGTCACTCCAGGCGCTCGTCGAGAACGGCCTCGGGGCGATGAAGAAGTCGCATCACGAGTACATCCACGTCGACTTGCGCCCCGCCTTCGCTGACAGTCTCGACATCGACAAGGCGTTCGAAGAGGGACACGAACAGGAGAACCGGTGGGACTACCTGCTCGGCTATGGGCCGACTGCAAGCGTCATCGCCGTCGAGCCGCACTCCGCCAAGCAGAAGGAGATCTCGGCCGTCATCAAGAAGCAGGTGTGCGCGAAGGAGCAGCTTGCCCCTCAGCTTACGCCAAACGCTCGGATCGCGGCGTGGTTCTGGGTCGCGTCCGGCAAGGTCCACATTGCCAACACGGAGCGAGCAATACGCCGACTGGAGCAGCACGGCATCAAGTTCGTGCACAAGATGCTGATGCGCAAGGATCTCCCGATCCCGCAGGCAGATGGGAGGTCACGCGGGCAATGACGACGCGGTCGGATCGTCCGGAAGCCGGCGGTGCCGCCGCGGCCGGCATCTGCGAGACGGAGCAACTCGACTGCAAGTCGCTGCGGCTGGTGACCGGCCGCACCGCGGACTTCGACGAACTGGCCCGCGACTGCGTGTGCTTCGCCAACGGCTCCGGCGGCAAGATCGTGCTGGGCGTCGAGGATCGGCATGAGCACCCGCCCGCCGATCAGCGCGTCGATCAGGCGCTGCTCGACCGGATCCGCAAGCGCATCGGCGAGCTGACCGTCAACGTGCAGGTGCTTCCGGAGATCCACCACGACGCCAACGGCGGCGAGTACGTCGTGGTCGCCGTCCCCCGCTCCGTCGGCGTCGCCTCCACGGGCGACGGGCGCTACTTCGTGCGCATCGGCGACACCTGCCGGCCCGTCGTGGGGGACGACGTGCTGCGGCTCGCCGACGAGCGCCCCGCCGTGCCGTGGGAGACGATGACCTCGCTGGGCATTCTGACGGCCGCAGCCGACCGGGCGGAGCTTGAGAAGTGGACCGCGGCGATCCGCGCCTCGGGCCGGGTCAACGCGTCGGTGAAGGAGAAGTCGGACGCCGAGCTGCTCGACCATTACGCGCTCGCGCGCGGCAGCACCCTGACGAACCTCGGCGTGCTGCTGCTGGGCACCGCCGCGGACCGCGCACGGTTGGGCAGCGCCCCGATCATCCAGGCGATCAAGTTCGACGAGCGCGGCGAGAAGGTCGGCAAGTACGTCTGGGACGACTACACCCTCTCGCCGACGGAGCTCATCGACGCGGTGTGGGCCGCCATCCCCGACTTCCGCGAGAGCTACGAGCTGCCCGATGGCATGTTCCGCACCGCCGTCCCGGCCTTCGAGGAAGCCGTCGTCCGGGAGCTGCTGGTCAACGCGCTCGTTCACCGCCCGTACACCCAGCGCGGGGACATCTTCCTCAACCTTCACCCGGACCAGCTCGAAATCGTCAACCCGGGACGGCTGCCGATCGGGGTCTCTCCCCGGAACATCCTCCACGTCACCCGCCGCAGGAACGAAGGGATGGCGCGGGTGTTCCACGACCTGGGCCTGATGGAGCGCGAGGGCAGCGGCTTCGACCTCCTGTACGAGCGGCTCCTCGCCAGTGGCCGCGGGGCACCCATGGTGCGCGAGGGGGCCGACTCCGTCCACGTCACGATCCCGCGGCGGGTGATCCAGCCCGGCGTGATCCAGCTCGTCGTCGAGGCCGACAAGCGGTACCAGCTCACGCAGCGCGAGCGGATCGCTCTGGGGCTGCTGGCACAGACCGAGGGCCTCTCGGCCGCCGCGCTGGCCGAACGGCTGGAACTCGAGGATCCGGCGGCGAGCCGTCCCTGGATCGACCGGCTACTTGAACGCGGCCTCGTCGAACAGACCGGGCGCGGCCGGGGAACGGGGTACCTGGTTCCCCCCGCACTACTCCGCAAGGCAGGGCTGGACCGACTGACCACGCTCACCGGCGTCCAGCCTCATCGCCTCCGCGCGCTCATCTTGGAGGATCTGCGTCGGTTCCCGGATTCGTCGGCTTCCGAGGTTCATCGCCGCGTCGGGTCCGAGATTCCCGAGCGCACTTTCCGAAGGGCGCTCGAAAACCTGACCACCCGCAGCGAGATCGTCCCCGGCGGGGCTGCGCGCTGGCGCCGATACCGGGTGGGCCCTGGCCATGGACAGCAGTGAGGTCTGCGTGTCCTTGCGAAGCCCAGGCTCGACGACGCCGATGGCGGGAATCACTGGAGTTTTATATCGGCCAGTCATTGCCGCGTGGCCGATAGAACCAAGGGCGAGTCGTGGAAAAACCAACTCATGTCGCCATGTTCTATCGGCCATACGAATGGCCGTGGCCGAGAGGAACCGCCGAAGCGGCCAAGAGGCAGGGTGAAGCCCCATGACCACGACCCCCACGCCGGTCACCGTGACTTTGTTGGAGAAGGCGGCCGTGGACAACGGGTTCGACCGGGAGCTGCCGCAGCAAGGGGACTGGCTGGGGTTCGCCAGCACGCAGGTGCCGCTGCGCATCTGGCTCGCGACCCTGGGCGACACGGTCTACATCGCGGCCCTCTCCCAGCCACACGTTGCCCGCGCCCTCGGGCAGTACGGCACGCCCCTGGCGTCGCCCTTGCCTCCCGGCGCCGCCGCCGGCCGCACCGTCCCCGACGTCCCGGCGCTTCACCGCCTCGTCCGCCGCGCGTTCCAGCTCAGCAAGATCCTGCCCGACGAGCTGCTCCGCGAGTTCGAGAAGCAGACCGCCGCGCTGCCGAGGACGACGGAGGCCGAGCGCCTCGTCGTCCAGCGCGTCGGCCAGGACCTGTTCCGCGATCGGCTGCTCGAGTACTGGGAGGGCCGGTGCGCGATCACCGGTCTCGCCGTTCCCGACCTGCTTCGCGCCAGCCACATCAAGCGCTGGGCCGACTGCGCGACCGACGCCGAGCGCCTCGATGCCTTCAACGGTCTCCTGCTCGCCGCGCACCTCGACGCCGCGTTCGATGCCGGGTACATCACGGTCGAGGACGACGGTGTGGTGGTCGTGTCGAAGGCGCTCGACGGCAAGGCCCGCGGGTTGCTCGGCCTCGACCGCACGTGGCGCATCCGCGGACTCCAGGACGAACATCACGTCTACCTCTCGTGGCACCGGCGCAACTTGTTCAAGGACCGGGCAGAGTGCTGCGGCTGATGCGCGAGCGCCCGCACCGCCCCTTCGCTACCCATCTGTGTTCATCTGTGTTCATCTGTGGTTCAATTCCGGCCGGATGCCGGCGGCCATGCCAAGCACATCCGCGCGGGACTGGGTGACCTGGGACGATGGGTTCCTGATCCACCCGCTCGGCCTGCACCTCGACCCCCGCCGCCGCGCCCCCCTCGGCTTCGCCTCCGACGGCTTCGGCGACGCACGGGCACGACGCCTCATCGCCACGCCCGAGACCGTGCGCTTCCTCCGCCGCTGGCGTTCGGCGCCGAGCTTCCTGCCCTCCCCGTACGGCCGCAGCTTTCAGCTCGGGCAGTCGGAGCTCCGCCTCGTGCCCGCCGGCGCCCTGCCCGGCGCCGCCCAGCTCGAGATCCGCTGGCGCGGCGCCACCCTGCTCTACGCGCGGCGCATTCTGCCCGAGCCCGAAGGCCTGGGCGGCGCGGCGGAGGCGCCGCGCGCCGACGTCGTGCTGCTCGACGCCCCTCCGGCCCCGGCGCCGCAGGCCTGCGCGCGCCGCGCCGATACCGTGGCCGCCATCCGCGCCTGGGCCGAGCGGGTGGCGCAGCGCAACGGCATCCCCGTCCTCTTCGCCGAACCCCACGCCGCCGCCCCCGCGCTCGCCGCGCGGCTGGGCGGTGGCGACCTGGAGCTGCGGCTCCACCCCACGATCTACGACCGCGTCCGCCTCTGCGCCGCATCCGGCGCCGACTTCCGCCGCGCCTGGCAGCTCCGCGGCGCCCCGCACCTCGGCCAGCTCGTGCTGCTGCCGTGGGGCGGAAGGGCGAGCGGTCGAGCTGTCGAGCGGACGAGCCCTTCGACGGGTCCCAGGGCAGGCGGTCGAGAAGGGGGCGACGGCGAGAACGGGACGGGGGAAGCGGCGGCGCGGTTGCTTGCCGCGTTGCGGGAGGGGGAGGGCGGCGAGGGCGCGGGGGCCGAGCTGCGCACGGCCGTGGTCCACGACGGCGCGGCCGCGCTCCCCGGCGGCTTCCGTCCCGACGAGGTCTTCCTGCTCGCGTTCTCGGCGGGCGTTTCCGAGCTTGTGGCCCACGTCCAGCGCACGGGGGCGCGCGAGACGCTGCTGTCCCCGGGGACCCCGACGGTGGTAGGAAGCGTGTTGCGCGAGCTCGGGATCGCCGTGACCTCGCGCCTGGGCCCCCCGGATCAGCTCGTGCTGGCCGGGAGCTGAGCACCGGAGCCCGGAAGTCGGGGACCACCCCGGCAACCGAACCGCGGGCTTCAGCCCGCGGCCGATGCGGCGAAGGCCGCGCCCAGAAGGGCGCGGTTCGGTGCAGCAAGGTGGTCCCGAACGTGCGAGAGAGGTTCTGAAGGTCGGTGAGAGCGCGCGACGCGGGACGGTTGGGATGTTCGGACTCGGGTTCTGGGAGCTGGTCGTGATCGCCGTCGTGGCCCTCTTGTTCATCGGGCCCGATCGGCTGCCGAACTTCTTCCGCGCCCTGGGCCGGGCCACCCGCGAGTTCCAGCGCGCCTCGCGCGAGCTGCGCGAGAACCTCGCGATCGACGAGCCGCCGCCGCGCCGCCCGCCGCCGTACCGCCCCCCCGTGCGCGACGTCCCCGTCGATGCTCCGGCGCCGCGGCCCCCGAGTCGCGTGGCCGAGCTGCCGCGCACGCCTGCCGACGAGTGGCCCGAGGCATCGCCGATCCGCGCCGAATCGAAGCCCGCGGAGCCGTTCCCGGAGCTGGAGCGGGCCCGCGCCGCGGAAGCCGGCGCATCGCCCCAGGGCTCCTCGCCAGGAGCAGCGATCGCGCCCTCGCCGCCGCCGGGCCCGGCCCCGGGCGGTGTGGAGCCTCCGCCCCGCGAGCCGCCCGCAAGTCCCGCGGCGCCGGCCGGAGCGGGTGCGCCGCCCCGGAGGGAGGGTGTGACCGACGCCGCCGCGGACCAACCGGCGGGCGGGACGGCTTCCGGGCCGTCGCCGGAGGGGAAGGATTCGTCGCGTGGCTGAGGCGAAGCGCATGAGCTTCCTCGACCACCTGCGCGAGCTGCGCAAGCGGCTCTGGATCGCCGCGCTGTTCTTCGCCGCGGCCGTCACCGTCTCCATCGTCTTCCGCGACGAGATCCTGGCGTTCATCGTCGATCCGCTGTTCCGCGCCTGGAGCGCGGTCCCCGCGTCGAAGGACCACGAGCTGAAGCTCCACTACGGCAGCATCGTGTCGCCGATGTTCGTCCAGCTCAAGCTGGCGATCTACGCCGGCCTGTTCTTCTCCGCCCCGATGCTCGTCTTCCAGCTCTGGAAGTTCGTCGCCCCGGGGCTCTACCCGCGCGAGCGCCGCCACGTCTACCCGGCGCTCATCGGCACCTTCTTCTTCTTCGTCGGCGGCGGCCTGTTCGGCTACTACGTCGTCTTCCCCTTCGGCTTCGAGTTCCTCCTCCGCTACGGCATGGACTTGAGCGGCTACTTCCCCATCGAGCCGACGATCATGATCGACCAGTACATGGATCTGGCGATCGGACTGCTCTTCGCCTTCGGCCTCGTGTTCGAGCTGCCGCTGGCGATCGTCTTCCTCGCTCGCATCGGCCTCGTCGACCACAAGCAGCTCCTGCGCTTCTCGCGCTACTTCATCGTCATCGCCTTCGCCGTCGGCGCCATCCTCACCCCCACGCCCGATCCGCTGAACCAGGCGCTCATGGCCGGCCCGCTCATCGTGCTGTACTTCCTCGGCACGCTCGTCGTCGTCCTGATCGGCAAGAAGCGCCGCAAGAAGGAAGCGGAGCCGCCCGAGCCGGATGAAGAGCCTCCGGCATGACGTGGGAATCCGTCATCGGGCTCGAGGTCCATGCCCAGCTTCGTACGCGGAGCAAGATGTTCTGCGGCTGCGCGACGCGCTTCGGCGACCCGCCGAACACGAACGTCTGCGCCGTCTGCACCGGACAGCCGGGCGCGCTCCCGGTGGTCAACCGCCGCGCCGTCGAGCTGGGGTGCGCCGCCGCGCTGGCGCTGGGCTGCGCGGTGCGGACGACGAGCCGCTTCGCACGCAAGAGCTACTTCTACCCCGACCTGCCCAAGGGTTTTCAGATCTCGCAGTACGAGCGGCCGCTGGCCGAACACGGCCGGCTGGAGTTCGCGACCGGAACCGGCGAGCGCTCCGTCGGCATCGTTCGCCTGCACCTGGAGGAGGACGCCGGGCGGAGCACGCACGACGCCGCCGGCGGCCGCACGCTGGTCGATCTCTCCCGCTGCGGCGTCCCGCTGGCGGAGATCGTCACCGCCCCCGAACTGCGGACGCCGGACGAGGCGAGCGACTGCCTGCGGGCGCTCCGGCTCCTGCTCGTCCGGATCGGCGCCTGCGACGGGAGTCTCGAGCGGGGCTCGCTGCGCTGCGACGTCAACGTGTCCGTGCGCCGCGCCGGCGAATCGACGCTGGGCACCAGGGTCGAGGTGAAGAACCTCAACTCCTACCGCCACGTGCGCGACGCGCTGGCGCACGAGCTGGCGCGCCAGTCGGAGGCGCTGGAGCGGGGCGAGGCCGTGCGGCCGCAGACCCGCTCGTGGAACGACGCGGCGGGGCGGACCGAGGTCCTGCGCGACAAGGAAGAGGCCCCCGACTACCGCTACTTCCCCGAGCCCGATCTGCCGCCGCTCGTGCTGGAGGAGGCGTTCGTCGAGCGCGTGCGGGCGGAGCTGCCGGAGCTGCCGCTGGCCCGACGGCGGCGGTTCGAGCGCGACCTCGGTCTGCCGCAGCGCGACGCCGCCGTGCTGGCGGCGCGCGGCGCCGCCGCGGACCTGTTCGAGGCCACCGCGTCCCGGCTCGCGGCGGCGGGCGTCGAGTCGCCGCACCGTCGGGCGAGCGGGTTCATCCTGACCGAGGTCCTGCGCGACCTGCCCGACGAGGGGACGGAGGAGGCGGAATCCCCGCCGCCGGTCGATGCCGACCGGCTCGCCGAGCTCCTGCGACTCGTCGCCGACGGGACGATCTCCAACCTGGCGGCGAAGGACGTCTACCGCGAACTGCCCGCGGGGAACGAACGACCCGCGGCGATCGTGGCGCACAAGGGCCTGGCGCAGCTCAGCGACGCGGGATCCATCGAGGAGACGGCGCGGCGCGTGCTGGCCGAGCATCCGGATGCGGCGGCGCGCTTCCGCGCCGGCAACCCGCGCGTGCTGGGCTTCCTCGTCGCCGAGGTCGTCCGGCGCCTGGAGGGACGGGGAAATCCGCGGCTGGCCGCCGAGACGCTGCGGAAGCTGCTGGCGGGGGAGGGCGAGGAGGGTTCTCATGGCTGAGGCCGCGCACGCGATGAACGACCTGACACCCATCCGCTGGACCGGCGACGCGCTCGAGGTCCTCGACCAGCGCGAGCTGCCGTGGCGCGAGACGTGGATCCCCTGCGCCTCGCCCGAGGAGGTCGCCCGGACGATCCGCGACATGGCCGTGCGCGGCGCGCCCGCGATCGGGATCACCGCCGCCTACGGCATGGCCCTCGCGCTCCGCGGTCCGGGCGGGCCGGGAAAACTGCGCGAGGCGGCCGAGGCCGCGGCCCGGACGCTTGCCGCCACCCGCCCCACCGCCGTCAACCTCGCCTGGGCCATCGACCGCATGCTGCGCGTCGTCGTCTCCTCCCTGAGCGGGGGCCGCGACGCCGCCACCATCCGCAGGCGCGCGGAAGCCGAGGCGACGGCGATCCACGAGGAGGACGTCGCGATGAACAAGCGTCTTGGGCGCCACGGCGCGGAGCTGTTGCCGCACGAGTGCACCGTGCTCACGCATTGCAACGCCGGCGCGCTGGCCACGGGCGGGTACGGCACGGCGCTGGGGGTCATCCGGGCGGCGGTGGAGGCGGGCAAGGACGTGCGGGTGTTGGCGGACGAGACGCGGCCCTACCTGCAAGGGGCGCGGCTGACGGCCTGGGAGCTGGCGCGCGACGGGATCCCGGTGAGCGTGATCTGCGACTCGATGGCCGGGTCGATCCTGCGCACGGGCGAGGTCCAGGCGGTGATCGTGGGCGCGGACCGCATCGCGGCCAACGGCGACACCGCCAACAAGGTCGGGACCTACCCGCTCGCGGTGCTGGCGGCGCGCCACAACGTGCCGTTCTACGTCGCCGCCCCGTCGTCGACGCTCGACCGTTGCACGGCGCGGGGCGAGGACATCCCGATCGAGGAACGCTCGGCGGAGGAGGTCCACGTCGTCGCCGGCACACGGATGACGCCCCCCGGCGTCCCGGCCCGCCATCCCGCGTTCGACGTGACGCCGGCCGAGCTGATCTCCGCCGTCGTGACCGAGGACGGCGTCTTCCGCGCCCCGTACGTCTTCGACCGCCGCTGCGGCGAGCGCTGACCGCCGCCCCAGCCACCCGGCCACTTGCCCCACCCTGCGCCTCTGCACCCCTGCGCCCCTGCGCGAAAGCCCTGTTCCGGTCCGCAGAGGGGCCCATTGCCCCCATCCGGGGGGATGCACCCGCCCCCAGAAAAGGACTTGCCTTGCGGCCGCCGATGAGTATGCTCGCCAACCCGCGCGGCGTGGGGGCTCCCGGAAGCGCCGCGCACGGGCTGAGGTGCTGGCGATGTATGCGATCATCGAGACGGGCGGGAAACAGTACCGCGTGAAGACGGGCGACCGCGTGCAGGTCGAAAAGCTCCCCGGCGACGTCGGGGCAAAGGTCACCCTCGACCGCGTGCTCCTCCTGGGCGGGACCGCGGACGCGCCGATCGTCGGCCGGCCGCTCGTCCCCGGCGCGGCCGTGGAGGGCGAGATCGTCGCCCAGGGCCGCGGACCCAAGATCACGACCTTCAAACTCAAGAAGCGCAAGTGGTACCGCCGGAAGATCGGCCACCGGCAGGCGTACACCGAGCTCAAGGTCACCGCCATCCACAAGAGCGCCTAGCGCGCGGCGAGGGATTTCCATGGGCAAGAGCAGAGCGGGAGTCAACGGACGCAACAGCCCCGGCCAACACCGGGGAGTCAAGATCCACTCCGGCCAGTCGGTCCACGCCGGCGCGATCATCGTCCGCCAGGTCGGATCGCACTTCCACGCCGGCGCCAACGTCGGCACCGGGCGCGACTACACGCTGTTCGCCCTCAAGACCGGCGTGGTCCGCTTCCAGGTCGCCGGCGCCCGCCGCGTCGTCTCCATCGTCCCCGCCGCCTGATACACCGACCGGCACTCGAAAGTCGGCGGGCTTGACGCCGCGCCGGATCCATCGTACAGCGCCCCCATTCGCAGCCCCGGGGGGGGCTGGAGTCCGCGAGTCCGGACGCAAGGGCGTTCCGCGACCCGTCGGACAGGAGGTGGACCATGGCACGCTCGATCGGTCTCCTGGCAACAATTCTCCTCGCAGGAGCCTGCGATGAAGGCTCCACGACCCCCGAGGAAATCACCTGCGCCATCCTCTCGCCCGCCGACGGGACCCTGGTCCACGACCTCCAGGCCGTCGAAATCGGCTACACCGGACCGGTCGCACGGGTCGAGCTCCTGGCCGGCGACACCGTCGTCGCCTCCACCGACATCCTCGACGAGGCTGCCGAGGCGGTCACCCTGGAATGGGACTCCGCCTCCTCGGCCGACGGCGCCGTGACCCTCACCGCCCGCGCCCTCGACGCCGGCGAGCTCACGATGACCAGCGCGCCGCTCGCCGTTGACGTCGACAACACCGCCCCCGCCGTCGCCCTCGGCCTCGACCGCTTCGGCCTCGTCCGCGGCGACGCCACCGTCCCCCTCGACCTGGTCGAAGCCCACCCGGCGACCGCGCGCGTCGCCGACCAGTTCGGCACGATCTACGACGGGCCGCTCGACGCCTCGGGCGCCTTCCCGTGGGACGCGACCACCGCCGAGGAGCGCGTGCACTGGCTGGACGTCGAGGTGGTCGACGCCGCGGGCCACTCCGGCTCGCTGCTCCACTTCCCCGTGATCGTCGTCAACCACGGCGACGCCTACGAGGTCGAGTACGACCCCGCGGCACGCCTGTTCGTCCCGGCCGACTACGCGACCGTCGAATACCACACGCGCGGCATGGTGCCGACCCACGCCGGCGTCAAGCGGCTCATCTCGTGGATCACCTGGGACCCGACGGCGGACTGGCTCGTGGAGTACACGATCGGCGAGGGCCTCTGCCCCCACCGCGGCATCTCGTTCGTCTCCGCCGAGTCGCGCAGCGGCGAGATCGTGCTCGAGCTGGGGCGCGACGAGCTGCCCTCGTCGATCATCACGCTCTTCCCCGTCGAGGACCGGGCCAGCTCGACCTTCCCCTCCAACGACGATCCGCTGACCTTCGGCATGTTCTTCGGCCACGCCTCGCCCCTCGAGCCGGCCGAGCACGTCGAGGAAACCCTGCCGATCGAGATGCACTACGTGCTGATCGACGAGGCGCCCGCGCCGTAGCGCGCCTCGCCTGGCGGTCTTCCCCGACATGGACGCGCGAAACCCCGGCAGGGTCGGCGACCGCCGGCACGCCGCCGGACGCGGCGGCCCGTGCGCGGACCGCTGCACATCGATTCGATCGTCGCCGCACCGCACGGCGCACACCTGCGGCACCTGGGCGGCGCCGGCGGGCTCGACCTCCCGTGCACGACCTGCCACCCCGACGGAGGCGTGCATGGTCCGCTGCGGGACGGCGAACCGCTCGAGACGACCTCCGTCTGCGACCCGTGCCACCCCGCGGGTTCGGTCGATGCCGCCGCCTGGCGCGACGACCGTCCCTGATCGCGCTATGCTCCGCCGTCGGGAGGGAAAGGGGGCTCGAACCATGAGGCTCGCTCCACTGCTGGTCCTGGGACTCCTCGGCGGCTGCGCGCAGGCCGAGGAGACGACCGAATGCTCGACGGTCCCGTGCCGCGCGTCGTGCGCGCCCGCAATCGGCTCGTGCGTCGACAACCGCTGCATCTGCTCCCGGCCCGACGGCGGCGGCGACGCCGACGCGGGCCCCTGCGAGACCGCGGCGTGCGATGCGTCCTGCCGCACCGCCGGCTACGCCGGAGGCGGCGCCTGCGTCGGCACCACCTGCCAGTGCGCCGGAACCCCGCCCGACGGCGGCGGCGAAACCGACGCGGGCGACGACGCCGCCGTCGAGGACGCCCCGGCCGACGACGGCGCCCGCGACGAGACCGCGGCGGAGGACGCCGCGGACGAGACGCCCGCGCCCGAGGTCGGCGACCCGTGCACGGTCGACGACCTGGTCGAGCAGGAGTTGTGCGGCCCGGATCTGAAGTGCGCCTTCTCGGAGCTGGTCGGCGTCCGACCCGACCCCGTCTGCGACCGGAACGGCGCCCGCGCACTCAACCAGGCCTGCGCCGGCTTCTCGCTCACCGATAGCTGCGGTGCCGGCATGATGTGCCTCAACGACGGCTCGGGCAGCCGCTGCCGCAGGCTCTGCCGCGACGACGCCGACTGCGCATCCCTCGGCCCCAGCGCCGGCTGCCTCATCCAGATGAACATCTCCGGCACCGTCGTGGACGGCATCAAGGCCTGCACGCTCCACTGCGACGTGCTCCTGGGCAGCGGCTGCGACACCTCCCATGCCTGCCGCCCCAGCTTCGTCGACGCCACCGGCGGCGGCGTCTACGAGGCCTACACCGACTGCTCGGGAGTCGGCTCCGGCACCCAGGGCTCGGACTGCTCCGCCGGCGGCTCCTCCGACTGCGCCGCCCGCTACCAGTGCTTCACCCTCGGCTCCGGCGAAAGCCAGTGCCTCTACATCTGCGAAACCTCCCGCATCGGCCTCGACTGCCCCGCCCCCGCCTACACCTGCAACGACATCCACGACCCCACCGGCCGCCTCGGCGCCTGCCTCTAGTAGCTCGGCTCGGCGAGGTAGTCGCGTTGCAGCTCCATCGGCAGCTCGACGGGCCACACGTTGTCGTCGGTCTCGTAGAGGTACAGGTACCGCGCGTAGGACGTGAGCACCCGCCGGACGTAGTTGCGCGTCTGCTCGAACGGGATGCGCTCCACGAAGTAGTCCAGCCGCGTCTCGGCCAGGTCGTCCAGCCACCGTGCGACGTTGTGCGGCCCGCCGTTGAACCCGGCCGCCTGCAAGGGAAGCTGCCCGTGGAACTTCTCCCCGATCCGCGCGATGTACTCCACCCCGAGGTCGATGTTGCGCGCCGGATCGTAGAGCACGGCGTCGTCGTACGTCTCCCCGCGCGCCTCCAGCATCCGCGTCGTCGTCGGCGGGATCATCTGCAACAGGCCGATCGCGTCCGCCTGCGACACGACGCCGGGATCGAACGAGCTTTCCTGCCGCATGATCGCCCAGATGACGTACGGCGAGCTCGATTCGCGCCCCGCAGCCGCCTCCACCCGCTCCCGCCACGCCTTCGGATAGGCCGCCTCCCAGAACGGAAGCGCCGCCGGGTCCAGCCGCAGGCCCCAGTCGTCCGTGTGGACCGCCGAACGCACGTGGTCGTGGGCCAGATACACGGCCTCGACGCACAACAGCCGCCCCACCACGTCGTGCAGTTCGTCCCCCTCGGCCGGCGCAATCAGGGGACGCAGGGCGGGAAGAGCGAGCGCCCGCGCGTCGTCGAGCAGCCCCGCCTCGCGCAGCGCCCGCACCTCCAGCGGCAGCCCGTCGCACCGCTCGCGCATGTCGCTGCGCCCGATCGTGCGCTCGGGATACGGCGGCGGCACCTCGACGCCGAGCCCGGCGAGCCGGTGGCGGGCGAGCAGGGCGTACCAGTGGAGCGGCGAGTCGGCGATGAGCTGCCGCAGCATCCCCGTCGCCTCGTCCGTGCGCCCCAGGTCGAGCCGCGCCACGGCGCCCCAGTAGGTCGCGCGCGCCTCGCCGTAGGCGTCGTCGTCGTCGCCGCGCGTGCCGTCCACGAGCTCGAGCGCGTCGGCGGGACGGGCGGCAAGCAGATAGGCCAGGCCGAGCGACCAGCGGGTCTGGGGCCGGCCGGGACCGGACCGGTTGCGACCGACCAGCGCCTCCAACGCCTCGATCGCGGCCTCGAACCGTCCGTGGTACAGCTCCAGCGTCGCGGGCAGGTACTTCGCGTCGGTGGCGTGCGCGTCCCGCGGGTGCTTCTCCGCGAACGCGCGGTACGCGGCGATCGCCTCGTCGTCCAGGTTCGCGCGCGCGAGCGACCGGGCATGGAGGAACTCGGCCTCCACCGCGTGCCGCCCGCCCATCTCGACCACCACGGCGAACGCCCGCGCCGCCTCCTCGTAGCGCCGCCGGTGCTTGTAGATCGCGTTGGCGCGCTCCCACGCCACGTCCTCCGGCGAAGGGCTCGTCGTGCCGGCCGGAATGAGGTCCAGCTCCGCGATGGCCTCGGCCCAGTCCCGGCGACGCACGAGGATCCGTGCCCGCTCCAGGCGCCACGCCGGTGGGACGGCGAACGCGGCGTCGAGGGCGCGCAGGCGGGCCTCGGCCTCCGCCGCCGCAGGCGAATCGGGCTCGTGCCGCACCAGGTCCTCGTACTCGCGCCGAGCCTCCCGCTCGCCCCCGGTCTCCTCCCGGCAACGTGCGATGCGGAACCGCACCACCGCGTCATCGACGCCCCGCGGCAAGTCCTCGCCCAGCGACTCGTAACGCCCCGCCGCGTCGGCCCAGCGCTGCTCCTCGTAGGCGATGTCGCCCAGGCGCAGCACGGCGTCGCGCAGGTGCGGCCCGTCCCTCGCCGCCAATGCCTCGGCGTCCGGCTCCGCCGCGTCGAGCCGCCCGCCGCGCCAGGCCGCCTCCATCGCCCAGTACCGCAGCACGTCGTCGATGGCCGGCCAAACGCCCCGCAGGGCGCGAAACCCCGCCTCGGCCGGGGCCCACGCCCCCGCGTGGAAAGCGTCCACCGCCGCGCGGAGCCGCTCGACCGGGGTAGGCGCGGCGGCCGCCGTCTCCGTCGTCCCCTCCGCCGATGCCGCCGCGTCGGCAATGCCATCCGCCGCGCCGTCACCCCACCCCGCTTCGGCAATTCCACCCGCCGCGCCCCCGTCGCTCCACTCCGCGTCGGCAGGCTCCCCGGAAGTCGCATCCCCCTCCGCCACACGCCCACCCGGCTCGTCTCCGCTCGACGGGCAGCGAGGCCCGGAAAGGACCAGCGCGACGGAAGCGACGAGGAGCCTCGACACGTCGCCGATGATCGCGGCTGCAAGCGCCCGAGTCCAGAAAGAAGCTCTTTGCGCCCTTTGCGTCCCTTTGCGCCCTTTGCGTGAAATCCCCTCGGAGAAGCTCGCGACTGCGATCGCAGCTCGCGGCCTTCACTGCCGCCCGTAACGGACCTGCAGCGACGGACCCTGGTCGGCCTCCACGTAGAAGCCGAACGTGAAGGTGATGATGTCGCGATCTGCGTCGCACAGCTCCTGCGGCGGATTGTGGAACGGCGCCGCCTGCGCAATCGAATCCACCGCCAGCTCGTCCAGGAAACGCGCGCCGGAGTCCTCGAGGAGGATCGAGCCGTCCAGGTTGCCGGAGCAGTCGAGCGTCACCAGCACGATCGTCTCGCGGTCGCGGTAGCCGTAGACCGTGCCCAGCGGGTCGTTGTACGCGAACGCCCCGCGGACGTCCCAGTACTGCGCCACGCGGTCCTTCACCCGGCGGAAGAAACCGGCGTGGGCGAAGGGGCGCGTCGAGACCGCGGTCTCATCGCCGGACGCCACGCCGTCCAGGCGGTCAATGCCGCTGCCGGCCACCGCCGCGGAAAGCTCCTCGAATCCCGGCACCAGCGGATCGCCCGGCGGGAGCGGGGAAACCCCCGCGCCCGCGGTCAACGGACTGCGCGCCGATGGCAGCGCCGCGCGCGCGGCCCGCGACGCACCGCCCGACTCGGCAGGCGCCCCCGGCGCCCCCGCCGGAGCCGCCGCGCCGGGCGGGGCCCGCACGATGTCCGGACCGTTCGGTGCGGGATCCCGCCCCGCGCCCGCACCCGTCGCGACCGCACCGACCTGTCCCGGAAGACGCCGGCCGGCGCGAGCACTCCCCGGACCGGAGATCGTCGAGCCGACACGGTGCGGCCCCGCAATCCGGATGTGCGCCTGGCTCTCCTCCGCCACCGTCTGCGCCCGCTCCGACAGGAACCGCGCGTCCGGCGACGCCTCGCCCGATGCTCCCGTCACCTCGGGCGCATCGACGACCTGCCCCTCCGGGATCGGCTCCGCCGGATGGTAGAACAGCGGCGCCAGCGAGCGCAGGCTCCGGGCGTAGAAGTCGATCGATACCGAACGCCCCGGCTCGGACGCACCGGGAGCGTCGGGAAGCAGGTAGCCGATGGGCACCAGAAGCACGGGATGCAGGAGCACCGCGACGCCGACGGCGACCAGCAGCCGCCGGAAGGTGGGATCCCCGCGCGCGGAGCGTCGCTCGCGTCCCCCCCCGTCCACCGGCGCCTTCGTCGCCATCCTCGTCCTTCCGCCTCGCGCCTTCCGTCCTCCGCCTCCCGCCCCCCGCCGCCGCTAGTCGAACATCGGGTTGTCGTAGCGGTGCTGGTGCAGTATGCGCACGGGCAACGGCATCGTCGCGGGCGGCGCCGGGAATCGCCGCGCCGCGCGACGGAAACCGTCGAGCACGTTCCGGTCGAACGGCGAGACACCCGACGGGCGCACCACCTTGGGCGGGCCGATCGTGCCGTCCACCCCGATCGTCCATTCGAAAACGATTTCGCCCTGTTGCATCAGCAGCGCCCGCTCGCGCGGAAACGCGTCGCGCAGCTCCCGCTCCAGAAGCGGCGCGATCGCCCCGAAGTACCCGGAAAAACGCGAATCCCCCGTCTCGAACGAAACCGTCATCGGACTCTCGGCCGGCCCCACCGTCATCGTCGGATGCCCAGGCTCCGCGCTCGAGATGCCGTCGCCCGCCGTACCGGAGGGCCGTACCGTTCCGTCCACCACGCCCCCCTGGACCAGCTCCCCGTCCCACGCACTGACCACCACCAGCGTCCGCGCCGGCATCCCCGAAGGCGCCCTCGCTCCCGGGCCCGCCGTCCGACCCCCCGCCCGACGGGTCGGCGTCGCCGCGGTCGCAGGGGTCTCCGGCTGCACGATCTCGAACGACGGCGTCGGCAGGTTCGACTCGAGATCGGCAACGCCCGCCGCCGTCGCCGGAAGCTCGCCGGCCACCGGCGGCCGGGACGTCGCGGGGGGAGAGGGTTCGGCAAGGGCGAGGTAGGCCAGATCCACGGCGCGCGGACGCCCGCCGCGCGACGTGCTCCAGTCCGGGGGGCCGGCCAGGAGCGCGAACAACGCGACGAGCGCGACGGCGCCGGCGTGCACCCCGACCGACGCCGCGACGAATGCCCGCCACGGCGACCTGTCGTCCGACCCGGTCCACCGTGCCGCTCCCACGCTCACACGGGTATGATAACCCGGTGGATGGCTGAAGGCCACAGGAGGGGAGGAGGGGAGGGAGGGGAGGGGGGAGGGGGAAGAAGAAGCCACAGATGGCCACAGATGAACACAGATAGGGAGAGGGAAAGGCCAGGGCGGGGCAAGGGCGCGACGGAAGGGCGCCAGGTGCCGGTGCAAACGCTGCCGACGCTGCCCGAGCAGCTCGAGGCGGTCGAGCGGGCCGCGGGGGCGATCGGAGACGGCGGGGCATCCGACGACCTTCTGGCGCTGCTGCGCGGTCTGGCGGTGCTGTATCGCGGGCCGCTGCGGGAGCGGCTCGTGAAGCTGGGGACGCGCGTCGCCGCGGGCGAGGCGCGTGTTGCGTCCGGCGACGTCGCGTCACTCGTTCGGGACATCCGGGAAGGGTCCCGTCCGAAACGAACGCGGTCCGAAGGACGGAAGGTGCGGGAGAAGCGGGCGGAGGAACCCGCGGCGCCGGTCGATCCGCTGCTCGCGCCGGTGGGCTCGATCCGGGGCGTGGGACCGCGACTGGCCGAGCGTCTCGCTGTGCAGGGTGTGCGGACGGTCGAGGATCTCGCCCTGTGGCCGCCCCGCGACTACCGCGATCGGCGCCACGTGCTGCCGCTCTCGGCCCTGCGTGAGGGACAGTACGCCGTCACGAGCGGGTTCGTCGTGGGTACCAGGATTGGCGGACCGTTCTGGCGCAGGCGCGTGGTGGTGAGGTTGGCGGCCCAGTTCCCGGCGCCGCCGGCCCCTCCCGCCGGCGCCCAGAGCGAAGCCCGTTCCGAGCATGCCGAGGGGCGAAGCGAGTCGCAGGGCACGCCAACGCCCACGGGCGAATTGAGCCTGGTGTGGTTCCGGGCGTATCCGGGCCAGGCGGACAAGTTCCCCTCGGGGACGCCCGTGCGCGTGGCCGGAACGCCGATGCGCTACGAGGGCGCGCTGCAGATGGTCCACCCGGAGCTGATCGCGATCGGCGACGAGGACCGCGACGGAGCGTCGTCCGAGCCGATCGTCCCGGTATACACCAAGGTCGCGGGATTCGATCAGAGGCGGTTGCGGCGGGTGGTCGGGGCGGCCATGGCCGCCGTTCGAGACCACCTGAGAGACCCTGTGCCCGCGGCATTGCGGGTCGAGCGGAACCTGCGTCCGTTGGCCGAAGCCGCCCGGCTGCTCCACCACCCGTCGGAGCTGCTGGGCCCGCACGACGAATGTGACGGCCTGCGCGACCATCCCGCGGGGCCGTGGCGGCGGCTGGTCTACGGCGAGGCGTTGACGCTGGGCGTGGCGGTCGCGCGAGCGCGGGCGGAGGAGGCGGCGCGCCCGGCACCCGCTCTGGCGGTGGACGACCCGACCTTCGCCGCGGTCGTGCAGCGGCTGGGGTTCGAGCCGACCGGCGCGCAAGGACGCGCCTTCGCCGCGCTGCGGGCGGACCTCAGGGCCTCGCGGCCGATGCGGCGCCTGCTGCAGGGCGATGTCGGAGCCGGAAAAACGGCGGTCGCGATGATCGGCGCCGTGCTCGCGGCGACGGCAGGACGACAGGCCGCGATCCTCGCGCCGACCGAGATCCTCGCCGACCAGCACGCCCAACGGCTCTCCCGGCTCTACGGGCCGCACGGTATCCGCGTCGTGCGGCTCTCCGGCGGCATGCGCAAGCGCGAGCGACACGTCGTCGCACACGGCCTGGCGCTCGGCACGCCGCAGATCGTGGTCGGCACCCACGCGCTGCTCGAGGATCCCGTCGTCCTGCCGCGCCTGGCCTTCGTGGTCGTCGACGAACAGCAACGCTTCGGCGTGCACCAGCGCTTCCTGCTCGCACGAGCCAAGACCGAGACCGCCGGGACCACGCCCCACCTGCTCGTGATGACGGCGACGCCCATCCCGCGCACCCTGGCCCTCGCACTCTACGGCGAGCTGGACCTCACGGTGCTCGACGAGCTGCCTCCGGGACGCAAGCCGATCCGCACCGAGACCGTGGAGCCGGGGCGGCGCGCCGAGGCGTACGAGCGGCTGGCCGCGCGCGTCGAGGCCGGCGATCAGGTCTTCGTCGTGTGTCCCCTGGTCGAGCCGTCCGAGGACGTGCCGCTGCCGTCGGCGACGGGGACGCACGCCGAGCTGGCGGCGCGGCTGGGGCCCGGGCGCGTCGCTCTGCTCCACGGGCGGCTCCTGCCCGATGAGAAGCTCGCGGCGATCGGCCGCTTCCGGGACGGGTCGGCGCGCGTGCTGGTCTCGACGACGGTCGTGGAGGTGGGCATCGATGTCCCCGCGGCGTCGGGCGTGCTGATCGATGGCGCGGATCGCTTCGGCCTCTCGCAGCTCCACCAGATCCGCGGGCGCGTCGGTCGCGCGGGCCAGGAGTCGTGGTGCCTCCTGTTGCGCGCGACGGAAGGGGAGGCTGCGCGGCAGCGCTGCGAGGTGGTGGCGTCGACGAACGACGGCTTCCGCATCGCCGAGGCCGATCTCGAGCTGCGTGGCGCGGGCGATCTGTTCGGCGCGCGCCAGTCCGGCCTCTCGAGCTTCCGCTTCGCCGACCCGCTCCGCGACGCCGCGTGGATCGCCGAAGCCTCGGCCGACGCCCGCCGCCTCGTCGCCGGCTCCCTCCCCCTCGATCCCGACGAGGCGAGGCGCCTCGACGACGCCGTCGCCCGTTTCTCACGCTCCTGGGGGCGCACCTACGACGAGGGGGCAGGGTGAACAGGGCAGGTTCCCGGTCCCGGGCTCCCGGTCGTCGCTCCCGAACCCTCCCCACCTCTCCCCATCCGGAGTGGGCCGGCACGTCCTCACGGACCATGCGATCGCTGGCTCACCCCGCGAAGGGCGCCAGGTTCCGCGCCAGCCGCGCGGCGGGATCCTCCCGATCGGGGACGAAGGACGTGCCGGTGATGCGCTCGAAGGCGTCGATGTAGCGCCGCGCCGCCTCGACACGCACCTCGTCCGGAATCGCCGGCGCCTCCCCGTCGCCGCGGAAACCACGCGCCGCGTACCAGCGACGCACGTACTCCTTGTCCAGCGCGTCGGGGTCGCCACCCTCCGCCAGACGCTGCTCGTACGTGCCCGCGACCCAGAAGCGCGACGAGTCCGGCGTGTGCACCTCGTCGATGACCACGATCGTCCCGTCCTTCGCCCGGCCGAACTCGTACTTCGTGTCGACCAGCAAAAGCCCGTTCCTCGCGCAATGCTCCTGCCCGATCCGGAACAGCGTCAGGGCGTGTTCGGCCATCGCGTCGAACGTCCTCGCGTCGCACGCGCCCATCGCGATCAGCTCCTCGCGACTGGCCAGCGCGTCGTGCGCCCCACCCTCGGCCTTCGTCGTCGGGGTGATCAGCGGCCGCTCCAGCCGCTGGTGCTTGCGCAGCCCGTCGGGCAGCTCGTGCCCGCAGTACAGCCGGTCGCCCTTCTCGTAGCGATACCAGATCGAAGTCGTCGTCGTGCCCGTCATGTACCCGCGGACGACCATCTCCACCGGAATGAGCGCGCACTCGGTCACGACCATCGCGGAAGGATCGGGCACGGAGAGCACGTGGTTGGGCACGACGTCGCGTGTCTTGTCGAACCAGAACGCGGCACAGCGGTTGAGCACCTGGCCCTTGAACGGCAGCGTCGTGAGCACGCGGTCGAACGCCGAGAGGCGGTCGGTCGTGACGATCACGCGCCGCTCCCGCCCCACGTACGAGTCGCGCACCTTGCCGCGCCGCAGCGCGCCCAGCCCGGCGAGCTCCGTGGACTCCAGGGTCCGGTCCAAAGCCTCACGCAGCGTCTTCTCGTCCACCATGTGCATCTCCTCGCGGCGGGCCGCGACCCGCGGCTACCCCGCTACTCGTCAACCTCGCCCAGCGCACGCTCGACGATCGCCGCCGCGTGGCGCAGGACGTGCGCCGGGTCGAACAGCTCGTCGATCGTCTTCGCCGGCAGCCGCCGGGCGATCTCGGCGGACGCCCGCGCCGCGTCGGCGAACGCCAACCCCTCGTCCCATACCCGCATCGCCGCGCGCTGCACGTACCCGTAGGCCTCCTGCCGCGGCGTCCCGGCGTCGACCAGCGCCAGGAGCAGCCCCTCGGAATAGACCAGGCCGCGCGTGCTCTCGAGGTTCGCGCGAATGCGATCCTCGTGCACGACCAGGCCGCGCACCAGCCCCGCGGCGCGGCGGAGCATGAAATCCACCAGCGTCGCGGCGTCCGCCAGCGCCACCCGCTCCACCGACGAATGGCTGATGTCCCGCTCGTGCCACAACGCCACGTTCTCCAGGCCCGCGCCGGCGTAGGCCCGCACCAGCCGCGAGAGCCCGCAGAGGTTCTCCGAGAGGATCGGGTTGCGCTTGTGCGGCATCGCCGACGAGCCGCGCTGCCCCTTGCCGAACGGCTCCTCGACCTCCCGCACCTCGGTCCGCTGCCAGTGCCGCACCGCCAGCGCGATGCGCTCGACCGCCGCCGCGACCAGGGCCAGGGCGCCGAGGTACGCGGCGTGACGGTCGCGCTGCACGATCTGCGTCGGCACCGTCTCCGGACGCAGGCCGAGCTTCCCCAGCGCCGCGGCCTCCAGCTCCGGCGAGAGATGGGCGTAGGTTCCCACGGCGCCCGCCAGCTTGCCGGTCTTGATCTCGTCCCACGCCGCGCGAAAACGCGCTCGCGCCCGGCCCAGCTCGGCGTACCAGCCCGCGAAGACCAGACCCAGCGTGATCGGCTCGGCGTGGATGCCGTGCGTCCGCCCGATCATCGGCAGCACCTTGTGCCGCAACGCCTGCTCGCGCGCCGCGCCGCGCAGCTCGACGAGCCCCTCGTCGATCAGCCGCGAGGCGCGGTCGAGCTGCAGCGCCAGCGCCGTGTCCAGGACGTCGGACGACGTCATCCCGCGGTGGAGGTGGCGCGCCGGCTCGCCCGCCAGCTCCTCGACGTGCGTCAGGAACGCGATCACGTCGTGCCGGGTCTGCTCCTCGATCTCCAGGATGCGCTTCTCGTCGAGCCGCGCCTTGGCCCGCACCGCCTCGGCCGTGCCGCGGGGCACCGTGCCCGCGTCCTCCATCGCCTCGCACGCCGCCAACTCGACCTCCAGCCACGTCTCGTAGCGCATCCGATCGGACCACACGGCCGTCATCGCGGGACGCGAGTAGCGCGGAATCATCGCTCACCTCTCCGGGAGCCGGGCCGTCACGCCGGCCCCGCCACGCGCGGACCGTACGGGGGAGCGCCGGGGGAGGTCAAGCCCTACAGGCGGCAGACGCCGCTGACGGTGTAGCTCCACGTGGCGGACGAGGTGCCGTAGGTCGAGGCGCAGATGTTGGCGTCCCCGTCGGACGTCGCCGTGCACGTGCACTCCGAACACAGCCCGCCGCAGCCGTCGTCGTCCTCGCAGGTGCACGCGCCGCTGACCACGACATAGGTGTCGCCGGAACACGAGGCGCAGGTGGAGATGGTATAGGTGTTCCCGGCGATGGCGCGGAAGCTGTAGTTGTCCAGGCAGTACCACCCGCTGTCACCCCAGTCGCCGCTGCCGGAGAACGGTCCGCCGCAGGGCCCCGTGGGCGGCGCCGTGTCCTCGGGCGCGCCCGCGTCCTCGGGCGGCGACGTCTCGTCGGCGACGGCCTCGTCGGGCGTCGCCGCGTCCTCGATCGCGACGTCCTCGGGCGGCGCCGTCTCGTCGATCGTGCCGTCGTCCCGCGCCTCGTCCGGCGCGCCGGCGTCGTCCACCGCGGTACCCTCGTCGGCCGGCGCCTCGTCCACCGCCCCGTCGTCGATCACGGCGTCGGCATCGCCGCCGCCGGAACAGACGCACGAGTCCGCCTCGCAGCGGCCCGTGGGCGACCCCAGGCCGACGCAGATCGAGGTGCACAGGGCGGGATCGCACCCCGGCGCCTCGTCCGGCCCGCCGTCGTCCGGCCCGGCGTCCTCGGTCCCGCCGTCCGGCGACCCGCTGCACGTGCAGCTTCCCGTGGAACAGGAGCCCGCCGCGTACCCGGACGTGCGGCACGAGCTGTCGCACGCGGCCTGGTCGCACGAGCCCGTGTCGATGCGCGCATCGGGGATCCAGACGCACGTCCCGCTGAAGATGTCGCAGCGGCCGCCCACGCAGTCCAGATCGTTCTCGCACAGCGTCGGCCCCTGCACGGCGCAGGCGGCGGCAAGCACGAGCATCGCTCCGCCGGCGGCGAACGCCACGGGTCGCCGCCGCTCCCCAGGCCCCGTTGTCCATGCCGGTCCCATCGCCGCCACTCCTCGCAGAAGTGTACGAGCGCGACGGGGCGGACGCAATCCCGGGGCGGGGCGGGGAAGCGCAATCAGAACGAACGGACCATCGGCCAACATGACGCGGTCGGCAGCGACCGGCTTCGACGCAACCGGACGGGATCCGCCGCGTTCCCGCGCTGGCCCGGGAACTGCACCAACGATGCTCGTCTGCCGGAGGGCACGTTTCCCGCCGGCGAAGGAGGTACCACATGGGCGGATTCGCGGACAAGGTAAAGGGCAAGATCAAGCAGGCCGTGGGCAATCTCACGGGCGACAAGTCCCTCAAACGGGAAGGCCAGAGGGACGAGCTCAAGGGCAAGGTCAAGGGAGTCGTCAAGGACGCCACGGACGCCGTGAAGGATGCGGCGGAAGACGCCACGCAGTCCGTCAAGGACGCCGTGAAGTAGCAGGCGCCACGCCCGCGGGACGAAGGCGCACGACATTCACGGGCATCGGGCCATGGCAATGGAGAAGTCATCATGAGTACCGGATTGATCGTCGTTCTGGTCATCTTCGCCGCATGAACCGACCATTGACCATCGAGCAGGCCATCCGCAACGCGGTCGAGATCGAGCGAGCGGCGGCCCGCTTCTACCGCCGGCTGCTCGAAGCCACGCGGCGACAGGACGCCCGGGAGTTCCTGGCCAATCTCGCCGCCGAAGAGGATGCGCACGCGCAGGCCGTCTCGGCCATGGCCGAACGGGTCGCCCACGGCGAGCTGCCGAGTGCCGCCGACCACTCGGTGGAAGCCGTGGAGAGCGCGCCGGGCTGGGCCTGGAAGGAGAACGTCAGCGTCCGCCAGGCCATGCAGGTGGCGCTCGAGGCCGAAGAGCATGCCCAGCTCTTCTACGAGACCCTGTCGCAGGCCACCGAGGGGGTGCTCCAGGAGTTCTTCGCGGGGTTGGCCCGCGCCGAGGCGGGGCACGTGGTGCGCGTGCGCTTCGCGATCGAGACCTGGGAGTAGGCGCCGCGCCGACTCGATGGCTCTACGCCCCCTGCCACCGCCGGTAGCCCGGGTCGTCGAGGCCCAGGACGTCCAGGACCTTGCCCACCGTCTGATCGACAAGGTCGGCGACCGTGCGCGGCCGGGCGTAGAAGGCGGGTACCGGCGGCAGGATCGTCGCGCCGGCCTGCGCCGCCTCGAGCATGCAGCGCAGGTGCCCCGCGTGCAGCGGCGTCTCGCGGACCATCAGGATCAACGGACGGCGCTCCTTGAGCGTCACGTCCGCCGCCCGCGCCACCAGATCCGCCGCGTGACAACCGGCGACCGCGGCGAGCGTCTTGATCGAACACGGGGCAATCACCATCCCGGCCGTGCGGAACGAGCCGCTGGCGATCGGCGCCGCCAGCTCGCCGGGATCCCACGAGCGGTCCGCCAGCCTCCGGATGCGCGCCGGCGTCCAGTCCGTCTCCAGCGCGATGACCTGCTCCGCATTGCGCGAGATGACCAGGTGCGTCTCGATCGCGGGGAACGCGTGCAGCCGCTCCAGCAGACGGATGCCGTAGATCGAGCCCGAGGCGCCGGTGAGGGCGACGATCAGGGGCAGTTTTCGGTCCTCGGTTTTCGGTTTTCGGATCGGCCCCGTGCTACCGGGCGGGCGGCCAACCTTCGGCTTTGGCCTTCGGTCGGGCACGCGAGAACTCCCCCACCCTACCACGAAACGAGGGTGCCGACTGGCTTGCCGCGCAACGCGTCGCGCAGGCGGTCCGGGACGTTGGCGTCGATGATGCGCCCGCGCACCCCGCGCCGGGCCCACCGCACCAGCTCCCCGACCTTGGTCAGCATGCCCCCCGTCACGTCGATCATCGCGGAACGACGCAACGCCCGGCGCACCAGCGGCCACGTCTTGCGGCTCACCAGCGGAAACGTCGCCGCCTCGGGATCGGCGTGCGGATCCGCGTCGTACACGCCGTTGACGTCCGTGGCGTGGACCACGAAGTCGAGGCCGAGCTTGTGGGCGATGTAGGGGGCCAGCACGTCGCCCGAGAGGATCGAACACCCCTGCGCCTTGTCCCACGCCGGAGTCCCGTACAGGACCGGGATCATCCCGGCGTCGAGCAGCCCGCGCAGGACGGTGAGGTCCAGCCGCCGCAGCCGGCCGCCCGACATGACCGCGATCGCCGACGCCTGCAACGGCACCGCGGGAAGCCCCGCCCGCCCCAACGTCGCCGCAATCTCGACGTTCAGCACGTTCTGCCAGCACTGCGTCTCCGCCCACGCCAGCCGCCCGCGCAGGTCGCGCACCCCCTTGTCAATCCCCGTCCGCGCCACGATCGGATGGCCGAAACTACCCGCGCCATGCACCACCACAAGCTGGTCGGGATGCGCCGCCGCAATCTCCCGCGCCAGCCGCGTCAGCGCCGCCGACCGCACCTTCGGGTATTCCGCCGCTCGGTCGGTAATCACCGATCCGCCCAGCTTGAGCAGCACTCTACTCACCGACCACGACCTCCTCCCCCCGCACCGTCACCACCACGCCGTCCCCGATCCCCCCCGGATCCAGACGGTCAACGCACGGAATGTCCCCCAGAATCGCCCCGACCGCAACCACCGTGTCGCACGACCCGCACAGGATCGCCGCCGGCGCCGTCCCCTGCCTCGCCATCCGGTACAAGACGTACGACCCCACCGTGGATCCCTTCCCCACCGGCATCACCAACACCCGCCCAGCCACCGACCGCCCCTCGAGCGGGTGCCCCTTCTCGATCACCTTCCCCGTGTCCGGATCCACCCCCCCATAGAACGAAATCGCCGCGGAACTCACAAGCGCGACTCCCCTCGCTTCCCCGCCCCGTATCACTCTTCCCCGCAACACCCTGGTCGCTCCGCCACTCATGACTCACGACTCACGACTCATGACTCCCGACTCCCCCCCACCGCCGCCTCCACGCACTCCTCCAACGACGCCAGCCGCACCTTCATCGCGTTCGGCCCCCGCGCATAGAAACACCCCTTCGCGCTGTCCGTCACCGCCGCCCGGAACCGCCCCGCCAGCGGCGCCACGACGAAACACGTGTCCGCCACCACCAGCCCGCCGCTCGCCTCGATCGCACCCACCAGCCCCTCCCCCACGGCCCGCTCGCGCACCGCCCGCGAGGTCGCGACCCACAGCGTCCGCCGTACCGGCCGGCCGCCGAGCAGCCCGGCCACGCGCCGCAACGTCGCGAGCGACGCGTGCGGGCAGCCCACGAACACGAGATCCGGCTCGACCCCGTCGTCCAGCGCCGCGAAAGCCTCGGCGACGTCCCGCCGCCCGATCGCCACGCCGTCCGCCGGCCGGGGATGCCGTCCCGCCTCCGGCGTCACGCCCGCGACGTGGAAGATCGAGGTTCCGCCGAACGTCGGCAGCGCCGCCGACAGCGCCATGAGGTGCTCCTCCGGCGGCGCGCCGGCGTCCCCCGCCGCACCGGCGGACAGCTCGAGGAGCGGCACGCGGCCGGGGACGAGCCTGCCGAGCGCCGCGCCCAGCGCTCCCCAGTGCGCCGCGGAGGGAAGCGGAGCCTCCACGCGCACGAGGAACTGCGGCGCCCGCGGCCCGTCCCGGTGCAGGCCGTAGTCGGGCGTCCGCCCGCAGAGCGCCGCGGCCAGCGCCGACGGGCCGCCCTCGCGGTTCGTGCGGGCCCCGAGCACCGAGTTGGCGAAGGTGACCGCGGAGGACTCGGACCACGCGACATGCTCCCCCGCCGCGGGCCGATTGCCGGCGAAGTACGGGGTGCACGTGCACGATGGCACCACCCCCATGCGCTCGTAGGCCCGCACGATGCGCAGCTGCCGCTCCGCGAATTCCTCCGGGATGCCCATCGCCCGCCACGCCACGAGGTCCATGCCGGCCGGATTGAGGGTCGACGGACAGGCCACGCGCCCGTCCCGCGCCCACGCCTCGAGCAGCTCCAGGCCCGCGTCGCCGAGGTTGGCGTACGAGACGCCGGAGATCTGCGCGGAGCGCACCGGGATCAGCCGCTCGGCCTCGTAGATCGTGCCCAGGGCGACCAGGATCTCCATCGACTTGCGGGCAGCCTCGCCGCCGGCGCCGTCCAGCAGGCGGCGAGCGTCGTCGTCGAGCTGCACGGCTACACCGGCCCGGGGACGACGCGAACGAAGTCGCGCCGGGACCGGCCGAGCGGGATGGTCGCGTCGAGAATCCACTTGGCGGTGGTCTCCGTCGCGAGGTCGCGGGAGGGGTCGAGGCTGGAGCCGCGGGCGCCGGTGATCACGAACAGGTCGCGGTCCGGCTGGAAACGCGTCGCGACGGCCCACTCGACGTCGTCCGCGTTCCACGGATCGACATCGTCGTCGACCACCGTGACGCGCTTGAGCGAAGGATGGGCGGCCAGCGCCGCCAGACCGGCGTTCCGCCCGTCGCCCTCCGCCCGCTTGCGGATCGACACCACGGCGTGCAGCCAGGAACAGCCGCCGACCGTCAGGGCGACGGCGACGACGCCGGGAACCGCGTTGGCCACGATGCGCAGGATGCGCGGCTCCTGCGGAATGCCCATCAGCGCACGATGCTCGGCACCACCCGGCAGGATCGTGCGGTAGATCCAGTCGTCGCGGTGGTACAGACGGGCGATCTCGAGCACGGGCTGCCGGCGGATGCCGTCGTACGTGCCCGTGAGATCGACGAACGGCCCCTCGTCGGCCAACGCCCCCGTGAACCGCCCCCGCAGGACCAGCTCGGCATGCGCCGGAACGCGGAAGCCGTCGAGCTCCACGCAGTCGAGCCGGCCGTGGAGCAGCGCCGAGGCCAGGCGCAGCTCGTCCAGCTCCGGCGGGCCCGACGTCGCCGCGGCCAGCTCCACCGCCGGGTGCACCCCGCAGACCACCGCCACCTCGGCCCTCCCACCGCCCTCCGCGAGCACCGCGTGCAGGTGACGCGGGACGACGCGGACCGACAGCCGGTTCCGGCCCAGGAACATCATGCGGTGGAACGAGAGGTTCATCCCCGATCGCGTGCGGACGATCACGATCGTCCCCGTCAGGAACCGACGGCCCCTCTCGGGGTAGAAGCGGACGATCGGGATGATCCCGCCCAGGTCGGGCTTGCGGACGACGTGCGCGAGGAACGGGGCGTCGCGCACCACGCGACACGGACGTGTGGCGTCCAGCGCGGCCATGACGGTGCGCACCAGCTCGCCGGGGGACGTGCCGAGCGTGCGGGCGAGGAGGGCGCGGGAGGCCACGACGCCGCCGACGATCGGCGCCGCGTAGCCGCGCACGCGGTCGAAACGGACGATGCGCTCGCCCGCCTCGTGCAGCCTTCGCGCCAGCGGCTCGGCCGGCGACAAGAGCTCCGGCACCCGGTCCAGCAGCCCGGCCCGTTCGGCCGCGGCGAGGTAGGATCGAAGATCCACGCTCATGGCGGACGATGCTGCCCGAGACGCGCGCGGATGTCCATCGCAAGCCGGGTCCGGGCCAATCATCCCGCACGCTTGCCGCCCGCCGGCCGTTTGACTCCCCGGACCCGCGTGGGATACCATGCCGCCTCGAACCCGGACGCACCGGGCGAGGGAACAACGCGTCCCACGAGCGGGATGAAGGAGCGGCGGCCGGTGGATACCGTCCTGATCATCGAGACCGACTCGGACACGATTTCCTCCCTATCCGAATTCCTCGGAACGCACGGCTACCTCGCCGACGCCGTGGACGACATCGAGGCGGCGCGACAGAAGGTGTCGAGCCACGCGCCGAAGCTCGTCGTCATCGGCCCGCAGCTCGGCAAGTCCACGGGCTTCCTCGCCTGCTCGCTGATCAAGAAGACGCCCCAGGCCAAGGGCATCCCCTGCGTCCTCCTGTACACCGACCGCGAGGAAGGCCAGGTCCAGCGCCACCAGGGACTGGCGGGACGCGCCGAGGTCTACCTGCGCAAGCCGTTCAGCCTGGACGACTTCCGCAGCGCCGTCTCCGACTACCTGACGCTCACGGCCACCCCCGCGGCCGCGGCCGGGACCGAGATGCTGGTCGAGGAGGAGATCGTCGAGGCCCCGCCGGCCTCCGCGGCACCCCTGATCGACGAGGTCGTCGAGGAGGTGATCGAGGCGTCACCGGCGGTCTCCGCGGAAACGGAAGCCGAGCTGGCGCGGCTCAAGGCGGACGTGAGCCGCCTGGAACGCGACGCGGAACAGTCCCGCAAGGAGGCCGACAAGGCCCGCGAGGACGCGAAGAAGGCCCGCGACGAGGCCCGCGCGGCCAAGGAAACCTCGCCCGAGGCCCTGGCCGAGGCGGACAAGCTGCGCGACGAGGTCTCGCGCCTGGAGAAACAGCTCGAGCTGGCCCAGAAACAGGCCAAGGAAGCCGCCGAAGCCGCTCCGGCCAAGGCCAAGGGCGGCGGCGATACCCGCCAGATCCTCGAGCTCAAACAGTCGATCAACAAACGCGACGCCGAGCTGGTCGACCTCCAGGAATCCACCCTCAAGAAGGACAAGCAGCTCCTCGAGCTCAAGAGCAAGATCAACGAAGCCGAGACCAAGCATCTCGATCTGGAAGACACGATCGGCGAACGCGACCGCGAGATCACCTCGCTCAAAGGCCAGCTCGATTCCCTGGGCGCCGACAAGGAAGTCGCCTCCAAACGCGCCGACGACCTGGGCCGGCGGCTCAAGACCACCGAGGAGAACCTCAAGAAGACCAAGGAAGACGCCGAGACGCAGCGCGTCGCCCACGAACAGACGCTCCGCGACCGCGACGCGGCCGCCGCCGAGGCGCTCGAGCGCGCCCGGAACGACCTCACTGCGGCCAAGGACGTCGAACGGGGCGAGGCCCTCGACAAGCTGCGCGCGGAGCTGACCGCCGATAAGGACGCGGCCCTGGCGGCGCTGCACGAAGAGCACGAGCGGTCACAGGCGTCCCAGCAGGAACGGCACGACAACGAGGTCTTCGAGATGCAGGAGCGGTTCCGCCGCTCCATGAACCAGCAGGAGGAGAAGCTCACCGCCGAGAAGACCAAGGCGGTCGAAGAGCTGCAGCAGAAGCACGACGGACAGGTGGCCGAGCTGGTCACCGCGCACGAGGCCGAGGTGACGGGACTGCGCGGCGAAATCGCCTCGCGCGACGGAAAGCTCGCCGACGCCGAGGCGCAGCGCGAGAAGCACGTGGCCCAGATCGCCAAACTCACCGAGGAGCGCGACGAGACGGCACGCCGGGCCGACGGGCTGGACGGCGAGCTGCGCACCAGCCAGGTCGCCGCCGAACACCTGCGCATGGAACAGGAAAAGGCCACCGCGCGCATCGCCGACCTGGAGAAGAAGCTGGCCGACACCGAAGGGACGCGCGACCAGCTCCGCGCCAAGCTGGAAGGCGACCTCGCCCGCGTCGACAAGACCAGACAGGCCCTCGGCGTCGCCCTCGAGCTGCTCAACGAAGTCGAACCGCTCTAGATCCCTACCGGCCCCGCCCCTTCCTCGGCGGCGGCTCGTCCGCCACCGCCTCCACCCGCAACGTGAACTCCCCCTCCGAGATCGAGTAGTCGTCCCCGGTCACGATGATGCGGTACTCCCCTGCCGCCAGCGGCAGGTTCGGCGCCACCCGCGCCCGCTCCCGCGCACTCGCCTCGCCGCTGCTCGCCACCGACACCCCGTCCGCGCGCCGCAGCTCCACCGAGTGATCGAAGGACGCGGAGCTGAGGGTCACGGCGATCTTGCTCTCGGCCCCCAGCGTGAAGGAGTACGTCACGTTCGGGACCCATCGCGAAAGGACGCCGCGGACGTCGCTGTCCATCGGGATCGGCTCCGGGGCCGTCGCGGTGAGCGCGACCGTGACCTGGATCTTCTGCCCGGCGGCCGAGGAGCGCAGCGCCTGCACCAGGTACGGTACCGCCTCCAGATCGGCCTCCAGGACGGCGCGGTGCGTGGAAGAGTCGACGTCGGCCTTCCCCACCAGCGCGTCGCGCTCCCCCAGCACCTGCAGCGAGGTGTTGACGTCGTCGCACAGGAGCGCGATCACGTAGTGCCCGGCCTCCAGCGGCACCACCGCCGCCCCCGCGGACTCCATCCCCGGCTCGATCACGAACGCCGCCTGCTCGCCGGTCGAGAGGAGCGGCAGGGGCCGCGCGAAGACGAAGACGCTGCGCTCGCCGGGGTGGGCGTCGCAATCCACGAGGATCGAGGACTTGCCCTGGGGCAGCGGCGCGTAGATCTGCGCGTGGTCGTCGTCGGCGACGGTCCTGGCCAGGGCCTTGTCGGAGGCGTTCAGCGCCTTCATCCGGCACTGGATGTACCCCGCGCCGCCGCGCAGCGAGATCTCGTGCGCCTGCTCCTCCGGCAGGTCCATCGTCAACGTGGTCAGCACGCGGCCGCCGGGGCCGTTGAGCGACGACGGCATGACGATCTCCAGCTCCTCGCCCGCAACCAGCGGCATCGGTCCAAGGCGCACCTCGGCCGTGAGCTGCTCCACCGCCTGGCTCGCCGCCTGCGACGCCTTCTCGGCCTCGCTCTGCACCTTCCTCTGCATGAAGAACACGCCGACGCCGATGGCGCCGAAGACGACGACCGAGATGACGATCGAGACCAGCGCGGCCGCCGGGGACCGCTTGCGCGCGTGGAACACCGGCATCGGCGGCAGGGGCATCGGCGCCGAGGGCGGGTAGGCCCCGGGAGCACCGACCGCGGGAGTACCCCAGCCGGCCCCCGAGGCCGGCGGGTAGGGCACGCCTCCGGGAGGGACGCCCAGTACCGGTCCCGGCGCCGCGGCGGGCGACGGCATGTACGTCGTCGCCAGCAGCGTGGCCCCGCAATAGGGACACTTCGAGTCGGGACCGCTCGGCGCCTTGTCCAGAGGTCCGTTGCAGTTGGGACACTTCGCGACGACGGGCATCTCGGCCTCCCTAGACGTGCAGCTCGACCACGTCCTTGTCGTGCAGCGCGTAGTCCGAAATCACGCGCTGGCCGTCGAAGGTGTGCGCGCCCCAGACGCGCGCGAACTTGAGCGTCTGGGCCAGGTCCTTGTGGATCCGCTCGGCCAGCATCCCCACCGTCGCACCCGCGCGCAGCACGAACGGCGCGTTCATGTCGGCCGGCTTGCCCGGCTGCTTCGCGTACACCCGCAGCAGACGGCAGACCTCGAAGACGTGCGCCGGGATCGATGCCACCGCGTCGCCCGTCAGCGCCGATACGGCCAGCAGCGGCAGGTCGCCCTCGTACAGCTCGCGGAACGCCTCCAGGTTGTCGCGGGCGCCCGGTGCGTCGAGCTTGTTGCCGACGAGAACCGCACGCCTGGCGCGCTGCCGGATCTCCTCCGGCGCCGCCTCGGGGTCGCGCCGGGGGTACAGCTTCGCCTCCTCCAGCAACGCGAGCACGTCGTGCAGCTCGGTCAACGGGTCCAGCGACAGGTCGACCACCAGCAGGAGCACGTCGGCGTTGCGGGCCTGCCCGATGACCCACGGCAACGGACGCTCGGCCGACAGCGCCGGCAGGTCGACCACCTGGATCGGGACGTCCTCGTGGTGCGCGATCCCGGAACACGGCACCTGCGTCGTGAACGGATACGGAGCGACCTCCGGCTGCGCCTTCGACAACGCGCGCAACAGGGCGGACTTCCCCACGTTCGGCGGACCCAGCAGCATCGCCATCGCCTCGGCCTGCCGATCCACCGTGATGAGCGCCGACTTCCCGCCGCCGGCCTTCGGACCCTTGTCCCCCTCCTCGCGCATGCGCGCGATGCGGGTCTTGAGGTCCGCCTGCATCTTCTCCGTCCCCTTGTGCTTGGGGATCCAGGAGTACATGTCCTCGAGCGCGCGAAGCCGCTCCTCGTGCGACGTGGCCTTCCGGTAGCGGGCCTCCGCGTCCTTGTACTCGGGGGACAGATTCGCCGTCATCGTCGCGCCTTGCGGGCCGGCAGGCCTAGAACATCGAACGCCGGTGCGGGGCGAGCGTGCCGACCATCTCGTCCCCTCGCACGATCCACGCCAGCCCCTCGCGGACCCAACCCTCCGCCGCCGCCGCCTCCGACTCGGGCAGCCGCAACGCCCGGCGTACCGTCTCCAGCCGCTCGCGCTCGGGATCGCTCACGCGCCCGTCCATGTACGCCATCAGCCAGGCGTCGCGCAGGAACAACCGCCGCACCGCCCCGTCCTCCAGCCGCCTGAGGTCCCCGTCGATCGATGGCGGCGCGTCCAGGCAGGAGCGGATCTGGCGCCGGGCGTCGTCCGGCAGACCGTAGTCCGCCATCGTCGCCTCGAACATCGCCCGCTCCGCCTCCGATACCTCGCCGTCCGCCGCCGCCACCCCGGAAAGGAGCTTCAAGTACAGCAACACCTGATCGGTGTTCAGCGGTTGCACTCGCAAACGCAGCATGGACGGAAGATGTACCCGAAAGGGGGGGAAGGGGCAAGCAGGGGGAGTGCGGGGGGAGTGCGGGAAGAGCGTCAAGAGCAGGAAGAGCGGGAAGACCGGCGGCGAGCGCGCGGCCGCACTCCCCGCACTCCCCGCACTTCCCGCACTACCCCGTCACGCCGGCGGAGACGGAAACGGTGATGCTGGCCGACGCCTCGACCGTGCCGGCGGCCGAGCCGCTGAAGCCGACGAGGAAGTCGATGCGCGCGTTGAACTTCGGGGTGTACTCGGCGATCTTCGCCGCCAGGAGGCCGGTGAGGTCGTCGGGCATCGAGACGATGAGGGCGCGACCCTCGCTGATCACGGTCTCCAGGTTCGCGATGATCGCCTCGAGTCGCGGCTTGATGCCCGCGACGCGCTCCAGGCACAGCTTCACCGCGTCCAGCACCGCCTGCGCTTCGGCGTTCAGCTCCACGCCCGCCGCCGCCACGATCCGCACCTCGACCGACGCGTGCGCCTCGCCCTGCGCCGACGCGCCGCCCGGGCCCGCCGCCGCGCTGCCGGATGCGCCCGCCTCGGCGTTGATCTCCACCGTCAGCGACCCCGACGCCGTGATGCCGGCGGCCGCGAGCTTCTCCCGGATCGCCGTCTGGATCTCGTCCAGCGTCGCGGTCTCGGGCAGGCCGAGCGTGACGGCCAGCTCCTTCGGCGCGTCCAGGACCCACCGCTGCGCCTCCTCCACCGATGCCTGCAGCTCGTCGACGTGCGCCAGCCACCGGTCGTACTTCGCCACGACCTCGTCGCCCCCGCCCACCCCGGTCGGTACCGGGAGCGCCCCGCTGCACGCCGACACGCCAAGCACGAACACCACGGAACACAACAGATTCTTCATGACTCCTCCTCCATTCCCGCGGATGTGACTCGTTCGGCCCCGCACGGCGCTCGTCCCGTCGCCGCCGGACCCGCGCGGACCCATACCGCTCTTCCGCGCGACCGTCAACCCCGGGCGCCGCGAGAATCGATGCTGGCCCCGCGAACCCTTTGACGGTATGATCCGCCCCGTGGTTTCCGGGGGGTCCGGGAGGAGCCGCGAGCGTGCGGCGGCCTTGGCGTTGGTCGAACGAGAAACATCGCAGATCCTCGTGGTCGATGACGAGCTCGTCATCCGCCAGATCCTGGCCGACTTCCTGTCGATGGAAGGGTACCAGGTCGAGACCGCGGAAGACGGCAAGGCCGCCCTCGAGAAGCTCGACTCCACCACCTTCGACATCGTGATCTCCGACATGAAGATGCCGCGGATCGGCGGCATCGAGCTCATCGAGACGATCCGCGACCGGGGTGTCGATGTCCTCACCGTCATCATGACCGCCTACGGCACCGTCGAGACCGCCATCGACGCCATGAAGAAGGGCGCCTACGACTACCTGCTCAAGCCCTTCAAGATGGAGGAGGTCATCCGGGTCGTCGAGCGCGGCCTGCAGAACCGCAAGCTACAGCGCGAGAACATGATCCTGCGCGAGACCATCGCCCTCTACCGCGCCTCCGAGGAGATCGCGACCTCGCTCTCGCTGTCCGACGTGCTGGACCAGCTCACCGGAACGACGCTGCGCGAGCTGCCCGCGGACGAGGTCATCATCCACCTCACCGCCGAGGGCGGCTCCGTCACGCTGTGCACCCGCGCGTCGCGCGACGGCCACAAGGTCCAGCCGGAACACCTGGAGCTGTCGGCCCTCCTGCGCGCGCACGGCGACGGGCAGCCCGTGCTGGTCCACGGCGAGCGCTGCCCCCCGTTCCTCACCGCCGACGCTCCCCCCGTGACCTCCCTCTTGTCGGTCCCCCTTCGCGTGCCCCAACGGCTGGTGGGCCTGGTGACCGCGGTCTCCGTCACGCCCGGAAACCGGTTCTCCGAAGGCCAGCGCAAGCTGATGTCGGTCCTCGGCGGCCGCGCGGCCGCGGCCGTCGACAACATCCGCCTCTTCGAGAACCTCCAGGCGACCTTCCGCGAGACCATCCAGGGCTTCGCCCGCGCCCTGGAGGCCATGGACCGCTACACCGCCGGCCACTCCGACCGGGTCACCCGCCTCGCGCGCCTCATCGCCCTCGAGCTCGACCTCCCCCTGGAGGAAGTCGAAACCGTGACCCAGGCCGCGCTGATGCACGACATCGGCAAGATCGGCTGCCAGGCCAACCTCAACAAGCCCGGCAAACTCTCCGCACAGGAATACGAGATCTTCAAGGCCCACCCGACCTTCGGACGCCAGATCCTGGAGCCCATCTCCTTCCTGCGCCCCATCGTCTCCGGCGTGCTGTCGCACCACGAGCGCTGGGACGGGACCGGCTACCCCGACGGACTGAAGGGCGAGGACATCCCGCTCGCGGCTCGCATCCTCGCCGTCGCCGACACCTACGACGCCATGACGTCCAGCCGCGCCTACCGCAAGGCGCTGGGCCACGACGTCACGATGCGCGAGATCCACCGCTGCGCCGCGACCCAGTTCGACCCCTCCGTGGTGGCCGCCTTCGAGCGGGCCATCGAGCGGTACCGCGAGGAGTGCCGCCAGCGCGGCGTCGCGGTCCCGGAGTAGCCCCGGGCCATGGACCGGCCCAGCCGGATCGGGAAGTACGATCTCGAGGAGACGCTCGGCTCCGGCGGCATGGCGACCGTCTACCGCGGCCGCGACCCCGACCTGCAGCGCGACGTCGCGGTCAAGGTCCTCCATCCCCACCTCTGCTCGCGCGAGGAATCGCGGATGCGCTTCCGGCGCGAGGCGCGGGCCGTCGCACGGCTCAAGCACCCCGCCGTGCTCGAGGTCTACGAGGCGGGGGAGGACGGGGGAAGGCCGTTCATCGTCAGCGAGCTGATCCGCGGCGGAAGCCTCGAAGGATGGGCCACGTCCCGCCGCCCGATCCCCGCCGAGGTCGTCGCGGTGATCGGGTTGCGGACCGCCGAAGGCCTGCACGCCGCCCACCAGGCCGGGATCATCCACCGCGACCTCAAGCCGGGCAACATTCTCATGGGCGCCGGCGGCAAGGTGAAAGTCGCCGACTTCGGCATCGCCCAGATCATCGATATCGAACACCTCACCTCCACCGGCCAGATCCTCGGCTCGCCCGCCTTCATGAGCCCCGAACACCTCGAGGGCGCTCGCCTCGACGCGCGCGCCGACGTCTTCTCCCTGGGCACCCTCCTGTACTGGCTGGCCACCGGCGACCTGCCCTTCAGCGGCCCCAACCCGCACGCCGTCCTGCGCAAGGTGCTGGAAGTCGACTTCCCAGACCCCGCACGCGTGCGCCCCGACATCGGCGAAGTGCTGGCCGGCGTCATCCGCGTCTGCCTGGAACGACGCCCCGAAAACCGCTACGCCACCATGGCCGACGTCGCCTCCGCCCTCCGCGCCGTGCTCACGGTCGCCGGCGCCGGCAACCCGGACGAGCTGATCGCCGCGTTCGAGCGCGAGCCGCAGCAGGAACGCGGGTCGATCGTGAGACGCCGCGAACAGGCACTGCTCGAACGCTGCCGCGGCCTCCTCCAGACACCGGGCGGCGCCGCCGAGGTCCGCAGGCTCTGCTCCTGGATCCTCGCCTGGCAGCCCGAACACAAGGAAGCCCTGCGCCTCGTCGAAACCACCATGGTCCGCCGCTCCATGCGCCGCTTCGCCCTCGCCGCACTGGCCGCCGCCGTCTCGGCCGCCGTGATCGCCGTGTGGCTGTCCGCGCGCGTCGCCGAGCCCGATCGCTCCGACGCCGTCACCGCCGACGCAGGTGCCACCGCCGCCCGCGAAACCCCGCGCCGCCGCGACTCCGGCTCGGCGGGACAACCAACGCCCGCGATCGCAGAGACCACCCGCGAGGACGGCGGCAAACGCGACGCCCCCGCGGACCAAGGCCCGGAACCCGGAACCCCGGCAGCCGACTCGCCGGCCGACGCCGCGGCCGAGGCGAACGCCGAGCCCGCGGAAGACGCCTCGACCGAAACGACCCTCCCCCCGCCGGCCGAAACGGACGCGCCGGACGACGCCCCGCCGCCGCCCGCCGAATCTCGTGACGGGGGACGCACCGACGGTTCCGGACACGCGCCGCTCCCCCCGCGACTGCGCACCGTCGCCTTCCGGCCCGCCGGACCCTGCCAGAACATCGAAATCTGGGTCGATGGCGTGCGCCTCGGAGCCTACGGACCGCCGGTCGGCCCGAATCCGGGCATCGTCTCCGCTCCCCTCACGCCGGGCGAGCACCGGTTCGCGTTCCGCTGGTCGGGTCCGGAATGCCACTCCGCGGACTGGACCGAGACGATCCCGCCGGGCGACGGAACCTACCTCCTCTCACGCCGGCTCGGCCTGCGCCCCGGCACCGTGACCGTCGACACGGGCGGCATCGAAGCGAAGGTCGACATCGCCAACCGGGCGAACGGACACGCCAACGCTCCGATCGAGATTCCCTTCGAGACCCAGGACGGCATCAGCCTGTCGATCCGGGTCGTGGTCACCTTCGCCGGACACGACCCGGTCGGCTTCGATCGCCAGCTCCGGGCCGGCGGCTCGCTCACCATCCGCGTCGAACCGCCCTCCGGCAACCTCGCCGCCGCCGGCGACGCCGGCTGAGCCGCTGCTTCACCTCGAGCAGCTCGACCCTGCGCCTTGACATCCACCCCGGCCCCGCGGTTGCATCGGCCCGTCGCAGCAGCGCGGCCGCAAGGCGCGAGGAGGTGGGAGATGAAGCGGGTCCTTTGGTTCGCCTGCGTGGTGCTCGCCACGGCCATGGCCGGATGCAGCGGCCGCGGCCCCAACGCGCAGTCGCCCTTCCCGGAGTGCACCATGCCCGAAGGCGGCAGCTACACCGGACGCTGGGCCACGAACATGGGCGACATGGAGCTGTCGCAGGACGGCAACACCGTCGTCGGCACATGGAAAGACGTCGAGTGGCACAAGAGCGGCCACATCGAAGGAACCGTCCGCGGCTGCCTGCTCCTCTTCTCCTGGACCCAGATCGATGAACGGATCCCCAACGTGCCGCGGGAAACCACCGGCCACGGCGTCCTCCAGTACATCATCGACCCGCCCGTCGGCACCGGCCTCCCGGTCCACCGCTTCGACGGCACCTGGGGCCACGACCGGGACATGCAGGGTGGCGGCGCCTGGACCGGGCGCAAACGACGCGGCGGGTAGCAAGGGAGCGGTGCTGCGGTAGAGCGGTAGAGCCGTGGGGTCGGGCACCGGGCCTCACACCATGCGCGAGCGGTTCCAGGTCCTGCCGGCGTCCTCCGTCCAGAGCGCCACGCCGTCCTCCCCCACCACGAAGCCGCGAGCCTCGTCGGCGAACGCCGCCGCGTGCAGCTCCGTCTCCACCCCGGTGGAAATCGCCCGAAAGGTGCGCCCCGCGTCGTCCGTGCGCATCATCCGGCCGTCGCAGCCCAGCAGGTAGGCGGTCGAGCGGCCCAGCGGCACGGCGAAGTTGAAATCGGACGGCGCACCGGACGGCACCCGCGTCCACGACCGCCCCGCGTCGTCCGTGCGCAGGAACAGACCGTCCGGACCGCAGAGCAGGCCGGTCCGCTCGTCCCAGAACGCGCACGCCGCGACGTCCAGCCGGAGCGGCTCGCCGTCGAGCGTGTCGCCGAGCGGCGCGAAGGTGCCGCCGGCGTCGAGCGTCACGAAGTGCTGCGTGCGCAGGATGCGCAGCTCCTCGTCCAGCGTCTGCGACAACACCCACCCGCGGCCGGTGCCGTCCAGGAAGAAGATCCCGTGCGCGGACATCCCCGGGGAAGTCGCCGGCCGCCACGTGCGCCCGGCATCGACCGTGCGCCACAACGCGTCGCCGGCGGCGACGACCAGCCCGCGACGCTCGTCCGCAAACACGACCTGCGTCAGCGGCGTCGCCACCGCCTCGCCGGCCACTGCGGTCACGGGCTCCCACGACAACCCGCCGTCCCGCGTCGCCAGGAGCGCACCGTCCCCGTCCTCGTCCTCGCCGCAGACGAAACCGCACCGCTCGTCGAGGAACCACGTGCCGAAGAAACGCAGCTTCTCCCCCAGCAGCCGGCGGTCGAGCAGCGGGCGAAAAGTCTTCCCCAGATCGTCCGTGCGCCACAACGCCACCCGCGGCTCGCCGCTCGCCTCCGTCACGAACGCCGGCCCGTGCGGCAGAAGCTGCGCGTCGGACAGGACGGGAGGGATCACGCGTCCACCGCCGCCCGCCACGCCATCAGGCGGGCGAACGAGACGCGGAACACCGCCCCCAGCGGCACCGCCAGCAGCACGCCGACGAAGCCGAGCGTCGCGCCGAAGATGATGATCGCCAGCAGCACGCCGACCATGCCCAGCCCCAGGCGCCGGCCGATGAGCTGCGGCGTGAGCACGAAGCCCTCCAGCACCTGCACCCCGGCGAACACGGCCACGATGCCGATGTACGTCCACATGCCCTCGAACGTCACCACCGCCATCAGCAGCGCCAGCGCGATGCCGACCGCGAACCCCGCGTAGGGAATGAACGCCAGGACGCCCGCCAGGAGACCAATCGGGACGCCAAGCCGCAGGCCGATCAAGCCCAGACCCAGCGCGTAGAGCGCGGCCAGACACAGCACCACGAGAAGCTGGCCGCGCAGATACGCCGACAGGATGCGGTCCACCTCGCCGAAGTACGACTCGACCCCCGGCCGGTAACGCTCCGGGATCTCCCGGCGCACCCCCGCGACGATCTGCGGAAAGTCCCGCAGGAAGAAGAACGTCAGGATGGGAACCAGGAGCAGCGTGAACAACGCCGAGACGAACGCCGCCGCCCCGCGGAAGACGTGGGCCGCCACGGCGGCCAGCGGGCCAAGCGCGTCCGGCGACCTGCCGCGCACCTTGTCCGCAAGCTGCGCCAGCGCCGCGTCCAGGTCGTTCGGCAGATCGATGCCCAGCGTCCGCTCGATCGCCGGGATCGTCTCCGCCGAGACCCGCTGCAGCAGCTCGGGCAGCTTCTCCACGAACCGCTGGAACTCCCCCAGCACCGCCGGCAGCACCGCCACCGCCACCCCGGCAATCCCGCCGATCGCCAGCAACAGCACCAGCAGCGTGCCCAGGCCGCGCGGCAGACCCCACCGCTGCAGCCGATCCACCGCGGGCGACAGCGCATACGCGAGGAACAACGCCGCGACGATCGGCGTCAGCACGTCACGCAGGACGTACGCCGCGACCAGCAGGCCGAGCGGCAGGGCGATGTGCGCCAGGAGCCAGCGCCGGGAGGGGGCGGGCGCGGCCGAGGACTCGGGAGGCGTCGCGGGATCGGTCATCGCTTGCGCCGGGAGGCGAGGCCGCCGCGCAGGGCGAGGAGGACGCCCAGGAACGCCGCCACGAGGAAACCGCCGCGCGCGGCGCCGCCGGGGGCCGAGCAGGTGCAGCCGTCGTCGCCCCCGCCGGGCGGCGCCCAGCAGTCGGGGTCGTCGGCGTCGTAGAGCCCGTCGCAGTCGAAGTCCGCACCGTACCCGCACGCCTCGACCGCGCCCGGATGGACGTCGGCGCTCCCGTCGTTGCAGTCGTCGGCGGCGCACCAGCCGTCGCCGTCGGCGTCGACGCAGGAACAGGTCTCGTCCGTCGTGCCGTTGCAGTTGTTGTCGATGGTGTCGCCGCAGACGTCGGCGACCGAGGGGTTCTGCAGCGGATCGCCGTCGTTGCAGTCCTCGGGCGGACAGAAGCCGTCGAGATCGACGTCGGCACAGCCGCAACCGTCGTCGGGACCGCCGGCGCAGTTCTCGTCGGCGCCGTTGCCGCAGACCTCCGCCGCGCCGGGATGGATCGCGCCGTTGCCGTCGTCGCAGTCGTCGGGCGGACAGTAGCCGTCCCCGTCGGCGTCGGCGCAGCCGCAGCCCTCGTCCGTGGTCCCGTTGCAGTTGTTGTCCAAGACGTCGCCGCAGCGCTCGGCGAGCCCGGGGTTGGCGTCGGTGCTGGCGTCGTTGCAGTCGTCGGGAACGCACCAGCCGTCGCCGTCGCGGTCGGCGCAGACGCAGGCCCCGACGTCGGGGATGTCGCGGAAGACCGGCACGCGGCACATCTCGTCGGCCCCGCAGTCGCCGTCCGTGCGGCAGTACGGCGAGCAGACGCCGTAGTGGGCGCCCGAAGTGCGGACGCAGGAGATGCCGTCGGCGCAGGGGACGGGGCCGGACGAGCCGATCGCGGGATCGCAGTCGGCGCCGTCCCCGAGGCCGTCGCTGGCGCGGCACGCGGTCCAGGCGCCGTCCGCCTGGTAGCAGGCCGTGCCGCCGCCGCACGTGCCGCCCAGCAGGTCGCAGGTCGGCATGCACGCGCCGACCGCGGAGTCGCCGACGAGAATGGGAAGCACGCAACGGTCGCCGCCGCCGCAGTCGCCGTCGCCGCGGCAGAACGACACGCAGCGGCCGGTCGTCGAGCCGGCCGCGTCCTCCATGCAGATGAGCCCGTCCGCGCAGGGCAGCGTGTCGCCCCAGGTGCTGTCGTCCGGATTGCACGCCGTCCCCTCCCCCCGCCGGCCGCTGGGGAGGCACGCCCACCACGCCGTGTCGACCAGCCAGCACGCCTCGGCCCCGCACGAGCCCCCCAGCGGGTTGCAGTCGGTGTGCCCACCGCCGCCGGCCATCACGCCGGCCAGCCACGTGGCCCAGACGTCGACGCGCGTGTCGAAGCCGTACGAGCGGCAGTCCATGTCGCCCGTGGAAACGATGCCCGCGATGCGCGACGAGCCCGACACCGTGAGGAACGAGGGTCCGCCCGAATCGCCGCTGCACGGCAGCACGCCCGCGAAATCGTAGGCCAGGCGCCCCGTGCGCACCTGCGCGATCGTGCCCGTACCCGAGCGCTTGATGCCCCCGCCCGTGTCGCGCACGCCGTCGTTCACGCCGAAGCCCACCCAGAAGATCGGGTCGCCCTCGTAGGCCGTCGACAGCGCCGTGGTGTTGTAGGTGTAGGCCGATACGCCCGTGACCGCCCGCGACAGATGCACCAGGCCGATGTCGCCCGTGCCGGCCGAAGGGTCGTAGGACGGGTTGGCGTGGAACGAGTCGGCCTCGTACAGCGTGCAGCCCGCGCGCGTCGTCGCGTCGGAGCCGATGCAGAAACTCGTCTGGTAGGGCTCGGGAATATCCGCCCCGGTCACGCAGTGGGCGGCGGTAAGGACCCACTGCGGAGCGATCAGCGAGCCCGAGCAGAAGTGGCCGAACCCCGTGCCGTAGTCGACGACCAGCGCGCCGACCCCGGGATAGCCCGTCTCCGGCGTCCCGCCGACGATCGGCAGCCGCGCGGCCCCGCGGTCGCCGTCGTCCTCGCACCCCGGGACCGCGGCCAGCGCCGCGGCGAGCAGGATCGTGCCTCCGCTCCTGAACCTGCGCATCTCCGCAACCTCCCGGCCGGCCCCCGCCTGGAAGCCCTCGCCCGTCCACGGCGCCCGTCGCCGCCGCCGCAGTTGTAGCACGGCGCCGGAAGCTCAGGTAGCCTCGCAGGGGAAGTGCGGGGAGTGCGGGGGAAGTGCGGGAAGTGCGGGAAGCGAGGGACTACATGTTGATGGAGAGGTTCCGGCTGGACGGGAAGGCGGCGATCGTGACCGGGGCGGGACGCGGGATCGGACGGGCCATCGCCGTGGCCCTCGGCGAGGCAGGCGCCGCCGTCGCCTGCGCGGCCCGGACGCAAGCCGAGATCGCCTCCGCAGCAGAGGACGTGATCCGCGCCGGCGGCAAGGCCATCGCCGTCCCGTGCGACGTCGATGACGACGCGCAGCTCCAGCGCCTGGTGACCGAGGCGGTCCGCGCCTTCGGACGGCTCGACGTCCTCGTCAACAACGCGGGCGGCGCACCCCCCTGCCTGGCACTGGCGGTGACGCGCGAGGAGTTCGAGGCCGCGTTCCGCTTCAACGTCGGCTCGGCCTTCACGCTCAGCCGCTTCGCCCTGCCGCACCTGCTGGAGCGCGAGGGCGCCTCGATCGTCAACGTCTCCTCCGCCATGTCGCACCTCGTCGACTCCGGGTTCGTCTCCTACGGCACCGCGAAGGCCGCGCTCAACCACATGACCCGCCTCCTCGCCTGCGAGTTCGCGCCCCGCGTGCGCTGCAACGCCATCGCGCCGGGCGCGGTGCTGACCGAGGCGCTGGGCCTGTTCGTGACCGGGGAGCTGCGCGAGCAGATGGAGGCACGCACGCCGCTGCGGCGGCTCGGTACGCCCCAGGATATCGCCGCCACGGCGCTGTACCTCGCGTCGCCCGCATCCTCCTGGGTCACCGGCAAGGTCTTCGAGATCGATGGCGGCACCGTCGACTCCAACTGGCCGATCAAGTTCAACGCCCTGGACGCGCTGTGAGCCTCGGACTAGCATCCGGCCCCATGCTGCCGTCGAGGTCCGCCTGGCTCGCGATCGTGTGCGCACCGCTCGTCGCGCTTCCCGCCCTCGCCCAGACGGCGGCCGAGCCCGC
Source organism: Deltaproteobacteria bacterium (assembly GCA_016218765.1). GTDB lineage: Bacteria > Myxococcota_A > Polyangia > DRWM01 > JAAZOP01 > JAAZOP01. The sequence continues at coordinate 15,264 of JACRCZ010000069.1, read as the reverse complement.
CCCCGCCCCCTCCGGGGACGCGACGGCCGACGTTCCGCCCGCCGCCCCCGCCGCCGCCGACCCGGCCGGCGTGGAGCCCCCGGATCCCGGCGACGGCTTCCATTTCGGGACGTACGGCCGCGTCGGCATCGGCTGGGACGGCCGCGGCGGCACGTCGCAGCCGTTCTCCGTCGTCGCCCACGGCCCGCGCCTGGAGCAGCCCGCGTACCTCGAGCTGGATCTGGGCTACGCCCTCCACCCGACGCCCGACGTCGGCTTGCGCATCCTGACCACGATCGCCGTCTTCGACGAGCTGTTCCACTTCACCGGCAACCCGCTCCAGTCGATCGCCATCCGCAACCTCTACGTCGAATCCACCTGGAAGGAGTGGCTCGCCCTCTGGGCCGGCTCCCGGATGTATCGCGGCGACGACGTCTACCTCTTCGACTGGTGGCCGCTGGACAACCTCAACACCGTCGGCGGCGGCCTCTCGGTCGCCTTCGACGCCTATCGCATCGCCGCCCAGGTCGGGATGAACCGTCTGGACGACGAATGGCAGACGCAGTGGTTCGAGTCCCCCGATCCGATCCACGGCACGCGCTCGTCTCTCACCCTCGACCGCCCGCGCACCCTGGTCAGCCTCAAGGCCGAGCGCCTCGCCCTGCCCGACGGCCCCGGCGATCTCGGGTGGAAGGTGGCGCTCTACGGCGAGGGGCACTTCATCTCCTCGGGCACCTTGATCCATCCCGACCGCACGCAGGAGGAGCTTCCGGACGACCAGGGCTGGGTGGCCGGCGTGCAGGGCGGGCTGTGGGACGACGATGGCGACTTCCTCAACCTTTGGGTGCGCACCGCGGGCGGCCTCGCGGCGTACGGCGAGCTGGCGATCCCGTTCGGCCTGGACCAGGAAAAGCGTGCCGTGGGCGCCACCGAGTTCGCGCTGGTCGCCGCCGGGAACCTCGAGCTGGGCGACGTCTTCGGGCTGCTGGGCGGCGGCTACGCGCGCTGGTTCCGCGACGCCGACCGCAACGTGTACGACCTGGACGACGCCTGGGAGGTGGCCCTGGCGCTTCGCCCCCACCTCTACGTCACGGAGCAGTTCCACGTGGCGGCGGAGGTCTCGTGGCAGCTGCGGGAGTCGGCCGGGCTGGCCCCGGAGTCGGAACAGCCGGAGACGCCGCAGATCTGGAAGTTCGCCGTGATGCCGATGTGGGTGCCGTTCGGACCGGGCACGCTCAGCCGGCCGCAGCTCCGTCTCGTGTACCAGATCTCCGTGCCCAACGACGCCGCACGCCACACCCTTCCGGAGGACGACCCGCGCCGCGACCACTCCGTCGAACACATGCTCGGGATCCAGGTCGAGTGGTGGTACAACTCCTCGTACCGCTGAGCCTGCTCCCCCTGCGCCTCTGCCCCTCTGCGCCTCTGCGCGGAACTTCCGCCCCTACGGGCAGGCGACCTTCTCCCCGAAATGCACGTAGGCCACGCTCATCAGCGTGCAGCCCTCGGGGAGCGCTTCGGCCGGCATCTTCGCGTCCAGCGGCGCGGTCGCGGCGGTGAGGCATTCGAGGAGCGCGGCCGAGTCGCCCTCCAGGTCCCGCAGCTCGACCTTCCGCTCCCAGCTCCCGCTCCAGTTGGACATGCGGACGTCCGCGGTCGGCGTCCGGCCCCGCCAGGCGGGGTTCGCCGCGACGGCGCCGCTCCAGCACGCCTCCAGCGCCGCGGACACGTCCGGGGACTTCGCCGCGCCGAGGAACGCCTCGCCGCGCTCCATGGTCCCTTCGGGGCACTGGCCGCCCGTGCTGTTGCTGCTCGTGATGCTGTCCAGCCCCGGAGCCATCGGCGGCGGCGCGGTCTCGATCGACTTGCAGATCATCGTCCCGGCGTCGGCGACCTCGGAGACGTACCACCCCTCCGGCTTCGCGATCGTGCACCGGACCAGCTCGCAGTCGGTCTGGATGATCTGTGTGTTGCCGTCCCACGTCGTGCCCTTCCCGAGCTGCGGGACGCCATCGACCTCCACCTTCAGGGCCGCGTTCTCCAGCGTGAGCTTCTCGACGGTGATCGTGACGGGGTAGAAGCCCTCGGCGGTGAACCTCGCCGTCCGGCCCTCGACGGCCAGCGTGACGTTCTCCGGGTGATCGACCTTGATCCCGAGCGCCTCGATCGCGACGTCCTCCCGGATCGCTCCCGGACTCCAGCTCGACTCGACGTCGGGGAGCCCCATCGCCTGCGCCACGAGCGCCGCCTGCGCCGCGACCGCGTCGAGCGATCGTGCGGACTCCCCGCCACTCCCTCCCTCCCTGCTCTTCTTGCATCCGAGGACGAGGACGAGCGCGGCGCCGAGCAGGATGGTTCTGTTCATGCAGGTTCCGCGCAGCCGGATCGATGAGTCGGAAGCCATGGAGGATGCATAACATGCGGCACGCCCGTCGACAACCGAATGCTCGGAACGCCGGCCGGCGGGAATCCCTCGGACCTCACCTCAGAACACCACGGGCGTCGGGACGGCACGGTCGTGGCCCAGGCCGAGGCCCGTGCCGTCGCCGATGGAGCCGTAGAAGTTGCTGCCCCAGCAGCGCACGGAGCCGTCACGCAGGAGGGCGCAGGCGTGAAGAACGCCGGGCACCGTCTGGAGCGCGCCCTCCAGGCCGGGGATCGGCGCGGGACTCGTACAGTACGTCTCCACCGGCCCCGTCACCCAGCCGCGATCCCCCATCGGCCCCTCCATCCGGTAGCTCTGCGGCGTCGGACACGCCGTCCAGAGCTGCGCGTGGTCCGGAGTGTCGCTGCCCCAACAACGCGCCGTCCCGTCGCCAAGTGTCACGCACGTCTGGCTCGCCGAAGCGACCACGTTGCGCACGCCGGAGAGGCCCGCAATGACGACCGGAGTCGGCCGCTCCTCCGTCGTACCGTCACCGAGCTGCCCGCCCCCGTTGCAGCCCCAGCAGTGAAGCGCGCCGTCGCCCGTCACGGCGCACGCGTGGTTCGTGCCCGCCGCCAGGTCCGTGACGCCCGAGAGACCGGCGACCTCGACCGGAGCGAGCTGGTCCACCTTCGTGCCGTCGCCGACCTGCCCGCAATAGTCGTTCCAGCCCCAGCAAAGGACGCGGCCGTCGACCGTGCGAGCGCAGGTCGAGTCCATCTCGACCGCGACCTCCACGGCCGTCACGCCGGGGACGACGGCGGGCTCGACCCGCCGCTCGGTCGTGCCGTCGCCCACGCCGCCGCGGGTGTTGGAGCCCCGGCACAGCACGCGACCCTCCGTGTCGACCGCGCACTCGCTGCCGATGCTCATCGCGAACTGCCGCACGTGCTCCCAGAAGCCCATCCGTTCGGGCACCGCGCGCTGGAGGTCGAGCGGCACCGCCGCGTCCGCGGCGAGCTGCGCCTCGACCGCGTCGACGGTCGACCAGGCGCCCCAGCACCAGACGGAGCCGTCGTCCCGGACGGCGCACGTGCGGCTGTCCTCGGCGACGAGCGACGCGACGTGATCCAGGCCGGCGGCGACGACGGGGGCGCCGCGGTTTTCGAGCGCGCCGTCGCCGAGCTGTCCGTCCTCGCCCATGCCCCAGCAGCGCACCGTCCCGTCGCTCATCCGAGCGCAGGTGTGGAACAACCCACCCGCCAGCTCGACCGCGTACGGCCGATCCGCCGGCGGCGACTCGGCCGGCGGGGGGATCACGGCGGGCGCGTCGTCGGCGACGGCGGACGTGTTCCCGCGGGCCGTCGTCTCCGCGTCCGCCGCCGGGTCGGCCGCCGCATCCCCGATCCCCGACGGACCGTCCTGCGCCGGGTCCCTGGGGGCCGGCCCGCAGCCCCGTGGTGCGGATTCCCCGTCATTCACGCTCGGTCCCCCACGCGCCGTCTCGCCGCTCGTCGACGCGCCACGTCGCGCGGAGCATCCGCCCAGCACCACCGCCGCGACGACCCACGCTGTCCTTCGTCCCAATCTCACTCTCCCCACCTCTCCAGCCGGCCAGCCCTGCGCGAGGTCGAAGGGCCCTCTCCACCTCCCCCCGCCCGGCCCGCCGAACGCCCGAGGCACCGTCCTGACGAGCGGCGTTGAAGGTCAGTATGCGTAGGCCGTGCGAGGACGGTCAAGGAAGGCCATCACGGACCGACAACCGACCCCCCCCTCGCCTACGGTCCCGGCAGCTCGACCTCGCCGCCGGGCTCGAAGGTGATCTTCAGCGTGCGGCCGCCCTGCAGCACGAGGCCCTCCAGGTGCACGAGGTCGTGGACCATCGTGTTATCGACGCGCGTGATCGTCGAGCCGGCGGCGATGCCGGCCTGCGCGGCGGGGCCGTTGAGCAGGACGGCGCCGACGCGGACCTTGCCGCTCTGCGACATCTGCAGCGTCATGCCCCACGCCGGGACCTCGAACGCGTCGCCCACCGGCGACTCGCCGAACACCCCCTCGTACGACACGCCCTCGGGCAGCTCCACCGGCTGCACGACGCGCACCGGCGTGCCGTCGCCCACGATGCGCGACTCGTCGACGGCCACGAACGCGGTGAACTGCGAGACCAGGCGGAACTCGACCGCGAGATCGGTGATCGCCCGCTTCAGCTCGTCCTGGCGGTCGCCGTCGGCCGTGACGAACTCCTTGGACAGCTCGGCGATGCGCCAACGGGCCCAGATCGGCGCCAGCGCCGCGTTCCCGTCCTCGCGCTCCGGCAGCCGGACCGCAACCGGAAGGCGGACGTGCTCGGCGCCCACCCGCGCCTCGATGTACGCCGTGCCCTCGGCCGCCGCCGTGTAGCGCGCGACCACGTTGATCGTCTGGCCCGCGAAGAGGTCGGGCAGCTTTGCGGGGAACTGGTCGGTGACGGGCAGGCCGTTCCAATCGATCTTCGCGTCGACCAGGATCGGCGAGTCGATCATGTCGAAGAGGTGCTGCACCGCCTTGCCGGCGTGGTCGGGGTCGCGCGGCAGGACGGCGTAGGAGTCGCCACCGCCGAACTCGCCGATGCCGTCCACCAGGTAGCGGTTGACGGAAGAGCCGACGCCGAAGCCGAAGAACCGCGCCTCGCCGCGCTCTTCCTTGATCGTGCGCAGGATTTCGTCCTCGTTGCCGATGTAGCCGTCCGTGAGGAAGACGTACATCTGGAGGTACTTGGGATCGTGGTCGGCGCGCAGCGCGCGCTGCACGCCGGCGAGCATCTCGGTGCCGCCGCCGCCGCAGAGCTGGTCGAGGAAGCGCTTCGCCTCGTCGACGTTCTCGCGGGTCCGCGGGCGCGGCTGTTCCCAGAGCTGGCCGTTGCCGCTGGCGAAGAAGAAGATGTTGAACGCGTCCTCGCCGCGCAGCTCGTCCAGCGTGCGGCGGACGATCTCCTTGGAGATGCCGAGCGGCAGGCCGCTCTGCGAGCCGGAGACGTCGATGAGGAAGGTGATCTCGCGCGGGGTGACCTGGGCGTCGGTCGGCGCGGCCGGAGGCTGCATCATCAGAGTGAGGAAGCCGCCCCCGTCGCCGCGGTGGGCGAGCACGCCGAACTGGGTGTCGGCGCCGGCCACCTTCCAGCGCAGGACGAAGTCGCGGTTGGGGATCCCATCGGACGCCGACAGCTTGACCACCTTGCGCGAGTCGGAGACCTCCTCGACGTCCACGCAGTGCGTCACCGGCGTCAGCTCCTGGATCGACAGGCCGGCGTCGAGCATCACGGTGACGCCGATATCATGGCCGCTGCGCTCGCCCGGACGCAGCACGGGCGGCGTGATGCGGTCCGCGTCGGGCACGGTGTCGGTCGGCGCCGCGGTGCCGCCCTGCCCTGAGCGAGCGGCGGACTCGTCTCCGGCAGGAGACGAGTTCGCGCGAGTCGAAGGGCGGCCGTCCGTCCCGGCCGCATCGTCGGTGGAGGACTGGGGGGAACCAGGGATGTAGCGGGGGCCGACGACCATCGGGAAGACCCACTCGTACTGCTTGTTCTCGTACGCCAGCTTCTCGAAGAACGTGATCGCGATCTTCACCTCGCCGCCCGGCTCGATGTTGGCCACGCTCTGCGTGAAGATGTTGGGCCGCTCCTGCGTGAGCAGGCTGGCGGTCTGGCCGCGCGCCCGCGCCTGCGCGTAGATCCGCTCGGCCTCCTCGCGCGGGCGGATGAGGCCGACGATCTTGCGCTCGCCGATCTGCATCACGAAGTCGTTGACCGCCGCCATTCCCGGCAACGGGAACGTGTAGACCGCCTCGATCACCTCGGTGTACGGGTTGGTGTAGGTCTGCTCGACCAGCGTCCTGGCGATGTAGCCGCTGATCTCCGCCGAGACCTCGGTGTGCTTGAGCGGAAACTCGCCCGCGTCCTGGCCGTCGGCGTCCTTGGCCATCAGGGTGCCCTGCGTCGGCGCCGGCTCCTCGGAGCCCGCCGTCGCAGGACCGTCCGCATCGTCGCCGTCCCTCTCCCGTGCGTCGGCGCGCTCCTGCTCCTCGATCACAATCAGCTCGTCGGCCGCCGCGAAGTCGCCCTCCGCCAGCTCCTCGGGCCTCGCATTTCCCACCCCCTGGGAGCGCGAGACCCTGACCGGCGACGGCATCGAGGGCGGGGGCGGCGCCATGACCGCCGGCGACGTCGGCATCGCGGCATACGAGCCCGCCGCGACCCCGCCGTACCCGCCGTACCCGCCGGAACAGGTGCTGCCGTCGTCCGGCGCCACGGTCCACGCCGGCGGCTCGACCGATGTCGGCGCGCCGGGCTCGCAGCCGCGGATCGTTTCGCCCTCCGGGGCGCGGCGGGACTCGCACAGCGCGTTCGGACACGTCATGTACTTCGTTCCGGCCGGGCCCCACGCCGCCCGGGCCACCGCGGGCGCCTGCCCCGAGTCCGGTCCAGGGGTTTCCCCGGACGACCAGTCCCCGACCTCTCCACCCACGGGCTGTCCGTCCGGCGGCGGCGCGGTCGTGCCGCCGGTCCGGGTCCCGCGGCAGTGCAGCATCCCTGCGGTCAATGCGACCAGGACAAGGAATCTCGACGTGTGCCTCATGGTTCGCCCCTTTCCTTCCGCGGCTCCATCGGCCGGTGCGACCACCCTACGTTCCGCTTCCTTGGCCGATCTTCACGGCTTCGGTGGGCCGATGTGCGCCGCTATCCGCCCCGCCGGAATCCTTGGCGCACTCGACAAAGAAACACGCTTGCACCCGCGACCGCCGCGCGGCAAGGTGACGGGGAAGCGAGCGGTCGAGCGGTCGGGCGGTCGGGCCGGGGCGGAACGGGAAGGAACCACGAATGGGCTGGAGCGTTGGAGCGTTGGAGCGTTGGAGCGTTGGAGCGTTGTCGGTTCTCCTCCTTCCCTCCCTCGCTCTTGCCCAGCCCCACCACTCGTTCGACAAGATGGTCTCCTCGAACGGGTACGGCGCGGTCACGTACGACCTGGCGACGCGGCGCGTCGATGGGTTCCACGAGCATATCTACAAGTACCCCACGTCCGACGTGGCGGCGACGCAGACGCGCGACTTCCTCTACGACACGTACTTCGGCATCCGCGTCGGGACCGAGGCCACGTGGCTCTCCGAAGTGCCCCTGGACGAGGCGGGGTACGTCCCGGGCACCGGCATCCTCCGTACCGCCCAGACCTGGCGCGGACTCGGCATCGAATGCTTCTACTTCGCCCCCTGGAGCCTGTCTCGTCCGGGTCTGGCGATGGTCGTCCGGGTGACCAACGCGGTCGGCACTGCGTCCGGCGCCGTATCGCTGTTCACCATCCACAACCTGCACCTGGGCTCGGGACGGCCCGAGCCGGGGATGGACGGCGAGCGGATCCTGTGGGACGGGACGGCGGGTGCGTACGTGGAGACGGGGCCGAGCGGAGCGGCGGCAGCGTATCTTCCGGGCTCGACGCCGTCGCGGCACGCCTGCTCGCCGAACAACCCCTGGCCCGCCGTGAACGCCGGAAGCGACCTGGTGGACACTGCAGATTCGGGCACCGTCTCCGACGCCGTCGCCGGCTTCCAGTACGACCTGGGACCGCTGCCGGCGGGGGCGTCGGTCTCCCGCGCCGCGCTCGCCGGTCTCGACGCCTCGGGCTCCTCCGCGTCGGCGCTGTCCGACCTGCGCGGGTGGGTCGGGGGACGTGACGCCGAGGCGATCCTCGCCGCCGAGGAAGCGGCCTGGGCGGCGTGGCACGCGGCGCCACCCTCCGGCCTGTCCGCGGACGAGGCGATCGTGTGGGCGCAATCCGCGGCGGTGCTGCGCATGGCGCAGGTGCGCGAGGCGGGCGGGGGAAACGGCCAGATCGTCGCCTCCCTTCCCCCCGGCCAGTGGAACATCTCGTGGGTCCGCGACGCCTGCTACGCGATCGATGCCCTGGTCCGCGCCGGCCACCCCGACGAGGGGCGCGAGGGCCTGCGCTTCATGCTCGACGCCGACGCCGGGGACTACCAAACCGAGGTCGGACAGCCCTACCGCATCAGCGTCACGCGCTACTTCGGCAACGGCACGGAAGAGAGCGACTGGAACGAAAACGGTCCGAACATCGAGTTCGACGGCTTCGGGCTGTTCCTGGGCGCCTTGTGGAACCTGGTCGACGCCTCCGGCGACGCATTCTGGGAGCCGTACTGGCCGGCCATCCGCGACGAGATCGCCGACGTGCTCGTCGCGCTTCGCGATCCCGCCACCGGCCTCATCGCCCCCGACTCGTCGATCTGGGAGGTCCACTGGAACGGCCGGCAGAAACGCTACGCCTACACCTCGATCGCCGCCGCCCGCGGGCTCTGCGCGGCCTCGCGGCTTGCGGAGCGGATGGGCGATGCCGCCAAGGCGACGGAGTACCGCGCCGCCGCGTTTTCAATCCGCGACGCGATCCTCGAACACCTTCTCGCGCCCGACCTCTCCATCGCCCAGAGCCGCGAGGAGCTGACTGCCGGCTTCGGTTACCGCGACGCCGCGGTGGTCGAGGCGCTCGACTGGGCTCTCGTGCGGCCCGACGGCCTCGTCGGCCGTGCGACGCTGGACGGTTTCTTCGCGAACCTGCGACCGCCTTCCGGCCACGGCTTCTTCCGCAACGACGACGGCGGCTGGTACGACAACCAGGAATGGGTCGTCATCGACCTCCGCGTCGCCGACGCCCTCCGCCTTGCCGGACGCACCGCCGAAGCGACGCCGCTGGTCGACCGGGTGACGGACCAGTCGAGGCTCAACCAGGACCTGATCGCCGAGCTGTACGAAGCGACGACCTCGAACTACGAAGGCGCCACGCCGATGGTCGGCTTCGGCGCCGGCGCGTACGTCCTGGCCCTCGCCGACCGCGCCGAAGGAACCGTCGCCGAACCGCTGTGCGGCGAGTGGGGTCCGGAGCCCGGCGCCGACGCGGACGCGGACGCCGATGCGGACGGCGACGCGGATGCCGAAGCCGACTCGTCCGCCGAAGCCGACGCCGATGCGTCGGCGGAGGCGGATGCGTCGGCGGACGCGGATGCGGACGCGGACTCGGGGACCCGCGACGGCGGCGACGGCGGCTGCTCCTGCTCGATCCCGGTCCCCTCCCCGCACTCGGGCGCTATGCTGGGCCTGCTGCTGTTCGGCGCGCTGCTTCTCCGTTGCGCAAGGAGCCGATCATGAGTCGATGGACCGGGTCGCACACCCCGATTTTCCTCTCCCGACCCTCCCCCATCTGTGTCCATCTGTGTCCATCTGTGGTTTCCTTCTTCCCCCTCTGCGCCCTCCTCCTCCTCTCCTCCTCCTGCGTGGATGCATCGGCCGTCCGTGATCGCTCCTTCGTGACCCCGATGCAGGTCGATGACTGGCGCGACGAGGTCATCTACCAGATCATGGTCGACCGCTTCGAAAACGGCGATCCCAACAACGACTGGGGCGTCGACCGGAACCGCGCCGGCTCGTACCACGGCGGCGACTGGCAGGGGATCATCGATCGCCTCGACTACCTCGAGACGCTGGGCGTCACGGCGCTGTGGATCAGTCCCGTGGTGAAGAACCTGGAATCCGACGCCGGGTTCGGCTCGTACCACGGCTACTGGGCGCAGGACTTCGTGCACGTGAATCCGCACTTCGGGGATCTGGCCAAGCTGCGCGAGCTGGTGGACGCCTGCCACAAGAAGGAGATCAAGGTCATCCTCGACATCGTCACCAACCACATCGGGCAGCTCTTCTACTACGACATCAACGGCAACGGGCAGGCCGACGAATTCCTGATCGGCGGCGGCGGCCCGGCGTACGGCTCCGAAACCCGCGACTTCTTCCCCGGCGGCGTCACGCGGACCACCGAGTGGGATCCGGACTACGACGGCCGCGGGATCCAGGCGTTCACCTCGCTCGGCGAGTCCGGCCCCGCGCCGATCGCGTGGGTCTATGATCCCGCGATCAATCGCATGCCGCCGGAGCCGGCGGGCTTCGACAACCCCGCCTGGTACAACCGCCGCGGCCGCGTCACCGTGTGGCGGCACGAGGGCGAGGCGTGCTGCTGGCGGCTCGGCGACCCGGCCTGCGACCCGGCGACCGTCGACTGGTGGGGGACGCCCGCGTGCCGCGACTACATCCGCGAGCAGGAGATGCGCGGGGACTTCCCGGGCGGCCTCAAGGACCTGGACACGACGCGGCAGGACGTGCGCGACGCCCTCTTCGCGGCCTACGCGCACTGGATCACGGTCGCCGACTTCGACGGCTTCCGGATCGACACGCTCAAGCACGTGGAACGCGAGTTCTGGCAGGACTTCTGCCCGAGGATCCGGCAGCACGCCAAGGCGCTGGGCAAGCGGCAGTTCTTCCTGTTCGGCGAGGCGTTCGACGGCCACGACGACCTCCTGGCGAGCTACGTCGGCGACGGACAGGTCGACTCGGTGTTCTACTTCTCGCAGAAGTACCGCGTCTTCGAGAACGTCTTCGGACGGGGCCGGCCGACCGCGGAGATCGAGAGCCTCTTCCGCGACCGGCTCGGCGATCCCGACGACCCGACCCGCGCGCCGCTGTACACCGACACGCCCAACGCGGACGGACCGATCGACGCGGAAGGCCGCGCGGTCAGCCCCCGCCGCCTGATGGTCAACTTCCTCGACAACCACGACGTCGCACGCTTCCGCTTCCTGTGGAACGACGCGCGCACCCACCACAACGCCCTGTTCTTCCTGCTCACCGAGGACGGCATCCCGTGCATCTACTACGGCACCGAACAAGGGTTCTTCGGCGGCAACGACCCCGCGAACCGCGAGGACATGAGCCGCTCGAGCTTCGACACCTCCCACCCCACCTTCCGCACGATCCAGGCCCTGATCGAGCTGCGCAAACGGTACGCGCCGCTGCGCCGCGGCGACCTGCGCGTCGTCTGGGCCTCGGCCACACCCGCCGACGGCGGCACCGACGACGCCGGGATCTTCGCCTTCGAGCGCAGCGACGGCGGCCAGACCGTGCTGGTGGTGGTGAACTCGTCGCACGAGGCCAACGCGCGGCCGTACCTGGGCGGGACGGGAATGGCGACGTCGTTCCCCGAGGGCACGACGCTGGTCAACACGTTCTGCCAGGAGGACGCGGGCGGCGGCTGGGGCGCCCACGTCTGCGCCGCCGGCGAGGGCCAACGCTTCGTCGTCGGCCCCGGCGGCTCGCTGGGCGAGACGGTCCAGCTTCCGCCGCGGTCGGGGATGATCCTCGTGAGGGAGTAGGCGCGCGCCGGCGGTTGCCTCCGCCGCGCGGCGTGCTTACGAAGGACCTGCCCGAAGGAGGAGAAGCACATGATCAGCCAGAAGATGCAGGAAGCGATCAACGCCCAGATCCAGGCCGAATTCTACTCCGCGTACCTGTACCTCGGGATGTCCGCCGACGCCGAGCGCCAGAACTACAAGGGTGTCGCGGCGTGGCTGAGGACCCAGCACGGGGAGGAGCTGGCGCACGGATACAAGCTCGTCCAATACCTCTACGACCGCGGCGGACGCGTCCAGCTCAGGGCGCTCGACGCGCCGCCGGCGGAGTTCGGCCCGCCGATCAAGATCTTCGAGGCGGTGCTGAAGCACGAGCAGCACGTGACGGAGCGCATCCACAAGCTGTACGAGACGGCCACGGCCGAGAAGGACGTCGCCGCCCAGGTCTTCCTCCAGTGGTTCGTCACCGAGCAGGTCGAGGAGGAGGCCAGCGCGACCGAGGTCCTCGAGCGGCTGCGCATGGCCGGCGACAAGCCGAGCACGCTCCTGTACCTCGACAAGGAGCTGGGCAAGCGCGCGAAGGGGGAGTGAAGCGGGCGGCCGCGGGTTCGCAAGGCACCGAACCGAACCGCGCCCTTTAGGGCGCGGCTCCGGTCGGCGGGCAGCCGCGGGCTGAAGCCCGCGGTTCGGAAGGGGAGGAAACCCGCTCCACCGCCTCCACGATCGGCTCGTAGCCCGTGCACCGGCAGAGGTTGCCCGCCAGCGCCCGGCGGATCTCGTCGCGCGTCGGCCGCGGGTTGCGGTCCAGGAGCGCCTTGGCCGCGAGGATCATGCCCGGCGTGCAGAAGCCGCACTGCACGGCGCCCGCGTCGAGAAACGCCTGCTGCAGCGGGTGCAGCCCGCCGTCCGGTCCCGCCAACCCCTCGATCGTCGTCACCTCCGCCCGGCCCACCTTGACCGCGTCGACGCGGCACGCGCGGCGCACCTTGCCGGCAACGAGCACCGTGCACGTCCCGCACTGCCCGACGCCGCACCCGCACTTCGTCCCCGTCAGCCGCAAGTCCTCCCGCAGCACCTCGAGCAGCGTCGCGTCCTCCGCCACGTCGACCGCAAGCGTTCCGCCGTTCACCCGCAGCTCGATCGTCCGCCGCCGCGCCCCGGAGGCCGACGCTCCGCGGGCGCACTCGCCCGCCGCCGCCTCCGGCGCCGGCGGGCAGCGTGGCGCCCCTGCGACACGATGCGGCGCCTCTGCGTCTCTGCGCCTCTGCGCGAAATCTTCCCCCCGGATGGGCAGGCGGCTCGCCCGCACCCCCGTCGCATGGAACAACGCATTGCCGATCGCCGCCGCCGCCAGCTCGTTCACCGGCTCGCCCAGCGACTTCGCCCCCCACGGCCCCGCCGCGTCCGCGTTCTCCACAACCGCGAAGTCGAGCACCGGGATCGCCGTCGCCTTCGGGATCCGGTAGCGGTCGAAGTTGAGGCTCGTGATCCGCCCCTGCTCGTCCACGAGCAGCTCCTCGTGCAACGCGAACCCCAGCCCCATCACCATCCCGCCCAGGATCTGGCCCCGCACGCCCTCCGGGAAAACGGCCTTCCCGACGTCGTGCACCCCGAGCAGCGACCGCACCGCGATCGCCCCGCTCCCCGCCTCGACGGTCACCTCGGCCACGTTGCAGCCGTAGACATACGTGAAGTACGCGTCGCCCCGCCCGTGCTCCTCGTCCCACGAGACCCGCGGTCCCTGCCACGTCCCCATCGCGTGCAGGTGCACGCGCCGCTCGTGGCACGCCGCCACCGCGTCGGCCCACGGCATCGTCCTCCCCGCCGCCTCGTCCCGCACGACGCCGTCGCGAAACACCAGCTTCCTCGGCCCTCCACCCGCGAACGACCCCCCCGGCGAGACCAGCGCCTCCGCCATCGCCTCGCGAATCTTCCGCGCCGCCTCGATCACCGCGTTGCCGCCGACCAGCGTCCCGCGCGAGGCGACCGTGGGTCCGCCGTCCGGGACGCGGCTGGTGTCGACGTCCAGGTAGCGGATCCTCTCGACGGACAGGCCCAGCTCGCCGGCGAGGATTTCGGTCATCGCCGTCTGCAGCCCCTGGCCGTTCTCGGCGACGCCGACCTCGAGCGTCACCGACGCGTCGGGCTGGACGTTGACGATCGCCGAGCAGAAATCGAGGCCCTCGGCGCCGAGGCTGACGCCGCGGTAGGAACACGCGAGGCCGATGCCGTGGAGCTTGCCCTCGGCGTCCGGCTTGCCCCGCGAGCACTGGGTCCACTTCGCACTCCAGCCGGAGCGCTCGACGGCGAGGTCGAGGACCTGTCGTGCGGCGACGACGTGGTTGTCGAGCTTCTGGCCGGTGTGGGTGGTGCAGCCCTGGGTGAAGAAGTTGCGGCGGCGGAACTCCACCGGATCCAGGCCCACGGCGTGGGCGACGTCGTCCATCAGCGACTCGATGGCGAAGTTGATCTGCGGCGAGCCGAAGCCGCGCATCGCGCCGGTGAGCGGGCCGTTGGTGTACACGCCGCGGGATTCGCCGCAGACGTGCGGCACGACATACGGGCCGGTGCACTGGACGGTGGGACGCCAGATGACGAACGGCGTCGTCGAGCAGTACGGGCCGGCGTCCGCGAGGAGCCGGGCGTCGAGCGCGCGCAGCTTCCCGTCCTTGCCGGCGCCGACCCTGTGGCGGATGAGGAACGGGTGGCGCTTGTAGCTCTCGCGGATCGATTCCTCGCGCGTGTAGACCAGCTTCACGGGCCGCTTCGTGCGCAGGGCGAGGATCGCGGCGCGGGTGCAGACGATGGAGATCGTGTCGTCCTTGCCGCCGAAGCCGCCGCCCAGCGTGGTCTGCACCACGCGCACCGCGGCGAGCGGCAGGCCGGTGGCCCACGAGATGAAGCGGCGCGTGGTGAACGGGTGCTGCATGCCGCCGAGCACCGAGACCGACCCGTCCGGCTCGGGCACCGCGACGCACGCCTCGGGCTCCAGGTACGAGTGCTCGATGTACTGCGTCCGCCACTCGCGCTCGAGCACCACGTCGCACCGCGGGAGCTCGGCCGCGGGGTCTCCCTGGCGCACGTGGCACGTCCAGAACACGTTGTCCTTGCGCTCGGGGTGGATCCTCGGGGCGTCCGGGGCGGCGGCGCGTTCGGGATCGAGGAGCGGCTCGAGAGGTCGGGCTTCGACGCGGACGGCGCGGGCTCCGGCGCGGGCGGCCGCGGGGGATTCGGCGGCGACCATGGCGACGACGTCGCCGATGTAGCGCGTCTTGTCGGTCGCCAGGACGTAGTGGTCCTTCAGGATCCCGCCGACGCGGTTCAGGCCGGGGACGCCGGCGGCGGTGAGGACGTCGACGACGCCGGGCACCGCCAGGGCGGGCGCCGTGTCGATGGAGAGGATCTCCGCGTGCGCGTGCTCGGCGTGGACGGGCCGGGCGTGGAGCATCCGATCGAGGTAGATGTCGTCGGCGTACCGCGCCTTCCCCGTGACCTTCGCCTTGCCGTCGATGCGTGCCATCCGGTGCTCCCGTGCCGCGAGCGTAGCACGGACGTGGGGAGGGCAGGGAGGATGCGGAGGGAGGGGAGGGCGTGGAGAGGGGATTCACCGCTGAGGCGCTGGGGGCACTGACAAACGCTGAGAGGGCAGGGAACGGGGGGGAAGGGAGGAAGGGGAGGGGGGGACGGGTGGGGGGGAAGCTACGGTG
>JACRCZ010000070.1 GCA_016218765.1 Deltaproteobacteria bacterium | reverse complement strand
GCTCACGGGGCGCCGGCGTGCGCGTGCGCCGGACGGGGACGATCGGCGATGACTTTCTGCACGTATTGCGGCACGCACAACCCCGAAGGCACGGCGTTCTGCGTCGCCTGCGGCAAGTCTCTCGCCGATCAACCCAAGCCGATGGCCGCCCCCGCGCCCCCCGCCCTGAGCTTGTCGAAGGGGCCCGCGGCTGCCGCACCCGCACCTGCTGCCGCGCCGCGGCCCGCCCCGGCGCCCGAAGCGCCGCTCGGGGGTCCTCCGGCCGCGCGCGGCCCCGCGCCGTCCAAGCCCTTGCAGCGCACCGTGATGCAGTTCCCTTCGCCGGCGGCCGCGGCTGCAGCGGCGCCGCCCGCGCCGCCGGCTCCGCCGCCCGCCGCGCCTGCGCCGGTCATGCCGCACCCGACCTTCGGAACCGGCATGCCGCAGACGACGGATCCGCGGTTCCCTTCCAGTCCGGTCCCGAGTCAGCCTCCCGCGGTCGCGCCCACGGTGCCCGTGCCCGGCGCCCTGACGCCGTCTCCCGCCGCCCCTTTCACGGCGCCCGGCACTCCCATCCCACCCGGATCCTCCGCCGCCACACCAAGACCGGCGGCGGGCCTGGCGATGAAGACGGTGTTCGGCATGCCGCCGATCGTGGGCGGGGCCGCACCGATGGCGCCCGGACCCGCCATCTCATCCGCGCCTTCCACCGCGGTGTCAACAACGCCCGCGCCGCCGCCGACCGCCGCGTCTTCCCCTGCCGCCCCGGCCATGCGCTCGGCGCAGAAGACCGTGTTCGGGATGCCCGCGGCCCCGGCCGCGCCGGGAGGGTTCGCCGCGGCGATGGCGGCGATCCCCGGCGTCGCGCCCGCCGCGCCCGCTGCGCCGCCGATGTCGGCGCAGCCCGTTTTCGCGCCTGCTCCGCCACCGACCGCCGACCGCCGACCGCCGACCGCCGCTCCCTTCGAGCCGACGATGCCGGTGCCGGTGCCGGTGATTCCGCCCGAGGCGTTCCCCACGCCCGCGCGCAGCGCGGCGTTCGGGGGCGTTCCGGCAGCTCCCGGCGCGCTCCCGCCGTCCGGTCCGATCTACCCTCCGGGCGGTCCGGCCCTGACACCCACACCCGACATGTTGAGCGCCAAGCGCACCGTCATGGGCGTGCCCGGCGTGAACGTCCCGGGCCTCCCCACCGCGCCGCCCGTGGCCCAGGCGCCCGCGGCGCCCGTGCCCCACCCGATCGACCCGTTGGCGAACGTCCCGTCGAGCAAGCGCACGATGTTGGGCGTCGCGGCGCCGGGCGGCCTGCAGGTCGGCGACCAGTTCGTGCCGGCGCCCGGCATTTCGCACGCTGCCGCCCCTGATGGGCGGCTGCCGATCCCGGGCCCGTCGGTTCCGGCGCCACCGAAGGTCGAGGTCTCGGCCACGGCGTTCCAGGTGGCGGATCCTTCGATCCGGGTCCCGACCACGGCCGCAGGCGCTTTCGGCGCACCCGCTGCCGGGGCCGTCTCGCGTCACGCCCCCACGGCGAAGGTGGATCCGTCGATCAGCGACTCGTTCACGTCCATCCCGCCGGTGAAATCACGCACGGGAATGGTCGTCGCGATCATCATCGGCCTCCTCGCGGCGGCCGGCGTCGCGATCGTTCTCGTCTTCCGCGACGACATCTTCGGCGAGGAGGAGGCCACGACCTCGCGGAAGCCGCGGGTCGGAGACGCCGGCGTGGCGGTCCCCGCGGCCGCGGACGGCGCGGTCGTGGCCGTTGCGGCGGCGGCCGACGCGGCCGTGGCGCCGCCGCCGGTCGTGCACGAGCCGCCGAAGATCGAGGTCGTTCTGGACTACTCGGGCGACGGGGCGAAGGTCGAGCTGGTGTTCGGCGCGATCGAGTTCACGACGCCGGGGCGCGAGGTCCGGCTGGCCGCCGGCCCGCTGGCCGGCACGCCCGACGCGGTGCTCACGCCGGGCAAGCGTGCCGCCCTGCGCGATTTCCTCCCCGCCGGAACCGAGCCCGCCCCGGGGGCGGTGAAAATCCCGCTCGACGTGACGTTCGGGGACGGCGTCGTCGAGCGGACGACGATCGAGCTGCCGGTGCCGGTGCTGTTCGCCGCGGCGCTCGTTCCCGACGCCCCGGCTCCGGCCGTGCGGATCGCGTTCCGGCTGGCGGGCGAGGGCCGGACGCTCGAGGTCGCCGGCACGCCCGTCGACGTCCAGGCGGACGGCGCGGCGACGTACGAGCAGGCGGTCGAGGGGTTGCGCGGCAGGGAGGGGATCTGGGCGGAGGCGGGCGACCGGGTCGAGCTTTCGTTGCCGTTCGTGGTGCGCGACGGGGCGGGAGTGGTGGCCGAGGGGAAGGCCGGGGTGGCGGTGCCGGTGGTGCCGTTGCGGGTTGATTTCCCGGCGAGCGGGAGCCTGACGACGGACGAGGCGATCTGGGTGCGCGGCGAGACCGCGGCGGGCGCGGCCTTGACGCTCGACGGCGCGGCGGTCACCGTGGGCGAGGCGGGGGCGTTCGCGATCGAGGTGCCGCTGGCGGCGGGGACCGAGCGGACGCTGGCGCTGGCGGCGACCGCGCCGGGAGCGCTCGGGCGCAGCGCCTCGCTGGCCGTGCGACGGGTAACGCCGCGCGAGCTGTCGCAGGCGGCGGACGAGTGGGCGGCGGGGGTAACCGAGCGGCTCGGGTATGCCGATTTCGCGGGTGCCGCGGACAGCTTCCGGGGACGCAAGGTCGATCTGCTGGGACGGATCACCTCGGTACCTTCCGCGCGCGACGGGGTGTCGTCGTTCGTGCTGTACGTCGACACGGCGTCGGGCTGCGGGGCGAGCGAGGTGTGTGCGGTGATGGTGCACGCGCCCTCGGCGCAGGCCCTGGCGGAGCGGGACGAGGTGCGTGTCCTCGGGGAGATCGTGGGCCGGGAGAGGACGACGTCGGAGCGGTTCCCCGAGCTGGCGGCGGTGCGGGCCGTCTACGTCGTCCCGCGGTAGGCGCGCCATGGCGGTTACCTGTCCGCGCTGCTACGCCACGTACCACCAGGCCGTCCGCTTCTGCGGATTGTGCGGGGCCGAGATCCCGGCGCCGGCCGAGACGATCCAGACCTTCCCCGATCCGCTCATCGGCCAGGTCGTCTCCGATCGCTACCGCCTGGTCGCGCTGCTCGGCCGCGGCGGCATGGGCGCGGTGTATCGCGCCGAACACGTGGCGATCGGCAAGCCGGTGGCCCTCAAGATCCTCCACGGCACGCTGGGGCAGCGCAAGGAGGTACTGCAGCGATTCCGGCGCGAGGCCGAGGCGGCGTCCAAGCTGATGCACATCCACACCGTGCAGGTGTTCGACTACGGACACTGGCGCGGGCTGACGTATCTGGTGATGGAGTACCTGCGCGGCGCCGACCTGGCGTCCGTCATCCGCCAGGAGGGACGGCTGCCGTGGCACCGGACGATGTCGATCGTGGCGCAGGTCTGCGATTCGCTGGCCGAGGCGCACGCGATGGGCATCGTGCACCGCGACCTCAAGCCGGAAAACATCCTGCTGGTCCCGCGCGCGGGCCATCCAGACTTCGTCAAGGTCGTGGATTTCGGCCTGGCCAAGATCCGCGACGACAAGCAGGCGCTGGACACCACGGGCGACGGCTCGCTGCTCGGCACCCCGTTCTACATGTCGCCCGAGCAGATCCGGGGCGAACAGGTCGACGCGCGAGCCGACGTCTACGCCATCGGCGGCGTCATCTACCGTTGCCTCACCGGGCTGCCGCCGTTCGAGGCGCCGACGCCGTTCGCGGTGCTGACGAAGCACCTCAACGAGAGCCTGACCCTGCCCGGCAAGCGCGTGCCCGGCGCCGGCATCCCCCCCGCCGTCGATTCCCTGGTGGCCAAGGCGATGGCCAAGGACGCCGCACAGCGCTTCCGCGGCGCGGCCGAGCTGCGACTGGCGGTCAACGAGGTCGTCGCATCGCTGACCTCCCCCGGCACCACCCCGTCGCTGGTCCCCGCGGCCTCCGAGCTGAGCGACCCGTCGCTCATCACCTTCCCGGTGAGGGAGGCCGCGGAGGGGAGGGAGGGCACGGAGGGGGGGGCCGGCCGACTTGCCGCTGAGGCGCTGAGGACACAGAGGGACACTGAGAGAAGGGAATCGGGGCCAGGGGAAGGCGAAAGGCCAGGGGCGGGGAAGCGGCGGGAGCCCGAGGGGGATCCCGGGGTGGCGCAGGGGGCGGCGCCGGCGCTGCCGCCGGTGGGGTCGGGGCCGAGTGCGATTCGGATCGCGTCGCTGGCGCCGGCGGCGGGAACGGGGCTGGATCTGTCGCGGGGCGAGTTCGAGCGCTACCTGCTGCGGCTCAAGGTGCGGCGGTGGATCGTGTGGTCGTTCCTGCTGTTGCTGCTGCTGGGCGGCGGGGCGGCGGCGTTCGTCGTACCGCGGATGCTGGAGGAGCCCGCGGGGCTGCTCACGGAGGAGGAGGAGTCGAACAACGGGCCGACGATCGCGAACCGCATCGGGTTCGAGGCGAACGTGCGCGGGACGATCGGCCGGAGGATCTCGTCGGCGCAGGGGGACGAGGACTGGTACCGGGTCGAGATCCGACCGATGCGCAAGGGCGTGTTGCGTGCGGACCTCTCGGGCATCCCGGGTCTGGACCTGCGGCTCGATCTGTTCGACGTGTCCGGCGGCGAGCCGATGGCGGCGGGGGAGCGCGGCGGACCCGGGGCCGGCGAGGCGATTCCCGGGGTGCTCGTCGACGGCATGGTCTACTTCGTGCGCGTCCGGGAGAACCTGCCGCCCAAGGCGGTGCCCAGCGAGCGAATCTCGGACCAGTACCGCGTGACCGTGCGGCACCTGCCGGCGGACGCCTTCGAGGCGGAGCCGAACGACGATCCGGCGACGGCGCAGGCCGTCGCCCCGGGCGCGTCGATGACGGGCTACCTCGAGGTCCCGGGGGACCGGGACATCTACTGCGTGGCGACGCAGGGCGGCGGGGCGCCGAAGGTGGTGGTCACCCCCCCCGCGGGACTGGACGTGGCGCTGGAGACGGCCGGCCAGACGCTGGACGCCGCGGGCCCCGGCGCGGCCGAAACCACGACGCTCGGCCCGGCCGACCCGTGTCTGGTGGTGCTGCTGTCGGCCCGCGCGACGGCCGAGGGCAAGGCCGCCGTGGGGCCCGAGCAGGCGTACAACCTTCATGTCGAGTAGGGGCGCCACGCAGCCCGGGACGCGCGGAGCGCGCCCCCGGGCGAGTGCGCCCGCCCGGAAAGGCCGATGACCCTGTCCCTCGCCGACCTCGACTACGAGCTTCCGCCCGGCCGCATCGCGCAGGCGCCGCTGCCGAGCCGGGACGAGGCGCGGCTGCTGGTCGTGCGGCGCGGCCGGCCGGAGGTCCGCCACGCCCGGGTGCGCGACCTGCCCGGGCTTCTGGCGCCGCGGACGCTGATCGTGGTCAACGACACCCGCGTGTTTCCGGCGCGCCTGACCGGGCGGCGCGAGTCCACCGGCGGCGCCTGCGAGCTGCTGCTCGTCCGGCGTCAGGACCGGCGCGGCGAGCGGGTCGAGCGCTGGACCGCCCTCCTGGGAACGGGGGGGAAGCCGCATCCCGGCGAACGGTTCGACCTGGGGGTGTTGCGGGCCACGCTGGTCGAGCGACCGGAGCGCGGCACGTTCGTCGTGGATCTCGAGCCGCGGGAGGCGGGCGACACCGTGGAGCGGGCGCTGGAACGCGGCGGGGCGACACCCCTGCCGCCGTACATCCGCCGCGCGCCGGAGCCGTCGGATCGGGAGCGCTACCAGACGGTGTACGCGGCACGGCCCGGGGCCGTCGCGGCGCCGACGGCCGGGCTGCACTTCACGCCCGAGCTCCTGGAGCAGCTCGCGCGCGAAGGCCACGAGCTGGTGCGCGTGACGCTGCACGTCGGCCCGGGCACCTTCCGGCCGATCACGGCCGACGCTCCGGAGAAGCACGCGCTGGACGCCGAGTGGGCCGAGGTTTCGGAGAGCGCGGCCGCATCGATCTCCGCCGCCAGCCGCGAAGGCCGTCCGGTGCTCGCCGTCGGCACCACCGTCGTGCGGACGCTGGAGAGCGCGGCAGGGGGCGGCGGGGCGGCGGCGGTCGACGGTCGACGGCCGGCGGTCGGGAAGGGACCGGCCGGCGGCGCGTCGACAGTCGACAGTCGACAGTCGCGACGCGCCCGACCGAGAACCGAAAACTGAGAACCGAAAACTCGCCCCTCCGTCCGTTTGTGGGCGACACGGCGCTCATGATCCTTCCCGGCCATCGTTTCCTGGTCGTCGACGCGCTGCTCACCAACTTCCACCTGCCGCGGACGACTCTCCTGGCACTGGTGATGGCGCTGCACGGGGTCGAGGAAACGAAGGCGGCGTACGCCGAGGCGATCCGCGAGGCGTACAGATTCTACTCGTACGGCGACGCGATGCTCGTCTTGGAGGAGGGGCCTGGATGAGCGTGCGGATCGAGATCGAGGCGCGGTGCGGGGATGCGCGGGCGGGAACGCTCTTCGTGCGGGGCCTGCGGGTGCCGACGCCGCTGTTCATGCCGGTGGGGACGTGCGGCACGGTCAAGGCCATGGCGCCCGGCGAGGTGTGGGACGACGGGAGCAGGGTGATCCTGGCGAACACCTTCCACCTGCTGCAGCGGCCGGGGCTCGAGGTGCTGGAGCGGCTGGGCGGCCTGCATCGCTTCATGGGCTGGGACGGCGCGATCCTGACGGATTCCGGCGGCTACCAGGTGTTCTCGCTGGCGGCCCGCCGGGAGGTCGACGACGACGGCGTCTCGTTCGCCTCGCCGCTCGACGGCTCGCGCGTGCGTTTGACGCCGGCGTTCGTGGTGGAGGCGCAGGGACGGATCGGGTCGGACATCGCGATGGTGCTCGACGTCTGTCCGCCGGCGGAGGCGCCGGCGGAGGTGGTGGAGGAGGCGGTGCGGCGAACGACGCGATGGGCGCGGGAGGCGGTGCGCGCGCCGCGGCGGGAGGGGCAGGCGCTGTTCGGCATCGTACAGGGCGCTCTGGACGTGGGGCTGCGGTGCTCGCACCTGGAGGAGCTGGCGGCGCTGCCGTTCGACGGGCTCGCGCTGGGGGGATTCTCGGTCGGGGAGCCGCCCCCGCGGCGGGCGCCCGTGCTGGCGGCCGTGGCACCGCGGATGCCGGCCGACCGGCCCCGCTACCTGATGGGGCTGGGGACGCCGGGCGACCTGTTCGACGCGGTGCGTGCCGGGATCGACATGTTCGACTGCGTGCTGCCGACGCGCAACGCGCGCAACGGCCAGGCGTTCACCGCGGCGGGACGGATCACGATCAAGCAGGCGCGGTATCGCGAGGACCCCGCGCCGCTGGAGGAGGGGTGCGGGTGCCTGGCCTGCCGCCGGTTCTCCCGCGCCTACGTGCGCCATCTCTACGCCTGCGGCGAGATCCTCGCCGCGCGCCTGCTGACCGCGCACAACCTCGCGTTCTACGCCCGCTGGATGTCGAAGCTCCGCGCCGCCGTCCACGCCGGCACCCTCGACACGCTGGAGGGCGAGGCGAGGACGGCGACGGCGCCTGCGACGTAGCCCGCCCGGACCCCAAACTCGACCCAAACGACCCACCAACAACTCGTCCCAAACGACCCACCAAGAACCTGAACCTACCTTCTCTGCGCCTCGTAGCGCGAGGGGCAGCCGGTGGTGATGGTGGTGGCGCGCAGGACGCCGGAGGCATCGAGCGAGCCGTCCACGACGACGTCGCGTCCCGGCAGGTCGAAACCGGCGGGGAGGGCGGCGTCGTCGGCGAGGACGGCCAGGCGGTAGCCGGACTTCTCGAGCGTGAAAGTCGTCTTGCCGGGTCCTGCGGGCTCGCGGGAGCCCGCGACGTAGGCGCCGGAGACCTTCAGGCGCCGGCCCTGCAGCTCGGCCTTCTTCGGCACGACCTCGTCGACGTAGCGGAAGGTGACCGACCCGACGGCGAAGGCGTCGAGGACGAAGTAGGTGCCGAAGCCGAGGACCAGGAGGGTGGCGACGGCGAGGGCGGCGCGCACCGAGGTGCGTCTGGAGGCCTTTCGTTCGTCCATGGGTCCCTACGATGCGGCGTCCTTGTCGCCGCCGCTGCGGCGGAGGATGTCGAGAAACCGTTCGCCGTTCTTCTCGAAGCTCAGGAAGCGCAGGCCCATCCCGCGCGGCCCCGGCTCGTTCGGGCGATCGGACGACCGCCACACGACCTCGACTTCCGCGACCACCTCGTCCTGGATCTCCGGGCTGAACCAGGCGAGCCGGGCGCGCCGGCCGACGTCGAGGGCGATGGCGGTGCGGAGGAACGAGCCGCCCTCGGAGGCGTTGGCGAAGCGGACGTAGAGGGTCACGTCGTCGCCCTCGCACCAGCACGGCCGATCGAAGGGAACCCGTCGATGTCTCCTGCGCTCGCCGCCGCCGCCCTGCACCGGTCTCGCCCTCACGCCCCCTCCCCTCCCGGCGACCGTAGTGTAGGTCGCGGGACGCGGAGTGTCCAGGAGTCGGCGTCGGACTCCGGCGCCGGTCTTCTCGACTCCGGGACGATCATCGGGTACTCTTCGCGCATGAAGTCGAAGCATCTGCTGCTTGCCGCGACGTTTTTGGCCGGCGGTCTGCTCGCCCTCAGCGTCCTTCCGGCCGGGTGCGAGTCGGATTCGTGCACCAAGGACACCGACTGCGAGCTGCCGCTGGTCTGCGTCCGCTCGGCCTGCGTGCGGATCGGCCCGCAGCCGGACGTCGAGCCGGCCGACGACGGCGGTTTCGACGTCGATGGCGAAGGCACCGAGACCGACGGGGACGGCACCGGGGAGGACGTCATCCCGCCCGACGGCGACACCGACGGCGGAAGCGACGGCGATGCGGACGACGACGGCGGCGGCGACGGGGACGGCGACGCGGACGCCGACGGCGACGCGGGCTGCACGCCGGTGACGAGCGCCGCGGTGAGCATGAGCTCGGCGACCGGCGCGGCCGACGGCGAGGAGCGCGTCGCCGTGGCGCGCTCCGGCAGCGGCTTCGTCTGGCTCGGCCGGCCGCCTGCGCCGGCGCCCTCGCTCGCCGACGGTCTGCTCCTCGGCCGTTTCAACCTCGTCGGCGCGGCGGTCGGCACGACGGCCCCCCCGTTGAGCGGCGTGCAGATCGCGCCGCAGCATCCGATCGTCGTCCTGCCGGACGAGACCCTGGTGACGGCTTTCGCCGTGCCCTCGGACGCCGGCATCGGCATCTGGACCAAGATCGTCCCGCTTCCGCCGGCGTCGCCCGTCACGCCGCGGAAGATCGACGGGACCGACGAAACCTGCGGGTCGCCCATGATCACGTACGACGGCACGAACCTCGTGGTCGGGTGGACCGACGACGACGGCGCGGGCAACGTCCAGATCTTCGCCGGGCACTTCTCGACGGCGACCGGCACGGGCCTGGACACGCCCACCCTGCTTCTCACCGGTCCCACGGGCACCGGCGAGCCGCGAATCGTCTGGAGCTCGATCCGCCACGCGCTGGCGTACATCGATGCCAGCGACGGCGCCCTGCACGTCCGCAGCCTGGACGGCACGTTCGCGCAGATCAACGAATCGATCCTGCCCACTCCTTCCGGCCACACCGTGGTCGGCTACCCGGCGCTGGTCTGGAATGGGACGGTCTACGGACTGCTCTGGGAGACGCGCGGGGTCGGCAGCTCGACGATGCACTTCGCCACGTTCGCTCCCGACGAAACGCCGGTGGAACACGAAATCCTCGCCACCGTGTCGCTCTCCTCGGCGGAAATCGGACAGGTGGCGCTCGCCTGGGCGCAGGAGCAGAGCGAGTGGGGGATCGCGTGGCGCAACAACCGCACGGGGCGCGTCGCCATTTCGTTCGTGCGGATCGACGCCGACACCTTCGCGCTCAAGGAGGGGCCCGTGGACGTTCGCGAGGAGGCGACCACGGCCTGGCACCCCTCCGTCGCCTACAACTCCGGCTACTACATGTTCGGCTGGATCGAGCAGTCGGGCTCGCTGTTCCCGATGTACGCCTCGACCCGCGGCTGTCCGCTGTAGGGGTCGACAGCGCCCCCTCCCCCGCGCTAGCCTACGCCGCATGAAAGCACGATGGGTCGTTGGGCTCGTGGCCGGCGGTGTCGCGGTGGTTCTGGCGGTCGGCGGTCCCGCGGGCGGGTGCGGCTCCGATTCCTGCGTCAAGGACACGGACTGCGAATTGCCGCTCGTCTGCGTCCGCTCGGCCTGCGTGCCGCCCGGAGGCGGCGGCGACACGGCGCCCGTCGATGACGGCGGCCCGGGCGACGAGGGCGAAGTCGAGGGGTCGGACGGGGACGGGGAGATCGTCGAGGGCGGCGAGATCGCGGACGAGGGCGACGGCGATGCCGAGCTCCTCGAGGACGGGAGCCCCGAGGAATCGGAGGGCGGCGAGGACGGCGGAGCCTGCGTCCCGGCGATCAGCGCGCCGCTCGCCATCGCGCCGGCGGCGGCCGGCGCCGACGAGCGTCCGCTGGGGCTGGCCGACGGCGGCGAGTTCGTGGCCTTCTTCCGCATCCCTTCGACCCTCGCACCGCCTCAGGGGCTGCGGTTCCAGCGCTTCCGGCTCGACGGCGCGGTGGCCTCCTCGGCGTTGTGGTCGCAGGGCGCCGCGGATCTGTCGGCCCTGCACCCGATCATCGGCCTGCCGGGGGGCGGTTTCGCGGCCGTGATGCACGTGGTGACGGGCGGCTCGCCCGGCATCTGGGTCAAGATCCTGGGCGCCACGGGCACCGGCGCCTCGGCCCAGCAGATCCCGAACACGGACGCGAATTCCCGCGAGCCGACGCTGACGTTCGACGGCACGCGCCTGGTCGTCGCCTGGGCCCAGGCCAGCACCGCGGGCGACACCGTGGAGATCCGCGCGTTGCACGTCGATGCCGCGACCGGTACGACCAGCGATTCCTACGCCACGCTGGCCTCCGGACCGACGGGTACGGGCGAGCCGCGGCTGGCGTGGGGCTCCGGCGGCCTGACCCTGGCGTACTTCGACGCCGGGGACGGGGCGCTGCACGTGAAGGACTTCGACGGGCTGTTCGCCGAGCACTCCAACGCGGTGCTCTCGCCCCCCGCGACGCACTCGTTCGTCGGCTCCCCGGCGCTCGTCTGGAACGGCTCGGAGTTCGGACTGCTGTGGGAGACCCGCGGCGCCGGCAGCTCGACGATGCACCTCGCCGTCTTCGCGGAGGGCGAGACGCCGATCGACCACGAGCCGTTGACGGACGTCGCCCTGTCCAGCGCCGAACAGGGCCAGGTCGCGCTGGCCTGGGGCGGTGCGGAGAACGAGTGGGGCATCGCCTGGCGCCATTCCCAGGCCGCCCGCGTCGGGATCTCGGTGGCGACCGTCGACGCCGTCGCCTTCACGCTCAAGGACGGACCGACCGACATCCGCCCCGACACGGTCGCGGCCGCCCATCCGTCGCTGGCCTACAACTCCGGGTTCTACATGGTGCTGTGGGTCGAGGATCCCGGGACGACCGAGTATCCGATCTACGAGGCGACGTGGGGCTGCGCGCCGTAGGGTCCGTCACGCCCGGCGCATGAGCTGGTTCAAGGCCCAGGTCTCGCGGGCGCGGACGCGCTGGAACTGGAGGCCGACCAGGAACCAGCCCGACGGGTCCTTGCGGCTCCAGCGCACCTCGGCATCGATCGCGGTCTCCTCGCCCAGCGTCGGCAGCACGACGTGGACCTTCACCTTGGCGCCGAACGGCAGGTCCTCCGGCAGCGACACGCGCACGCCGCCCGCCGAGATATCGACCGACTCGCCCTCGAGCGCCCGCTCGCCGGCCTGCACGCGCAGGGGCAGCACGACGCCCGTGCGATCATGAACGCGCTTTTCCTCGCCCACGAGCTTGCTCCTCGCCCTCACCCCGATCGACAACGGCCCGCGCGGCGGCGCCGTCTCGACCCGATTCCTACAGGAGCGTCGGTCGGGAAGCAAGGTGGTTAGTGGGGGTCGGCTCGAGGAACGTAGCCCAGGGTGACGCCCGGCTTGGCGTAGACGGAGATGATCGCGACGCCGTGGTGGGTCAGCACGTAGGCCGGCGCGGCCGAGCCGTAGGCGAGCCAGATGGCGTGCTCCAGCTCGGCCATGTGCAGCTCGTGGTGCACGAGTGACACGGCGGCGGTTTCGGGGCCGCCGGCCCAGCGGATGTCCTTGCGCAGCGTGCCGTCGGTCTGGAACATGCGGAACGAGTCCCAGGCGGTGTCGTGGAAGAAGACGGCGCCGTTTCGCGGGACGTTGGCGTTGAGCCAGGGCAGGAGGGAGCCGGTGGTGAAGCCCCAGAACTGGCGGCACATGCCGAGATCCGCGGAGCCGGGCACGCCGCCGGCCAGCAGGTTGTAGTGCGAGAGGCCGAAGGGGTGCGACTGCGCGGTACCCTGGGCGGCCGGCGCGAGCAGCAGGAGCGACAGCGCGCCGGCCAGCAGCGGCCGCACGGGCACGGTGACGGGGCCGAGGCGCGGCAGGGCGAAGCGGTCGGGGATCACGGCGGCGAGGCGCCGCAGTCCCCACGCCGCGCCGACGCCGGCGAAGATCGCGAGGAAGGGCCAGGCGGGCATCCAGTGCTTGGTTCCTCCGAAGATGAAGACCTTGGGGTGAGCGATGATCAGCATCGGCACGAGCAGGTTCACGGCGAGGAAGATGCCGATGCCGGGGGAGCGCGTCTGGGTCGCGCCGATCTCGTCGTCCGGCGGCCCCGCCGGGTGGGCCGAGCGCCAGGGACGGAGGAGGAGTCGTCGCAGGCCGGTGCGCCAGCCCGGCGGATCGACCTGGGCGGCGGCGCAGCGTTCCGCCAGGTCGGCGTGCATGGCGCGCAGCCGCCAGCGCAGGAAGAGCGCCATCCCGACGACGCCCGCCAGGAGGGTGACCACGGGGGTCGTCAGCGCGGTGGTGACGAACGGATAGCCTATGGGGAACGGGGGGTGGAAGTAGTTCACGCCGAAGTAGGCGATGTTGTAGTAGTCGTGCTTGGCGTGGAAGTTCACGTAGCCGCGGAAATGGTCGAGCGTGTCGAACCACATCCACGGCCACAGCGCGTAGAGCATGAGCGGGCCCAGCAGGGCCATCCACAGGAACGCGGTGGGGATCTTCGGCAGCCCCAGGAACCCCCCGCGCCGGTCGCTCGCGCGCAGCACGGCGATCACGAGCAGCACGCCCAGCGCCCCGACGACCCGCATGTCGAGCTGGAAGACGAGGGCGACGACCAGGCCGAGGCCGGCCAGGATCGTGGCCGGGGTCGGGCGGATCACGTCCCGGAGCACCCAGATCACGAACATCGTCGGCGGGAGGAAGAACGCGTTGAGCTTCGTGAGCAGCGCCAGCCCGAAGAGAATCCCGGTCAGGAAGGCCCACAGGTTCGACGTCCGCGATTTCTCGAAGGCGTAGAGCACCAGGAAGCACAGGAGCGTGATCGCGACGTCGAACGCGTCGAGATGCGCGTGGTAGAAGAAGACGGGCATCAGCGCGAGGAACGCGGCGGCCAGGAACCCTTCCAGCTCGCCGAAGCGTTTGGCCGCGAAGACGAACACCAGGTACACGAGCAGGGCCCCGCACAGCATCCCCGGAAGGCGGTACGAGGTGGACGGCGCGAGCCAGCCGAGCTTGTTGTGGAACAGGCGGTGCGACAGCCCGAACAGCACCTTCATGAGCGGCGGGTGCTCCGCGTTCATTTCCCAGTGGCTGACGACCGCCTCCTTGCCGGTCGCCTGCTTGCGATCCTTGAGCAGCAGATCGAACCACTGCTGGTAGCGGTCCGCCGCCGTGAAGTAGAACCCCTCGTCCCGGGCGAACCCGATCTCCTGCGCCGTCGACAGCAGGACCGCGAGGTACGCGATGCCGAGCGCCGCGCCGACCGCGTGACGACGCCAGCGGGGCGGGCGCCGGGGGGGAGGGTCGGCGGTCGGCGGTCGGCGGTCGGCGGCCGCGGGCTCGGCGGCGGCTGGCTGGTGGCTGGTGGCCGGTAGCTGGTCGCCGGTGGCGAGGGGCGGCTGGGGGCTGGTGGCTGGTAGCTGGTCGCCGGTCGAGGCCTCCCCTTCTGAACCGCGGACTTCAGTCCGCGGCTGTTCGGGGAGCTCGCTTGGAGCCTCGCCTTGGAGGGCGCGGTCCGGAGTGGAGGGCTCCGGGGGGTCGTCCGCGCCGGGGGTGTCGTTGCGCTCGTCGTTCACGTGGGGCCCCGCATCGCGGCGTCGAAGCAGAAATGCCGCATGCCCTGGAACTCGGTCGAGATCCGGAGCTGCACCTGTCGGACTTCGGGAGTTGTCGCACCCTCCGGCGCAGGGACCTCGTAGGTCCACGTGCGCCAGCCCGCGCCGTCGGGCTGTTCGGCGGTGCCGAGCGATCGGCCGTCGACGAGGGTTTCGAGGTGGACGGGGGGGTACTTCATGTCGCGGGCGGCGGTGTAGGTCAGCGCGGTGTGCACGACCAGGGTCCTGCCGGCGGGGACGTCGTTCCATGTGGCAACGATCGGTCCGACCTGGGTGGGGTGGGCCCAGAGGCACTGGTGCGGCTGCTGTTGCATGTCGGTCACGAGGAAGGGTCCGACGTAGACCCACGATTGTCCGAACGAGTCGCCGCAGTGGTGGGCCTGATCGCGTTCCTGCCAGGGGCACGGTTTCTCGCCGTCGGGGGCGGCAACGACGACGACGGCGGACGCCAGGTCGTCGTAGGCGCGCCACAGGGCGGGGGCGCCGGCGGGGTTGCGGAGCAGCTCGAGCGATAGGCCGTCGAAGGACCAGGATTGTTCGACGGGAAGTCCCTCGAGCTCGGGTGCGGTGCGGCCGTCCAGGGTGAGCTGCCAGACGCGGGGGTAGTCGAGGATATCGGCGCGGGCCTGGTCGCGCAGGGGCATCCAGGGTCCGAGGGCGGTGCGGCCCTGGCCCATCCAGTCGGGGTAGACGACGACGAGATCGCCGTCGCGGAACTGCCGTTCGACGACCCGTCGGGCTTCGGCGAAGGCGGCGTCGGAGGGGACCAGGTTCGCCGTCCACGCGTTGCCGGCCAGCTCGACGACCGCGGCCAGGGGGAGCAGGGCGCCGAGGGCGGCGGGCCAGTGTCGGAGGAACCTCATCGGGCCGGCAGGATAGACAAGCTCGCCCTTGCGGTCCAGTCTCGGATGGTCGTAGGCTGCGTCCTCGTCGACTCGAGGGCGCCGCGGGAGGAGCTCCGGCGGGCGTCGTCCGGGCCCTCGGGACGCGGGATGATCCGGCGGCCGGCGGGCGGTCGTCGGGGGCATGGGAATGGCTTTTGCCCGATCCGGGGCGGGCCGGTATAATTCACGACGCAGATGGTTGCCGCCGCACCGCCACCGCCGCCGCCTTCCACGGACGAGGTCCTGCCGCGGAAGTTCGGCAAGTACACGCTGATGCGCAAGCTCGCGACGGGCGGGATGGCGGAGCTGTACCTGGCGATCCACCGTTCCATCTCCGGCTTCGAGAAGCTGGTGGTGATCAAGCAGATCCTGCCGCGGTTCACGGCCGACCCCGAGTTCGTCGAGATGTTCATGAACGAGGCGCGGGTGGCGGCGACGCTGAACCATCCCAACGTGATCCAGATCTTCGACGTCGGGGCGGTGGGCGACCGCTACTTCATCGCGATGGAGTTCGTCCACGGCGAGGACCTGCGCTCGATCGTGAAGGGGATGGTCGCGCGCCAGATGCGGGAGTTCCCGATCGCCCACGCCTTGCAGATCGTGATGAACATCTGCGCGGGGCTGGACTACGCGCACACCCGCAAGGGGTTCTCGGGTGAGGACCTCCACATCGTCCATCGCGACATCTCGCCCCAGAACATCATCGTCACCTTCACCGGCGACGTGAAGCTCGTCGATTTCGGCATCGCCAAGGCCGCGCTGCAGCACCGGGCCGACACCATCGCGGCGGGCGCGCCGGCGAAGTCCGACGAGGGCCAGCTCCGCGGCAAGTTCCCGTACATGTCGCCCGAGCAGTGCCGCGGCCAGCCGCTCGACCACCGCTCGGACATCTTCTCCCTGGGCATCATCCTGTTCGAGCTGTCGACGGGGCGGCGGTTGTTCCGGGGGAAGTCCGAGGTGGAGACGATCCGGAAGATCGTCGAGGAGCCGTATCCGCAGCCGACGCAGGTTCGTGCCGGCTTCCCGCCCGCGCTCGAGCCGATCGTGCTGCGCGCGCTGGCGCGCGAGCGCGACGCCCGCTACGGCTCGGCGCGCGAGCTGCAGGCGGACCTGGAGCGTTTCGTGCGGGACGAGCGCGTGCCGGTCAGCTCGATCGAGCTGTCCAACTTCATGACCGGCCTGTTCGGCGACAAGCTCGACGCGCAGCGCAAGGCGATGGCCGAGGGCAAGCAGCTCGCCGACGTCATCGCCAGCGAGCCCGAGCCCGCGGAGATCCGCTTCGACGACGTCGCCGACACGGCGACGACGGGGCCGACCGCCTCCGCGCGCTCCACGACCCGCTCCATGGTCGTGGCGCGACCGAAGAAGTCGCGCACCGGGCTCTACACCGCTCTCGGCATCGCCGGGGCGCTCGCCCTGGGCGGCGCGCTGTACCTCGTGCTGGGCCGCGACGGCGGCAGGTCGGGCGCGGCGCCCCCGGCTGATGGCGGCACGCCGGTCCTCGAGGTCGCCGCGGCGCCGCAGCCGGACGCGGCACCGCCGGAGCCCGAGGCCGTGGTGGCGGCGGTCGACGCGGCGCCCCCGCCCGAGGTCGTCACCGGCACCCTGCTCTTCCGGGCCGTGCCGCCGGGCATGAAGGTCTTCCTGGACGGCGCGTTCGCCTTCGAGAACGACGGCGCGGCGGCGGCCGACAAGGCCGTCCCCCGGGTCGCCGCCGCGGATCACGTCCTGCGGCTCGACCATCCGGAGTACGTGGCCGACGAATTCTCCTTCGGCCTGGCCGAGGGCAACCTCGCCGCCGTCGGCTCCTACGGCGACGGCTGGACGTTCGACCTCGCCCGCTACGTTCGTCCCCTGGCCGAGGGCGAGGTCTGGCTTTCGCTCACGGTCGTCGAGGAGGGCGCCGACCTGACGATCAACGATGCGCCGACGGCCTACCAGGCCAACGTGCCGCTCAAGCTGCGCGCCAGGCTCGTCGACGGCGAGGTGCGCGTCGCGCTGGCCAAGCGCAACTTCGAGACCTTCCGCCGCGCGTTCCGGCCGCTCGCGGGCACCCCCCAGGAGATCGTCGTCGAGACCTCCATCGCGCTCCAGCGCGCCTCGGGCCCCGGACCGCGCTCCGACGCCGGCCTCCCGCCCCCCCCGCCCGGCGGAACGGGCACGCTGCGCGTGCGCTGCGACCCGTACGCCAACGTGACGATCCCGGGTCACGGCACCCGCGGCTCGCCGTTCTCCATCGATCTGCCCGCCGGCAACTACCGCCTCTCGTTCTCCAACCCGGAGCAAGGCCTGAGCGGCAGCCACAGCGTCACCATCACCGCCGGCGGCGTGGCCAAGGTCACCGACTGCTGGTAGGCCCGCACCAAGAGCGCCAAGAGGCAAAGGGCGCGAAGGGGATGCTCCAAGCACGCGCAGGGAGCGGGTCACGGCGCGTGTCGCCGCACCTGGTCGCGGCCGCCATGTGGCTCGGAGCCTGCACCCCACCGGCCGCCGCTCCGCGCGCCCTCCCCTTCGACCCATTGCCCGCGGCCGGCGAAGAGGACCCGCCGACCCTCGCGGACGACGCGGGGGACGGTACCGAGCGACTGGCGCGATGGTCGCCGCCGTTCGCGCCGCGCGTCGCCGCCGAGCTGCACGTGGCGGGCGCGGTCCTGGGCCCCGTCGTGCTGCGCCACGGCGCCTGCCCGACGCGCCGCCGCTCCGACTGCGCCTGCGAGGACGATCTCCTTCTGGTCGGCTCGACTGCCGGCGTCCTGGCCGCCTTCGATGTCGAGGGGAACCCGGTCTGGGAGTACGCCTGCGGCGCCGCGGACGCGCGTCCGAGCGTCGCGCCGTCCGGCGAGGCGGTGTTCCTGCGCTGCGGGGACGGAAGCGTCGCCGCGCTCGACCCGGGCGACGGTCACGAGCGCTGGCGCATCGCGCGTCCGGCCCGGGCCGGTCTCGCCACCCCCCTGGAATGGAGCCCCTGGGCGGGAATGCTCTTCGCCGGAGACGACGGCCTCGCCGCGCTCCACCGCTCGGGCGCCGTCGCGTGGTCCTGGCCCGCCCCCGGCCCGTTCGCGGGCCGACCCGCGCTCTCGGGTCGCGTCATCGTCTTCGCGGGCCTCGACCGCATCGTGCGCGGGCACGACGCGGAGACCGGCGAGGAGCTGTGGCGCCGCTGGGTCGTCGGGGGCGTCGAGGGTGGGGTGTTGGAGCTGGAGAACAGCGACGTCGTCGTCGCCACGCTGTACGGGCACGTGCACGCCTTCGGGATGCCGGACGGCGCCCCGCGCTGGGAAACGACCGTCGGAACGCTGGCCCGCGGCAGCCCGGTCGAGGGCACCGACGGCACGATCCTGGTCGGACTCATGGACGGCGCGCTGGTCGGCCTCGCACCCGAGGACGGCGCCGTGGCCTGGGGACTCGGCGTGCCGGCTCCCATCCTCGCCGCGCCGCTCCCGATCGAGCGCGGCGAGGGAGTCGGAGAACGCGCGTCGGTGGTCTACGCGGACCGCGACGGCTTCCTCGCCGAGGTCTCCTACCGCGCGCGCGGGGTCGTCCTGCCCGCGGAAGCGCCGGAGGAGTCGTGGCGCTTCAACGTCGGCCTGTCGATCGAGGCCCGGCCGACGCTCGAAGGCGCTTCGCTGCTCGTCGGGCTCGAGGACGGGCGGGTCGTGCGCGTCGTGCCGGGAGAGCCGCAGTGTGGGGACGGGGTGGAGGAACGATGAGGGGGGAACGGCCGGTCGGGCGCGGGCGCGGGCGCGGGCGCGGGCGCGAGCGCGACTCGAACCGCGCTTTTGAGGGCGCGGCCTCGGCGGGACGGCAGCCGCGGGCACAAGCCCGCGGTCCGGGAGGGGACGCCGGCGAATCCGGACTGGTGACGGGGGAGATCTACGTCACGGCAACGGGGGACGCGCTGGTCCTGCGCGACGACGGGGAGGCGGTCGCGCGGGTCCGGGGCGATCGGCTGGCCGGGGCGATCCACGGCGATCGGGTGGCGGCCCGGATCGCCGGCCAGGCGCCCGTGTGGGCGCGGTTCCGACGCAGCCGCCCGGCGCGACCCGAGGCCGAGGTGGCCCGGGTGCTGTCGCGCGGCCGGCGCCGGCTGACGGGCCGGCTGAACAGCGGTCCGGCGGGCGCCTCGTTCGTTCCGGACGATCCCAAGTTCCCGGCCGCGATGCCGGCCGTCGCGGACGGCGGCGCGGCCGATGGGACGCCGGTCGTCGCGGCGCTCCTGCCGCTCGACCCGGCCGATCCCGCACGGGCGGCGGTGGAGGTGCTGGCTTCGTTCCCGGACGACGGGACGCTGGACACCGAGGTGCGCCGCATCCTGGTGCGGGAGGGGCTGGAGACAGGTTTCCCCGCCGCGGCGGAGGCGCAGGCCGCGGCGGCGACGGTGGAGCGGCTGCTGGCGACCCGGAGGCGGGATCTCACGCACCTGCCGTTCGTGACCATCGATCCCGAGGACGCGCGCGACCACGACGACGCGGTGGCCGTCGTGCCGGCCGCGGGCGCCGCGGCGGAGGCGAACGCGGTGGACGTCTGGGTCGCGATCGCCGACGTGGGAGCCGCGGTGCCGCTCGGCTCGCCGCTCGACCTCGCGGCGCGCGAGCGCGGCCTGTCGGTCTACCTTCCGGACCGCGTGGTGCGCATGCTGCCGGACTCGATTTCCGCGGGCGCGTGCTCGCTCGTCGGCGGCGCCGAGCGTCCGGCGCTGGCGGTGCGCGTGCGGCTGGACGAATCGGGGCGGCCGGTCGGCACGGCGGAGCTGGTCCGCGCGGCAATCCGCTCGCGCGCGACGCTCAGCTACCCGCAGGCGGCGGCGTGCCTGGCGGAGAACGGGGGGGCGGGTGAGCTTCCCGACGACGCGAGGGCCGGGTTGGACCTCGCGGCACGGGTGGCGCGGGCGCTGCGGCGGCGCCGTCTGGCGGCGGGCGCACTGGACCTGGAGCAGCCGGAGCCCGTGATCGTCCCGGACGGAACGGGGGGGATCGCGGCGATCCGGCGGCGGGCGCCGACGGAGGGCGAGCGGGAGGCGTACCGGCTGATCGAGGAGCTGATGTTGCTGGCGAACCGGGCGGTGGCGCGGGTGCTGCTGGGCCGCGGCGTGCCGGCGATCTACCGCATCCACGAGCCGCCGGACGCGGGGGAGGTGCGGCGCTTCGCGCAGATGGCGCGGCACTACGGCGTGCCGGTGCGCTACGCGGACGCGGCGACGCCCGGGGCGCTGGCGCCCGCGCTGGCGGCGATGCGCGGCCGGCCGTTCGGCGAGGCGCTGGCGGGGATGCTGTTGCGCGCCCTGGCGCAGGCGCGCTACGCGCCGGAGAACCGCGGGCACTACGGGCTGGCGTTCCGGGAGTACCTCCATTTCACGTCGCCGATCCGGCGCTACCCGGACCTGGTGGTGCACCGCGTCGTCGCCGCGCTGCTCGACGGGGCGACGCCGGACGAACTGGCGGCGCTGGGGGAGCGCGAGGCGACGGCGGAGGCGGCGGCGATCGCGTCCGCGCGGGAGCGGCGCGGCATGCTGGTGGAACGCGAGGTGGCCGATCTGTGCGGGGCGTGGCTGATGCGCGGCCGCGCGGGAGAGACGTTCGAGGGAACGGTCTCGGGCGTCACGGCGCAGGGCGTGTACGTTCGGCTGTGCGACCCCTTCGTCGAGGGCATGCTGGCGCGGGAGGATCTGCCGGAGGACGAATGGCGGTTCCACGCGGAGGAGGCGCGGCTGTGGGGGGCGGCGACCGGGCGTTCGTTCCGGCTCGGCGACGCCGTGCGGGTGACGGTGCTGGACGCGTCGGTCGCGCGCCGCCGGACGTATCTCGGTCTGGCGCGGGAGCGCCCGCGCTGCGGTCGGACGTCGGGTCCGGATTAGTTTCGCGGCCGAATTCGGCCCTCGGAACGACGATCCACCGTTTTTTTGCCTGACGTTTGCGCTTTTTTGTTGACGCGGAACGGGGGGTGTCCTAGAAGCGGTCGCATTTGGAGCCCCGCGGCAGGGTGCCGACGGGGGAGGCACCAAGGGAGGTAGTTGAGATGGCGAAGATGACGAAGTCGCAGATCGTGACCGAGATCTCGAAGGACACGGGCCTGACCCGCAAGAACGTCAATGCGGTGTTCGACGCCCTGCAGGGCCTGGCCAAGGAGCAGCTGGGCAAGAAGGGCCCGGGCGAGTTCACGATCCTGCCCGGCCTGATCAAGGCCCAGGTGAAGGTCAAGCCGGCGATCAAGGCCGGGAAGTGGTTCAACCCCTTCACCAAGCGCGAGGAGATCCGCAAGGCGAAGCCGGCGCGCCGCACCGTGCGCCTGCGCGCCCTCAAGGGCCTCAAGGCCGTTCTGTAGCGCCCTGCCGTTCGAGACGTGAAGTCGGGCGGCCCGGAGCAATCCGGGCCGCTCTTTTTTTTCCGCGGACCGCCGCTCTCCCTTACTGGATCATGATCGGCGTGGTGATCGAGCCGCCGCCCTGGATGTGGACGTTGGTCGTGACCTGGACGCCGCCGCGACCGCTCCCGACCGTGACCTCGGCCTCCCACGTCCCGCCGCCGATGTAGAACTCCTGCTGGCAGCGCACCTCGGGCAGGTAGTCCGTCGCGCCCTGCCGGCGCAGCCGGATCGTGCCGTTCGTGTTGCGCCCGTTGCGGTTGCACTGCAGCGTCACCTGCGCCACCCCGTCGAACGGCAGCGTGACCCGCTTCGTCCGGCCGGTCTCGATGCGGAAGCCCTGCTGCCCGTCGGCGGCGGCGTCGAGCGACCCCGGGAAGGGGACGCTGACGTCGTAGCGCCCCGGCGGCAGCTCGAAGGTCGCCTGCGTCTGCCCGCCGGTCAGGGTGATGCTGGTCTCCACCGCTTCCTGGCCCGTGCGGTGCACCCGGACCTCCGCACCCTCGATCGCCTGCCCGTTGAACGTCGCTTCGACGATCAGGGTGCCCGGCTCGCCCGTGTACTCGGCGGGCGGCGGCGGCGGCGGCTCCACGATCTCGGGCGCCGGCGGCGCCACGTCGACCGGCTCCGCCCCGGCGTCGGGCTCCACGGGACCCGGTCCGCCATTCGGGCATCCCGAGAAAAGCATCGCGACCGCGAAGAGAACCCCCAGCGTCGTGCCCAAGCGCTTCATGGTGTCACCTCCTGGCCGTCGCGCCCGGAGCCTCGCCCTTGACCCGAGCCCTGTCCGAGCCTCCCCTGACGGCGATTTCGACCATAGTCGGGGACTTGGGCCCGGTCAAGCCGGCGGCAGGCCGGAGCGGTGGAGCGGCAGAGCGGTAGAGCGGTGGGCGACTAGAACCCGATGCAGCCGCGGAGGGACGAGAGGCAATTGAAGGCCAGGCAGCCGAGGCACGCGGTGGTGGTGAGGCCTCCCGCGCAGTCGAGGAGACAGGTGCCGGCCATGCAGATCACGAGGTCGCGGGCGGCGCCGATCGCCTCCGGCCGGGCCGCGCCGAAGCATCCCTGGTAGCAGAGGCCCTGGTCCTGGCAGGCGCCGGCGGAGGCGCAGCCGGAGGAGACGAGGCACCAGGCGAGGCTGAGGCAGCCGCCGGTGCCGCCGGGGCCGGCGTCGCAGGCGTTGATCTCGTCGACGCAGGACTCCATGATGCAGGCGATATCCGAGCCGCAGCCGGTGCCCGTGACGCAGAAGACGATGTCCATGAGCGTGCCCGAGGCGGACGGGTCGGCGGCGCCGACGCAGCCGAGCATGCAGGCGAAGTCGCTCGTGCCGCAGCAGACCGCGCACATGGCCGCGGACATGCACGACATGCCGGTGAACTCGGGCTCGTCCGCCTCGTCCTCCGGCGCGTCCTCGGGAACGTCCTCCGGCACCTCCTCGACGTCGGGCTCCACCTCCGGCTCGACGTCCGGCAGGTCCGGCTCCGCGTCGGGCACGTCCTCCTCCACCGACGGGCGCCCCGCGTCGTAGTCGTGCCACGGGCGGGTCTCCAGGTCGGTCCGGCTGCAGCCGATCGACAGGGCGGCGGTCGCCGCCGCCAGGGCACACCAACGCGACAAGGGAAAGACCGCCATTGCCAACCTCCGCCGCCACGCGCAACGCCCGGCGTCGCCCGCGTAGTTTACACCTCTCGGCCACCTCCGCAAGAACGCCACGGCCTTCCCGAACGACCTGGCCTCTGCGTCCCTGCGACTCTGCGGCGCTGCGCGAAACCCCGAGCTCTGCCGGCATGTGGGAGTGCAGCGCCCCGTGCGGGGGATGCGCCCTCCTCCGCGCTTCACCTTGTCGGTCGGGCGCCGTCGGAGTAGGGTGGGGGCGTCGATGGTCAGGGCGGCGCGGGTGCGCCGCGGCGGGGGAAGACGGGAGGTCCACGATGAGGGCGATCGTGATCGGTGCGGCGGTGCTCGCCGCGGCGTGCCTCGGGTGTTCGACGGAAGAGGGGACTTCCTGCGCGTCCAGCGAGCGGCTGTGCGGGACGACGTGCGCGAACGTGATGACGGACGCGCGGCACTGCGGGCGCTGCAACAACGCGTGCCCTGCCGGCCAGACGTGCCAATCGGGCGCGTGCGCGGGGGCCTGTCCCAGCGGCCTGACGTCGTGCGACGGGACCTGCGTGGACACGCGCTACAACCCGACGCACTGCGGGACGTGCGGCAACGCCTGCCCGAGCGGCGGGCATTGCGACGCCGGCGTCTGCCGCGGAAGCTGCCCCGCCGGGCAGACGAGCTGCTCCGGCACCTG
This sequence comes from Deltaproteobacteria bacterium, assembly GCA_016218765.1. Taxonomy (GTDB): domain Bacteria; phylum Myxococcota_A; class Polyangia; order DRWM01; family JAAZOP01; genus JAAZOP01. Next base: position 7,661 of record JACRCZ010000070.1, on the reverse strand, counting down.
CGTCGATCTGCGGAGCAGCCCGGAGCACTGCGGCGAGTGCGGGGCCGACTGCGAGGCGGGCGAGGCGTGCTTCGAAGGGGCGTGCCGGACCGGGTGCCCGGTGGGATTCAGCGAGTGCGCCGGGCGGTGCGTGGACTACCAGAAGGACGAGGAGAACTGCGGGAGCTGCGGCAACGCCTGCGACCCCGGCGAGTCGTGCGAAGCGGGCCTGTGCGGCCTGCGCTGTCCGGAGGGCTACGACGCGTGCGGCGGGGTGTGCGTCGTCCTGGCCTCCGACCACGGAAACTGCGGGTCGTGCGGCAACGCCTGCGCAGCGGGCGAGGTCTGCGCGGGCGGCGACTGCACCACCGGCGGCTGCCCGTCCGGCCTGACCGACTGCGGCGGCTCGTGCGTCGACACCGACAACGACCCGGACAACTGCGGCACCTGCGAAAACTCCTGTCCCGCCGGGGAGGCGTGCACGGCCGGAAGCTGCGGCGTGCTCTGCCCGACCGGCCAGGAGGACTGCTTCGGCTCCTGCGTCACCCTCGACACGGACCCGCTGCACTGCGGCTCGTGCGGCAACGACTGCCGCACCGACCAGACGTGCCAGGCCGGCACCTGCGCCTGCCCGGCGCCCCGCGAGGACTGCGGCGGCGCCTGCGCCGACACGCGGATCGACCCGGCGAACTGCGGCTCCTGCGGCACGACCTGCACGGGGTCGGAAGCCTGCGTCGACGGCGGCTGCACGGTGAGCTGCCCGTCGGGCGCGACGCCGTGCTCCGGCTACTGCGTCGACACCCTGTCCGACCGCGGCAACTGCGGCTCCTGCGGCAACGCCTGCGGGTCGGGCGAGTCGTGCGTCGACGGCTCGTGCAGCGCCGGCGGCGGCGTCGCAGGCGACACCTGCGCCTCGCCGATCGATGTTACCGGCGGCGGACGCTTCAGCGGCACCATCACCGGCGCCGGCGCCGACTACGCCGGAAGCTGCGGCGGCATCTCGGGCCGCGACGTCGTCTTCCGCTACACGCTCACCGAAACCACCGACGTCTACCTCAACACGTTCAACTCGTCCTTCGACACTCTCGTCTACGTCCGTCGCGATCCGTGCGGCGGCACGGGCAGCGACGCGGCCTGCAACGACGACGCCCGCTCCACCCTGCGCAGCGAGATCGAGCTGCTCGACCAGCCCGCGGGCACCTACTTCATCTACCTCGACGCCTATTCCTCCTACGCCACCGGCGACTACGTCCTGGACGTGTACTTCTCGGCGCCTTCGAGCCTCGGCGGCGACGCCTGCGGCGAGCCGGCCTGGCTCGACGTCGCGACCGCGACGTCGGCCGGCGGCAACACCTGCCCCTGGTACTGGATCGACGCCCGCGACGACGCCGTGGCCTGCGGCCGCGGCACCGCCGGGCTCGACTTCGTCTACGCCTTCGTCGTCGCGACCGCCGGCACCTACACCTTCGATACCTGCGGCGGCGACACGACCTGGGACTCCGTCCTGGACCTGCGCCGCGTGTGCAACGACGAGTCCACGTCCACCCGGGTGACCTGCAACGACGACTCCTGCGGCACCCAGAGCAGCCTCACCGAGACGCTGGCTCCGGGCGTCTACTACCTCTGGCTGGACGGATACTCGGAGAGCGCGTGCGGCGCCTACACGATCAACGTCGCCCACCCGTGAGGGGCGGGACGAGGAGACCCGTCATGAACATCCGCTTCGTCGCCGTTCTTCTCGCCGCGGCGTGCCTCGCCCCGCGGCCGGCCTCGGCGCAGTGCGAGACGCCCAGCCTGCTGCTCATCCTGGACAAGTCCAGCTCCATGGTCACCGGTACGGTGCCGGGCGGTGGCACGAAGTGGGATGCGGCGCGCGCCGCGGTCTCGACGATCACGGGCCGCTTCGACACCAGCATCGACTTCGGCCTGCTCGTCTTCCCCGACCCGAACCGCTGCGAGGTCTCCGGAGTCGCGGTCCCCGTGGGGCCCGGGACCGCGTCCGCCGTCGCCGCGTATCTCGCCGACCCGCCGCCGGCGGGGGGAAACTACACGCCGATGTGGCAGGCCATCGATGTCGCGGCCGGCTACGCACCGATGAGCGACCCGTCCGAGCGGCGGATTGCCGTGCTGGTCAGCGACGGCTGGCAGTGGTGCGACCCGTACGATCCGGCGACGCGGTTCCTCCCGGTCGAGCACGCGGCGGCGCTGCGGGCGACGGGCACCACCGTCTACGTTGTCGGCTTCGGCGACTCCGTCGATGCGCTCACGCTGAACCGCATCGCGTACCAGAGCGGCACCTACGTTCCGGGATGCGATCCGACCGGCGCCGAGCCGACCACCCCGGACCCGTGCTACCAGAAGGCCGAGGACACGGCCGAGCTGGAGGCGGTGCTGGACGCGATCGCGCGCCGCGCCACGGCCGAGGTGTGCGACGGCATCGACAACGACTGCGACGACGACACCGACGAGGACCTCGCGCGGGCCTGCTCGACCGTCTGCGGCGACGGCCTGGAGACCTGCCGCGACGGCTCGTGGGTCGACTGCACGGCGCCGGCGCCGGCGGCCGGCGAGCTGTGCGACGGCGCGATGGACGAGGACTGCGACGGGATCATCGACGAGGGATGCGACTGCGTGGCCGGGGAGTCGCGCGCCAGCGGCGTGGCTGCGGGCGAGTGCCGCTCGGGCACCCAGACCTGCACGGGCGGGAGCTGGGACGAGTGCCTCGGTTTCGTGGGACCGGCGGCCGAGACGTGCGAGGGGACCGACGAGGACTGCGACGGGACGACGGACGAGGGGTGCCTGTGCGCCGAGGGCGACGTGCGCTCGTGCGGCCTCGACGTCGGGGCCTGCTCCGGCGGGACCCAGACGTGCTCGGGCGGCGCCTGGGGCGGCTGCGACGGCGCGGTCGCGCCGGCGGTCGAGACGTGCGACGACGAGGACAACGACTGCGACGGGATGGCCGACGAGGGATGTTCGTGCTCGGCCGGGACGACGAGACCGTGCGGGACGGACATGGGGGAGTGCACGGCAGGACAGCAGGTCTGCTCGAGCGGGACGTGGTCCGGCTGCGACGGCGCCGCGTGGCCGGGGCCCGAGACGTGCAACGCGCTGGACGACGACTGCAACGGGACGACCGACGACGGGGCGAGCTGCCCCCCCGGCGAGTCGTGCCGCGCCGGGGTGTGCACGGAGGGGAACCCGGAAAGCGAAGACCCGCCCATCACGCCGCCGGGCGACGACGGAACCGGGAGCGGCTGCGGCTGCGCGGCGGCCGGGGGCGCCGGCTGGCTCGGCCTCGTGGTGCTGGGCCTCGCTCTCGTGCTCGGCCTCGCCCGTCGCCCGCGGCGACGCCGATAACGCGCCTCGGCGATTCCTGCCGACTCGGCCCAGACTCGCGACCGTCGACTGTCGACTATCGACTGTCGCCTCTCCGCTCACGGCTCCCGGCCGCTGTCCAGCGCCGTTGCCGCCGGTGCGCGGAGCGGCAGGCGGACGCGGAACGTGGCGCCGCGGCCCGGCGCGGACTCGCAGGTGATCGTGCCGCCGTGCTCGTTCACGAGCCGGGCGCAGATGGCCAGGCCCAGGCCCGTGCCCTTCTCCTTGGTCGTGAAGAACGGCTCGAACAGCTTGGGCTGGTGCTCGGGCCGCACGCCTGGTCCGTCGTCCGTGACGGACAGCTCGAGCTCGCCGTCGATGCGGCGGGTGCTCACGGTGATCTCCCCGCCGTCCGGCATCGCCTGGATGGCGTTGACGAGCAGGTTGAGCAGCACCTGGCGGATCTTGTCGGCGTCGATCTCGGCGTCCGGCAGGTCCGGATCGAGCTCGCGCAGGAACCGGATCGGGCGCCGCTGCTGCTCGACCTCGATGAAGCGCAGCACGTCGGCCACGAGCGCGTTGAGGTCCTCGGGACGGCGCGACGCCTTCGGCATCCGGACCAGCCGCAGGTAGTCCTCGATGAAGCGGTCGATGCGCCGGATCTCGTTGAGCTGCGCCTCGACGATCTCGCGCGCCTTGGTCGGGTCGCCGCCGGGGTCGGCGCGCAGCAGGCGGGCGACGCGCTGGGAGGAGATGGCGAGCGAGTTGAGGGGGGTGCGGATCTCGTGGGCCACGACGGAAGCCAGCTCGCCGACGATGGCGAGGCGCTCCAGGGCGGTGAACCGCGCCCGCACCTCGTGCATCTCCGCGTACACGCCCTGCAGCTCGCCCGTGCGGTCGCGCACCTCCTCGGCCAGCGCCTGGTTGGCGCGCTGGACGGCGACCTCGCTCTGCCGCAGCTCGCGGATGCGGCGGCGGTTCTGGAGGTCCAGGAGGATGGCGAGGACGACGATGACGGCGACGAGGAAGCCCTTGGCGACGAAGACCGCGGCGCGGTTGCGCCGGCCGCTGGCGACGACGTCGTCGTAGGGGGCGGACCCGGCGAGGGACCAGCGGTGGCCGAGCACGGAGACGGCGGCCCAGGCGACCAGCCGGCGCGGCGCGTTGCCGACGCGGACGTCGCCCACGCCCGAGCCACCCTGCAGCATGCGGGTCTCCAGGGCGAACTCGGCGTGGCACTGCTTGCAGCTCCGGTCGGCGCGGACCGCGCTGCGGCCGACCATCTCGGGATGAGCGACGCTCCAGAGCAGCTTGCCGTCGGCGTCGAGGAGCCAGCCGACGCTGTGGCGATTGATCGTGGTCACGGCGGTGAGCAGGCTGCCGATCCGCTCCCAGTCCAGGACCAGGAGGAGGCGTCCTGCGGGGCCGAGGCCGCCGGCGGAGGCGGAAACGACCATCACGCGTCCGGGCAGTCGCGGATCGTGCGGCTCGACGATCGGCACGGCGCAGCGCAGCGCCGGGTCCGCGGGCACGGGACGGCAGGCCTCGCTCGCCTTGGCCCACAGGGCGTCGAGCGCGTCGGTCTCGCCGGAGGCCGAGGCCACGGTGCGGCCGGAGGAGTCGAGCTGGGCGAGGTCGGCGGCGCCTTCGGACGCCAGGGCCTGGACGCCGCGCTGCAGGCGGGCCCGGGCGCCGCGCGGGTCCAAGCCCGGGGGCGGGAGCGTGCCGGCCAGGACGTCGATCAGCCGCGCGGCGTTGCCGAACGAGTGCTCGATCTCCCGCGCCGCCAGCCGCACGATCGTCAGGTGGTACTCGTTGAACCGCTCGATCAGGATGTGCTCGGTCCTGCCGGTGATGAGCAGCGCGATGCCGACCAGCAGGACGACGATCAGCGCGGTCAGGACGCGGATGGGCAACGTGAGCTTGCGGAAGCGCCGGTCGGCCGTCTTCACGTCGTCCATGCTAGTACGACGGAAGCTAGTGCAACAGCCGGGAGGACATGGCCCAGTAGATGAGCGCAATCAGCGCGACGCCGATCGTGAAGGCGATGACGCCGATCGGCAGCAGGAGCTTCTTCACCTGCGCCCACTCGTCGCCCACCCGCATCTGCTCCAGCTCCCCGCTCTCCTGGAGACGCTTGAGCCACCGGCCGCGCTCGTGCTCCAGCTCCTCGCGCGTGATGCGGCCGGAGAAGATCACCGGGTCCATCGGGAAGCGCTCGATGCGGAAGTGCACGTTGAAGAAGTGGAACGTGAAGATGAACCCCGCCGCGAGCAGCGCTTCGTCGCTGTGGACCACGAGGGCGACGTTGATCATCCACCCGGGCAGGAATCGGGTGAAGAACTCGGGGAACCACATGATGAGGCCCGAGGCGCCGATCATGAAGACGCCCCAGAACACGGCGAGGTAGTCGAACTTCTCCCAGTAGGTCCAGCGGTCGAACTGCGGCTTGGGGCCCCTGCCGAAGAACCACTTCTGGTGCGCGACGAAGTCCTTGACGTCCTGCCAGGTGGGGACGGGCGAGTCCGGACCGACGCAGAAGGCGAGGAACCGGCGGACGCGGAAGCGCCCGCTCTCCGGATCGCGGAACTGCTTGCGCCGGTGCCAGACCGCCGCGCCGAGCTGCATCAAGTGCAGCGTGAAGTACAGGAGCGTGATGATCGCGCCGAAACGGTGCAGCGCGCCCGCGACCTCCGGGCCGCCCATCAGGTCGAACAGACCCCGCGCCCAGTCGGTATAGTAGAACTTGAGCGGCATGCCGGTGATCACGAGCAGGAGGAAGCTCGAGATCACCAGCAGGTGCAGGAACCGCTCGAACGGGCTGAACCGCACGTACGCCTCGCGGTCGTTGCGCGCGCGCAGCTTGGCTTCGCGGAACGTCTTCGAGTCGTGCATGTACAGGTAGATCGACCGCACCAGCCACAGCACGGTGTGCACGCCGAAGAAGCCGAAGGTGCCGACGAGCAGCGAGGTCATGAGCACGAAGACCCAGTAGACGATGGGGTAGTGCTCGCGGTCCGAGTGATCGGCGTGGGCCTGGTACTGGGTGAAGTTCTCGGTGGCGTCGGGGTGGCAGCGCCGGCAGGTGGCGAGGATGTTGGCGGGCGCGAGATGGGATCGCGGGTCGCCCGTGCGCTGGATGTCGTGATGCCCGTGGCAATCGAAGCACGCGGCGACGTTGCCGCGGCCCAGCTCGGCCGCCTTCCCGTGGTACGTCTCGCGGTAGCGCTCCAGGCGGTCGCCGTGGCACTTGCCGCACCGCTCGTCGCTCTCCAGCTTGAACTTCTGCGTCGTGGGGTCGGAGATGCCGTGCACCGTGTGGCAGGTCGTGCACACGGGCGCCCGCGCGTCACCCTTGGCCTCCAGCACCCCGTGGATGCTCAGCGCGTAGACCTCGCGCACGCCGACGTGGCACTTGCCGCAGGTCGCGGGGATGTTGTCGCGGTGGATCGGCGCATGCTCGTCCGTGTCGCGCCGGATGTCGTGCACGCCGTGACAGTCGTTGCACGACGGGGCGACGACCAGACCCATGCCGATGAGGCCGCGGGCATGGATGCTCTCCAGGTACTCCCGCGCCGCGTTGGGCTGCTTGATCCGGTTCTGCTCCGTCAGCCCCGGGTTCGAATGGCACCGCGCGCAGGTGAAGGGCAGGTTCCGCTTGTACACGGGCGACTGGGGATTGTCCGGCGCGAGGATCTCGTGCGAGCCGTGGCAGTCGCCGCAGCGGGCGGCGTCCGACGCGCCGCCGAGGCGTCCCAGACCGTGGACGCTCAGCCGGTACTGGTCCGCCACCTCCCGGTGGCACGGCACGCAGCGCGCGGCCCCGCTCTCCGGCTGGTGGCGCGAGAAGTCCACGTCCGCGCCGTCCAGGCCGGAGTGGCACATGACGCAGTCGAAGCCGTCGTGGACCGAGCCGGCGAGCGCATCGGCGGCGACGTGCACGGACCGGCCCGCCGCGGTCGCGGCCTGGGGCTCCGCGTGGCACCCCAGGCAGTAGCCCGACGGGGTCGAGGCGGCCGCGCGGCCGGGCGCCAGGAGCGCCAGCGCGGCGGGCAGCACGATTCCGAGCAGGCGAGCGCGCAGCATCGTCGGTGTCCTCCCTCACCCCTTGCGGGCCGGGCTCATGCCCCGGCGGCCTGGTGGCACATCGTGCAGGAACCGTCGTCGCGCCCCGCGTGGTCCGCCGGGTACGCCATAGGGCCCGTCGCGTGGCAGCCCGAACACTGTGCGCGCCCCTCGAGCGTGTGCGGGATGGCCGGCACGCCGCCCGACGCAGGAGGCGCCGGCGAGTCGCTCGGAGGCTCGGGGCCCGCGGGCGGCACCGCGGCCGTCTCCGTCGCGGCGGACGGGGCCGCGGCAGGCGCGGC
>JACRCZ010000067.1 GCA_016218765.1 Deltaproteobacteria bacterium | reverse complement strand
GCTTCTCGGCTCGCTCAGGGCAGGCCCCTGTACCGAAGACTCGCAGGCGAGGCGAAGGGTGCCCTGAGCGAGGAGCGAAGCGACGAGTCGAAGGGCTCCCCCCCCCATTCGAAGGCTCCCCCCTCCACGCAACATTCGCCCCCCGTCCCGCGATGAAGCCCCATGCCCTTCTGGGTCTACATCCTCGAATGCTCCGACGGCTCCTACTACGTCGGCATCGCCTCCGATCTCCCCGCCCGCCTTGCCCGTCACCAGTCCGGCCGAGGGTGCGCCTTCACGGCCGCGCGCCGCCCCGTGCGGCTCGTGTTCGCCGAACGCCACTCGACCGAGCCCGAAGCCGCCGGCCGCGAGCGCCAGCTCAAGGGCTGGTCCCGCGCGAAGAAGGCGGCGCTGCTTGCCGGGAAGGTCGCGGAAGTCCATCGACTCTCCGCTCGACGGCGTCGGTGACCGTCGCCGCCGCGGTCCGCCGCCCGGCACCCCCTGCCGCTTTCTCGGTGCCGACGCGAAGGCCCCGGCGACCCTTGGAGACATGCGGAGCGACCCGGGCATCCGGGTCCTTTCTCCAGGGGTCGTTGACCTACCCGGCCTTCCTGAACCGCTCGTACCGCTCCTCGAGGAAGTCGAGCCGAGGCCACAACTCCCGCCGGTGCGGCCGGTGGATCGGCTCGCCCTGGAATCCCTGCAGGCCGTGCTTCAGCATCGGGCCGTCGGTCTCCGCGAGGATGTCCGTGCGGATCTCGATCCGGTAGTCGGGGCGGATTCCGACGATGTGGCGGTCGAACGCGTTGTGTGGTGGAGCACGCAGAGCGAGACGCCGTTGGTCACCGTCGGCTCGCCACGCGGATCCCGGTCGGGAACGATGTGCGCGGCCTCGAGCAACTCGGGGTGGCGCAGCCGGCAGATGGCGCACTTCTCCTGGTAGGCCCGCAGAACCCGCATCCGGAACGCGCTCTGGTGGAGATCAAGGAAGGCGTCGTAGTCACGCACACGCCGGACCGGGCGGCCGCCCACCGGGCGCTGGACACGTTCGATGACGCCTTCGCCATCTGGTTCGTCGGCGGAGCGAACCCCGACTTCTGCGGCATCCTCAGCCTGCCACGGTAGCGGATGATCGCCTTCCGGTTGAAACCGCGTCGTATCGGCCCCCCCCGGCGCTGAAGATCGATCCGCTCGTCCCATCGGCGTACGGGCAGTCGACGTACACGGTGTACCGGAAACCGTAACGGGACGAGGAGCGCTTGACCGGAGCGAAGGGGCGAGGGCAGATCCTCGCCGTGCGACGGACGTAGGGTCCGGCCCCTGCGGCATGAGCGGTCGCCGGAAGGAGGACGAGGATGACACGGATCGGGTGGTTGCAGACCGTACCGACCCTGCTCCTGCTCGCCGACGCGTGCGGCGCCGGCCGCGGCCCGACGGCCGGACCCGCCGCAGGACCCGAAGACCCGAACGCCGACGCCGCCACGCTCGCCCCGGCGCCCGAGCCCGATCGGGGAGAAGCCGGCGCCGGGCCGGCCGGCGCCACGGTGTGCCTGCCCCTGGCGATCTGCGGCTGCTTCTCCGAAGGACTCTGCGCCGGCGGCCGACTGCGGGACGACGGACATACCATCGACATCACCGAGGGCCCGCACGCCGGCGAGCTGGGGGAACTGCGCCACGACTGCGCCCCGACGGAATGCGCCGAGTGCCCGGAGGACGGCCCGGCGGACTGCATCGAGTACCTCGCCCAGGGGATGATGGTCTGCCGCGCGCTCGCCCCGCAGCGCGGCGCCAAGTACGTCTGCGCGATCGACGACGTCCAGCCGCACTACGCCTGCGGTGTCCGGGACGGAACCTGCACGCGGCTCGCGCCTACACCATGATGGTCGCGCAGCCGAAGGCGACGTCGACGCGGCCGGAGTCGGTGCGCAGCACGTCGCAGGTCTCGGGGCAGAGCAGGATCTGCGTCGGCGCGGCGGGGTCGTCGTAGTACCAGCCCATCGCCGGACAGGCGCCCGGGTCGGAGACGCGCGGGATCGGCGACGTCGACCCGCCCTCGGGCGTGTAGTCGAGGTTCACGAGGTCGGGGTCCAGCACCATGCCGGCCGGAGGATCGGGCAGGTCGTAGTTGCACGGCAGCTCGGTGCGCACGCCGATCACCTCCTCCAGCGCCGCGAAAATCGGGCTCCAGTCGGTCTCGCAAACCGACGCCGTGACGCCGCCCGTGCGCCGGGTCAACTCCAGATAGTGCGCGCCGATGCGCGCGCCCGTGATGCAGCCGATGAAGGGGATGCCGCCCTGGGCCACGATGGAGTGGAACCTCCATCCGGGCGGGAAACCGGGGTCGGCCAGCGCCTCGAGCGACGCGATGAACTCGTCGGCCGAGATGTCGCTCTCGTCGTCGGTCACCGCGACGAAGTGCTGCACCGCCCCCGGGCGCAGCATCGTGCGGTACGTCGGGTAATGCGCGAGCAGCGCCTGGAGGCCCTCGTTGGAATCGACGCCGTAGTCGATATGCAGGAAATCGACCGAGCCGCCGAGCGGCGGGGGGACGTCCATCTCGCCGCGATCGCCGATCAGCACGACGTGGTGGTCGATGCCGCTGGCCGAGATGCTCGCCGAGAACGCGTTGAGATTGTCGCGCACCGCGTGGTTCTCGAAATCCATGCTGCCCGAGCTGTCGACGACCCAGATGATGTCGATCGGCGCCACGGCGTGCTCGGCCGTGACGTTTTCCGAGACGCAGGCGTCGCCGCTCCATTCGGCATCCGCGTCCGCCGCGACCTCGGGAAACGAATCCGCGTCCGCGTCGGCGTCCGCGTCGGCGCCGTCGCCGGAGCACGAGCACGCGCCGTCGGCGGCGCAGGTGCCGACGGGGAAGCCTGCGCCGTTGCAGGCCGCGGTGCACGCCGCGGGCTCGCACGCCGCCCCGTCCTCGGCCTCGAACACGACGCCGTCGGACGCGTCGTCGCGGCGCCCGTCGGTACCGTCGCGCGCCCCGGACTCGTCGTCGGCCGGCGCGCAGCCCGCCGCGAGGCAGACAACAGCAACCGCAGCCACGGCGCGACCCGCGGCCCGTCCTCCACGATTCGTGTGCGAATCCATCGAGGCCCCCTTCCCCCCCCTCGACAGGCGGAAGCGTAGCACGGCAGCGGCGAACGGCGAGGACGGAAATGCACGGGCCGCGACAGGCGCCCGGAAACGCGGCACGTGCGGGTTCGGGCACGGCCGGTTTGCGGTGCGCCGCGGGCAGGGGCAAGCTGGGCCGGTCCATGGGACTCCGGCGGGACATCTCCAGGAGCCTGCTCGTGCTCGCCGTCGCGGCGCTCGCGGCGGGCTCGTGCAAGGTGCGGAAGCCGAAGCACGGCGAGACGCCCGGCACGGAAGCGCCGGCGGGATCGGCGCAGGTGCCCGCCACGGCGCCGACCGGGACGGAGCCCGCGCCGCCGATGGAGCTTGCCGTGTGGCCCGCCCTCCCCCGCTCCGCGACGGAGGCGGAAGCGCTCGTGCGCAAGCGCACGCTGCGGCCGGTCGAGCCCGCGGGGCACGAGACGACGGCGGGGGAGATCCTGCGGGCGGCGGAGGCGGCGGGGTGGGGGTCGCTGCTCGCGGGAGAGCGCGACGTCGTCGAGCGGATCCAGTTCGTGTTGGACCGCGCGGAGCGCGGCGGCCGGGACGCGTACGTGCTGTGGGGCACGCGCCACGACTCGGCGGGCCAGGTCGCGGCGTTCCGGCGCCTGGTGGGGCCCGGGGGATTGCGCGGCCTGACGCTGGTCGTCGCGGAGCAGTACATGGCGGACGGCTTCTGGGGCGGCGTGGACGCCGGAGAACAGGCGGGGGACGACGGGGAGCTCGACGCCTTCGTGCTGCGGGGCGACCGGGACGCGTTCGCGAGGCTGGCCGCGCGGCACCGGGCCGGCGATCACGCGGCGTGGAAGTTCGGATACGAGGGCGACGTGCTGGAGCTGGCCGTCACGGCGCGCGGGACCCACGTGCGGCTGGCGGGGTGCAACATGCCGCTGGGGGCGCAGCGGCGGACGGGGCTGGCGCCGCTGGGCGACGGCCGGATGCTGCTGCGGCTGCGCGAGCTGCACTGCCTGCTCGCGCTGTCGCGTTTCCCGCCGCCGCGGCGCGCGGCGATGATCTGGGGCAGCGACCACGTGCGCCCGGACGGTTTCGCGCGCTTCCTGCCTGCGGACGCCGAGGTCGTCGCGGTGGACGTCTTCGGTTTCCGGGACGGCGAGCTGACGACGGAGTCGGAGCTGGCGCAGCGGCTGGTCGTGCTCAGCCCGGTGCTGGTTCCCCTGCCGGACGGGGAGGACCGCTTCGCGTTGCTGCTGCCGGACGGCGTGTTGGGAGGCGACGTGGACCGCGCGGGGGACGGCGGCGTGGCGCCGGCCGCGGGGGGTGCGGCGATCCGCGTGGCGTGCTCGGTGCAGGGGCGCATGACGATCGCGGGACGAGCCGTCGCCGTCGGACCGGAGGACGTCAATCTGCCGCTCGACCCGGACGACTACACGTTCGCGCTGGAGGCGGGAGGTCTCGCGTTCCTCGGGGCACTGGAGCTGCGGGAGGGGACGAGGCTCGCGTTGCGGTTCGACCCGGGGGAGCGCTACGTGAGCTGGGTGGAGGAAGCCGCGCCCTGAAGGGCGCGGTTCGGTCGGGCGGACCGCCGGAGGGACTCAGTCCCAGATGCCGCGGCGGTCGGGGTCGCCGAGCTGGTAGGCGTAGACGGCTTCGCGCAGGTAGGCCGGGATGGAGAGGTAGCGCTGCAGCGCCATGCAGGCGTGGTTGGAGGAGCAGTCGCAGGCGTAGTTCTCGGTCATGTTGCAGCCGGGGATGCCCTCGGGGTGCTCGCTGCCGTCGGAGGCGACGTAGCGGGTGTTGGGATCCCACTGGACGATGGGCTGGCCGGTGCCGGGGGCGTAGACCAGCTCGGGCCAGTCGCCGTCGCCGTCGCCGTCGAGGTCGTTGTCCGGCAGCGTGTCGCCGTCGGCGTCGGGCACCTCGGTCACGTAGGCCTGGGCGAGCAGCTCGTTGGCCCACTCGAGCACGCGGGCGGCGATGCCTTTCTGGACGGTCTTGCCGAAGATGACTTCCGTGCCGAAGGTCTGGGCGACGTAGACCTTGCCGTCGGGCGAGTGGAACTCGAGGTACTGGCGGAGGTCGGGGTTCGGGTCGGTGCCCTTCTCGTACACGCGCATGAGGTCGAGCCAGTTCATTTCCTCGTTCTCGAAGAGGAAGAGCATGGTCCAGGCGATGAGGAATTTCTGCTGTTCCCAGCCGATCTGCGGGTCGAGGACGGCGGTGTGCTCGGGGGCCAGGGGGTGGAACGGGTCGCTGGTCGGCATGTGGTAGGAGCTGCAAACGTTGGTCTGTTCGGCCGCGAAGCAGACCTGGGGCTCGGTGGTCCACCAGCTCGTCCAGCCGATGGGGCCCTCGGAGTATTTCTCGAAGTCGACGATGGGGTCGCCGTCGGCATCGGCGATGACGCGGGGTCCCTTGATTTCCTCGTCGCCGGTGAGGGCGTTGGCGATCCAGCGGCGGTAGCCGTCGGGGAAGAGGTCGGCCATGGAGACGGCGCGGTAGCGCGGATCGACGAAGTCGTTGCGGGTGCTGCTGATGAAGTTGTCGACGGACTCGGTCATGAGCATGGCGACGTTCATCTTGTCGTAGTAGGAGCCGGCGTTGATCGTGTACCAGGTGTCGAACTCGCCGTGGTCCTCGGAGAGGAGGTTCTCGACGAGCTTTCCGCCGTGGCAGGAGCCGCCGGCGACGCCGGCGATGCCGTTGGGGACGATGACCTTGGTGCCGCCGGGGGTGTCGACGGTGTCGCGCGAGGAGCGCAGGAAGTTCTCCCACGGGCGGAAGAAGTGCGGGCCGATCTCGGGGCGGGCGGCCTGGCGGACGAAGTGGTCGAAGGCCAGGCCGGCGGCGACGACGTTCTCCGGCCAGAAGGTGACGATGTAGGGCCAGAGCGTGCCGAAGTGGGTGCCGTCCTCCAGCGCGTAGTCCTCGTAGATGTTCTTGATCAGGCCGAGGCCCTTGGCGCCGTCGCGGACCTTGGCGCTGTAGCGGCCGAGGATGCGGTCGGCGGCGCCGGAGACGGTGAAGGTGGACTTGTGCCGGCGGTAGGTCTCGAAGATCTGCCACACCTCCTGCGAGGTGAGGAGGAAGTTGAAGATCTCGTAGGGGTCGGCGCCGTTGTCGTGGCGGTAGACGGAGACGTTGCCCAGGTCGGCCCAGGAGTCGGTGCCGAAGCCGTAGGGGACGCGGGTGCGGCCGGCGTGGTCGATCGAGGGTCCGCCGCGGTAGTACTGCCCGGCCTCGCCGATGGTCGGGAAGCGCTGCTCGGTCCAGGGGACGTAGTCGACCCTGGGCTGCTTGCAGCGGCTGTAGCGGCCATCGACCTTGACGATCAGGCCGTCGAAGAGGGGGCTCCAGGCGCCGCCCTTCGCGTCGTCCCAGTCCTCCGGCTTCCACAGCTCGGGATCGTCCACGTCCCGGCAGTCGGAGATCATGCCGATCTTGGCCTGGAGCTGCGAGTAGTGGAAGTCGTCGTTGCTGGTCGCGACGTCGTCGGGGAGCGACCAGCGGATGCCGATGATGCCGCCGAAGTTGTCCATCTTGTCGAGCATGGCGCGGCCGCGGAAGGTGCCGACGTTGGATTCGGCGTCGGGGTTGACCGCGACGGTCTCGCCGTAGACCATGCGCGCGGCGGCGAAGTCCCAGATGTTGGGGCCCATCATGTCCTGGGTCAGCTCGCCCGGGTAGTCCATGATGGAGCCGATGCTCCACATCCAGATCAGGTTGTCGCGCTCCTCGTCGGTGACGGGGTCGAACCAGCGGGGCCCGACGCAGCTCCGGCCGTCGGTCGTCAGCTCGGTGCACGGCTCGGTCACGGTGCCGTTGCGGGTGCGGAGCTGCCAGTACTGCGGGCGGTACATGTAGGCGTCGGAGGTGCCGACGAAGTTGTGGCGCAGGGCCATCGAGTGGCCCATCTCGTGGCTGATGACCGACATGTGCAGGCGCTGGGCGATGTACTTGCGCATGCGCTCGGCGCGGTCCTGCTGCACGGCGACGGAGTCGTGGCGGTCGAAGTTGCCGAACTTCTCCTGGAGCACGTCGGCCAGGCCGATGAGCGAGAACGGCATCTCGGCCTCGCCCGGCTGGAGGATGCACGCGCCGCGGCGGGCGAGGGCCTCCTCGACCATCTGCGTCCACTGCTGGTGGATCTCGGCGTTGCCCCCGCGCAGCGGCGAGGCGACGTCGAGGACGGCCTGATCGATGGGCAGGCCATCGACGCCACGGTACTCCTGGACCATCGGCGTCATCAGCTCGGCCTCGAAGTGCGTCCCGCGGGCGGCCTGGCGGCGCGCGTTGTAGATGGCGGACGTCGACGTCGGGGCGCCGACGGAGGCGCGAACGCCCTGGAGGGCACGGTTGATGTCGCGCACGTCGCGCAGCACGTCGGGCGGGAGGGTCGCGGGGACTTCGGAGGCGCCGTCGACGCCGCCGAAGCGGGCCAGGCGATCGGCGAGGTCCGCGCGGCTCATGAGGGGCAGGACGCCGCCGCGCGAGGCGGTCTCGGCGGCCTGGGACCAGTTGTGCACGTACTCGCCCTCGGTCACGTCCTCGGCGTCCAGCTCGCCCGCGAGGAAGCGGATCTTGTCGATCGCGTCCTGGCTGGCGAGGTCGTTGACGTGGGTCCAGACGTTGATGCTCGTCGCGATGACCTCGCCCGTGAGCGGGTCGACGGAATCGGCGTAGATGCCCCACGGCGAGTACGACTGCGGGTCCCAGATGCCGTTGACCTGGTTGTAGCGCATGTCGCCGCGGCGGACGTTGAGCGCGGCGCGGCAGGTCGCGACGAGCTGGTCGTCGGCGGCGGCGTCGCGGTAGGCGTGCTGGCACTGGGCGGCGGTCGTGGCGGCGGGCAGCCGCGGTCCGCCGCACGCCTCGGGATCGCCCGCCTCGACCGGGCTGTGGCACAGGACGATCATCTCGTCCATCTGGGCGACCGAGATGACGCCGGGGTCGAAGCCGCGATCGGCGCCGAGGTCGTCGGCCAGCTCGTCGCAGTCCTCGCCGGCGTAGGCCCAGCCGTTGCGGCACTTGTCGACCTCGTCGGCGAGCCAGATGGCGTCCTGGTAGTCGTCCATCTGGCCGAACCAGATCGGGAAGCGGGCGACGCAGGCTTCCTGGTCGCCGCCGGTCGCCATGCACTCGGCGTACTGGGCGGAGCGGACGGCGGCGCGCAGGCCGACGTCCCAGTGGTGGGCGGCGTTCGCCGTGCCCTCGAAGTACTCGGGGTTGCTCCCCTCGGCGTAGTACCAGGCGAGCGTGCGCGGGGTGCGCTGGGCGTAGGGCAGCGTGCACTTCTGGGTGAGGACGTCGCACTTGGAGCCCTCTCCCGCCGCGGCGCACTCGTCCTCGGTGCCGTCGCGCGGATCGGAGTCGCGGTGCGCGTCGCCGCCGAACGGCGTGGTCTCGGGGGTGTAGCAGGGGATGGCGCCGGTCATGGCGGCGGAGTCGGCGTAGTAGTGGCTGCGCTCCCAGATGTTGTGGTGGGAGAGCAGGCGGTGCCACAGGTCGTCGCTCATGCCGTAGTTGCGGGCGTAGCCGAAGCGGTCCATGTAGAAGCCGCCGAAGGCCTGGAAGCGGTAGCCGTCCCATTCCTTGGGCTGGAAGTCGCGATCCTCGACGCGGCGGAACGACTGGCGGACGGTCAGCTCGCTGGGGTTGCAGTTGCCGAAGGGGAAGGAGCCGCCCATGAAGTCGCCGTCGAGCCAGCAGGCGGGGAGCGCGGCGAGGCCCCAGCCGAAGGAGCTGATGTCGATGACCTGGGGCTGGGCGAACGCCTTGTTGGTGACGTCGAAGTAGCCGTGCTCGAGGTCGAAGACCGGGGCGTTGGGGTCATCGGGGTCGGTGATGTCGTAATCGATGGGCGTGAACTCGTACCCGCCCAGGATGCCCAGCATGGACAGCATGTCGAAGTCGTAGCTGTCGGTGTTCATGTTGTGCGACCAGTCGACGCGCATGTACTGCCGCTCGTTCCACGGCCGGTCCCACGAGTTCTCCTCCAGGACGTTGATCTGCTCGCCCGTGGTGGGGTTGTACTGCCGCACGATGTCGAAGTGGCTCTCGATGGGGTAGGCCACGACGACGACGCCGTCCTGGACGGGGCGACCGGCGCCCTTGCCGTCGGCGTTATCGATGCGTTCGTAGGCGAGGCGGCCGAGCAGCAGATCCTCGGTGATCTGCCAGCGGATGCGGGCGACGGGCTGGACCCAGGTCGAGGTGAAGACGCCGTCCTGGGTGGCGCCGTAGCCGACATCGATGATCGTCGCCTGCGTCCAGAACTCGGGATCGTCGCTGGCGTCCTGGAAGTCCGCTCCGACGAAGAACGTCTTGTCCAGCGCGAAGGGCTGGACGCGGTCCACCGCGTCCCGCTCGTCGGCGCAGCCGATCGTGATGAGGGCCAGCGCCGCGATCGTCGTCCACCACGTCTTCCTTGTCATGACCGTCGCTCCTTGAACCGAAAACCGAGAGCTCACCCTTCGCTCCCCTCGCCCATGAATTGATTGATCAATCCGTCCACCATGAGACGGATGTCCACGAAGACCGTCGAGTAGCGGTTGTAGAACGGGTTGTAGTAGGTCGAGTCGGGAGCGAGCTGGGGGCTGAGCGTGGCGTAGCCCACGCCGATCTCGAACGGCTCCCACGGCACGAAGGTCAGCTCGACATCGAACGCGGACGAGTAGCGGGCATCGATGTCGGCCTCGGCCTGGTTCGAGAGCCGCGGGTCGTCGGCTTCGATGTCGTACAGCCACGAGACGATGTGCTCGAAGCCGGTGGAGACGCCGAGCCATTCGAGCGGCTGCCAGGCGATGCTGACGCCGTGCTGCACGCGCCACTGCGTGTTGCGTTCGCCGGTGTTGATGAACTCGTCGCACCCGCCGTCGATCCCCGAGCAGCTCGGGATGATCGGCGTTTCCAGCTCGCCGGTGGTGAAGCGGTGGAGGAAGGCGGAGAAGCGGACGCGGTAGCCGAGGGAGAGGGTCCCGGCGGGGCCGAGGTCGAACTCGCGGCCGATGCGGACGCCGGGGCCGATGCCGAGGGCGAGGGTGCGGGCCTGGGAGATCTTGCTGGTGGGGACGGTGAGGACGAGGTCGGCGGAGAGGTCGATGCCGGCGCCGGGGATGGTGTAGAAGTTGGAGGCGCCGGCCGAGAGCAGGAGGTCGTGGACCCAGGTTTCCCCGGAGTAGGTGCGGTCGTCGGCCTGGGTGGCTTCGCGGCTGATGTCGAGGCGGGCGGCGACGTTCCAGACGTCGTCGAACCACCAGCGGGGCCGGAAGACCCAGGTCATGAGCCAGTAGGGGTTGTAGGTGAGATCGAAGGAGCGGTCGAAGCTGACGACGCCGATCTCGTTCAAGTAGGTGACCTGGGAGCCGCGCCAGGGGGCCCCCTCCTCTTCTTCCTCCGCGCCGGACGGGGCGTCGGCGACGAGGGAGATCTCGCCGCCCTGGCTCGCGCCGGCCTGGCCGGCGGGCTGTTCGGGGGCGGCGGCGGGGTTGGAGGACCAGAGGCGGTCGTCGAACCCCGCGGCGTCGTCCTGGGCCTGCACGGGCGCGGCGAAGGCAACGCCGAGCGCCACCAACGGAGATACCATCGACTTCTTCATTCGCGCTCCCGGACCCGGTGAGGCGTCGGGACACCCTCGACGCCCCGCCGAGAATACGCGAAGGGAACCCGAATGCCACCGGAAAGTCAATCGGCTGTTCGAATCGCTTGCATCGGAGCCCGGGACGTGCTTGGCTTCCGGCGTCATTTGCTGGACCGTACGGTCATGGAGGAGGAACGAAGATGAACGTGCGAACGATTTCCGTCTTGTGTCTCGTGGCGACGATGGGCTGGGCCGGCGGTGCCCGGGCGGCGGTCGGTGGTCCCGATCGCTTCGGGTACGGCTGGAAGGACAGCGACGAAGCGGGGGTGACGTACTCGTGGGACGACGTCGGCACGACCGCGTGCGTCACGCTGAACGACGACGCGGAGTCGGCGGCGGTCCCGATCGGGTTCACGTTCAACTTCTACGGCACGGACTACACGACGGCGCGGATCGGCTCGAACGGGTACGTCTCGTTCCAGAGCAATCCGATCACGTCTTTCGTCGGCCAGTGCCCGCTGCCGATGAACCTCACGGGCTCGACGCAGACCGTGAACCTCGCCGTGTACGGCTTCTTCAACGACCTCGACCCGAACGCGAGCGCGTCCGGCCCCAGTTCGATCTGCTACGCGACGCTGGGCACGGCGGGCGTCGACCAGCGGTTCGTGGTGAGCTGGGAGAACATCGATTACTACCAGGGCTCGCCCGCGTGGGGCTCGGACCCCGTGACGTTCCAGATCGTGCTCTACGAAGGGACCAACGAGGCGCAGGTGAACATCCAGGAGTCCGGGACGCACGCCGGCCTGCCGCGCTGGGACGACAACACGACGCTCGGCATCGAGAACATCGACGGCACCCAGGGCCTCAGCCTCTGCGGCTGGAGCACCGGCCTCCCGATCCCCGACAGCTACGCGGTGCGGTTCGTCGCCAGCGACTCGTTCGGCATCCTGCCGGGGTCGCAGTCCGCGGCGGCGGCGCCGGGCGGCACGGCGAGCTTCGACTTCGAGATGCTGAACTTCAGCGGCTCCTCGGTGACCGTGGCGCTCGCGACCTCCGGCACGGCCGGCTGGACGGCCACGCCGACGCCGGGCAGCGTGACGGTCGCCGCCGACGGCGGCGCGACGTCGTTCTCGGTCGACGTCACGGTCCCCGCGGCCGCGGGGCCCGGCGACATGGGCACGATCACGGTCACGGGCACCAGCGGCCCCGACAGCACGACCGCGTCGATCACGCTCTACGCCACGCACGGCGACAGCGACTGGCAGGGCGCCGCGGACCTTCCCGCGGCGATGCAGAACCTGACGCTGCTGGCGGACGGCGAGTTCCTCTACTCCATCACGGGCGAGACGATCGATGATTCCAGCGGCTCGCCGATCCGCGTGCTCTCGAACAAGGCGTCGCGGTGGGATCCGACGATCAACGGCTGGGACGACTGCGCGGTCGCCGACCTGCCGATCAGCGTCACCCTGGGCGGCGCGTGCGTCATGGACGGCCACATCTACTACGTCGGCGGCCTCACCTCGCTGGCCGACGCCGACGCCGGCACCCCGGCGTTCTTCCTCGAGGACCTGCTCGACTACGACATCGCGACCGACACCTGGACGGCGCTGACCGGCCCGACCTACGCGGTGATGAGCCCGGTGGTGGCCTGCGACGCGACGACCGGAACGGTCTTCGTGTACGGCGGCTACGTCGACGTGAACCAGAACTTCGAGGCCGAGATCCCGTCGGACACGGAGCCCGACCTGGGCGACACGACGGTCGCGCTGTTCCAGTCCTACGACGTCGCGTCCGACACCTGGACGGACTCGGACTCCGACCCGGCCGCGCTGGCGCTCATCAACCCGGACTACGGCTTCACCAGCGCCCCCGTCGCGATCTTCGGCCGCGAGATGGTCCTCACCTCCGGCTCGTTCCAGCAGCAGGACGAGACCACGGGCGCGTGGGGCGGCTACATCACGCGCTCGACCAACATCTACGACATCGATGCCAACACCTGGAGCGAGGGCCCGATGCTCCCGAGCTTCGTATCGTCGCGCGCGGGCGTCGTGTTCCGCGACCAGCTCTGCGTCGTCGGCGGCCTCACCTCGGACGACGCCGGCGCGCTGATCATCATCCAGGACTGGTGGTGTCTCGACGGCGACGCCTGGGTGCTCCAGACCGACCCCATCCCGGACGCGATCTACTCCTACGGCGCCGCGACGCTGGGCGACTTCGTCTACACCGCGGGCGGCACCGACGACACCAACGCGCTCGTCGCCACGACCCAGCGCTGGCCGAGCGACACCTCGCTGCCCGCGGCGGCCGACCCCGTGATCTGCGCGGCGGACGGCGACGCCGATGCCGACGGTGACGTCGGCGCCGACGCGGATGCCGACGGCACCGGCGACGTCGCCGCGGACGCGGACGCCGACGGCGCGAGCGACGTGCGGCCCGACACCACGGGCGACGGCACGACCGACACCGCGGCCGACGGCGGCGGTGGCGGCGGCGACGACGGCTGCGGCTGCAGCGTCGCCCGTCCGGCCGGCGTGGGCTCGCTCGTGTCGCTCCTGCTCGCGCTCGGCGCCGCGTTCGTGATCCGGCGCCGCAACTCGTAGTTCTCGGTTCTCAGTTCTCGGTTTTCAGCCGGACACTGTAACCCGCGCCGCCAGCCCGCAACCCGGGCGTCTTGTCCTCCGTCTCCAAAGCATGCGATCCGAGAACCGAGGGCGCTGGGAGGAACGCTGAGAAAGTCAGGGTCATTGGGTTCCGGCACGAGGGTCCTCCTTACCTGGTTCCGGAGGCACCGGCGGGATCTGCCGTGGCGGCGGACAAGGGATCCGTACGCGATCCTGGTGTCGGAGTTCATGCTGCAGCAGACGCGAGTGGCGGCGGTGGAGGAGCGCTACGAGGCCTTCCTGCGACGGTTCCCGACCGTGCGTGCGCTGGCGGAGGCGGTCGTGGACGACGTGCTCGCGCTGTGGTCGGGGCTGGGGTACTACCGGCGGGCACGCAACCTCCATGCGGCGGCACGAGCGATCATGGCGCGACACGGCGGGAACGTTCCGGGCGATGCGGCCGAGCTGCGGGAGCTGCCGGGGATCGGGGCGTACACGGCGGCGGCGGTGGCGAGCATCGCGTTCGGGAAGCTCGAGGCGCTCGTGGACGGCAACGTCGCGCGCGTCCTGTCGCGGATCTTCCGGCTGAAGGGCGATCCCCGGGCGGGGAAACCGGCGATGCGGCTGAAGGAGGTCGCCGAGAGACTGGTTCCGCGGGACGGGTCGGCGGGAGAGTGGAACGAGGCGCTGATGGAGCTGGGGGCGATGGTCTGTCTGCCGCGGAACCCCCGGTGCGACCAATGCCCGCTGGCAGGCGACTGCGGCGCACGAAGGGAGGGGCGCCCCGAGGCGTATGGCGGACGAGCGAAGAGCGTGAAGTCGGTCCGGGAGGTCGTGATGCGGATCGCGATCGCGCGGGGGGGGCGGTGGCTGCTGCGGCGGAACGGGGCGCGGGAGAAGCCTGCGGGGATGTTCGAGTTCCCGGTGGTGCGCGGGATTCCTCCGGGTGCGACGCTGGAGGAGGTGGCCGGCGTGGTGGAGCGCGAGCTGGGGATCGCGCTGCGCGACGTCCGGGAGCTGGGGCAGGTACGGCACCAGATCCTGGACCGCGCGATCACGGTGCGGGTCGTGGCGGCGCGCGCGGTGGATTCTCCTTCGCCTTCGCCGAAGGCAGGCGCGCGAGAGGTACACGGGAAGGGAAGAGCGCGGGGGGAGAGGTTCCGGTGGGTGAGGTCGAGTGAGTTGGGGAACCTGCCGGTCTCGGCGGCGGCGCTGCGCGTGGCGCGGCTGCTCACGGCACGACCGGCGCCGTAGCTTCCCTTCCTGCTCTGCACCTCTGCGTCTCTGCGCGAGATCCGTCCGGCCCGGCCGGGTCGCGGTTCATCCCGCGGACGCACCCAACCCCAGGTCCCGGCAGGCACGTTCGAGCTGCCCGCTGGTACCGGAGTCGACGGGGCGGCCGCGCTCGAAGGCGCGGTAGAAGCCGTGGCGGATGCCCCACACGTGCCGCGTCTCGAAGAGGAAGCGGTAGAGGCGGCTGGGCTTGCGATCGATGAGCGAGCGCAGCCGCGTGCGGATCTCGGGAAACTCGACGGCAAAGCTGAACAGGCGCTGGAGGTTCGTGATCCGGTCGCGATCGCGCTCCGAGGCAAAGCGCAGCGGCGACGCCGCGAAGTACGAGAATCCCAGCCGGTCGTAGTCGCCGTCGAAGTAGCCGTGGTCCTCGGCCCACTTCGCGATCGGCGTGCCGGGATAGGGCTGGAGGATCGTGGCGGCGGCGAGGTCGACCCCGGCGGCGGCGTTGAGCGCGACCGAGCGCAACTCCTCGTCGAACGACGCGCCGGGGATGCCGACCATCGTGAAGGAGAGAACGCGGAGGCCCGCGGCCTTGAGCCGGCGGCAGCCGGCGAGGATGTCGGCGTCGCTCCCGGGACGGCCGAGGATCTCGCGGCGCACGCGCTCGGAGCCGGACTCCATTCCGATCCCGACGGCCGTGCAGCCCGCGTCAACCAGCAGCCGCACCGTCTTCTCCGTCGCACGCTCCGGCCGCAGCTTCGCGAAGAACGGCAGGCCGACGCGACGCCGGTAGATCGGGGCAAACGCCTCGAGCCACGGCTGCTGCGCGACGAAGTTGGCGTCGAGGAACCATGCCAGCCGCAGGCCCCAGCGGTCGCGCACGCGCAGGATCTGGTCGCACAGGCGCTCGGGATCGTGTGCGCGCAGAAGCTTCCCGCGGCCGCGATAGCGGTCGTTCAAGCGGTGGTTGAAGCAGTACGAGCAGCGGAAGGGGCAGCCGCGGGTGGCGAGGAACGACTTGTTCGGCGCCTCGCGGTAGTGCGCGCCGGCGTCGTAGAACAGGTCGAAGGCGGGGGGCGGGATCGCGTCGAGATCCGCGGGCGGCGGCCGGATCGCGCCCCGTTCCACCGGGCCGCGACCCGCGTCGCGCCGGATCCACCAGCCGTCGGGAGCGCGGCGCAAGCCGGATTTCCACTCCTCGAGGAACTCGGGGAACGACTCCTCGCCCTCCCCCAGGCAGACGCCGTCGAACGGCGCCTGCTCGATGACGCGCGGGAAGAACGTCGGGTGCGGACCGCCCAGGACGATGGCCTTGCCGGCGAAGGTGCGGCGAAAGCTGCGCGCCCAGCGGACGTAGACGCGATGCAGGCCG
Source organism: Deltaproteobacteria bacterium (assembly GCA_016218765.1). GTDB lineage: Bacteria > Myxococcota_A > Polyangia > DRWM01 > JAAZOP01 > JAAZOP01. The sequence continues at coordinate 32,336 of JACRCZ010000067.1, read as the reverse complement.
GTGGTCGCCGACATGGCGAGGACGTCGGCGGCCTGCACGCGCGGATCGGCCGCCGCGGCCACGGCGGTGGGGCGCTGGACGAGCGCCACCTCGTGGCCGCGAGCGCGCACGGCGCCGGCGAGCGACATGAGGCCGTAGGCCAGCGGTTCCTTGGCCTGGAGGGAGAGGAAGGCGATCTTCACGGTCTATTCAAAGACGACGTCCCACATGTCGTCGCCGTCGGTCTGGGCTTCCTCGGGGACGTCCAGCTCGCCGTCGGCTTCCTCGACCGCGTCGGACTCGGCGTCGGCCTCCGCGGTCGCTTCCGCGTCGGCTTCGGCGGCGACCTCCGCGTCCGCTTCCGCCGTCGTCTCCGCGTCGGCTTCCGCGGTGGTCTCGCCGTCCGCTTCCCCGGACGTCTCGGCCTGGCCGTCGTCCGGACCGGGCGTGGAGCCGTCGCCACACGCGTCGAACGCGGCGGTGACGGCGCCGAGACCGAAGTAGAAGCCGAGCTTCGCCAACCTGCGAACGGTGTCGATGAGTGCCATGGGAGATCGTGTAGCACTCGGACGGCCGGCGGGCAAGGGACCGAATCCCCTTCGACTTCGCTCAGGGCAGGCTCGCGCAGGGACGCAGGGACGCAGAGGGCAATGACCTGGACTGGTCAGGGCATCCAGGCCGGGAGGGTGCGAAGGCGAGCGACGGGCTCGGGGCCGTTGATGACGGGGCCGTGGGCGGGGAGGAGCGTCTCGACGGGGAGCGAGCGGATCAGAGCCTGCGTGCGTGCGTAGTCGTGTCGATCGCAGAGGAGGGGGTTCCACTCGCCGCCGTAGAAGTTGCGGACGGTGTCGCCGGCGACGAGGCAGCCGGAACCCGGATGGTGGAAGAGCACGGCGTCGTCGGCGTGCCCGGGGCCGTCGAGCAGGCTCCAGCCGGGAAGACCCGGCAACGGCGCGCCGTGCTCGGGCGGCGCGAGCTGCCGGGCGCGGAATCGGTTCGGCGCCCCGGGGAAACCGAAGCCGAAGCCGTCGCGCCAGTCGGCCCACGGCGGGAACGGCAGGCCCTGCATCGGCCAGGTCGGGATGGCGCGGAGCAGGTGGAGGCGGGAAGGAAAGCGAAGGCGCCGGCGCCCGGTCGTCGCCTCGTGCGCGACGCGGCCCAGGAGGATGGGAACGCCCAGGCGCCGCGCGAAGGCATCGATGCCCAGCACGTGGTCGAAGTGCAGGTGGGTCGGCGCCACCCAGCACACCTCGGACGGCGCTCGACCCAGCACGCGCATCGCGTCGAGCACGACGGGGATGTCGGCCTGCGAGCCCAGGTCGATCACGCCGACGGACCGGGGCGCGAGCAGAAGGTACGTCACGCAGTAGCGCCCGGGACCGCAACGACGGCCGTGCCGGCGCGCTCCACGCGCCGGAAGCTCGGCGGCCCCGCCGGCGCGAGCAGCCGAGCCAGAAGCGGACCTTTGTCCGATGCCGACATCTCAGCGTTCCTCTCAGCGCCCTCAGCGCCTCAGCGGTAAGCCGGATCTCCGTGCCCTCCCCCCCTCCCCTCTGCGCCCTCCCCTCCCACCACCTCGATCGCGGTTGCCCGGAACACCTCGGCACAGCCCTCCACCTCGGCCGCCGCCATCCACTCCGCGCGCTCGTAAGGGATGTCGAGGCCCAGCGCGCGACGCTTGGGAAGCCACAGCGGGTTGTACGGCAGCAGGGCGACGCGCGGCAGGCCGAGCGCCCGCACGATCCCGGCGATCGCACGCAGGTTGGCGGTCCCATCGGTGATGCCGGGAACGAGCGGCACGCGGACGAGCAGCCGCTCGCGCGACGCACGCGTGAGGCGCGCGAGGTTCTCCAGGATTCGCTCGTTGCCCCTCCCCGCGAACCGGACGTGGTCGGCGCCGTCGGCGAGCTTCAGGTCGAAGTACACCGCCCCCAGGTGCGGGAGCAACTCGCGCTCGAAGCGCTCGCCGTCGTACCAGCCGCAGGTTTCCAGGAGGACGTGCACGCCGCGTACGGCGAGGCGGCGGGCGAGGTCGGCGGCGAACTCGAGGTGCAGGGTCGCCTCGCCGCCGGAGAGCGTCACGCCGCCGCCGGACGCGTCGTAGAACGGCCGATCGCGGAGAAGATGCTCGACGAGCGCGTCGGGCGACCAGGCCGTGCCGACGATCCGACGCGCGGCGGAAGGACAGGCGGGGACGCAAGCGCCCCAGGCGCGGCACGGCGGGGGAGAGGCGAGCGGGCGAGCGGCGGGGGAGGCGAGCGGGCGAGCGGCGCCGTGGGGGCAGGCGGAGATGCAGGCGCCGCAGTTTGTGCAGCGTTCGGGGAGCGGCTGGAGCTGCGGCGCGGGGGAAAGGCATTCCGGATTCTGACACCAGACGCAGCGCAGGGGGCAGCCCTTGAAGAAGACGACGGAGCGGATGCCGGGGCCGTCGTCGAGGGCGTTGCGCTTGATGTCGGCGATGAGGGCGACGTCAGGAGCCAAGGGAGTGTTCCATGCGCTCGATCAGCTCGCGTTGCATGTCGGCGTTGAGCTCGACGAAGTAGGCGTTGTAGCCCGAGATGCGCACGAGAAGATCGGGGTAGCGTTCGGGGTGATCCATGGCGTCGCGCAGGGTGGCGCTGGAGACGACGTTGAACTGGATCTGCATCCCGCCCAGGGCGAAGTAGGCTTCGGCGTAGGCGGTGAGGCGCTGGAGGAGCTGGGCGTGGGAGTCGTGGGCGCCGGGGGCGAGCTTGACGTTGAAGGCGATGTTGTTGGGCATCACGCGGGCGTCGAGGCCCGCGACGGCGCGCATCTGCTCGGTGAGCGGCGCGCCGCAGAGCGGGGCGGGGGTCAGGCCCGGGGTGAACGCCTGGCCGCGCCGGCGACCGCTGGGCAGGGCCCCGGAGAGCGTGCCGAAGGCCACGTGATTGGACATGCTCCAGTAGCCGGGGACGTAGCGTCCGCCGCGGTAGCTGCGTTTTTCCTGGAACCGGTCGAAGACGAAGCGCTGGATGCGCGCGGCGAGCTCACCCGGCAGCGGGTCGTCCTGGCCGAAGCGCGGCACGCGGGTGCGGATCTCCGACAACAGCGTCTCGTGCCCGACGAAGTCGTCGTCCAGCGCGCGGAGGAGCGCGGCGCAGTCGACGGTGCGGCGCTGGAAGACGAGCGCGCGGATGGCCGACAGGCTGTCGACCACGTCGGTCAGGCCGATCATCGCGGTTCCCGAGGTGTTGTAGCGCGCGCCGCCGTCGATGAGGTCGCGGCCGGACTCGCGCGGGCCCTCGAAGAGGGCCGAGAGCAGCGGCGTCGGGCGCAGCGCCTGGTGCGCCCGGCCGAGGAGGTCGTTGCCCGCGACGGACATGTCGAGCAGCCACGCGAGCTGGCGCTCGTAGGCGACCACGAAATCCTCGAAGGCGGCGAAGCCCCGCGGGTCGCCCGTGGGGGGCCCGAGGCGCTCGGGGCCGACGAGAGGATGGACGCCGTCGCGCAGGGCCATCTCCAGCGGCGCGACGAGGTTGAACATCATGCAGTTGGTGTGTCCGAAGTGCCGCCCGCAGATCGTCGGCTCGACGCAGCCGGTCGCGCCCCAGTCGCGCGCGTGCTCGCGGGCGAAGCCCTGCGCGACGAGCGAGCCGACGACGACCTCGTCGTTGTGGATCGACGGCGTGGCGCGCGTGAGCAGGTTCACCTCGCACAGCCGTTGCAGGTAGGCGCGCGAGTTCACGCCGGCGGCGTAGCGGGCGTTCATGTTGGGGTCGCGCAGGCGCAGCAGCTCGGTGGCCTTGAGGAACAGCCAGGTCATGTCGCCGACCGCGCTCCCGCCGTCGGGAGTGACGCCGCCCAGGGTGATGACCTGATCGGAGGACGAGCCGCCGAAGAGGCGGTTGCCGATGTCGGGGACCATCGGCAGGTGGTCGGTGAACTTGAGCAGGAACGCGCAGACCAGCTCCAGCGCCGCATGGACCCGCCGCTCGCGCTCGGCCGGATCGGCGACGGCCTCGAGGTCGCGGCGGAAGAACGGCTCGAGCCACGTGTCGAGGCGCCCGACGGAGAGGCCCGCGTTGGTGCTCTCCTGGTGCAGGCAGAGGAAGACGAGCCACACGGCCTGGAGCGCCTCGCGCAGCGACTCCGCCGGGCGGGCCGGCACCTTGCGGGCGATGCGGGCCATCTCGCGCAGCTCGGCGACACGCGCCGCCGCCGCGGGGTCGCGGGCCGCGTCGAGGGCGTCGGCGGCGGCCAGCGCGCGATCGGCCAGACGGTCGGCGTAGTCCAGGACCCCGTCGATCGCGGCCTGGGCGGCCTGGTGGAACGCGCGGGTCTCCGCGCCGGTCGCCTCCGCCTCGCGCCGCTGCTCCTCGTCACGCAGGTCGAGGAGGCCGCGCGAGAGCACGAGCGGCATGTCGGCGATGGTGTGGGAGACGGCGTGGTTCTTCCACAGGAAGTAGAGGACGAAGCGCTCGTCCAGGCGCAGGGCCAGAGGGTCGCCTTCCTTGCGGCGCGCCCATTCGCGGACGTTGTCGTCCATCCAGAAGGGGAAGACCTCGCGATCGAGGACGGCGACGTCCTCGTCCGAGATGCGGTACGGGTTGAGCGCTCGGGAGGCCATCGTGAGCAGCTCGGGCCACATCGAAGTGCCGCCGCACTCGGGATAGATGACGACGCCGATGCGCCGTGACGTCGTGGTGCCCAGGAACAGGTCGTCGTCGTGGACGATGGCCCGCTTGCGGAGAAGGATGTGCCGCAGGGCCTTGCCCTGCCGCAGGACGGGAGGATCGGCGGCGCCGCGCCCGCGCTCGCGCAACAGGAACTCGGTCAAGAGCCGCGGCCGCTCGGTGCAGATCTCCGGCGCGACCGTGCGGTGGGCGCGCAGCAGCCGGGCGGCGCGCGGGAAGTCGTCGAGCGTCCAGCGTTCCAGGCCGGGGTCATCGATGAACTGTCCCTCGGAGGAGTGCGGGGAGTACGGCGAGTGCGGCGAGTGCGCCGAGTGCGTGAAACCCCGCCCTTCCCGCACTTCCCGCACTTCCCGCACTTCCCGCACTCCCCTCTGCCGGCCGCGGAGCTGGAGGGCGGTGGACATGTGGCCGAACTTGGCGAGGTAGGAGAGGTTTCCTTCGAAGGCGATCTCGTTGCGCAGGAGGAAGCCGAAGAGGTCGGCGCCGGGAGTGAAGAAGGCGCGCATGACGTCGAGGTCGCGGAAGCGGGCGACGACGTCGGGGCGGTCGATGCGGCCGCGGCCGACCTGCATGCGGCCGTCGGCGAAGACGGCGTGGAGGTTGGTGGTGCCGTCGCGGGTGGAGAACAGGAAGCGGGCGCGGAAGGTGAAGGGCGTGCCGGTCGTCGGGTGGGCGTGGGCGAGGTGGCGGCGCAGCCCGGGCACGGTGCGGAAGGCGACGGCCATGGCCTGGAGGGTGCCCCAGACGACGGCAGGGGTGGTACGGTCGCGCAGCCATTGTCTTCCCGCGACAAGGAGGTCCATCGCGACGATGGTCGCGGAGGCGGAGGCCGGCGTCAAGCGCTCAGAGGATGCCGGTGGTGAGGAGGCTGCCGGCGCGCTGCAGCTCGAGGAAGGTTTCGACGACCCACGGATCGAACTGCTTGTCGCTCTGCGCGGCGATCTCGGCCGCCGCGGCCTCGGGCGTCCAGGCTTCCTTGTACGGCCGCGCGTGGGTCAAGGCGTCGTAGACGTCGATTACGGCGGCGATGCGCGCCGGGAGGGGGATGCGGTCCCCGGCGACGCCTTCGGGATAGCCGGTCCCGTCCCAGCGTTCGTGATGCCGCAGCGCAATCGCCTCGGCGAGCTGGAGGACGCGGAAGCGCGAGCCGGAGAGGATGCGGGCGCCGATGGCCGTGTGGCCCTCCATGACGAGGCGCTCGTCGGCGGAGAGGCGGGCCGGCTTGAGGAGGATCTCGTCGGGGATGCCGACCTTGCCGATGTCGTGCAGCGGCGCGGCGCGGCGGATCAGCCGCACCTCGCGCTCGTCGACGAGCAGCGCGCGGGCGAGCCGGGCGGCCATGCGACCGACACGCTCCGTGTGCTCGCCCGTGGTGTCGTCGCGGAACTCGGCCGCCCGCGCCAGACGGTCGAGCAGCTCGACCTGCGCGGCCTCCAGCTCGTTCGTCCGCTCGCGGATCTTGTCCTCCAGGAGGACCTTCTCCGCGTGCTGGCGGAGCTGGAAGTAGCGCACCTCGAGCACGTTGGCGATGCGCAGCAGGATCTCGATCTGGTCGAGCGGCTTGGTGAGGAAGTCGAGGGCGCCGAGGAACAGGGCGCGCTGCCGCGCGGCGGCGCTGAGGTCCGAGGTGAGCACGATGATCGGCGAGGGGACTTCGAGCATGCGGGCCCGGAGCTGCTCGAGCACGGAGTAGCCGTCCACGCCGGGCATGCGCAGGTCCAGGAGCACCAGGTCGGGCCGGAACTCCTCGAACACGCTCAACGCCCGCGCCGACTCGGTCAGCCCCCGCACGTTGACGTACCCCGCATGGTGCAGGACGCGCTCCACCATCCGGACGACGGCCTCCTCGTCGTCCACCACCAGCAGACGCGCCTCGGCCCGCCGGCACAGCGAAGGCATCCCGTCCGCCGGCCGCCGGCTCGACGGCCTGTCGGCCGGATCCGGACAGGCGGCGGGGGCCGGCGGCGGGTCGAGCGGCGGGCTGCGGTGCTGGGTCATGGCGGCCCTGCGCTCCCCAGCGCGATGCCGCCGGCGACGAGGAACGGGTCATCGACGGCGGCGCGCAGGTCGGCGTCCAGCAGGTACGAGCACCCGGCGTGGGCGCGGACGTAGACCCAGTCGAAGGGGAACGTGATGCCGAACTTCGCTTCGACCACGTTCCACGTCGTCTCCGACGGGCCGATGTAGGTCTCGTTGAACCTGTCGGAGCCCCAGCCGGTGAGCAGCGCGGCGTCGATCTCCGGCCCCGTGTCGGTCTCCCAGCCGAACTCCACGCCCAACTCGCCCCACCAGGCGCCGACGTAGCTTCCGATGTCGACGGCCTGACGCGTGTAGAAGCTCAGCGGACCGACGGGCACGTAGACCGCGACATCGGCCTGTCCCGTCGTCGGACTGTCGTCCTGGTAGGGGTAGGACCACACCTGCAGCCCGGCCGAAACCTCGAGCCAGTCCCAGGCGTAGACGTAGCCCAGCCCGGCATCAAGCTCGTTGAACCGCCCCTCGAACTCCTCGTGCTGCAGCACGAGGTTGGTCCAGACCCACAGCGACACGCCGAACGCTCCCACCTCGGCGTACGGCTGCATCTGCGCACCCTCGCTCCAGGCCAGGCCGCGCCAGGCATAGCGGCTGACGAAATCGATCTCGACCGCGTAGGTGACGAGCGGCTCCTCCTCGACGGTTTCGGCGGCCGCGACGTCCGCGAACGGGTCGTCCGCCCGCGCCCGCGCGGAGGCGGGCACGACGGCCACGAAGAGGACAAGCCACGCAGACCGGCGGCCCGGAAAAACCATCCGCTCGCCACTCCTCCCGGTCCACTCAGCCGACCGGGCGCCCCCAGCGTGGGCCATGGTACCCGCGCGAGCGCCTCGCGACAACCTCGCACTTTGCCTCGCACTTGGCGCACTCCCCGCACTTCCCGCACTTCCCCCCCCCGCACTTCCCCCCCCCGCACTCCCCGCACTCCCCGCACTTCCCGCACTTCCCGCACTCGCCACGCCTCGCCCCCGGGGCCGGTTCCGGATAGACTGCGCGGCGGCGGAGGGTGCGATGGGCGATCGCGGGACGACGAGCGAACCGATCCGGCTGCCGTGGGGCGGCGCGACGCTGGAGGTCCGGCTGCCGGGGACGTGGCGGGTGCTGGGCGAGCTGCGGCCGAGGTCCGTCGAAGCGCCGGCGGACGCCGCCGCGGCGTGCGCGGAGGCGCTGCGCGAGCCGATCGGGGCGCAGCGGCTGGCCGAGCGGTCTCTGGCGGGAAAGCGGGTCGTGATCGTGGTCGACGACCACTCGCGGCCGACGCCCGTGGCCGAGTTCCTGGGACCGATCCTGGAGGAGCTCGCGCACGCGGGGGCGCGGGACGAGGATCTCGAGTTCCTGATCGCCACCGGGGTGCACCGCGACAGCCGGAGGGAGGAGGTCGAGCGGAAGCTCGGCACGGAGCGAGCGACCCGTTTCCGGTGGCGGTGCCACGACGCGAAGGACGCGGCGGGGCTGGCGGACCTGGGCACGACGTCGCGGGGCACGCGCGTGTTCCTGAACAAGCGGCTCGCGGAAGCGGATCTGATCGTGTGCGCGGGCGCGGTCGAGCCGCACCTGCTGCTCGGGTTCGGCGGCGGCCTCAAGATGCTCCTTCCGGGCTGCGCGGGGGCGGAGACGATCGGCCGCAACCACCTGCAGGGCGTCGGGCCGGATCGCTTCGATTACGTCGGCGCCGAAGCCGCCGACTCGCCGATGCGCCTCGATCTGGAGGAGGGGGTCGGCCTGCTGCGCAAGGACGTGTTCGTGGTCAACGCGGCGATGAACGAGCAGGCGCGGCCGACGCGGTTCTTCTGCGGCGATCCGGTCCGCGCGCACCGTCAGGCGACGGGGTTTGTCGCCGAGCTGGCGGGGCTCGAGGTGCCCGAGCCCGCCGACGTCGTGCTGGCGAACTCGTTCCCGATGGACGCCGACCTCCGCCAATCGATCAAGTGCATCGGGAACTCGGTCTTCGCCTGCAAGCCGGGCGGCGCGCTGCTCGGCTGCGTCTACTGCGCGAACGGCCTGGGCGAGATCCCGATCCCGAAGCGGACGCTGCCGTACACGCTGCTGCGGACCCTGGTGCGCGTGCTGGGCAAGCGCCGCATCCTGGGACTGGTGCAGAAGGCGAAGAAGGGGGAGCCCGTCGAGGAGGTGTTCGTCGGTCACTTCGCGCTGCAGATGTTGCGGCGCAACCACCTGGGAGTGTTCAGCGAAAAGCTCCCCGCCGATCTCGACGACAAGATGGGGATGGCGCGCGTGTTCGACCGCGTGGACGGCCTTCTGGAGTGGGCGGCGGCGCGGGTGCCGCGGCACGCGACGGTGTGGGTCGTGCCCAACGGCGGCGTCACCTTCGCCCGGCCCGCTCAGGTGACGTTTCCCGCATCCGAACCGCGGGCTTCAGCCCGCGGCTGATGGCCGCGCCCTGAAGGGCGCGGTTCGGCTCTCGCCGGTCATCGTCCCGGCCCGGCGTTCGCCGGTACCGCAAGCACCTGCTGGAGCAGGCCCTCCAGGTATCGGAGACGCCAGCCGGGTTCCCCGTCGATGATCCGGCGAGCGTCGGCGGAGTCCTCGAGGACGGTGAGGACGTGCCCGGGGGCGCCGGGGGACCCATCGACCGAGCCCCCGTCCGCGGTCTCGACCAGCCACTCGCCGTCCTCGAACGCGTGCAACGTCGCCAGCAGCGTGAAGGCGTCGTCGTCGCGTCGGAGCTGCACGGAGTAGTAGCAGTCCAGGAGAAGCAGCGGCCGGTCGCCCAGCCAGCGGACGTCGCGGGGCATCATGAGGTCGTCGCCCTGGGCCCGGACCGTCGCGCCGGTGTCGAGGTCATGGCGCAGCAGCGTCCCGTTCTCCAGGAGCAGCAGGATCCGCCGGCCGTCCGGCGACACCGCCGCGTGCTCGGCCCAGCCGTCGGCATCCAGCAGCACGACGGGCTCGGAGCGGCCGTCGAGCGGCATGCGCACCAGGTGCGCGACCGGGGGACGGCGCGCCTCGATCGGCATCGCTTCCGGGTCGTCATCCTGCTCGGCCCAGACCGCGAACGAGCCGTCCGGGGCCAGGGCGAGCGCGCGTGGTCTTCCACCGCCGTTCCGCGCGGCGTCGAAGGCGTGGAGCACCGCGCCGTCCGAGGTGCGGTACAGGGTGAACGGGGTCTGCCAGTCGAAGGCGGCGAGGACGCTGCCGTCCCGCGAAAGCTGCGCGTGGTAGAGGTCGCCGAGGACGCCCGTCTCGACGCCATCGGCGATGCGGATCAGACGGATCGGCACGGGCGGGGTCTCGGCCGGCCCCGCCAGGGCGAGCATCGTCCCGTTGCCGGAGAGGAGGCAGACGCCGCGGCTCTCCGGACCGGCCTCGACCCGCCGCAGCCGCTCGCCCGAGCGCGCATCGTGGACCTCGACGGCGCCGTCCGCCGCGCGGAGGACCTGTCGTGTGCCGTCCTCCGAGGTCGTTCCGGCGCAGCCGTCGTGTCCCTCGCCGAAGATGCCCGACCGCGTGCGCGCCTCGACGTTCCACTGCACCCTCCCCTCCTCGGTGTCGAGCGCCAGGATCCGGCCGTCGTCGCTCAGAAGGACGATGCCCTTGCCGGAGCCCCGCGTCTGAAGCGTCTGCAGGGCGTCCGTCTCGGGAGCCCAAAGGGCGAGGTTGCCGTAGAGGTCGGCGAGGAGCACCCGGCCGTCGCCCGCGAAGGCGATCGGGTCGTGCGGCAGCTCGCCGACGCGCAGGGCGATGGACCGGCCGGACGGGACCGCGCGCGCGCGCAGCCCGGCCATCACGGCGGTGGCGGCGACGGATGCATCCGGAGACAACGCCGCGGCCAGCACGCCGCCGCAGCCGGCCCGCTCGTCGTCGGTGGGCGGCGCGGCGGACGGCGCGGCCTCGGGATCGTCGCTCCAGCGCCGCCGGACGGCCTGAACCTCGGCGCCGGTGCAGTCGCCGGCGACCTTGCGCTCGAGCGAACCGTCGGCGACCGACCAGGAGAGGATCTCCCCGTGCGTGTGGACGGCGACGAGGCGCCCACCGTCGGGCGAGAAGCGCAGCGCGCGCGGCTCGTTGAGATCGGGGTTCCCGCCCATCATGCGGTGTTCGACGTACGGCCAGTCGAACTTCAGCTCGCGCGACCGGCCGCCGTCGCGATCAAAGAGGCGGACGATGGAGTCCGAGCCGCCGACGGCGACGTACCGGCCGTCGGCCGAGATCGCCAAGGAGACCGGCCAGCTCGGATCGTCGTTGAGGATGTTCTCGTGGTAGGTGCCTTCGCCGGTGTAGGCGCGGATGATGGTGGGGGTGGTGCCTTCCAGCTCCCAGGTCCCCAACGTCGTGCCGGTGGCGTCCAGCAGCCGGGTCTTGCCGTCGGCGCCGGCTGCGAGGAGCAGCCGCGCGGCTCCGACGCCCGCCAGGGCCAGGACCGTCGGCTCGACGCCCAACTCCAGCGTCCCGAGCCGCTCCCCAGCGGCGAGGTCGAACAGTTCGACCGAGGCTCCGGCGCCCACCGCGGCGACCGGCTCGGCCGCCGAGACGGCGAGGACGCGGCCCGGGGCGCCGAGGTACCAGCGGGAGACAGCGGCTTCCGCGTCCACGGTGCGGACGGTCAGCCGCCCCACGTCGGCGCCGTAGACGCCTGACGGGTGGACCCATTCCAGGAGCGCGATGCGGTCGCCCGCGATGCCGATCGCCTGCAGCAGGATCTGCTCGATCGGCTCGAGGCGGAACGACGCGCCGGGCGGGAGAACGGCGTCGTCGCCCGGCCCGGCGGGAGTCGACGTCGTCTGTCCGGCGCCGGACGACACCCCGGCGTCGGAGGAAGCGGCGTCCTCGCGGCCGGCGGGGCCTGCCTCGGGTCCCGCGGCGATGACCCCTCCCGCGGCGGCCGGCACTGCGGTGGCTTCGCCGGCCGGCGCGGCGCGGCGCGAGCAGTCGATGCCGAGGGCCGCGAGGACGGCCAGGACGGCGGTGATCCTCCTCCGACCTGCAGACGCACGCGCACTCATGGTGCCTCCAGCGTGGCACGACTTGGAGCTCGTGTCATCGCGAACCTTGGACGAGGGAGTATGGCACGATCCGACGAAAGAAAACCGCACGGCGGTGCGGCGCGTAGGTAGAATCCGTCCGTCGTTTCCGGGAGGTCGAAACAGATGAAGGAAGACAAGCGGCCTGACCATCCAACCGGCGAACATCATGATGATTCGAGCGCCGTGAGCAGACCGGTACCGCGGGTCCGGCCGGCGCGCGTGTTCCGGACGCTCGTCCTGACTGCGCTGGCAGCACTCCCGATGAAGGCGTGCTCCGGAGCGCGCCGCGGCGAGGCCGACCGGCCGCAGGAAGCCGTGCAGGTGGAAGAGGACGGCGGGACGTCGGGCGCGGACGCCGGCGGCGGGCGCGAGAGCGAGCCGGCCGACGACGAGGACGCGCCGGACGGTGGAGGCGCACCAGGCCCGGACGACGATTCGAGCGGAACGGTGTTTCGGGGCGGACCCGGCGGCGACGGCGGAGCGGGCGACCGCGACGGCGCGGGGGAGGACGACGACGCGGGGGGAAGGGTCTGGCGCGGCGGACCGGACGAGGAGCATCACGAGGACGATCGGGACGCGGGCGGACGCGACGACGGGCGGCGGGTGCGGGACGACGGCGGCACGACGCAGCGGGACGTGGAGCCTCCGGTGGCCTATGCCGTTCCGATCCCGGAATACGGCGTGCCGGTGCCCGACCCGATGCCCCAGCCGATGTACGGCGTCGAGCCGTATCCGGGCCCGATGCCGGCCTACGCGGTGCCCGAACCTGAGCCGGTGCCCGACTATGCCGTCTGGATTCCGGACGACGGCGACGGTCCCGTGGTGCGCTACGGGGTGCCGTAGGCGACTCCTCTCGATTTGTGCGGGATCGCCAACGCTGCTAGAGAAGCCGCCCGATGCCCCGCGCCCTCCAGTACGTTATCTTCCTCACGGTCGTGATCGCGGTCCTGGGCGGCGCGCACACGTACCTGTGGCTGCGGCTGGTCCGGGACCCGGGCCTCCCGGCGCCCTGGCGGGCGATCGCGACGTGGACGCTCGTGGCGCTGGCGTTGCTGCTGCCGGCGACGTTCCTGCTTTCGCGGATCCTGTCGCCCGCGACGGCGCGGTTCGTGCTCTTCGCCCCGTACGTCTGGATGGGCATGCTCGTCTTCCTCGCGGCCTTCTTCGCCGTGGGCGACCTCGTGCGGCTCGGGTTCTGGGCCACGACGAAGCTCGGCGGCTGGGCCAACCCGCTGGCGGACGCGGCGCGCAAGGTGCCGATCGCTCGATTCTGGGCGCTCGGAGTCGGCGGCCTCACGGTGCTGCTGACGGGAGTCGCGATCTGGGGCGCCCTGCGCGCGCCCGTGGTCAACCGCGTGCGGGTCGAGCTGGCCCGGCTCCCCCCATCGCTCGACGGCACCACGATCGCGCAGCTCTCGGACCTGCACCTGGGGCCGACGCTGCAGCGCGAGTGGCTGGCCGACGTCGTGCGGCGGGTCAACGACCTGCACCCGGACATCGTCGCGATCACCGGCGACCTGGTGGACGGCTCGGTCGAGCAGCTCCGCGACGTCGCGGCGCCGCTGGCTGACCTGCGGGCGCCCCTGGGCGTGTACTTCATCACGGGCAACCACGAGTACTACTCGGGCGTGGAAGAGTGGATGGCCGAGGTGACGCGGCTGGGGATCCGCGTGCTGCACAACGAGCGCGTGTCCGTGGGGAGGGACGGCGCGAGCTTCGACCTGGCCGGGATCGATGACTGGTCCGGAACGGGAATGGCGCCGGGCCACGGTCCGGACCTCCGCAAGGCGCTGGCCGGACGCGACCCGGCGCGTGCGCTCGTGCTGCTCGAGCACCAGCCGCGGGGCCTGGACGAGGCCGAGGCGGCGGGGGTCGGGCTCCAGCTCTCGGGTCACACGCACGGCGGGCAGTTCTGGCCGTGGAAGTGGATCGTGGACCTCGTGTTCCGCTACTCCAGCGGCACCGCGCGGCACGGCCGGACGTGGATCCACGTCAACGAGGGCACCGGCTTCTGGGGTCCGCCGTTGCGCCTGTGCACGACGCCCGAGATCACCCTGGTGATGCTGGCCGCTCCGAAGTAGCGGCGGGCGGCGGGCGGCCCTTCGACCCCTCGACTTCGCTCTCGGCAGGCAGGCTCAGGGCCAGCGGGCGGCGGTCAGGTCTGGAGCAGCCGCGCGCAGTACGGGTTCTCCGCGACGCCGCCGGTCACAGCCCACGCAAGCGACTTGCAGCCGCCGCGACAGACGCGCGCGAAGGGGCACGCGGCGCACGCGCCGGTCAGGTCGGCCGGCCGGAACTGCCGGTTGAACGCGAAGAGGCTCTCATCCCGCCAGATCGCCGCGAGCGGGCGGGCGCGGACGTTGTCCTCGTCGAACGCGGGCGGCAGGGAGAGACAGCCGCGGACCGTGCCGTCGCTCGTGAGGCCGATCACGTCGAGCCCGGCCTGGCAGCCGGGATAGAACGATTCCGGGGGATCCTTCGGCGAGCGCAGCAGCGGCTCGCAGCGCAGCATCCAGCCGATGTTGTCCGCCGCGTAGACGGGAAGGAGGCGGCGGGTCCGCGCCGCCAGCACGAAGTCGACGATCCGGCCCACCGCCGCGGGGGGAACGACGAGGTCGGCGTGCTCGGCGCAACGCCCATGGGGCATGGTGAGCTGGAGCTGCCAGCCCTGGAAGCCGGCGCCGTGCAGCGCGGACTCCAGCTCCTCCAGCCGGCCGACGTTCCGGACGTTGATCTGGGTCGAGGCGCCGACCGGAAGGCCCTCGCGCCGCAGATGCCCGGCGGCGGCGACCGCGCGGGCGAAGGCGCCGCGAACGCCGCGCAAGCCGTCGTGGACCTCCTCCGGCCCGTCAACGCTCAGCGTCACGCTGCGGATGCCACTCCGGGCGACGCGCCGTGCGGCCGCGGCGTCGAGCGCCAGGCCGTTGGAGATCATCTCGACGGCGACGCCGCGGGCGACGAGCCGGGCGGCGAGCTGTTCCCAGTCGGGCCGCAGCAGCGGCTCGCCCCCGGAGAGGGTCACGTGGGGGACGCCAAGGTCCGCCAGCGCATCGCAGAGCTCCAGCGCCTCGGACGAGTCGAGCTCGGCAGGGCGCGGCGCCCCGGCGCTCGAGCCGCAATGGATGCATCGCGCGTCGCAGGCGAGCGTGAGCTCCCAGACGCAGAACCTGGGAGGCGGACGGTGCACGGCAGGCGGCGGCACGGCAGCGCTCAGTCGAACGAAACGCCCTTGTAGACGGGGACCGGCGGTGGCTCGGGCGGACGGCGCCGCGTGTCCTCGGGGCTATCTGCGTCGCCGGACGCCGCGGCCTCCTCCGGTGAGGCTTCCGGGCCGGATGGCGACCCGGCGTCGGCCGGAGGGGGTTCCGCCACACCGCCGTCCTGCCCGGGCGCCACGCCGGCATCGAGCGGAGGCGGGGCGACCTCCACGGGCGGACCGCACTCCGCGCCGGGCGCGAGGAGCAACTCGAGGGTCCGGGCGACGACGTCCGGGGGCGAGTCGCGGAACAGGGCGACCAGGTGGTCGGAGCGCTGCACGGGGAGCCCCGGCAGGCATTCCCGCAGCTCGGCCTTGGCGTCCGCGGCGAGGTCGGACTGCTCCACGTAGGAGGCGAGGGTCGGCGCCGGCGATTCGACGTCGCCGGCGCCGGCCGCGGGCGCGGACGGCTGGCACGCGACCGCGGAGCCGAGCAGGAGGAGGCAGGCGGCGAGGGAAACGCTGAGGTGCGGCCGGCCGCGGCGCACCGCGCCCCGGCCCGCAGGCTCGGGCGGCGCATCCAGGGCACGGCGAAGCTCGGCGATGAGGTCCTCGACGCGGGACCGGCCGAGCAGCTCGGCCGAGGGGTCGGCGAGGCCGGTGCGCGCATCGCGCGCCGCGCCCGAGCGCAGCGCCGCAATCAGCCCGGGGAGCTCGCGCCAGAACGCCGTGTCGGCCCGTCGGGCACGCAAGGTGGTCCAGAGGCGGTCCGTCACGTCCTCCACGGTCGCCCACGCGGGCAATCCCGCGCCGGCGTCGTCGAGGAAGGCGCGCAGTCTCTGGGTCACGGTCCTTTGGAGAAACGGTTGCTGGTCCATGGGGCCTCCGTGCCGGAATCCGGCGTCCGAGGGTATCACGAACCGGCGCGCTGGAGGCAGAACGGGTTGTCGTGGATCGTGCCGGTGACGGAGAAGGCCATCGTCCGGCAGCCGCCGCGACAGATGTGCCGGAAGGGGCACCGGGCGCAGCCGCCGACCAGGTCCTCGTCGTTCCAGCGCGTGTTGTAGGCAAAACCCTCCTCGCGGGCCCAGATCTCGCCGAAGGTCCGCTCCCGCACGTTGCCGACCACGAAGGCGCGCGGGTGCGACGGACACCCCTTGACGTCGCCGTTGCTGCACACCGCCGCGACGCGCAGCCCGGCGGTGCACCCGGTCCAGAACGCCGGCTCGCCCTTCGGCGTGCGGCGCAGGACCGCCTCCTCGCAGCCGTAGTAGCCGATGTTGTCCGCCGGGCGGATCGGGATCCGGCCCTCCCGCACGAACCCGGCCACCACCGCCTCCAGCCGCGGCAGATCGCCGGGCCTGATGAGGTACTGCTCGCGATACTCGAGCAGGCGCCCGAGCGGCATGGCGACCTGGATCTGCCAGGCATCGATGCGGTGCGCCGCGAGCAGCTCGTGCATCGCCTCGAGGCGCTCGAGGTTGCGGCGATGGACCTGCGTGATGACCGCGAGCTTGAGCCGCGTGGCGGCGAGCCGGTCGAGCGCGGCGACGGCCCGGTCGAAGACGGAGCCGAGGGTCCGGGAAGCCGGGACGCGGATCGCGTCGTGCACGTCCCGCTCGCCGTCCAGCGAGACGGCGACGGCGGCGACGCCGGAGTCGAGCATGCGGCGGACGGCGTCGTCATCGACGAGGACGCCGTTGGTCACGACGGCGACCAGGACACCGCGGTCGGCGAGGCGCCGGGCGAGGCGCGGCCAGTCGGGGCGCACCAGCGGCTCGCCGCCGGTCAGGTTGACGCAGCGGCAGCCGGCGTCCGCGAGCTGGTCGGCCAGCCGCAGGGCTTCCTCACCGTCCAGCTCGTCGGGGCGCCTCGTCCCGGCGCTCTGCTCGCAGTGGATGCAGCGCAGGTTGCAGGCGTCGGTGATCTCCCAGAAGCACGTGTCGGGGACGCGCGCGAGGGACTCGTGCGGATGGTGGAAGCCCGCGGACATCAGCGTTCGAACGACACGCCTTTGTAGGCCGGCGCGGGCTCGCACAGCGAGCCGGTCGGCGTCGGGGCGTGGACGGGATCCTGGTAGGCGCCCTCGCGGAAGGTGGGGTTCGGGCAGACGCAGGTCATCATCTCCCCCAGCGCGCGGGCGACGGTGGCCGCGTCCTCCGTGGCGAACAGCGCCGCCAGGCCGGTACGCCAGCTCTCGTTGAGGGCGGCGAAGCAGGTGCAGAGCTGTCCCCGGTCGTCGAGATCGGCCCCGGAGGTGGCGATCGTGCACCAGAGCACGGAGGACGAGTCGAGCGCGCAGCTTTCGGACCAGCCGCTGCCCGAGCCGCCGGGACAGGAGGTCGCCTCGTCGGCAACGTCGGCGGCGTCGCCTCCGTCGGGCAGAATGTCGCCGTCCTCCTCGTTGCAGCCGGCGGCGGCGAGGCCGAGGAGGAGGAAGCCGCCGAGCATCTGCGCGGCGAGTTTCTGGCCGAAGCGGCGCACCGTCGTCGGGTCCCCGCGGACCTCGCCGCCGGGCAGCGACCGCCGGAGGTCGGAGACGAGCGAGCTCACGTCCCACGACGAGAGCAGCTCGGCCTGGGGCGCGGGGAGCCGGCGCGGCGAGGCCGGGTCGGTGACGTCGGCGACGATGTCGTCGAGCAGCCGCGCGACCGGGGGCCAGAAGGCGGGGTCGTCGCGCCGCCGGTTCATGAGTCCGTACAGCTCGCCATAGATGTCGTCGAGCTTCGTCCAGGGGGCCAGAGGCACGCCTTCCCGGACGAGAAAACCGCGGACCTTCTGCGTCACCGTGGAGCGGATTGCCGCCTGTGCCATCGCGTACCTCCAGTCCGCGGGAAGGGTAGCGCGGGGATTGGGAGCGTGCAAACGGGGAATGGGGAATGGGGAATGGGAATGGGAATGGGAATGGGAACTAGGAACTAGGAACTAGGAACACGGAACTAGGAACACGGAACTTGGAACACGAAACTTGAGACACGGGATGGGAGCAGGCAGGTGCGTGGACACGATGGGCTGCCTATGATGTATTGCGTCGGTCCGGGGGGGAACAGGAGCGGGGAGCGTGAACAAGGCCGAGAGGTTCCTGGCGGCGTGCCGGCGGCAGCCGGTCGATCGAACGCCGGTGTGGATGATGCGGCAGGCGGGACGCTACCTGCCGGAGTACCGCGCGATCCGGGCGCGGCACGGCTTCCTCGAGATGTGCCGGACGCCGGAGCTGGCGGTCGAGGTGACGCTGCAGCCGTTGCGGCGCTTCGACCTGGACGCGGCAATCGTGTTCGCCGACATCCTGCTCCCGCTGCCGGCGATGGGCCTGGACCTCGCGTTCGAGAAGGGCGACGGCCCGGCGATCCGCAACCCGGTGCGGACCGCGGCGGACGTCGACCGGCTGCGCCCGGTCGACCCGACCGAAGCGATCCCGTACGTGCTGGAGGCGCTGCGCACGGTCCGGCGCGAGCTGGACGGCAAGGCGGCGCTGATCGGGTTCGCCGGTGCGCCGTTCACCCTGGCCAGCTACATCATCGAGGGCGGGGCGTCGCGGCACTACGAGCACACGAAGGCGATGATGGTCGCGGATCCCGCCGCATGGCACCGGCTCGCGGAAAAACTGGCCGACGTCTGCGCCGAGGTGCTCGGCGCGCAGATCGCCGCCGGCGCCCAGGCGGTCCAGCTCTTCGATTCCTGGGTCGGCTGTCTTTCGCGGGCCGACTACGCCGAGTTCGTGCGGCCGCACGTGGAGCGGGTCTTCGCGCGGCTCGACACGAGCGCGGCGCACATTCACTTCGCCAACGGCGCGTCGCACATGCTGGCCGAGGTGCGCGCGGCGGGGGGAGACGTGATCGCCGTCGACTGGCGGCTCGGGCTGGACGAGGCGTGGAGCATCGTCGGTCACGACCGCGCGGTGCAGGGGAACCTCGACCCCGTACTGCTCCTGGCGCCTCAGGATCGGCTGGAGGAGCGCATCGCCGACGTCCTGCGGCGCGCGGGCGGCCGCGACGGCCACATCTTCAACCTCGGTCACGGCGTGCTGCCGATGACCACGCCGGAGAACGTGGGTTTTGCCGTCGAGCGGGTGCACGCGCTGAGCCGGCGCACGGCAGTGGCGGACGCGGGGGACGCGACGTGAGCGTGACCGGCGTCCTGTTCTTCACCTCGGGCGGTCCGCGGACGCGGGAGGAGATCCCCGTCTTCCTCCGGCACTATCTCGGTCGGGAGGTCCCGCCGCCGGTGCTGGGGGCGATCGTGGAGCGCTACGACCTCATCGGCGGGTGCTCGCCGCTGGACGAGCTCACGGAGCGGCAGGCGGCGGCGCTGGAGGCGCGGCTGGGCGAGGGGTTCGTCTGCCGCGCCGGGTTCCGCCACTCCGAGCCCTCGATGGCGGGGCAGCTCGCGGCGTTGCGGGAGGCCGGGGCGGAGCGGCTGGTGCTGCTCGCCGCGTCGCCGTTCTTCACCAGCGTCACGACGGGCGACCAGCTCGCCCACGCCCGCCACGCGCTGGAGGAGTCGGGCTGGGGCGTCGACGCGCTGTATGTCCATAGCTGGTTCGCGGAGCCGGCGTTCCTGGACGCGTGGGCCGAGGTGATCGCGGAAGGGGGGACCGACGCGGAGGCGGGATACGTGTTCTCCGCGCACAGCCTGCCGCTGCGGCTGACGGGCGAGGCGTACGCGGGCCAGGTGGAGGCTGCCGGGGACGCGATCGGGAAGCGGCTCGATGCGGCGTGCTGGACGGTGGGCTGGCAGAGCGTGCCGCCGAACGCACGCGAGCCGTGGCTGGGTCCGGCGGTGGAGGAGGTGCTGGACACGTTCGCGCGGGAGGGAGTCCGGCGCGTCGTGGAGGTGCCGTTGGGGTTCACGGCGGACCACGTGGAGACGCTGTACGACATCGACATCGTGCACCGCCGCCACGCCGAGGGGCTGGGACTGTCGTGGCGGCGCGCGCGGTCGCTCAACGACGATCCCCGGTTCGTCGCGGCGCTGGCGCGCGTGGTCCGGGCGGCGCTGGCGTCCCCGGAACGATTCCGTCCATGAAACGGGTCGCCATCGTCGGCGGCGGCATCGCGGCGCTCGGCTGCGCCGTGGCGCTCAAGGAGCGCGGCATCGCCTGCACGATCTTCGAGAAGGAGCGGGGCGGCGCGGGGAAGCTGCGGACCGAGCGCGCGGGCGCCTTCCTGATCGAGGCGGGGCCGGACAGCTTCCTGCCGGAGAAGCCGTGGACGCTGGAGCTGATCCGCACGATCGGCCTGGAGCACGAGCTGCTGTGCTCGAACGACGAGCACAAGGGCACGTACATCTGGTCGCGCGGGAGGCTGCACCGCCTGCCGGACGGCGTGGCGCTCATGGTGCCGACGATGATCGGGCCGATGCTGCGCAGCCGCCTCATCTCCTGGCGCGGCAAGCTGCGCATGGGCCTGGACCTCGTCGTGCGCCGGCGGCGGGACGAATCCGACGAGAGCCTCGAATCGTTCGTGACGCGCCGACTGGGGCGGGAATGCCTGGACAAGATCGCCGAGCCGCTCGTGGCGGGGATCCACACCAGCAACCCGGACAACATGAGCGTGCGGGCGACGTTCCCGCGCTTCGTCGAGATGGAACGGAAGCACCGCTCGCTGATCCGGGCGATGCTCGCCGCGAAGAAACGGATGCCGCCGCCGAAACCGGGCGCACGGCCGATGACGTACTTCATGTCCCTCAGGAGCGGGATGCAGGCGCTGGCCGACGGATGCGCGGCGTTCGTCGGGCGCGACGCCTTCCGCTCGGGCACGCCGGTGCGGCGCCTGGCGCGGGCGGGCGACGGCTGGCGGCTCGCGCTGGACGACGGCAAGGCGACGTTCGACCACGTCGTGTGCGCCGTCCCGTCCTACGACGCGGCGGGGCTGCTGGGGGAGCTGGACGGCGGGCTGGCGGCGGCGATGGCGGCGATCGAGTGGTCGTCGTCGGCCAACGTGTCCCTCGGCTTCCGCCGCGAGGACGTGCGGGTCGAGCTGCCGGGGTTCGGCTTCATCGTGCCGCGCGTCGAGGACCGGCGAATCAACGCGACGACCTGGAGCTCGATCAAGTGGTCGCACCGGGCGCCGGACGACCACGTGCTCGTCCGCGCCTTCGTCGGCGGCGGGCATCACGAGGAGCTGGTCGAGCTGGGGGACGAGGATCTGGTGCGCGTGCTCCGCGAGGAGCTGCGCTCGATCGTCGGACTGGAAGCGGAGCCGGTGCTGACGCGGATCCACCGCTGGCCGCGCTCGATGCCGAAGTACACGGTCGGGCACCTGGAGCGGATCGAGGCGATCGAGGGGCGGGTGCGGGCATTCGCGGGGCTGCACCTCTGCGGCTGCAGCTACCGCGGCATCGGCATCGGCGACTGCGTGCACTCCGGGTTCGAGGCGGCGAAGGCGATCGCGGGAGCGTAGCGGTTCGCCGCGCTCAGCGGAGACGGCGCCGGCGGACGAGCGCGAGCAACGCGGCCAGGCCGGGGAGGACGGCGAGCGCCCCGCCCTGCCCGGCGACGCGGCAGCCGCAGCCGTCGTCGCCGCTTCCTCCGCCGCCGGGGCCCGTCCCGCCGCCGCAGCTCGTCCCGGCGCCGTCCGCGGCGTACGTCACGAGCGACTCGTGGAAGCCCGCGGCGAAGCCGGCGTCGCGCGAGGCGAAGTCGAAGGTCGTGAGGCGGGCCTTGATCGGGAACGGGAACGGCAGGTCCAGTCGCAGCGAGGAGAGGTCCTGGTCCTCCCACGTCGCACCGCGATCCCGCGTGTAGAAGACCAGCGTGTTCTCGGCGGACTCGACCAGCAGCAGGCCCTCGCAGCGATCGAAGAAGACGACGTCCCACGCGGAGTCGGGCGTCCCGGCCGCGCCCGAGGGGATCGGCATGTCGGACCACGAGGCGCCGCCGTCCGCGGTGTGCTCGAGCCGCGGGCCGCTCATGGAGTTGGAGAGCATCCAGCCTTCGGCGTCGTTGAGCATGAACACGCGCTGCACCGCGCGCGGCTCGCCGTCGAACACGACCGCCCAGGTGGCGCCGCCGTCGACCGAGCGCGCGAGCATGCCGCCCTCGTAGCCGGTCGTCTCGCCCGTGTCGGGGTCGGTGGTCTCGCGCCCGGACCACGTCCAGAGGCGGGTGGCGGAGCGCGCGAGCACGCCCGTGAGGTTCGCGCCGGCGACCGGGGGGTCGAGCGGCGTCCAGGTGGCGCCGCCGTCGGTGCTGCGGCGCACCAGGCCGTCGGTGCCGACGATCCACCCCGCCGTGGGGCTCGCGAACGAGACCCCCTGGAGGGTGGGACCCAGCAGCGGACGCCACTCGGGCTCGCGATAGGCCGTCCAGCTCGCGCCGCCGTCGGTGGACACGAGGAGCTTGCCGATGCTGGTGACGAAGGCGAGGTCGGGGGTGGGCATCTCGACCCAGGAGTAGATGTTCATGCCCATCGGCGCCGGGACGCCGCCGTCGGGGGTGTCGCTGGCCCAGGTCGCACCGCCGTCGGTCGTCACGGACACGACGCCCGACGTGTTGCCGTCGGGCGTCTCGTGCGTGCCGACGGCGACCGCGTGCAGGGCGTCGCCGGCGCTGACGCGGATGTAGCCCGCGCCCTGGGCCATCTGGTTCTGGCGCAGGGTCCAGGCGGCGTGCGCGTCGCCCGCGGCGAGGAGCGCGACGGCCGCGGCGGTCCAGGTCGTCGTTCGCATGGCGTTTCGTCCCATCGTCGGCCTCCCGGCGTCCACCCCGCGGATGCCCGGGAATGCTGCAATGCGGCACGCCGGGTGTCAAACGGCGGGGGGGAGAGGAGCCTCGCGCAAATGCGCAGGGTTGCAGTGGCGCAGAGGCACGGGGGAATGCTTCCGGAACGTCTGGCCGGGCGGGCCCTTCGACGCGCGCTGGGCGTGAGCGGCCGGAGGGGGGATCTTGACGTGTGGGGTGCGGTTCTTATGTTCGGGTCCCGAGCCTCGGGATGCTCGGCGCTTGCTTCGGAGGCCCTGGCGAAAGGACGTCACATGCCGGCGCGCGAGATCGGACCGTTCCACGTGCAGTACGTGCAGGTGCTCGACGAGCACGGCAACCTCGACGAGGCGCTGGAGCCGTCGCTATCCGAGGAGCAGCTCGTCCGGCTGTACCGGACGATGACGCTGGCGCGCGAGGCGGACCAGCGGATGCTGAAGCTGCAGCGCCAGGGGCGCATCGGGACGTTCGGGCCGTGCACGGGGATGGAGGCGCCGTCGGCGGCGACGGCGCTGGCGATGACGGACCGCGACTGGTTCGTGAGCGCGTTCCGGGAATACGCGGGCTGGCTGATGCGGGGCATTCCGCCGGCCAACCACTACATCGCGCACAACGGGTGGGAGGAGGGGAACGCGGTGCCGGCCGCGCTGCGGACGCTGCCGATGAACATCATCGTCGGCTCGCAGGCACCGCACGCCGTGGGCATCGCCTACGCGATGAAGCTCAAGGGCGAGAAGGACTCGGCGGTGGCCGTGTTCTTCGGCGACGGGGCGACCTCGCAGGGCGAGCTGCACGAGGCGATGAACTTCGCGTCGGTGTGGCGCCTGCCGGTGATCTTCGTCTGCCAGAACAACCAGTGGGCGATCTCGGTGCCGCTGCGCAAGCAGACGGCCTCCCGGACGCTGGCGCAGAAGGCGATCGGGTACGAGATCCCCGCGTTCCAGGTCGACGGCAACGACGCGCTGGCGGTGTACCGCGTGGCGAAGGAGGCGCTCGACCGCGCGCACGCCGGCGAGGGGCCGACGTTCATCGAGGCGGTGACCTACCGGTTGATGATGCACACGACGTCGGACGACCCCCGGCGCTACCGGACCGAGGCGGACGAACAGGAGTGGTGGAAGAAGGAGCCGCTCGGCCGCCTGCGCGGGTACATGGAGCGCAAGGGCTTCTGGACTGCGGAGCGGCAGGCGGCGATGGAGGCGGACGTCAAGCGCGAGGTGGAGGAGGCGGTGAAGCAGCTCGAGGCGGCGACGGGGATGGCGCCGGACCTGCCGTTCGAGCACGTCTACGGCGAGCGGCACGAGAGCATCGAGGAGCAGCGGGCGGAGTTCCTGGCGTCGCTGCGCCCGGAGGCGGGCCGTGGCTAAGCTGACCATGGTCCAGGCAATCAACCTCGCGCTTCGCCAGGAGATGGAGCGGGACGCCTCGGTGGTCGTGCTGGGCGAGGACGTCGGGGTCGACGGCGGGGTGTTCCGCGTCACGGACGGCCTGATCGAGAAGTTCGGCGAGGAGCGCGTGCTGGACACGCCGCTGGCGGAGGCGGGCATCGTCGGCGCGGCGATCGGCATGGCGATCGCGGGACTGCGCCCGGTCGCGGAGCTGCAGTTCTGCGGCTTCAGCTACCTCATGATGGCGCAGCTCGAAGGGCACGCCGGGCGCTACCGGTCGCGCACTCACGGCAACTTCCACGTCCCGCTCGTCATCCGCTTCCCCTACGGCTCCGGCGTCCGCGCGCTCGAACACCACTCGGAGACGCCCGACGCGACGTACGGCCACATCCCCGGCGTCAAGGTCGTGGTCCCCTCGGGGCCGCGCAACGCCCGCGCCCTGCTGGTAAGCGCGATCCGCGATCCCGACCCGGTCGTCTTCATGGAGCCGAAGCGGTCGTACCGGGCGTTCCGCGAAGAGGTTCCCGACCAGGAGGAGACCCTCCCGATCGGGAAGGCACAGCTCGTCGAGCCGGGGACGGACCTGACGCTCGTCGCCTGGGGCGCGATGATGCGCCCGGCCCTGCAGGCCGCCGCGGCGGCCAAGGAGCGCCGCGGCGCGAGCATCGAGGTCCTCGACCTGCTCACGATCTCGCCGATGGACGGCAACGCGATCGTCGAGTCGGTGCGCAAGACCGGACGCGCCGTGGTCGTGCAGGAAGGGCCGCGATCGATGGGCGTGGCCGCCGAGATCATCGCGCGCATCAACGACAAGGCGCTGCTGTCGCTGGAGGCGCCGGTCAAGCGCGTCACCGGCTACGACGTCGTCACCCCGTACTTCGCGCGCGAGGAAGCGTACCTGCCGGGGCCCGAGCGCATCGGGCGGGCCATCGACGAGACGCTGGACTTCTAGGGGGTCACGCATGTTCGAGTTCAAGCTGCCGGATCTGGGCGAGGGCATCCACGAGGGCGAGATCCTCAAATGGCACGTGCAGCCCGGCGACGCCGTCCGCGAGGACGACCCGCTGGTCGAAGTCGAGACCGACAAGGCGGCGGTGACGATTCCGTCGCCGAAGACGGGGAGAGTGGTGAGCATCGCCGGGAAGCCGGGCGACATCGTACACGTGGGAGACGTCCTGGCGGTGATCGAGGACACGGAGGGGAGGGAGGACACGGAGAAGGGGGACCGACTTACCACTGAGACGCTGAGTACGCTGAGAAGCGCTGAGAAGCACGAAGCGGGAAGCGGGCCGACGACCAGGGACAAGGGCCCGCTTCCCGCTTCGTCCGGCTCAGCGTTCCTCTCCGTGCCCTCAGCGCCTGCGCTGAGCCCCGTCGACGGGCCTCAGCGGTTGAGTCGGATCTCCGCGCCCGCCGCAGGCGCCCTGAGCGAACGGAGTGAGTCGAAGGGCTCCCCCCCCGCGGCGCCGGCCACGCGAAGGCTGGCGCGCGAGTTGGGGGTGGACCTCCGCCGGGTGACGCCGACGGGGCCGGGGGGGCGGGTGACGCCCGAAGACGTGAGGGCGCACGCAGAGGGAGCGGAGGACACGGAGAAGAGGGACCGACTTGCCGCTGAGACGCTGAGAGCACAGAGAGGCGCGGCGTTCCTCTCCGTGCCCTCAGCGCCTGCCCTGAGCCCCGTCGACGGGCCTCAGCGGTCAAGTGGGATCTCCGCGTCCTCGCTTCCCCTCCTCGACCTCGAGCCTCTCCCGCCCTTCGAGGACTACGGGCCGGTGTCGCGCGAGCCGCTGCGGTCGATCCGGCGCAAGACCGCCAGGCGCATGGTCACCTCGGCGACGCTCGTGCCGCACGTGGCGCATCTGGACGAGGCGGACGTGACCGAGCTGGAGGAGCTGCGGCGGCGGGAGCGCGAGCGGCGGGCGGGCGGGCCGGGCGGGAAGCTCACGATCCTGGCGTTCGTCGTCCGCGCCGTGGTCGCGGGGCTGCGACGCTTTCCGATGTTCAACGGCAGCGTCGACCCGTTCCGGGAGGAGATCGTCACCAAGGGGTACTGGAACATCGGCGTCGCGGTGGACTCGGGCAAGGGGCTGGTGGTGCCGGTGATCCACGGCGCGGACCGCCTGTCGATCGTCGAGGTGTCGGCGGCGATCGAGGCGGCGGCGGCGAAGGCGCGGGAGGGCAAGCTGGACGTGGCGGACCTGCGCGGAGGGACCTTCACGATCACGAACATCGGCGCGATCGGCGGCACCGGAATGGTCCCGATCATCAACTACCCGGAGGTCGCGATCCTCGGGCTGGCCCGGGTGCAGGAGAAGCCCGCGGTGCGGGAGGGCAAGATCGTGGTGCGCAGGATCCTCCCGCTCACGCTGGCCTTCGACCACCGGATCGCGGACGGGGCGGACGCGGCACGGTTCGTGAACGAGATCGTCCGGCTGCTGGCGGACCCGGCCACGCTGCTGCTGGAGGGGTAGGCGCCGATGGTGATGGGAACGCTGCGCGAGGAGACGGAGCTGGCGATCGTCGGCGGGGGCCCCGGAGGCTACGTCGCGGCCATCCGCGCGGCCGACCTGGGGCGCGAGGTGCTGCTGGTCGACGAGCGCCCGCGGCTGGGCGGCACGTGCCTGCTCGAGGGCTGCATCCCGTCCAAGGCGCTGATCCATGCCGTGGGACTGCTGGACGCGGCAAGGGAGGCGGAGGCGATCGGGCTGCGGTTCGCGCCGCCGGTCATCGATCTGCCGGCGCTGCGGAAGTTCGTGGAACAGACCGTGGCGGGACTGGCCAAGGGCGTCGATGCCCTCCTGGAACGTCGCGGCGTGCACGTGGTCCGCGGCCGGGCGCGCTTCACCGGCGCGCACTCGCTGCTGGTCGAGGGCGAGCACCAGGAGACGGTCGAGTTCCGGCAGGCGATCGTGGCCACCGGATCGCGGGTCGCGACGATGCCGGCGGCGGGCGACCTGCCGGTTTGGACCTCGACCGAAGCGCTGGGGATCCCGGAAGTGCCCGAGCGGCTCATCGTCGTCGGCGGAGGGTACATCGGGCTCGAGCTGGGCCAGGTGTACGCGGGGCTGGGCTCGAAGGTGACGGTCGTGGAATTCGCCCCGCGGATGCTCGCCGGCGCCGACCCCGACCTCGTCGAGGTCGTCGTGCGCCGCGCCAACCGCTCGTTCGCCGGGATGCTCGTGGATTCGAAGGTCGTCGGCATGGAACGGACCGCGGCCGGTTTCGCCGTGACGGTGGAGCACGAAGGCGCACGCCGGACGCTCGAAGCGGAGCGCGTCCTGGTCGCGGTCGGCCGCACGCCCAACACGGACGACCTGGGCCTGGGCGAGCTGGGACTGGCGCCGGACGCGAAGGGACGCCTGGCGGTCTCCGAGGAGTGCCGCACGGCCGTCCCGCACGTGTTCGCGATCGGTGACATCGTGCCGGGGCCGATGCTGGCGCACAAGGCGACGCGCGAGGCGAAGATCGCGGCCGAGGTCATCTCGCACCACAAGGCCGCGTTCGACAACCGCGCCATCCCGGCCGTGGTCTACACCGACCCGGAGATCGCCTGGGCCGGACTGACGGAGCGAGAAGCGCAGGAGGGGAACCTCGCGGTGACGATTGGTCGGTTCCCGCTGCGCGCGCTGGGCCGCGCCCGGACGCTGGGGCGGACCGAGGGGTTCGTCAAGATCCTCACGGCCCCCGACTCCGGCCTCGTGCTGGGCGTGGGCATGGTCGGGCCCCAGGCGTCGGAGCTGATCGCCGAGGCGACGCTGGCGCTGGAGATGGGCGCGACGCTGGAGGACCTGCTCGTGACGATCCATCCCCACCCGACGCTCTCCGAGGCGATCCTCGAGGCGGCCGAGGTGGCGGCGGGAAGCCCGGTGCACGTGAATCCGCCCAAGGCGAAGTAAGAGGGGGGACGATGGAACGCTGCAAGACGGCGAAGGGCGAGGCGACGGTGGCGCGATACGACTTCGACGATGACCTCGCGGCGGCGGCGCGCGAGGGAACGCCGGGGTTCCGCGTCTACCGCCCGGACGGGGTGTCGGTGGTGCTGGGACGCGGGAGCCGGCCGGAGCTGGAGCTGTGCGAGACGGAGTGCGGGGCCGACGGCGTGCCGATCCGGCGGCGACCGGGCGGGGGCTGCGCCGTGGTGCTCGACCCGGGCAACGTCATCGTCGCCGCGGCGATCCCGCAGGACGGACTGCCGCGGATCCGCGAGCTGTTCGCGTCCTTCACCGCGTGGATGCTCCGCGGTCTCCGACGAATCGGACTGGACCGCGTGGGGACGGTCGACGTCTCCGACCTCGTGGTCGGGGACCGCAAGGTCGGCGGCGCGTCGATCTACCGCCCGCAGGGCGCGGCGCTGTACGGCGTGTCGCTGCTGGTGGAGCCGCGGCTGGAGCTGATGGAGCGGTACCTCAAGCATCCGCCGCGTGAGCCGTCGTACCGGCGCGGCCGCCGGCACGCCGACTTCGTCGGGCGGCTCGCGGACGAGCCCGGAGGGTGGTCCTCCGCGCGGCTGGCCGCGGCGCTGGCGGAGGTGCTGGTGCCGCCTCCGGCGTAGGGCAGAAACCACAGATGAACACAGATGAACACAGATGCAGGATGCGGCCCGGCGGAACCGAAGGAACCACCGATGGACACCGATGAACACCGATGTCAGGACGGGGACGTGGCGGACGTGCCGGGAACGCGGGTGGAGCGGGACACGATGGGGGAGATGCGGGTGCCGGCGGAAGCGCAGTACGGGGCGCAGACCGCGCGCGCGGTGGCCAACTTTCCGATTTCAGGCCGGGGCATCGGCCGCGCGATGATCCGCGCCCTGGGGCTCATCAAGGGGGCGGCGTCCGAGGTCAACCGGGAGCTGGGGCTCCTGGACGAACGTCGGGCGGGCGCGATCGCCGCGGCGGCGGAGGAGGTCGCGGACGGGACGCTTGACGCCCACTTCCCGGTCGACGTGTTCCAGACCGGCTCCGGCACGTCGAGCAACATGAATGCCAACGAGGTCATCGCGAACCGCGCCAACGTGGCGCTCGGCTCGAAGCTCGGGGCGAACGAGCCGGTGCACCCGAACGACCACGTGAACCTCGGCCAGTCGAGCAACGACGTCTTCCCGGCCGCCATCCATCTGGCGGCGGAGTGCGAGCTGTCCGAGCGGCTGGCGCCGGCGCTGGAGCGGCTGCGGGACGAGTTGCTGGAGAAATCGCGGCGGTTCGACGACGTGGTGAAGATCGGGCGGACGCACCTGCAGGACGCGACGCCGATCCGGCTGGGGCAGGAGTTCTCCGGCTATGCGGCCCAGATCGACGCGGGGCTGGAGCGGCTGGCGGCGGCGCGGGAGCACCTGCGCGAGCTGGCGCTGGGCGGCACGGCCGTGGGGACCGGGGCGGGGGCGCACCCGGAGTTCGGCCGCCGCGTCGCGGAGAAGCTGGCGGCCCGGACCCGGCTGCCGTTCCGCGAGGCGCGCAACCACTTCGCGGCGCAGGCGGCCCAGGACGCGGCGGTGCAACAGAGCGGCACCCTGCGCACCGTCGCGATCTCGCTGATCAAGATCGCGGACGACATCCGGTGGCTCGGCTCCGGACCGCGGGTGGGGCTGGGCGAGCTGCGCCTGCCCGCCGTGCAGCCGGGGTCCAGCATGATGCCGGGGAAGGTGAATCCGGTCATCGCCGAGGCGCTGCTCATGGCCTGCGTGCAGGTCGTGGGAAACGACGCCGCGATCGCGCTGGCCGCACAATACGGACGCTTCGAGCTCCACACCATGCTGCCGCTCGTCGCCCGGAACCTGCTGGAGCAGATCGCTCTCCTGGCCGCGGCGACGGACAACTTCACGCGAAAACTGCTCGCCGGCCTGGAAGTCGACCGGGAGCGCATCGCCGCGCGCAACGAGCAGTCGCTGGCGCTGGCCACGGGACTCGTGCCTCTGATCGGCTACGAGCGCGCCGCGGCGCTCGTCCGGGAGGCGTGGGAGACGGGCCGAACGGTCCGCGAGGTCGCGGTCGCGCGCCACGTCGCCTCGCCCGAGGAAATCGGTCGCGCCCTGGACCCGCGGGGCCAGACCGAGCCGGGGCGGTAGCGGCGAGGCAACCCACCGCACTAATTCGCTTCGATGCAGAACCTGGTGAGGGTGCCGGAGGTGCCGGCGGCCATGTCGGTGATCGTGAGCTGGAAGCGTCCGGTCATCCAGGCGCCGGACATGGTGGAGATCGGGATCGTCGCGGGGAGCGGCCCGGCGGTCCGGTTCCAGAGGGTGGATTCCGAGCCGTCCGCGCCGATGAGCGTGATGCGGAGCTGGCTCGCATCGCCGTGGGAGGTCTCGATCCGGGCGCTGGGCGCTCCGCTTGCGCGGACCAGGTTGGTCACCTGCATCTGCACGGTCAGGGGGTGCTCGCAGTCCGTGCCGTCGGAGGCGCAGGCGTAGTCGGAGATCGAGCGCGAGGTCGTGTCGCAGGCCGCCAGCCGCGCGCCGGTGTCGGTGGAGGCGTAAGCGGCGGGGTCGAGCGGCACGACGCACCACGAGACCAGCGTGGTGCCGGCACCGCTGAAAGCGTCGTCCTGGAGCGTCAGCGTCCACGTGCCGCCGACGGCCGCGTCCCACCAGACGGGGAGGACCCACGGCGTGAAGAACGTGTAGTCGCCCAGCATCCCCGACGTGTCGCCGTCGAAGTGGTACCAGAACTTGCGATTGACGCCCCCGGGCGACTGGAGCGTGGCCTGGATGTCGTCGAAGGGCAGCGAGGCGATGAGGAAGCGGCGGGAGTTGATGGTGATCTCGAGGCGCACGGCGCGGCCGTTACCCAGGGCGGGGACGGAGATGGTGCGGACGAGCCGGGTGGCGCCTCCGAAGAGTCCGCGGTCGGAGAGGGTCCCGCCGGTGGTGTCGCACACCGGAACGCCCCAGGTCGAGCCGGCATCGTCGGTCGTGCCGTCGTCGACCGGAGCGTCCTCGACGGTCGTCTCGTCGGCCGGGGCGTCGTCCGCGGCGCCGTCGTCGCGCGGTGCCTCGTCGGCGGCGCCGTCATCGATCGGCCCGTCATCGATCGGCCCGTCGTCGGGCGTACCGTCGTCGACCGACCCGTCGTCCACGAAGACGTCCTCGGCGGCGACGTCGTCCGCGTCCGCGTCGGCGTCCGCGCCGCCGCCGCAGAGGCAATCGCCGGCGACGCAGTTGCCCGCGGGGAAGCCGATGGAGCGGCAGGCGGAGTCGCAGGTGGCGGGGTCGCAGACGGGCGGGGGCGTGTCGGCGCCGCCGCCGTCGTCCGGTTCGGGGGCGTCGACGGAACCGTCGCCTGCCCCGTCGGGAGCGGGGCCGTCGCCGGAGACGCAGAGGCACTCGCCGTCGAAGCAGCTTCCGCCGGCGAGTCCGAGCCCGACGCACGTGCGGAGGCAGACGCCGGAATCGCAAACGGGGGCCGCGTCCTCGGCGCGTGCGTCCTCCGGCGGATCCACCGCGTCCTGGCCGTAGTCGGCGACGGCGCAGGCCACGGCGGCGGCGACCGCCAACATCCCGATTCCCAGCGCCCGCCACCTGTGTCGTGTCATTTCCACGCCCCTCGCCGGGCGGGAGTATACGCCGTGGGTCCTGGAGCCGCCAAGGACCGGCCGGAGGAACCTGGAATCGCGCCGGACGGGTCCGCTCGTTCCCCGGCCATGCGACTTGACTTCGCACGAGACACCCGTCAGTTTCGGGCGTTGCGGCGCGGCGCGCGGGCCGTCCGGAAGAACGGGGGGAGCGGATGGGCACGGCCCGTGCTCTGGGGAGCAAGGCATGGCCGGACGGTACGGGGCGGGGGGCGACGACGGACGCATGAGCGGGGCGGGGCAGCCGCGGGGCACGCAGACGCCGCCCGCGCCGGCGGGAGCGGCGCAGCCGCGGGGCACGCAGATGCCGGCCGCGCCGGCGGCGGGGGGCGGGGGCGCGGCGGGGATCGGGCCCGACGCGATCCGCGAGTTCCTGCTCTCGTCGCGGTTGATCTCGGACGCCTCGCTGGCGGCCGGGGTCGCGTCGCGCATGCAGGCGCTGGACTACTCGGCGCAGGCCCCGATCCTGCGGGCCGGCGCGGCGGGCGACTGGCTGGGGATCCTGTTCCGCGGCAAGGCGAGCGTGGTCTCGGTCAACGCGGCGACGGGGGCGCAGACGGTGCTGGAGCAGCTCCGGCCCGGCGACCTCCTGGGCGAGGTGGCGCCGCTGCTGGGCAGCGCACACCCGCAGATGGTGCAGGCGGACGAGCCGAGCGTGGTGCTGCGGATGGGGGCGGACGTCTTCCAGGCGCTCATCGGCCGGGACCTGGGTTTCGCGCAGGCGCTGGCGCGACGCCTGGCGATGCGCGTCGTGCGGCTGGGGATGACGGCGCTGCGCGGGGGCGGGGCGGACGCGGGCGGGCGCGCGGCGACCGCCACGACGGGGGGGGG
>JACRCZ010000066.1 GCA_016218765.1 Deltaproteobacteria bacterium | reverse complement strand
GCCGCCGCCGACGCTGAACACGCCGCCCCCGCTACCGGGTCACTTGCCCTACCCTGCGGCTCTGCCGCTCTGCGGCTCTGCGCGAAATTCCTCTTCCGGTCCGCAGCGCGGCGCGTCGCCCCCAGTTGGGGGGATGCACCCTTGGTGGATCGCGGGCGCATTCGAGCGGCGGTTCGCCGCGTTCGGAGCGGAGGTCGCCGCACCGGCCGCCGGTGGGCGCCGCGGGGCTGGAGCTCGGCGGAATGCCGGTGGTGCCGCGGCCGCTGGTGATCCCCGGCCTGACCGCACGCTTTGTGTTCGCCGTGACGTTCCGCCGCCTCTGGTCGGGTTGGCGCGAGGCGGGGCGCCGGCGGCGAGGCGTTGCGCCTCGAACGGCGGTTGCCTCAGGGTCGAGGTTCGGGATCGACCAGCACGGCGGCGTCGGCCGCGTGCATGTCGGTGAGCGGGCCCTCGCTGACGCGGCCGTAGGCGCCGGCGACGCGGCCGTCCACGACGTAGACGCCCAGGCAGGCGTAGAACGGGCCGCGGGGGCCGCCCAGCGACCGGGCGGCGAAACGGCGCTGCGCGATCCAGCATGCGGGATGGCGACGGACATCGCGTTCGATCCGCTTCCATTCGGCGGCCGGAGTGGCGCCGCGCAGGCCGACCCCCTCGCCCACCCGGCCCAGGACGGGTTTGAGCACCCACTCCGGGTCGTCCGGCCATCGGACCTCGCGCGGATCGCGCGTCTCGGGCAGCAGCGCCTTCCAGGCGGGCATCGGGGTGCGCAGCTCGCTCCAGACCAGCGGCAGGCGCTTGCTCTGGCTCAGCAATGCCGAGCCGGGATTGGCGGCGGGCGTGAGGGCGCCGTGGAAGTGGCGCCGCCAGTCGCAGCGGCGCGGCAGGTTGGGCAGCCACTCGGCGGGGAAGAAGCGGAGCAGCGCCTGCAGCTCGCCTCCGCCGTCCCCCAGCACGAAAGCGCGGCCGTCGCGCCACTCGAGCTGCGCCGGGCTCAACAGCGCGGGCCGGCCGCCGCGCGCCTCCAGCTCCCGGCCCAGGTAGCGCATGACCTGGTGATCGTCGGCATAGGCCGTGGCGTGCAACAGGCCGACGTGCGCGCCCGGCCCCGTGGCCTGTCGCACGGCGTCGGCCAGCCGACCCGCCGGATCCCCGGCCGGCGCCGACCCCGGGAAGTGCTCGCCCATCAGCCGCGCGAACCCGGAGGCCTCGTTCCAGCCGCCCGGCACGTCGCTGTTGACCTCGGAGAGCCGCCAGCCGTCGTCCACCGGATGGAAGTCGAATCGCATGAAGCGGGCGATGCCGGGCGAGGCGCCCGCGGCGCCGGCCCGGGTGAGCGCCCGCCGCAGCACCCAGGGGAGGCCGAGGCGGCGCTGCAGGTCGGGCCGGGACAGCAGCTCGGACTCGGCCGCCAGGGTCTCCGCGGCCAGGGTCTCGGCCTGACGAGCCAGCGCTTCCCATGCCGCCCGGGCCACCACCAGCGGAAAATCCGCCAGGACGGCGGTGTCGCCCACCTGCGGATCCCACTTGCAGGCCTCGAAAATGGCGTGCCGTTGCAGGAGGCGGAACTCGCCGGGCGGCAGCGCGGGACCGGCGCGCAACGCCGGGGCGCCCGTCATCCTAGCCCCAGCCTCCATGGAAACCCCCGCTGCCTGGCGGCGGAGGCACGGGGATCGGAGAGCCGAACCCTCCGGAGGCGTTCCGGCGCAGCCCGGCGATCAGCGAGAGCCGGTACCACAGGCCGCGGAAACGGCTCGGCTTGGGCACGTCGACCGGGGTGACCACGGAGATCGACGGCTCGACCCAGAAGATCGCGATACCGCCCTCCTGCCAGCGCCGCAGGACGTGGCCGAGGTCGGCCCGCAGCATGTCCAGCGGCTTCTGGACGACGATCGCCCGCCGCACGCCGCGCGCCAGCAGCGCGGACGCGGACGGGAAGTCCTGGGGCAGGACCACCCAGCGGTTGTCGAACATCCCCGGCTCGGGCATGTGCCGCGGCTCGCAGCGCTCCGCGTCGAGCAGGAAGACGGGTGGGGCGTCGGGCGGGAGCCGCAGGGACTCGAGCCGGCCGACGGCGCCCACCAGCGCGAGGCGGATGCGTGCGGTGTCGAGCACGGCATTGGGCCCGTCGGAGGCGTTGAACAGCGGGACGGCCCGGTAGCCGCGGGCGGCCAGCGCCAGCCCGGCGCGGACCGAGTCGACCCCGGGCAGGTCGACGACCAGCGCCAGGTCGGAAGCCGGGTCGGGCAGGGACGAGACGTCGTAGGGCGCGGGCGGGAGGAGCGCCGGGGCCTCGGCCGCCTCGCCGTCCTGGACCGAGGCGAAGAGCGTCGGCTTGGCCCACGCCGACCAGCGGGCGTCGGGCGGCGCCCAGGCTTCGTACACCAGCTCCCTGGTCGTCGTCATGAGGCCCTCCGTCCGGCGTCCGGAATCACCACGGCCCCCGATCCAGCACGAGCAGCGCGCCGGCGCCCAGGAAGACGGCTCCGGGCAACAGTCCGGACAGGAACACGGGCAGACGGGCGCGCGCGATGCACGGCCGCAGGCCGGCCTCGAGCGCCGCGGCGCCGACCGCCAAGGCCCCCGCCGGCCAGGCGTGGAAGGCGAAGTCGCGCACCGTGGCCTCGGCCGAGACCCAGTCGCCGGCCACCGAGCGACCGAGGATCGCCCCCAGTGCGACGAACAGGCAGGCGGCCCGCCAGCCGGCGCCCGGGTCGCGCTCCACGGTGAGGCTCTCCGAGAGCCGCCCGGCCAGCTCGACCAGCAGCCAGAGGAGCAGGAAGGCGGTGGTGGACAGTCCGGCGCAGAACACCACGACCGCGAAGCTCGGACCGTCGCCGATGTTGGCGCCGGCGTAGCAGAGGGCGGTGCCGAGGACCGCGCCGCCGACGGCCAGCGAGGCCGGCACGTTGGCCCGCTCGAGGGCGTCGTCGCGGGCGCTCACGCCCAGGCGCGGAAACCCGAGCCGGGCGACCATGCCCACCCAGGCGCCGCCCAGCACCATGTAGAAGAAGAGGTAGGTGGACGAGTCGCGCACGTCGAAGGAGGCCCAGTGTCGCAAGATGAGCCAGACCGCCGCGGCGGCCGCCAGCGGGGCGAGCGCCGGCGCGAGCCGGTGCGCGGCGCCGCGCCGCAGCCGCGCCACGCGCCGCAGGTCGACGTACCACCGCGTCCAGGTCCAGCCCGCCACGACCAGGCCGAGGAGCAACGTGATCGTCTCGCCGCCCGACATCCCGCACCACCCGCGCGCGGCCGGACTCTACCCGGAGACTGCCGCTGGGGACAATCGCGCTGCGGGCCCCGCCGCGGGGAGTGCGGGGAGTGCGGGGAGTGCGGGGAGCGACGGCGATCCGGTGCGTCAGGGCCGGCAGACCAGCGGGCAGCGGTCAGGGTGCTGGAGCGAATCCAGCTCGAGATCCACGTCCAACTCGGGCCAATGCAGGTGCCGATCGTGAAGCAGCCGGACGTTGTGGATCTGGCGGATGGTGGCACCCAGGAACCACGGGAACGAATCGCAGGGCAGGAAGAACTCGAGTCCGCGCACCCAGACCCAGACGCCGTGGGGCGAGACCTGGGCGACTTCAACGTCCGCCGAAGTGGCGGTTCCAGGCTGCAAGGATGTCATTCCGCGACGGCTCCGCAGGGAAGTAGGCCCTGGGCGTCACACCCCAGGGCCGCAAACGTCGCCCCCGGCCTTGAGCCGGGCGATGTCGTCTGCCAGCCAGTCGTTGCCGCGAGGACGAGGGACGATCGCGAGGGTGCCGGACAAGTTGATGTCGATGCGGAACATGGGGGGCTACCTCCTGCGAGGGGTACGCGCTGGGGGGGAACGCTGCGAGGTGAGGAGCGGGCCTACCGCGGCTCGAAGACGAACCGGACGGTGAACTCCGTCTCGCCGTCGGCCTGGGGGAACTTGGCGTGCAGTTCCAGCATCCTGGAGAGGAAGAAGACGACGTCCGGATCCGCGGTGGTCCGGCCCCCAGCACGTCGGGCGTCCCGCACGTTCCCGTCGGTCGTCACCGTCACCCGCCAGTCCACGGACCGCGCCGGAGCGGGTGCTCCTGGCACGACGACCCAGTCCGCCCGGGCGAACTCGGGCGCGGCAGTCCGGAGCGCGCCAAGGATTTCCTGGGGGGATCGCGGCCCCGTCAGGTCGTCGGTGAAGAGCCATCCGGCGAAATGGCCAGGCGGAAGGTCAGGGCTGCTTCCCGCGGAATGTCGCCTGTGCTGACACCCGAGCAGGAAGTCTGCACCCACGGAAGCTGTGCAAACGCCGGCAGCGCCGATTGCGGCGGTGCCGAGCGCCATCCGCACCAGCGCCCGTCGCCGTTGCCGCGTCTTGGCCACCTTGTCAATCATCCGGCGCACTCGGCGGCCGGCGCTGCGGCCAGCACCGCAGCCTCGGTCGGCGTGAGGTCGATCGAAGTCGTCCGGGCCACGTCGGATCGGGCCGTCCCATCGGCGGACGTCAACGCCTCGCGGAAGGCCGGATCCTCGGCCGCCTTCTCCAGAACGCGTTCGACGCCGGCAGGCAGTCGGTCCATCGTTGGATTCCTCGCTCCAACCGAACTCTCCCCGGACCCCTATCACCGACGCGCGCGTGCGCCCACGCTCACGGCGAACGACCGCGCCCTCGCACCTGGGAATCGTACGTGGTCCTCGCCCGGGTGGCGAAGTCGGCGCGCGCGGCCACGTCGGTCGACAGCATCGCCCGACGATCGAGCCCACATGCGAGGTGGAGCCAAACCTCGTCAATCCGTTCCCAGTCCGGGCTCGCGGAGGCCAGCGCCTGGAGCATCTCGACCGCTTCGTCGGCCCACTTGCGCGCTTCCTCCTGCAGCCGAGACGCCTCGCCACGAAGTTCCGCCGCTCGCTCTGCCAGCCGACTCGTCGGCCTCGATCGCGCCCGCCTCCGCCTCCTCCGCCTCGGAAGCGATGAGGTCGCGGAACTCCTCGTCGAGTTCAGCCTGGCGAAACTGGATGTCGGGTCGGATTGGATCGTTGGCCGCCGTCGTGTTCAGCAGCCGCTGCGTCACGTTGATCTCGGTTTCGACCAGCCTCACCGGCCGCCCCGGGCCAACGGGAGGGACGCCCGCCGAGCACACGGCGAGCAGGCTGCCGGGCACGGGAGCCGGCGGAGGTTCAAGGGTTCCGGCGTCAGCTTCCGATCCTGCCGCGGCCGGTTCCTCGACGGGACGCGACCCACAGGCCGTCGGCGCCAAGGCGACGATGAGCGCCGCCATCCAAAGCCACCCGAGCGGTCGCCGTCGTGCAGGATGATACCCCACGCCGCAACGTTCGCGCCGAACAGCGCGGCGGTCAAGTCGCACGTCGCGCGCGACCGTCATGCGCGGGCAGGTAGCAACTCGGTTCGGGCTCCTCGTTCGCCGCGCCGCACGAGGCGGACGTGCCGAGCACTGCGCCGACGGCGGCGTAGAACGCGCCCTTGATCGAGCCGAGGAACCCGCGTCGGCCGGGGTCGACCGGCGCGCGAACACGGCGCAGCCCGAAGACCACGGCAACCAGCGCGGCGACGAGGACGAATCCCAGCAGCACCGCTTTCGCCACGGCAGCCATGACCACCTCCTCCCGCGCTCCAGGCGCTCCACCAACGGAGGTCAGGTTAGCATGCCGATCGCCGCGCGCCACCACGGCACCTCGGGGGCCGCGGGACGACCGACCGAAGGGCGAAGGTTCTTGCGACCCCGCGCGGGAAGGAGCACACGGGGCGCGCGCCGGCTGGCTCGCGCATCGTCGGCGCGGATCGTCTGGCCGCCGCCCGGGACTTGCGACCGTCGTTGCCCTCGGCGATCATGCAACTGGGAGACGATCATGCCGGACCAGGACCTCGCCACCCCGCGCCCGCTGTCGACCGTCACCTTCGGCGTACGGCGGTTCGAGGAGCACGCTCCGCCGGTCGTCGAAGTCGTGCCGATCGCGGACGGCCGGGAACTGGCGGACTTGGTCTACGAACAGGAGACGAGCAGGGAGTTCGAGCACGCCGGGGGCTACCAGCTCAACCGCGTTTCGGCATCCTCGCGGCTAGGAAGCGCAAGTCGCATCCCGCCGGAGACCGACGGTTCCCCCCACCCACATCCTGCCTCCTCGCGACGACCACCTACCGTCCGGCTTGTTGTTCGGGGGATCCGCAACACCGGAGACCAAGCTCCGCCAGGATCTTCCGACCTGCATCGTGACCGGCCCTGCGGAAAGCGTGCTGCGACGAGTCCACAGGGTGCACCTCCATCTCGACCACGCGCAACAGGAAGTCCTTGAGCGGATGCGGCTGTGCGGCTATCACGACGTCCAACACGCCGAAGACAGCCTCGCGGACGAAGAGCGGATGCGTCTCGGCCAGCGCGGCCGGGCAATCGACGACGAACCCCGCGGCGGGCTCGACCTCCACCACGATTCGGCCGTCCCGCACGGCCCCACCGAAAGGGACTTTACCATGCCCACCGCAGCGCGGGAGCGGGCGCGCGGACCGGAGCGGCGACCGCCGGAGCGGGAGCGCCCGGCAGCGCCGGTCGGACCCACCTCGCCGCCGCCGACGGCATCCACCGTCGCCGGTTGACCGCCGAGCGGCGGCGGACCGAGCGGCGGCGGACCTCGGGCGGGCGAGGTCGGGGTGCGGGATGCCGGCTTGACCGTGACCTGGGGGCGGAGGCACGCTCGGGATCGTGGCCTCGCGCGAGAGTTCAGAATGGCCGCCGCAACGTTCCGTGGTCCGGCGAGGTCTCCGCGTGAAGCGATGATGAAGTTCACCCGAACGAACCGCCTGATGGGCGATTGCCTGGCTGAGGTCCGGGCGTTTCTGGCGGACCGGAAGTCCCGGCTGCGAGAACCAGGCATCCACCGCCTGGTTCTGGCCTTGATCGAGGCCGAGGTTGTTCGCTTGAGGCTGCGGGATGCCTTCCCCACCGTTCGATTCCGGATTCCCGTCAGCTTCTCCGTCCGCCCATTCGCAGATGATGGCGACGAGGTCGTCGCGCTGAACGTCATGCGCGAGTGGCGGGTGAGCTTTCACGCCTTGCGTCGCGGCGAAGTTCTGTACGACGACCTGGAGGCGTTCGCTCACGAAGCGGTGGGCATTCTCGACACGAAGATCGAGCGCGTCGGCAAGCGGGCTCGTGTCCGCCGTCGGCGATAAGCCGCCCACCGAGTGGACGGGGGAGGGAAGTCCGTGCCGGACCGCGGCCCAAACCGACGGCCTTCCCGACTGGTATTCCCGATGACTCGCCCTTCCCGCACGGTTCCACGCGGACCGACCGCACGGCAACCGGCGCGCTGTGGCAGACCGTGGCATCCACTTCATGCAACTCGCCGCGCCTCACCGCCCGCGAGGCCCTCGACTCCATCTTGCACGGCCAGCCCGAGTCGTCGTCAGCCGAGCGGCACGAGGCGGACGCCGCGCCGTGACGCACGGCACCCGGTCGCAGTAGCCGGTATCCTCGTTGCAGTGCGTCCCGGGCGGGCAGTTGGCGTAGCAGCCGCCCTGGGACCGGCCGTAGGGGTAAGCGTGGCGTTCCTGGACGCAGACGGAGAGTTGGTCGGCGATCCTGTCGTCCTGACTTCGACGTCCGAGTTGGGTCGGCCTGCCGGAGTCGTTTGGACGGGTACCGAGCTTGGCGTGCTCTGGAAGACGGTTCTCTACATGGACGGCGGTCTCAAGTTCGCGCGGTTCGGGTGCGCGGACGGCTGAGCCGCCTCCGCCGGGTCTGCCTCACGCGACCTCGCTCCACCAGCCGTCGCGTGCGGAGCCGCGTAGGACGACGAGAATCCCGACGGATTCCGGCTTACAACCGTCGTCCCGTTGGGGACGCTTTGGGACAACCTACGTTTCGTGCTCGACCGGGAACTTGCCCCCGTGCAGGTCGCCGCGTACGCTCGGACCATGGCCGAACGGATGACCTACGAAGAAATCGAGCGGGCCTTTCCCGGCGAGTGGGTCGTGGTACGGGATTTCGTCCACGACGATGCGACGATCATCAAGGACGGCGTCGTCGTCGCGCACACGCCGGACCGCACGGCCGCCCATCGAGCGATCGACACCTTCGATGACGCGTTCGCCATCTGGTTCGTTGGCGGTCCACGTCCGGGCTTCTGCGGCATCCTGAACCTGCACCGATAGGTCGGGATGCGCATCCGCTTCCGACCTGGCACTCGCCTCGTGTCCGTTCCCGTCCGCGTCTGGGGTCCGAGGCGCCCGCCGAGCGATCTCGTGTTCGTGCTCGACACCGGCACCGACCGCACGATCATCGACACACAGATCGCGCTCCGCCTGGGCTTCTCCGAACGGGACGCGATCCGCCGGTCCCGCATCTCGTCGCCGCTGGGTCACGAAGAGGGGTTCATGGTCGTCGCCCCCCGGATTCGCGCCCTCGGTTGGGAGCGTGGCGGCTTCGAACTGGCCTGCCACCAGCTGACGACGACCACGGAAGTCGACGGCCTGCTGGGTGCCGACTACTTCGATTGCCTCGTCCTGACCATCAACTACGCCGCCGGTACCGTCGATCTCACCGAGCCGCCGACCGACGCTCCGACCGGCTGACCTGCGCTCGACGTGGGCCTCGGCGTTCGTGGAGGTGCCCTACGGCCGATGGCGCAAGACCGCGCCGTCGCTGCCGATGCCGAACGGACCCGTCGTTGTGTCGTTCCGGAGGCATAGTGGGATGCGGAGCCTGGACGCGGGCTGTCCATCGACAGAAGCTGGTCCACCCCGTGATCGTTGACCTTCTGCCCGGGTGTAGGCAGGTTCCGCCGCCATGCTCGCAACCCTGCTCGCCCTTCTGCACGGCGTTGTCGAAATCTTCCGGTCGCGGCGGGAACTGACCATCGTCGTCTGGAAGCTCGATCGCCCCGGCCGCTCGCTGCGCGACCTCATCGACATCGTCACGCGGATCGGCCAACGAGGCGTCGCCCTGCGCTCGCTGCACGAGTCGATCGACACCGCCACGCCGGCCGGCAAGCTTTCCTTCCACGTCTTCGCCGCGCCGAGCGAGTTCGAGCGCGACGTCCTGCGCGAACGCACCCGCGCCGGCCTCACCGCCGCGCGCCCGCGGCGCCAAGCTCGGCCACCCCCGAGCCTCCACGCCCGAACAGCTCGAGATGGGCCGCACCCTGATGGCCAACCCGAACCTCTCAGCACGCCAGGTCGCCCGGCAACTCGGCGTCCATCGCGCCACGCTCTACAGGAATCTCGGCGACCGACAGGCCGCGCGATGCCCCGGCAGGGCCACCGGGGCGAATCTACGCACCGTTGCTGACGGCAGAGACGGGACGACCGTCCACGACGGCGGCGCGACCGAGGCGCTGGAGCTGGCCAACCGCATCAACGTCCGGCCCGTCGTGGTGCGCCAGCGGGGTCATCGACGTGCGCCGTCCGCCGACCCGTATCGACCCGACGATCGGGTCTTCGGGGACCGCAACGCGGTTGACGCCGCGAATGAGACGGTCGAAGATGCACGTTGTAGCCGGTCGAGCGGCAAAGGAAGGCGATGCAGGACATCCGACAGGGGATTTGCCCGGCATGCGGGCATGGGGAGGTCATCGAGTGCGAGCTGGCGGAGTTCGGGCACGAGGACCTCGAGAGGCGCATGTGCGTGACCTACGATCCGCGCTGGGTTGCCCGCGGCAGGAACCCGCGACACGGTCACGGACCGCTCAACCTCTACACGTGCCGGGCGTGCGGGTTCTCGCAGTGGTACGCGAAGGACCCTTCGGCGATCCCGGTGGGCGACGAGCACCGCACGCGCCTGATCGTCGGCCGGCCGGCCCGGCAGCCACCGGACGAGGGGTAGATGTTCAACGCGGCCGTGTCGGACGCCGAAGTGCAAGGCGCGTCACTGCGCGGGACAGCCCATCCAGGCTCGGACGGAGTTCTGGCGTGGGACGGCGTGGCACGCTGGCCCCGCGGCAACGATCGGACGGAACTACTCTCGCCGAGGAGGGCTACGTCGTCGTTGCTCCTCGCATTCGGGTTTTGGGATCCCGAGAAGCGGCGTGCGGAGCGTGGGCGTTTCGTCGTCACGGGGTCCAGTTCGCCGGCTCTCTTGAAGTCCATTTCCGAATCGCTGGCGGGGAGGATCGCGGTCATCGAGATGGCGCCGTTGTCGTGGGCCGAGATCCGGTCGGGGCGTCCTTCATCCGCGCTCGAGGTGATGACGGATCGGGCGGCCCGGGCGGGGGACGTGGTGAGCGCCGCGCATCCGCGGGGCGACGTGGTCGAGGCGCACGAGTTCTGGCGTTGGGGAGGCTATCCGGAGCCGTGGTTGCGGGGCGGCGAGGATTTCCGGCGGATGTGGATGGAGCAGTACGTTCGCGCGTACCTCTACCGAGACATCGGCCGGTTGTTTCCGGGACTGGACCAGGCGAGGTTCAGGACGTTCCTGGGTCTCATGGCCGGCCTGTCGGGCACGGTCATCAACACGGCCGAGGTTGCGAGGTCGCTGGGGGTTTCGCAGCCCACGGCGGCCGACTACTTCGAGATCGCGCACGGGACGTTCTTGTGGCGGCGGGTGCCGTCCTACCGGCGCGATGCGGTCAAGCGCATCGTGAAGCACTCGAAGGGCTACGTGCGGGACAGCGGTCTCTTGCACCACCTGTCGCGCATTCCGGATCTGGAGGCGCTGCTGGTGCATCCGGTCATGGGTCGAACGTGGGAGGGGCTGGTCCTCGAGGAGATCATCCGCGGGCTGGACGCCCTGGGGGCGGGCTTCGACTACTACTTCTACCGAACGTCAGCAGGGGCCGAAGTGGACCTGGTGCTGGAGGGGGACTTCGGGTTGATCCCGGTGGAGATCAAGTACGCGAGCGTGGTGTCCTCGCGAGAGCTGCGCGGGCTGCGCGAGTTCGTGAAGGAGCGCGGCTGCCGGTTCGGGCTGGTCATCGGCAACCAGGTGCAGCCGCGATTGTTCGACGAGAACATCGCCGGAATACCGTTCACGGCACTTTGAAGGCGCGTTCCGGCGGGCGCCTCGACTTCGCTCGGGGCGGGCGGGCTCAGGGCAGACGCTCCGGGCGATGCGCGGCTCGTCGATCGTGCGCGGCGCGGCACCACCGACGAGGGGGGAGCTTGAGTTTCGTCGGCGTGGGCGACTCGCAGCCTCTCAAGCTTCGGGCGGAACCTCGAGCCCTCCGCGTTGGCTCCGCTCGATCGCCTGGTCTGCGAGCTGCTGGAGGAACTGCGCCGATGACACCCCGGGGCTGGGTGGTACTTGCACAACACGCCCGTGCCTTCGAGATGCGGGACGAGGCCGTCGGCTACGCCGTTCAGCAGTTCCCATCGGTCGTGTGCGAGTGGACGACGGGCGACGACGGACGACCCCTCCTTCGTGAGCGGCTCCGTTACGACAAGCTGTGGGACGAGGTGCGGGGCGAGTGGAGAGTGATGCTCGGTTGATCCCGTCCGCGCGACTTTCATGGCGAGCAGGCCCACGACCGAGTTGTCGAGCCCCATGTCCGAGCTCCGCGGCGGGGCGGCTTCGCGGCGTCGCCGTCAGCCCGCGTCCGTCGCTGGTACGGAAAGCGAGAGCTCGCAGGCCGTGTCGTTCCCCGCGTCGCAGGCGCGCCGCAAGGCGGCCTTCCTGCTCTCGTCGTCCCGGCCGGTCAGGCGCAGGCACTCGGCCAGCCAGAAGCAGCCGTCCGCCGGCGCCTTGTCGCACCAGGTCCGGGCGATCGGTTCGGTCGCCGCCGGGCCGTCGTCGTCCCCGGTCCGGCGGAACGCGACCGGACAGGCCTCGACGTCGCCGAGCCCGCAGGCGCGGGCAAACGCGTCGGTCGCCGGGGCACGGTTCGGGGACGTCTGCAGGAGGCTGCCGAGGTTGCGGCAGGCCAGCGGTTCCTCCAAATCGCATCCCCGCCGGAAGGCCGCCTCGGCCGCGGCCGTGCGTCCGAGATCCCGCAACAGAATGCCGAATCCGAGGCAACCGAAGCCGAGC
Source organism: Deltaproteobacteria bacterium (assembly GCA_016218765.1). Lineage (GTDB taxonomy): Bacteria > Myxococcota_A > Polyangia > DRWM01 > JAAZOP01 > JAAZOP01. The sequence continues at coordinate 10,541 of JACRCZ010000066.1, read as the reverse complement.
GCGGCGTCGCACGACTTTCGGAAGGCGGCCTCGGCGCCCTGCACGTCACCTCCGTTGAAGAGGAGCAACGCGTACCGCTCGCACCCCCACGCGCTGCCGGCGTCGCACGCCTCGCCGCAGTCCGCGAGGCCCTCGCACCGCGGCTCGCGGACCGCTTCCGTCACGCGGCTCGATGCCGCAGCGACCGGCTCGATCACGGCCCGGCCATCGACGATGCGCCCTTCCCGTCGATACATCGTCCAGACGCCGTCCCCGTCCACGTCGTCCGACACGTACGCCGAAAACGCGCTGCCGTCTGCGGCTCCGTCGTAGCAGTAGACCGCGCGCAGCGGCCGGTCCGTGGCGAACGGCAGATCCGCCCAGGGACCGGTCCAATCGGACGGCGAAGGCCGGTAGTCCCTGCCCACCACGGCCGAGGACTCGCGGGGGACGGAGTGTTCATTGACGGGCGGGACTCCGGCACACGGCGGGGCTGAGGGGAAGCGACCGCCCGCGTTCCCGCGCATTTCGGCGAGCATGCAGACCTTGGACAGGTCCACGAGCGCCTGGGTCGCGGCGCGCTCGCTCGCCGAGGGAGGTGCGGACTTCGAGCAGCCAAGCAGCGTCACGGACAAAGCGGCGAGAGCGGCCGGTCCCGAAATCGTCCCTCGCTGAGCCATCGGTCCTCCTGTCGTCCGCCCCGCGCCGGCGCGCGGACGGGAGGCGACGCCGGTTCTACGACGCGGGGCGAACCGCCGCAAGACCGCGAGTCGACAGTCGTGAAGGGGGAGTCGTCGGTCGCGAGTCGACGGAGCACAGGTGTCCATCGACAAGAGTTGGTCCGACTCGTAATCGTTGAGTTCCTGCGCGCCCGAGGCAGCTTCCGCCGCCATGCTCGCAACCCTGCTCGCCATCCTGCACGGAGTCGTCGCCACCTTCCGGTCCCGACGTGATCTGACCGTCGAGAACGTTGCCCTGCGCCAGACGAGGGGATCTCATGGGGCACCGCAGGTCGTGGCGGGCGACGCTGGTCCCGCGGCCGCGGCAGGGGTCGGCGGGCTTGTCCACGGCTTGTCCGCTGTGCGCCGGGCGCACTCGCGCTTCGGCTCGCTTTGCCCCTCGACCCCTCGACGCCGCTCGGGGCAGGCAGGCTCGGGGCGTGCGGGCTCAGGGCAGGCTTGATGTTCTTCACCGGGTTTTCCAGGAAACGGCGGGAGGCCGTGACCAGGACCTCGCGATCCTGCGGCATCATGCCCTGCTGGCGGTGCCCTGCGACCTGCGTCACGGCGTCGTTGGTCGGGACCGTGGCGTCGGGCACGCCGAGTTTGACGGCGGCGCAGAGGTACATGAGGAGGACCTGCGTGAGGGAGACCTGCATCTGTCCGGCGGTGGTGTGCAGGAGGTACTGGAGGTCGTGCTCGCGGCGGCAGGACGCGAGGTGCTTGGCGGCGACGTAGCGCAGCTCCATGAGTCCGAAGCCGGTCAGGAGGTCGGCGCCGGCGACGGAGGCGGGGGGCTCGGTGAAGGCGAGGGTGAGCCCGCCGGGCTGCTCGGGCACGACGTACAGCTCGGGCAGCGGCAGGCCGAGTCCGACGGCGGCGTCGCGCATGGCCTTGGCGAGCGCGAGCTGGCTGGTGGCGGGGTCCTGCCGATCCTTCTTGCGCAGGCCGAAGGCCTTGGTGGTACAGCCCGGGACTTCAGCCTTGCCAAGCCGGCCCGTCGGCGTCCCTGCGTGAGTCCTTGCCGCGCCGTCGTCGGTTCTGGCAGCATCGGTGTCATGAGCAAGGCGCCGGCCGGCGGCGTGAAGCCGTCCACGACCACGGATGCCGGCTCGACGACCGGGAAGCTCGGCGGCCGCATCGATCCGCCGCCGGCCACCCCCGGCCTGCTCCTCGCATGGAAGCCCGACGACGTCGCCGCCGCCGAGCGCGCGCGGCTCGACCGCCCGCTCCTCGTCGGGCGCTCGGGTGACGCGTCATGGACGGTTCTCGATCGGAAGATGTCCAAGGAACACTTCGCGGTCGCGCCGGAGGGTGGGACCTGCGTGATCCGCGACCTGGGCAGCACCAACGGGACGCTCGTCAACGGCGCGCCGCTGGGTGGCGCCCGGCCGCTGGCCGATCAGGACGTCGTCCGCGCGGGGCGCTGCCTGTTCGTGTTCAACGGCGATGTCGCACGCCTCGGCGCGGAGGCCGCCGCGTCCTCGACGGCGATGGGGCTGGCCGGCCCGTTCCACTCGCCCTTCCTCGTGAGCGAGGCGGCGGCGGCGGTGCGGACCGGGCGCCATCTGGTGCTGGAGGGCGAGTCCGGCACGGGGAAGGAGCTGCTGGCGCGCGCGGTCCATCAGCTGGGCGCTGCGGCGACACCGTTCGTGGCCCACAACTGCGCCGGGTTCGCCTCGACCGAGGACGCGCAGACGACGCTCTTCGGCGTGGTGCGCGGCGCGTTCACGGGTGTCGAGGCGAGGGCGGGTCTGCTGGAGCGCGCGGACGGCGGCGTGCTGTACCTGGACGAGGTGCACAACCTCCCGCTGCGGGTGCAGCGCGCGCTGCTGCGCTTCGCCGAGGACGGCTGCTTCACGCGCATCGGGGAGTCGGCCCAGCGGCGAGCGAACGTGCGTCTGGTGTTGGGCACCAACCGGCCGGTGGAGTGGGCCATGGCCGAGGGTGTGCTGGCCGACGACCTCGTGGCGCGCACGCACCGCTTGCGCGTGCCGCCGCTGCGCGAGCGGCGGGCCGACGTTCCGGGGATCTTCAGGGTCGCGATGGAGCGGGCGTGTGCCCGTTGCGGCGCGTCCGCGATGGGATTGTCCGCCGTCCTCGGCCCGGACCACCACGAGCTGCTCCTGCTGCACGACTTCACCGGGACCAACGTGCGGGCGATCGAGGATCTGGCGGCGACGATCGCGGCGCGGGCCGGGGGGCAGCCGGCCGCGGCGGCGCAACGGCAGGTGGACGGGCTGTTTGCGGAGCGTTTCGCCGGCTCGCCGGTGTTCGCGCGCCAGCGCGCGCCCGGGGATGCACCTGCCCTGGCGCCCGGGTCGTCGTACGAGCGTCACCGGGAGCAGATCGTAGCCGTTTTCCGGGAGTGCGGCGGCAACCTGACGGCGACGGAGTCGGCGTTGCGCGAGCGGGGGTTGGCGCTGCATCGCCGGTGGCTTTCCGAGTTCCTCGAGCGTTGGGGCGTGCGGAAGCGGTGGAGCAAGCGGCAACCGGGCGGGTAGGGCGGCGGGGCCTCGGACGCCGCGGGCGGGTCCAGCTTGACGCCCATGATCATGGGCGCATGGTAGCGACATGGGGACCGCCGTGGAGTTGCCGGACGAACGACTCACGGCCGCGAAGAAGCGCGCTGCCGAGTTGCGCGTGCCGCTGTGGCGGCTGCTGGAAGAGGGGCTGCGAGCACGGCTCGGGAAACCGGCTTCCTGCCGGCCCGGGCGACGAATCCGGTGGGTTATCGTGGGCGGCGGCCTCCCGCCGGATCTCGAACGGTCGAGCCGCGAGTTGCTCTACGAACGGCTGCGGAGCGGCAGGTCGTGATTGCCCTCGACCCGAACCTCCTCGTGTACGTGCACCGTCGGGCGGTTCCCGAGCACGCCGCCGCACGCCGAGCGATCGAGGGTGGGTCTCGGGATTCCGGCGGCTGGGGCATCCCCGTCCCGTGCGTGCGCGGATTCTGGAGCGTGGTCACCCACCCCGCCGCCGCCGGGCGACCGTCCACTCCGTCCGAGGCGGCGTCCTTCCTCCGGTCGCTGGTCGAGGCGGGCGGTTCGTTGATCTGGGCGCCCGGCCCCGGCTTCGGGTTGCGACTGGCCGATCTTGCGCGCCGCCTCGAGGTCCGTGGCGTCCGGGTGTTCGACCTCCCGATCGCGCTCGTCGCGGCCGACGCCGGCGCGAGCGAGCTGTGGTCGCACGACCGTCGCTTCGTTTCGCTGCCGGGCCTGCCCGTCATCGACCCGTTGGGCTGACCGACGGGACGCCACAGCGCCGGACCGGGTGCATCCCCCCAACTGGAGGCGACGCGCCCCGCTGCGGACGGGAAGAGGGATTTCGCGCAGAGTCGCAGAGCGGCAGAGCCGCAGGGTAAGGCCCTTCGACTTCACTCAGGGCAGGGCAAGTGACCCGGTGGCGGAGGCGGCGTGTTCAGCGTCGGCGGCGGTGCGGGTGGTCCTCGTAGACTTCCGCTTCCAACGGGATCGGTGGTACTGCGCGACGCACAAGGTGACGCGCTGTCCGGCGGACGAGGAGCTCGGCCTGCGCCCGCGTGAGCCGCTGAGCCCACTGACCCTGATGCGAGGCGTGTTCCTCACGATCTTGATGCCCTTCGAGCAGGCCCGGCAGTTGCGGCTCGACTTCTGGGGGATGGTCCTGGGTCGCGATGCGCGATGGAACGCGACGCAGAGGGCGGGTCGGACGCTGAGGATGCAGCAAGACCTCGAGGCGGAGGCGTGCCACACGGTGCAGACGTGTCCCGAGGTTACGGCGCGTCACGCGCCGCCGATCGTGCACCTACGCCTCGCCGGCAAGCGCCTCGGCCTCCTGCTCAACTTCGGCGCCACGCGGATCAAGGACGGCATCGTCCGACTAGTCCACGGCCTTCCCGACTGACCCGCCCCTCTGGGCCCCTTGCACCCCTGCGCCTCTGCGCGAAACCCCGAGGTCAGCCGGAATGTGGGTGCGCAGCACCCCGTACGGGGGATGCACCCCGCCGGACCCCGGCCCTTGATTCCTCGGGCGCCCCCTTGCTAACGTTCCTTCCGATCTGGTGCGTGGTCGGAGGTCGCGGTGGGATTTGGGGGTGCGTGGGCGTGTCGTCTGGCGGTGCGGGAGGGTCCCTTCCTGGCCTGCCGGAAGGCTCGCCGCGGCCGGCCGCCGGCATCGTGCCGATCGCCGGAGGTTCCGTCCGGATCCCGTCCGGATCTCGCCTGGGGATCCGCGCCCGCCGGCAGCGGCGATTCGGATGCGCGTGGTGGCGGGCTCTGGTGTGCGACCGGCGGCGCGCGCGCCGGGTTTTGGCGCGGTTCCGGAACCGGGGGTCGATCGGGACTTGCGGTCCGGCCGCGGCACGGTCGTTGCTCCGGTCCCGGCGCGGGCGCGGGATGCCCGACGGACGCGGCGAAGGGCCGCGGCGGACGGCGTACCAGAGCGCCCCGCGAGCCGGGAGGCTCCACGCATGCTGTCGTCGCTGTTCGGGATCGTAGCGGGAGGTGACGCGGCGATGGGGCTGGAGGGAGCGGTTCTGGACGGCAAATACCGCGTCGTTCGCCGGCTCGGCGGCGGCGGGATGGGAGAGGTGTACGAGGCGATCCACGAGGGCACGGAGCGGCCGGTGGCGCTGAAGGTGTTGCACGCCGAGTACGCGACGCACCCGGACGCCCTGGTGCGGTTCCGGCGCGAGGCGCGGGCGGCGGGTCGGATCGGCCACGACAACATCTGCGAGGTCACCGACGTTGGGCAGATGAGCAACGGCGCCCCGTACCTGGTGATGCCGCTATTGCGTGGGAAGGTCCTTTCGGACGTGATCCGCGAAGGGGGCCCGCTGCCGCTCGCCCGCGCGGTGGACATCGCCGGCCAGATGCTGTCCGCGCTCACGGCGGCGCACGCGGCGGGGATCGTCCACCGCGACCTCAAGCCCGACAACGTCGTGCTGGTGCGCATGGGCGACCGCGCGGACTTCGTCAAGCTTCTCGACTTCGGCATTGCCAAGATGCTCGGCGACCACGCCACCGACGCCAAGCTGACGCGCACCGGCTCCGTGATGGGCACCCCGTACTACATGTCGCCCGAGCAGGCGCGCGGGATCACGAACGTCGACGGCCGGGTCGACCAGTACGCCGCCGCCGTGATGCTCTACGAGATGCTGACCACCTGCACGCCGTTCCAGGGCGACACGTACAACCAGATTCTTTCGGCCATTCTCCTCGATCCGTTTCCACCGCCGCGCGCGCTGCGCAAGGACATCCCCGTCGCGCTCGAGGCCGTCGTGCTGCGCGCGATGAGCCGCAACCGGGACGAGCGCTACCCGGACACGACGGCGATGCGGGAGGCACTGTGCGCTGCGCTGTCGCCCGCCGCGGCCGGTGAGGTCGGGGCGGACACCGCGGCGAACACGCTCGGATGCACGGACGGAGGGGCGGCGGCCGGCGCTGGCGGGCGGGCGGGGACCTCGTCGGTCGGTTGGCCGGGCCGGCCGCCGTCGGGCCTCACCGTCGGCCCCGCGGGCGGCGTCACAAAGACGGCCGGGGCGCTGGTCGCTGGCCGCCGGCGCCGCGCGGCGATTGCGATCGCGTTCGGGGTCCTCGGCGTGGCCGGAGCGTCCGTCGCGATCTTTGCGGGCCTCGGGGGCGGGGACGGCGACCGTCCGCGCACGGGTTCCTCGCAGCCGGCGGTCGCGCCACCCGCGGGCGTCGCTCCCGTCGGTCTCGGTTCGGGTTCGCCTCTCGTCGCTTCCGGCACTGCGTCCCGTGCGGGAGCCGCGCAGACCGCGGCGTCCCGACCGACCGGCGCAGGGGATCCGGCCTTCGGGGCGGTCGCGATTCCGGCCCCCGGGACGTCGGAGATCGCCGCGGCTGCGGATGCGCAGGCCGGGGGGCCGGCGACCGCGCCGGCGGGCGAGGCTGCGGCAAGGGCGTCGGCAGCCGGCGCAGGAGCGGACGGCGGTTCGCAAGTTCCGCCGTCCGCGCCCGCGGTTTCGCCGGGCGGCGAGACCGGGGCCTCTGTGGCCGGTGCTCTCGGCACGGTGTCCCCGCCCGAATCGGTCCTTGTGACGCTGGTCGGGCTGCCCGACGGCGGGATCGTGACGGTGGACGGCCGCGAGGTTCCGGGGCCGTCGTTCACGCTGCCGCGAGGCAGTCGGCGCGTGCCGGTGCAGGTCAGCGCGCCCGGGTTCGCGACCTGGACGCAACAGGTTTCGGCTGGTGCTCCGGCCACGGTGGTGGTGCACATGCGACCGGCAACGGCGCCGCGGGATGACGGCGCGGGAGCCGCGGTGGCAGCCGGGCGCGACGCTGGTCGTGCGAGCGCTGGCGAGGCGGGGGCGCCGGGTCCTCCGGATGCAGGCGCGGCCGGTCCCCGGCTGCTGCCGTTCGGAGAAGGACCGTAGGGAATGAGAACTCGAAAACAGGCGATGACAATTCGAGAACAGGAGGGCCCGGCACAATGACCATTCCTGCGTGCAGCTGTCCGAACGGCGGCCTCGAATCCTCCCGGGGCCGGAGCCGACGGGAGCCCGAAGTTGCGGGATGGGTGACGGTGGCGACGGTCATTCTCCTGGGCGTTGCGGCGACCGCAGCGGCGCAGGAGGGCGGGAGTTCCAGCCGGACGCAGGCGCGCGAGCACTACGAGGCCGGAGCGGCGGCGTTCGAGGCGAGCGACTACCCGACGGCGTTGCGGGAGCTGGAGGAGAGCTATCGGCTGTTTCCCTCGCTGCGCACGTTGTACTCGATCGGACTTTGCCAGCAGGCACTGTTCGACTACCCCGCGGCGCTGCTTTCGCTGCGCGAGTATCTCCGGGAGGGTGGCGAGGAGATTGCTCCCGAGGTGCGGGTGCAGGTCGAGGCCGCGATCGTGGAGATGGCACGGGACATGGGGCGGATCGAGGTCGTCGTCGACATTGCGGGTGCGGCGGTGACCATCGACGGGCGCACGCGCGGAACGACGCCGCTGGCGGAGCCGGTGGACGTGGGGCCGGGCGAGCATGCGGTCGAGGTGCGGCGGGAGGGGTACCGGCCGATCGCCGACCATGTGTCCGTTGCGGTGGGCGGTTCGGTGGTGTTCCGGGCGACGATGGAATCCGAGGCGCCGGTGGCGGCGCGGCTGCGGATCGAGTCGGGGGAGGTCCTGGGCGAGGCGTTCGTCGACGGTCGTTCCGTGGGCTTGACTCCGGTGGCCGTGGAGGTGGCGTCCGGACCGCACGAGGTGCGGGTGATGGCGGAGGGGTATGGCGTCGGGCTCCGGTCCGTGGAACTCGCCGGCGGTGACGACGAGCTGGTTGCGTTCGTGCTCGAGCCGCTGGCGGCGTCCGGGACCGGCAGTGGGACCCTCGGCGAGGAGGGGGAGGTGTCGGCGACGGAGGATGGCGCCTCGAGCCTGTGGTGGCTATGGACGGCGATCGGGGTGGTGGTGGTGGGCGGCGGCCTGACGGCCGGTGTGCTTCTGGGGATGCCGGAGGGGATCCCCGCGTACGACCTGCGCGGGAGGGTGCCATGAGCGTGTTCCGGAGCGGCGCAGTCTGCGGGCTGCTGGCCCTCGCGTCCGCGGCTGCCGGTTGCTCGGAGGAAGTCGTCGGCGTAAGGCTGATCATCCGCAGTGATCTGACCGTGCCGGACGAGTTGGACCGGGTGCTGGTGACGGTCGCGGCGGCGCGTCCGGACGGCGGCGAGGCGCCGATGTGCGAGCCGGCCGGCGTGGAGCCGTTGGTCGCGCTGCCGGGGGCGCCGTCGTTTCTGCCCTATGAGATCCTGGTCGAGCGCGGCGAGAGGTACGATTTCTGGGTTGCGTTCCGCGTCCAGGGGTATTTCGGCGGTGCGCTGTTGCACGAGCGCCAGCAGCTCGTGCGGTGGCCCGAGGAAGGTGTGACCGACGTGGTCGTGAGCGTCGAGAAGGCGTGCCGGGATCGGGCGACGCGGTGCCGGAGCGACACGGAGGAGTGCCTAGGCGGGGAGTGTGTGGGCCTTCAATCGTACGAGTTGTTCACGAGTCCGGGGTTCGTGGAAGCGGGGGCGCCGTCGTGCTTCGCGGTCATCGAGTAGGTCAGAGGCGAGCGCGCTCCGTTGTCGGGCGGCGGGGTCGCGTCCGGCCGAGCTTGGGTGGGAGCGCGGATCCCCGCCGGGTACCCTGCGGGGATCGCGAGGCACGGGTTTGCGCGGTGCGGACGGCGAGGCGCGCCTTCGACTTCCCCTGGTCGGCTCCGCCAACCATGAGGGATTGCGCGGGTCCTTCCGCGGTTGGTGCGCGCCAGGGCGTCCCGTCGCATTGGGGGTGCCTGGCACGGTCATTGCTCTGCCGTGGGACCGTGCGGGCCCGGCCGATGTCGGCAATCGCCGCCGAGGTCCGCGGGACGCCGTGAACGATGGGGCGGCAAGGAGGGTGGCAGGATGAGGTTCGCGCACGCTGTGATCGTCGTCGTTGCCTGCACACTGGTGATGGCCACCGCTTGTGGCGGTGGCGCGGACCCCTGCGACGGGGTGGATTGCGGTGAAGGAGGACGTTGCGTCTCGGACGGCATCGCGCCGCGCTGTGCGTGCGACCCGGACTTCCATCCGGTGATGCTGTCGTGCGTTCCCGACGGGGCCGACGCAGACGGCGACGGGGACGGTGACGCCGACAGCGACGCGGACGACGGCGCCGACGTGGAGACGGAGGGCGCCGGGGACGACGGCGAGGGCGGGGAAGCCGACGTCGCCGTCTGCGGAAACGCCGTCGTGGAGTCCGGCGAGGACTGCGACGAGGATCCGGCGCGGGCCTGCACGACCATGTGCGACAGCGCGGGGACGGAGGCCTGTGCGTCGGATTGCCGCTGGTCGGACATCTGCGATCCGCCGCTCGAGTCGTGCTCGGGGGTGGACGACGACTGCGATACCGAGGTCGACGAGGACCACGACTGCATCCGGGGGAGCATCGTGGCCTGCACGACGAGTTGCGCGAGTACGGGGACCGGCACGTGCACCGACGCTTGCGCCGTGCCCGGATCCGACGCCTGCACGCCGCCGCCCGAGGCTTGCGGCAACGGCGCGGACGACGACTGCGACACGGCGACCGACGAGCCGACGCCGGAGCAGTGCGTGCCCGGCACCACCGTGGCCTGCACGGCCTCGTGCGCGACGACGGGTTCGGGCATCTGTACCGCAGGTTGCGTTCCGCCGCTCCCGGCGGATTGCGTCCCGCCCGCCGAGACATGCAACGACGCGGACGACGACTGCGACACGCTGGTGGACGAGGACTTCGCGTGCCGGATCGGCGGGGCGGTCGCCTGCGCGACCACCTGCGCCACGGCGGGGTACGGAACCTGTACGACGTCGTGCGAGATTCCCGTCGGAGCCGCCTGCACGCCGCCGTCCGAGGTCTGCAACGCCACGGACGACGACTGCGATGGGACGACGGACGACGGCTTCACCTGCGCGCTCGGCGCGAGCCAGGCCTGCACTGTCGGCACCTGCGGCGGGACGCGGACCTGCGTTTTGGGGTGCACGTGGGACGGCTGCGTCTTGACCACGACGGAGACGTGCGATGGAACGGACGACGACTGCGACGGTGCGACGGACGAGGGTTTTGCGTGCGTCGGTGGAACGTCGCGGGCGTGCACGGCTTCGGGTGCCGGCACGACCTGCCCGGGCACGGAATCGTGCCGGGCGGACTGCGCGGGCTACGACGCCTGTGCCGCGACGTCGACGGAGACGTGCGACGGAACGGACGACGATTGCGACCTCGTGATCGACGACGGCTTCGCCTGCGCGCTGGGCGCGGCGCGGACGTGCACGGTCGGGACGTGCGCCGGCACGCAGAGCTGCACGGCGGCCTGCGCGTGGGGGGCGTGCACCGTGACGGCTACCGAGGTGTGCAACGGGG
>JACRCZ010000064.1 GCA_016218765.1 Deltaproteobacteria bacterium | reverse complement strand
GTAGCCCGTGCACCCCGCTCACCCGCAGTACGACCTGGATCGCCTTCCATGCCTCTGCTCGACTCGGACGCCGATCGAACTGCCAGCCAAGAGCCTCCCACCTGGGGCGATGTGCCGGCTCGTCCACCCAACAACTCCTGGAACCCCTTTGACCCCGGCCCCAATCTTCGCTAGGTTCGACAACCCCCTGCGGCCCGCGAAGGGCGGGGACGAGGAAGGTCGCAATGAAGAAATACGAGACTGCGGCGCTGCGGAACATCGGCCTGGTGGGACACGCGGGAACCGGGAAAACCTCGGTCGGCGAAATGCTGCTCCTGGCGATGAAGGCCACGCCCAAGCTGGGCGTGGCGGCGAGCGAGACCTCGACCTTCGACTTCGAGCCGGAGGAGATCAAGCGCGGGTCGAGCATCACGCCGGCGCTCGCGAACGGCGAGTGGAAGAAGGTGCGCGTCACCGTCCTGGACACGCCGGGCGACGCCAACTTCTTCCTCGACACGCACAACTGCATGACCGTCATGGACACCGCGGTGCTCGTCGTCTCCGCCGTCGACGGCGTGCAGGTGCAGACCGACAAGGCCTGGAGCATCGCCGAGGAGCTGGCGTCGCCGCGGCTGGTGTTCATCAACAAAATGGACCGCGAGCGCGCGGACTTCGACACCGCCCTGGCCGACCTGCGCAAGAACCTCTCGGACAAGATCGTCGCCGTGCAGCTCCCGATCGGCAGGGAAGACAAGTTCGAGGGCATGGTCGACCTGCTCTCGGGCAAGGCCTTCACCTTCGCCAAGGACGGCAGCGGCACGTTCCAGACCGTGGACGTCCCGGCGGACCTCAAGGCCCGCGTGGCCGAGGCGCGGGAGAAGCTGATCGACGGCATCGCCGCCAGCGACGACGCCCTGACCGAGAAGTACCTCGAGGCGGGTACGCTGTCCGAGGAGGACGCGATCCAGGGGCTGCGCAAGGGCATCGTCTCCGGGCAGTTCGTCCCGGCACTGTGCGGCGCCGCCACGCTGGCCGTCGGCGCCGCCCAGCTTCTCGACCTCGTGGTCGGCTCCTGTCCCTCGCCCGCCGATCGCCCGCCCCGCACCCTCGCCCGCCCCGGCGGCAAGGAAGAGGTCGTGCGCTCCGCCGATCCCGCCGCGCCGTTCTGCGCACAGGTCTTCAAGACGGTGGTCGACCAGTTCACCGGCCGCATGAACCTGCTGCGCGTCTGGTCCGGCACGCTCAAGACCGAGACCGGCTTCTACAACGTCACGCGCGGGGCGCGCGAGCGCTTCAACGCCATCCTCTGGCCGCAGGGCAAGAAGCAGGAGAGCGGGACCGAGGCCGGCCCCGGCGAGATCGTGGCCGTGGCCAAGCTCAAGGAAACCCAGACCGGGGACTCGCTGGCCGAGGAGAAGGACCAGGTCGTCTTCCCGCCCCTGGCGGCGGTGGTTCCGGCGATCACCTTCGCGCTCAAGCCGCGGACCAAGAACGACGAGGACAAGATCGGCCAGGCCCTGCTGCGCATCCTGGAGGAGGACTCGACGCTGCAGATGACCCACGACCCCGAGTCGCGGGAGATCCTGCTCGCCGGGACGGGCCAGGTGCACATCGAGGTCACCGTGGAGAAGCTGAAGCGGAAGTTCGGGGTCGAGGTCGACCTCCAGCCGCCGAAGATCCCGTACCGCGAGACGATCAAGGGCCGCGTGCAGAACGTCGAGGGCAAGCACAAGAAACAGACCGGCGGACGCGGCCAGTTCGGCGTGGCCTACATCCACATGGAGCCGCTGCCGCGCGGCGGCGGCTTCGAGTTCGAGGACGCGATCGTCGGCGGCACGATCCCCCGGCAGTGGATCCCCTCGGTCGAGAAGGGCGTCGTGGCGACCATGAAGCGCGGCGTCATCGCCGGCTACCCGGTGGTCGATGTCAAGGTGACCCTCTACTACGGCAAGTACCACGACGTGGACTCCAGCGACATGGCCTTCCAGCTCGCCGGCTCCAAGGCCTTCAAGGCGGCCGTCAAGCAGTGCAAGCCGACCATCCTCGAGCCGGTGATGAACGTCGAGATCATCAGCCCTGACGAATGCATGGGCGACGTGATGGGCGACATCAACCAGCGCCGCGGACGCGTCCAGGGCATGGACACCAAGGGCCGCAACCAGGTCATCAAGGCCCAGGTGCCGATGTCCGAGATGCTCCGCTACTCCTCCGATCTGCGCCAGATCACCGGAGGCCGCGGCGCCTTCACGATGGGCTTCTCGCACTACGACGAGGTCCCGGCCCAGTTCCAGGACAAGATCATCCAGGACAGCGGCTGGAAGGTCGAGGAAGACGAAGAGGAGTAGCCGATGGCCGACGACAAGGTGGTCGACAGCTTCAAGCGCAACGCGACCGAGGAAGTGCGCGCAACCGTGCGCACCTACCGCGGCAAGCAGTACATGGACATGCGCATCTACTACATGGATGACGCCGGCGAGTACAAGCCGACCAAGAAAGGCATCAACCTCTCGGTCGACCTCCTCCCCGAGCTGACCCGCATGGTGGAAAAACTCGCCAAGGCCGTCCAGGAAGAACAGGCCGCCGCCGCCGCTCCCGCCCCCGAAGCCCCCAAGCAGCCCCCACCCGAAGCGAAGTAGCCGCACGACACGCGGGGCGACCCGCCCGGCTCCGTCGCCCGGTCCCCCCGGTGCGCCCGGACCTTCCCCACCTCCCCGGCCGGCCTCTCCCGCTCCCCCTGCCCGAACCGGAAAAGGCCGCCGCGCCGTCCCGAGCCGAGGGATTCGAAGTTCAGCCCTCCGCCGCCGCGTCGGCGTCGACCACGATCCGCAGGCCCGTCTTCTCGCGCAACACGAAGTAGCTCTCGCTCACCCCGTACAGGATCAGCTCGCGCAGCCGGTCCTTGATCGGCGCCATCCACGACTCGGCCGGACTGGACTTGACCGTCTTGGACGCGATGTCGATGTCGTTGCAGGCGAAGAAGCCCGCACGGTCGGTCGTGAGGTCCACCGCGTAGCCCCAGCGCTTGAGGTCCAGCCCGCCGCCGACCGCGGAAAGGAACGAGGCGACCTGGTCGCCGAGCTTGTCCGTCGCGGGCCGATCGAGCTGCCGCCACAAGACCTCGACCGCGTCGCTCACCGGCTGCGCCAGATTCGGCGGGATGGGGAAGTTGGTCATGATCCGGCGCACCCCGGCCAGGAACCAGGTCGAGAGCGCCGTCCCGCTCTGGAGCGCGTAGCGCATGTAGAAGCCGGGACGGTTGTAGGCCAGCGCGCGACCGGCGAGGAAGGCGACGACCTTGAGGTCGGCCATCTCGTGCTCCGCCATCTCGCGGATCGTCTTGCCGGCCAGGAGCGTCGGCGGATCGGTGTCGAGCAGGGCGAGGGTGCCGACGCGGTCGGGATGGAAGACCAGGGCCGGCGGCTCGAGCCCCAGGTTGCGCGACACCTCGGCAATGGCCCACGTCAGGCGCTCGTCCTTCTTCTCCACGTCGAGCTTCTCGGCGTCGGCCAGCCCCAGCGCCTTGAGCGTCTTGGCGTAGCGCTTCAGGTATGCGGGCTGCAGCGTGGCGAAGATGCCGGTGATCATCTCGTCCAGGCTCTCGTGGTACATGTGGCGCCGCCACATTTCCTCGGACAGCCCGTCCCCCGTCTGCGGGAGCTGCTCCTCGCGGTAGTTCTCGTAGATCTCCTTCTCCGCGTCCTCGGCCAGGCCCAGCGAGTGCAGGGCCGCGGAGAAGCACCACGCCTCGTCCCACCGCTCGCGCGTCGCGTGGATGCGCGCCAGGAGCTGGTAGCTCTCGGCACGGTAGGGGTTGAGGTCGAGAAGCTGGCGGTGCAGCCGGGTGGCCTTGTCGGCGTGCCGGGCGTCGTCGCCGTACAGGCGCGCCAGCACCTCCATCCACGGGCGGTTCTCCGGGTCGAGCCGCAGGGCGGTCTCGTAGGCCGAGATGGCGTCGCCCATGTGGTTCAGGCGGTGCTGGCAGATCTCGCCCAGCGAGTGCCAGAGGTTGGCGCGGACGACGACGTCCCCGCCCTTCTCCAGGCGCCCGATCATCTTGCGGTACGCGCGCTCCAGGTCGTTCCAGTTCTGCTTGTCGGTGAGGATGCGGACCATCTCCTCGAACACCGTGAGCACGTCGGGGTCGTTGTCCAGCGCCAGGTCGTAGTACGTCACAGCCTCGTCCGTGCGGCCCAGCTTGTCGGCGTTCACGCGGGCGGCGGTGAGGTAGTACTTGGAGAGCATCTTCTTGTCGTCGAGCAGGTCGGCGATGCGCAGGATCGCCTCGACCACACGCGACCACTGCTCCGTCGCCTGGTACACGGCGATGAGCTTGTGCAGCAGCGTGCGGTGTTCGGGGCGGATCTCGAGCGCGGCATTGTAGCTCTTGGCCGCCTTCTCGTTGTCGGAGAGCTTCTCGCGCAGGATGTCGCCGGCGCGGACGAGCAGCTCGAACCGCTCCTCGTCCTCGGCGGCTTCCATCAGCTTGCGCAGGTCGGCGACGACCTCCGCCCAGCGGCCCAGCTCCTCGTCGGCCGCCGCGCGCAGCCGCAAGGCCTCGCGATTCCCGGGGTCGAGCTTGAGCACGTCGTCCGCCGCGGCGACGACGCCGGCCTGGTCCTTCAAACCCTGGAGCGCCAGGGCGAGCTGCAGGTGCACCCGCATCCGCTCCTCGGACGGCATGTCCGCGCCGAAGCGCAGCAGCAGCTCCTGCAAAAGCGTCCGCGCCTCCTCGAAGCGCTTCAAATCGAGCTTGCACTGGGCCGACTGGCGATGGACGGCGACGTCGCCGGGCGTGAGCTGCAACGCCTTGGCGAACGCCTTGTCCGCGCGGTCCAGATCGCCCAGGCGACACGCCGCCTCGCCCTGCCGCAGGAACAGGTCGGCGGCGCTCCTCGTGCCCAGCGCGTCGGCGGACGCCGAGAACTGCTCGTAGATGCGCGACGCGTCGGCCCAGCGCTCCACCTCGCGGTAGATCTCGGCCAGCGGCTCCGCCGCCTCGACCATCGTCGAGTCCAGCGCGAACGCCTTCTCGAAACAGTCGAGCGCCTTGTCGCGGTCGCCGACCTGGCGGCGATAGATGCGGCCCATCCGCGCCAGAAGCTCGGCCTTCGCCAGCGTCCCGCTCGTCGCGTCGATTTCGCGCTGCAGCATCTCGATCGCGGCCGTGTGGTCGCCCTTGTCGAGATAGGCGTCGCGGAGCGCCGACGCCGCCGCGGCGTTGTTGCGATCGGCATCCAGCGCCGCGCGGTAGGCGTCGAGGGCGGCGGCGTGGTCCTTGAGCTCGTCGTCCTGCAACGTCCCCAGCTCGACCAGGATCTTCCCCTTCTCGACACCGTCGCCGGTCAGGTCGGCGAGCTTGCGCAGCGCGCCGGCCACGCGCTGGTGCTGCGCCGTCTTCCGCGCGCAGACGACCAGCTCGCGCAACACGGCCCTGTCGTCCGGCGCCAGCTCGACCACCTTGTCCAGCACGTCGAGCGCCGGGCCCCACAGCTCGAGGCTGTTCGTGAGCACGTCGGCCTGGGCCCGCAGGTGGAGCATCTTCTCCGCTCGCTCCGTCGCCAGCTCGGCCTGGTGCTCCAGGACTTCCACGAGCTGGCTCCAGCGCTTGTCGCTGCGGTACAGCCGGTTGAGCGCCGACAGCGCGTTGGGGTGATCGCGGTCGACGTCGAGGATCTTTTCGAAGGTCGCGATCGCCGCCGCGACGTCCATGAACTCCTCTTCCTGCAGCGCGGCGACGCGCTCGAGCAGCGCGACCTTCTGGCGCGGGGTCGTGACCAGGCCGAGCTGGCGCTCGAGCACGCCGAGCAGCTCCTTGAACTGGTCGCGTCGCGCGTAGAGGCGCTCCAGGCCCTTCAAGGCGTCGAGGTTGTCGGGATCCAGCTCGATCACGGCGCGGAACGCCTCCGCCGCCGCCTCGAGCCGCTCCAGCCGGTCCTCCCGGATCTCGGCGATCGACAGCAGGGTGTCGCGGCGCACCTTGGCGTCCGTCGCCGCGGCGAGCCGCTTGTCCAGGAGCGCCACCAGGTCGTCCCACCGCTCGGACTTCGTGTACAGCCGCTCCAGCGCGGCGCCGGCCTGCGCGTGCGTGGCGTCCTCGTCCAGCACCGAGCGGTACAGCTCCATCGCCTTGTCGGGCTGCCCCAGCCGCTCTTCGTAGATCGCCGCCGCCTCCGCCCGCCGGTCGCGACGCACCGTCGGGAACGCCGCGACCTCCGCCCGCCGCTCCAGCACCTGCACCAGCTCCGGCCACTGCTTGGCCGAACGGTAGATGCGCTCGATGCCGTCCAGCGCGTCCTCGGACTGCGGATTGATCTGCAAGGCCTGCTGGTGATAGCGCAGGCCGAAGTCCGGACGCCCGAGATGCTCGTGCGACCACGAGCCCAGGTGCGTGCAGAGCTTGACCACGGTCGCCGGATCCTGCGTCGCACCGAGCAGCCCGCCGACCTCCTCGATCACCGCCGTCCACGCCTCCGCCAGCACGCCGAGCCGCTCGATCCGCGCGTACAAGGCGTCGTCCGCCGGGTGCTCCTTGAACACCCCCAGCACGACCGCCAGCGCCTTGCCGTAGTCGCTCAGCTCCGTCTCGTACACGCGCGCCGCCTCGAGCAGCGCGTCGCGCCGGTCGCCGTCGGACTTCGCCTCCGCCGCCCGCTCCCGGCGCTGGTCGACCAGCTTGTCGAACTGGCCCGCCGAACGGTGCATGTCCTCGATGGCCACCACGGCCATCTCGTCGTCGGGGTCGGCCTCCAGGATCGAACGGTACGTCGCCTCCGCCTGCTCGAGGTCCTTGAGCTCGGCCTCGTAGATGCGGCCCATGCGGAACAACGTCTGCTTCTTGCGCTCGGGCGTCGCGTCGTCCAACACCACCTGCAACGCCTGCAGCACGGGATCCCAGGCCTTCGCGCCCCGCGCGGTCGCCTCCAGCTCCTGGAACAGCGCGTCGTCCTCCGGATCCGCCATGTACTGGTCCGCCCAGTCCTGCACCTCGTCGACCGTGGCGCTCCGCACCTCCGCTCGCCGCTCCTCGGCCTCCCGCTCCTCCCGCTGGATCGACTCGAACTCCGCCTGGAGCTGCTCGACCGTCGCGAAGCGCGCCGCCGGGTCCTTGCGCAGGCAGCGCAGGACCAGGGCGTCGATGCGCTTGGACAGCGTCGCGCGCGGGTTCCGCGCGCTCGGCGGCTCAGGCTCCGCCGTCAGATGACGCACGCAGACGTCGACCGCGGTCTTCTCCACGAACGGCGGCTGGCCGGTCAAGAGCTCGTGGAGCATCACGCCCACCGCGTAGATGTCCGCGCGCGCGTCCAGCGTCGCCCCGCGCACCTGCTCCGGCGGCACGGCCTTCGGCGTCCCGAACCCCGCCAGGCGCCCGGCCTCCTCCAGGCCGCCCGCACCGCGCCCGCCGAGCCGGTCGGCCCCGGCGCCCACGAGCACCACGCGCTGCTCGGCGCCCTCCTCCCACAGGATGACGTTCTCGACCTTGACGTCGCCGTGCACGAGCGACCGGGCGTGCAGGGCGCCCAGCGCCCCGAACACCGGCGTCAGGATCGGACGCAACGCGACGAACCGCGCCGGCCCGTCCGCGAGCAGCGACCGCGCGGTCTTCCCCGGGATCCACGCCGTGGCCAGGAAGACCCGGCCGTCCGCCCGCCCGACCTCGAGGATCTTCGGCAGGGCCGCGTGCTCGACCGTCCGGATCAGGCGCTGCGCGGCCAGATACCGGTGCAGCGCCGCGGGGTCGTGCGCGTGCTCGCGCCGCAAGACCCGCAGGCCGACCGGCCCGTCCGGCCCCTGCGCCTTGTAGAACAGGCTCACGCCGCCCGCACCGATCGCCTGCTCGATCGTGAAGGCGCCGAGCTTCG
Source organism: Deltaproteobacteria bacterium (assembly GCA_016218765.1). GTDB lineage: Bacteria > Myxococcota_A > Polyangia > DRWM01 > JAAZOP01 > JAAZOP01. Next base: position 29,299 of record JACRCZ010000064.1, on the reverse strand, counting down.
TGCCGGGCTCGAGCTCCTCCGGCGGCCGCCGGCCGCGGTTCTGGCGGAGCCGCGGATCCACCGCCGCACCCTTGAGCGCCAGCACCACGTCCGCCAGCGCGGGCGTGGCACTCTGCTCGTCCGCCCACGCCAGCAGCCGGCGAACGAACGTCGCCTTGCCGGCCCGCTCGTCCGCGACGTCGCCGGGCGTCATGCCCAGGTAGTCGCGGACCAGCGCCTGGATTTCGGCCAGGCTGAACAAACGTTCCAACTCGCCCTGCAGGATCTCTTGCAGCAGCTCCATGGTGCCTCCAGACGCGGCGGATTATAGGGATGCGCCTACCCGATGGGAAGCCGAATCATGGGGCGGGCGACGGACCCTCGAACGACCCGCCGCCGAACTCCGAACGGAGATCCAGCGTCAGATCGGCCGTCGGACGGACCATGCGCACCACCGACGGCCGGCCCGGCAGCGTCACCTCGACCGTGTGCTCGTCCCGCGCCGCCGGCACCTCGAACTCCGTCCCCACGGAGCGTCCGTCGAAACGGACGTCCGCACCCTCCGGCACCCCGATCACGCGGACGTCCACCGTCGCCCCGCCGGCCGCGGCGCCGGACAAGCCGCCGGCGCCGGCCGGGCCGTCCCCCGCACCGCCGTTGCGGAACAGGAAGAAGGCCGCGACCGAGAGCAGGCCGACGAGCAGCAAGGCGTTGGCGACGTAGAGCCCCCACGATCGGGCCTTGCGCGGCGGGTCCGACTCCCCCCGCTCCACCTCGGCCCCCGGAGACCCCTCCACCCCGGGCGCCTGCGACGGAAGCCGCGGGGCCGCCGTCGCAGGGGTCGCAGGGTCCGGCTCCGGCGTCGCACTCTCGTCCGCGCCCGCCCCCGTGGCCGCCACCGTCGGAGGCTGGTCCTCCGCCGCGGGCGGAGGGATCGACGACGGCGACACCGCGGGCACCGGCGTGCTGACGCTGGACGTCCGGGACGTCGCCAGCCCTTCCGCCGCACTGTCCCCCCGGCGCGCGACGACTCGCGGCCGCCGGAAAGGCGCCAGCGCCTCTCCGAACTCCCCCGCGTCCCGGTACCGGGCCGCACGCTCGCGCGCACACGCCCGCCTGATGATGCGCTCGATCTCCTCCGGAACGTCCGGACGGGTCTCCCGGATCGAGGGGAACGGCTCCGCCAGCACCTTCGACAGCACCTCGTTGTAGCTGCTGCCCATGAACGGCAGCCGCCCCGCGAGCGCCTCGAAGAGCATCACCCCGACCGCGTAGATGTCGACGCCCGCATCGACCGCGGCCTCACCACGCGCCTGCTCCGGCGACATGTAGTACGGCGTCCCCATCACCGCGCCCGGCCGCGTCAGCCGCATCGTCGAGTCCGCCTCGTCCGCGAGCCGTGCGATGCCGAAGTCGACCAGCTTGACGACCCGCTCGCCCTTGCGACCGGGCACCAGGAACACGTTCTCCGGCTTCATGTCGCGGTGCACGATGCCCTTGGCGTGGGCCGCGCCCAGCGCGTCGAGCGCGTCGACCAGCACCTCGGCCGTCTCGCCGACCGACAGACGCCGCTGCCGCGCCAGCACCTTCTCGAAGTCCTCGCCCTCCAGGAACTCGAGCACCAGGTACGCCCGCCCGTCGGGACTCGTTCCCACGTCGTGGACCTGCACGATGCCCGGATGGCCGACCGCCGCCGCCGCGCGCGCCTCCTGGATGAACCGCGCGTTCAGCTCGGGGTTCCCCGCGTACTCGAAACGGATGAGCTTCACCGCCACGCGAAGCCCGATCACGTCGTGAAGCGCTTCCCAGACCTCGCCAACCCCCCCGCGGCCGAGCATCTTGACCAGGCGATACTTGCCCCCGAGCAGCGACCCGGCCCGGACCCCCGGCGCATGGCCCGCCGGCGCCGCCGCAGGCTGGGACGACGCACGCGGCGCGGCCGCGGCGGCATCCGGTACCACCCCCTCGTGCGGCGACGGACGAATCTCCGTCGGCACCGGACCCGCGGCGACGTCCGCCGGCGGTCCCGGCGGGGGGGACGGCAGTCGCCGGTGACGGCCCGTCGGCGGCAAGGGCTCCGGACGCCGATCCACGGCCGCCGACTCCGGCGGCGTCACCGCATACGGCATCGAGATGCGGCGGCCGGGCGGGGGCGAGGACGGCGGACGCGCACCCGGCTCCGGCCCGTGCACCACCGCCGGAACCGGCACCACGCCCGGCGGCGAACCGCCCTCCGGGAGCGGCGACGAGCGGCGGACAGCGGACTTGACCACCGGGACGGATCCCGTCACCTGGTCCAGAAACGCCCGCAGGACCTTCTCCTGCGAGTGCTTCCTCGTCCGCCCGTCTTCCTCCCCGCTCATCCCACCTCCGCCTCGCACCAGACCACACGCGATCGATGAGCGTAGGCCCCTGCCCGGCAGCGGTCAAGCCAAGGCGGCGGTCGGCGGCACGAACGCGAGTCCGGGCCGGAGGGGGAAACCACAGATGGACACAGATGAACACAGATTCCGGCCAGGGGCACGACCCGTATCTGTGCAGCGCACGCCGGCGTACGGCCGACGGGCGCGACGACTACGGGGACGCGGCCGCGGGGGCCCGAGAGGGAGGCACCCACACCGGGCGCTCGGGCTCCAGGTACGTCGCGAACCAATCGAACATCGTCCGCCAGAACAGCATCGCGTTCTTCGGCTTGCGCACGAAGTGGTCCTCGTCCGGGAACAGCAGCAGCCGCGACGGCACGCCCTGGCGCTGGAGCGCCGTGAAGATCGCCGTCCCCTGCGTGTACACCACCCGGAAATCCCCCTCGCCGTGCGAGACCAGCGTCGGCGTGCGGAAGTCGGCCGCGTAACGCAGCGGGCTCCACCGGTCGTACGACTCCGGGTTCTCCCACGGCGTCCCCCCGAACTCCCACTCGGGAAACCACTGCTCGTCCGTCGAGCCGTACTTGCTCCACAGCTCGGAAACCCCGGCGTGCGTCACCAGGCAGCGGAAACGGTCGGTGTGGCCGAGGATCCAGTCGACAAGATAGCCGCCGTAGGAAGCGCCCACGGCGGCCAGACGCTCGCCGTCGATCTCGGGATACTCGGCCACCACGTAGTCCACCGCCTTCATCACGTCCTCGTACGGCGCGCCGCCCCAGTCGCCCGATACCGCGTCCTCGAACGCCTGGCCGTAGCCGACCGAGCCGTGGAAGTTGACGGCCACGACGGCGTAGCCCGGCGACGTCAGGAGCTGCAGGTTCCAGCGGAAATGGAAGCCTTCCTCGAACGCGCCCTGCGGCCCGCCGTGCAACGCGAACACCGCGGGGATCTTCCGCCCGCGGCGCAGGTCGGCCGGCTCGAGCAGGAAGCCCTGCACCCGGTCGCCGTTGGCCCCCTCGAACCAGAACTCCCGCGCCGTCGGCATCGCGAGCTGCCCGAGCAGCTCGTCGTTGAGCTTGTCCAGCACCGTGAAGGCCCCGCCGTCCAGCGGCACGCGCACGACCTCCGGCGGATGCGCGTGGCTCTGCCGCACCGCCGCCGCCCAGCTCCCGTCCGGGGACAGGTCGAGCGAGCCGTACGAGGCGTCCTCGACGATCGCGCGCGCCACGCCGTCCGACACGTCGACCCGGAACACGCGCTCGCGGCCCCGATCCGCCGCGACGAAAAGCAGGGCCGCCGAGTCCGGCGTCCAGGCCAGCGACTCCGGACTGCGGTCCAGCGCCGCCCCCAGCTCCCGCACCTCCCCCGTCGCCCGGTCCTGCAGCATCACCCGCCGGCGGTCCGCCTCGAACCCCGGCCGTTCCATCGATAGCCAGGCCAGCCACTTCCCGTCCGGAGAGTAGGCCGGCCCGGCGTCGTTCCCGCCCCCCGTGGACACCTGTCGCACCACGCCGCCGCTCGCCAGCGGCACCTCCCAGACGTCGTTGTTCGTGCTCCACGCGATGCCCTCATCCGCGTTCAGGACGTACGCGAGGAACGCCCCGTCCGGCGAGAAGGCGACGTCGTGCGGCGTGCCCAGATCGATCGGCGGGCAGTCGTGGCCCCCGGGCGTCAGGTCGCGCGGCGGCTCCGCGCCGTCGAGCGGCTGCACGAACAAGTGGCTGACCATGCCGCCACGAACCGCGTTCCACACCCGGTACGGCAGCGCGTCGGCGACCACCGCCGTCACCCCGCTCTCCTCGCGCTCCTTCGCCCGCTCGCGCGTGCAGTCCAGGTCCTCGCAGTCCGGGAAGACGTCGGTGGTCACGGCGAGCGTCGCGCCGTCCGGGGACACGAAGAACGACGACACCCCCGACGGGTAGTCCGTCACCGCCACGGGATCCCCGCCGCCCATCGGCATCCGGAAGATCTGCGGCGTCTCTTCCTCGCTCCTCACCGAAAGAAAGAGGATTGCCGACCCGTTCGGCAGCCAGCGCGGGCTGCGGTCCGGCCCTTCGCTCGTCGTCAGGCGCCGCACCTCGCCGCCCGCCGCCGGGACGACGTACAGGTCGTCGTTGCCCTTGTTCGCCTCGAGATCGTACCGGGTCGCCACGAACACGACCTGCGAGCCGTCGGGCGACACGCGCGGATCCGAGACGCGGACGAGGTTCCACAGATCCTCGGCCGTCATCGCCCGCCGCACTTCGCCCGGCTCCGCCGCCGCCGGCCCCGCGGCACCTCCCCCCACCAACAGCCCCAGTACGACCCCCATCGCAGCTCGCGTCATGGTCCACCTCATGTGCGCTGCCTGTATACCGGTCCGCGGGCGCCATGGGCAAGCAGCCTCCCACCCCCAACATCGTCCGCAACCCCCCGGTTGTGGTACCACTTCGTCCGTGCGATCTCGTCCCCCCCCGTCCCCGGCCGTCCTGGCGTCGTTCACGGCGGACGGCGAAGTGTCGGGCGTCTGGCCGATCGATGCTGCCCCGAGAGAAATCGTGCTGCGGGACGGACGCCTGCTGCCGCGAACGCCGTCGGAAGTGCTGCCCAAGGACGCGCGCATCGCCGCCGTGGGCTGGCGCTCCGACGAGTCCGGACGCCCCACCCTGATCCTGGAAGGCGCCAATCTCGTGCTCGGACCCTCCCGCGTCGCCCCCGGACGCCCCGAACGCCTCGCGGACGGGGACGTGCTGGTCGTCGATCACCGCGACATCGGCGAGCGGCCCGGCGGCGTCGTCGGCGCCCTGCTCGTCACCCGCGACGATCCGCACCCGCGCCCCCTGCGCTGCCTGCGCGAGCGGGACGACGGCGCCGTGGAGGTCACGCGTCCCGGCGCCGGCCGCGCGTGGCTCCAGGCGGGCCTCGCCGCCATCGTGCTCGGCGCCCTCCCCTGCGCCGCCGTCGCGCTCGGCCAGCCGCCCGGCCTGCCGGCCCGCAGCTCGCTGCTCCTCGCCGCCACCGGGTTCCTCTTCGTCGCCGCCGTCGCGTTCGCCCTCTCCCGACTCCTCGCCCGCTCCGGACCGGTCCTGGCCTGGGGACGCGAGGGGCTGCGGCTGTCGCGCGGCGGAGCGCTCGCCGCCCCCGAAGCGCTGCCCCTCGACGATCTCGACGGCTTCGCCCTGCGCCTCGGACGCGCCCCGACCGGCCGCTGGACGCTGGAGGCGACCCTGCGGACCCGCCGCGGCGAGATTCGCCTCGACGCCGGCCCGCACCTGTCGCTCCACCGCGACCCGCCCCTGCTCGCCGTCGCCGCCCTGGAGGCCCGCCGCCAGGACTGGATCGAAGTGTTCCGGCGCGCGGCCCAAGCGCTGCGCCGCTCCCCCGACGCCTTCGTCTCCGTCCACACCGACCGGGACTGGCCGCCCGAAAAGGCGCGGGCCGCCGTGGCCGCCGCGCGGTTCGCCGCGGCCGAGACGTGAGCCGTGCGACGCCCCTCCCGCCAGGTCCTGCTCGTGCCGCCCACGCGGAAGGACGGCGAGGACTCGCTCGTCGGCCTGGTCGAGCGGATCACCTACCGCGCCGAGGACACCGGCTACGCCGTGCTGCGCATCCAGGTCCCCGGCACGCCCGAGCCGATCACCGCCGTCGGCAACCTGGGCGCCGCCCAGGTCGGCGAAGAGGTCTCGCTGCACGGGCGGTGGACCCGCAACCCCAAGTACGGCCCGCAGCTCGAGGTCACCTCCTACCGCGCGACCGTCCCCTCGACCGTCGCCGGCCTCCGCCGCTACCTCGGCTCCGGCCTGATCCACGGCATCGGCAAGGAGCTGGCGCGCCGCATCGTCGAGCGCTTCGGCGAGCGCACGCTCGAAGTGCTCGACGTCGCGCCCGAGACGCTGCGCGAGGTCGGCGGCATCGGGGAAAAACGGGTGCAGAGCATCCGGGAAGCCTGGCGCGAGCAGAAGGCGATCCAGGCGGCGATGGTGTTCCTCCAGAGCCACGGCGCCTCGCCGCTTCTCGCGCACCGCATCTGGAAACGCTACGCCGAACGCACGATCGACATCCTGCACCACGACCCCTACCGCCTGGCGCAGGACATCCGCGGCGTCGGGTTCAAGACCGCGGACCGCATCGCGCAGGAGCTCGGCGTCCCCCACGATGCGCCGGCGCGCGCCGAGGCCGCCCTCCTGCACGTCGTGGGCGAGCTGACCGACGACGGCCACGTGTGGGTCCCCGCCGACGACGTCCTCGCCCGCGCCGAACGCGACCTCGACGTCCCCCGCGCCGCCGCCGAACGCGCGCTCGAACAACTGCGCATCCACCGCCGCGTCGAGTCCGACCCCGCCAACCCACAACTCGCCTCCGACCTGGCTGAGGGCGCGCCGACTCAAGACTCCCCTTCGACCGCGCTCAGGGCGGGCCGACTCAAGACTCAAGACTCCCCCCTCCCTTCGACGGCGCTCAGGGCAGGTCCGCCCGCCCTCCTCGCCCCCGCCTCGCTCGCCGCGTGCGAGCGCGGAATCGCCTCGTCGCTCGCCGCGCTCCTGCGCACGCCGGCGAAGCCCACCCCGCTGGACGTCCCCGCCGCGCTGGCGTGGTACGAGTCGCAGGCGTCGCTGCGGCTGGCGCCGCTGCAGCGCGAGGCGATCGCCCGCGGGCTGTCGGAGAAGGTCCTGGTGATCACCGGCGGCCCGGGAACGGGCAAGACGACGCTCCTGCGCGGGATCCTGGCCGTCCTGCGCCGCAAGCGCGTCCGGACCGCGCTGGCCGCCCCCACCGGGCGCGCCGCGAAGCGGATGACCGAGGCGACCGGAGTCGCGGCGCAGACGATCCACCGGCTGCTGGCCTTCGATCCGAAGACGTGGTCCTTCACCCGCCGCCGCGACCGCACGCTCGAGGCGGACGTCGTCGTCATCGATGAGGCATCGATGCTCGACGTCGTCCTGGCCCACCACCTCCTGGCCGCCGTGCCGCGCGAGGCTCGCTTGCTCCTGGTCGGCGACGTCGACCAGCTCCCTTCCGTCGGCCCGGGCCACGTCCTGTCCGACATCATCGCCTCCGGGCGCGTGCCCGTGGTGCGCCTGACCGAGGTCTTCCGCCAGGCCGCGAAGAGCAGCATCGTCTCTGCCGCGCACGACATCCGCCGGGGCGCCATCCCGCGGAGCGCTCCGGCCCGCGGCGGCGACTTCTACGTCCTGGAGGAGGAACCGGAGAACGTGACCGCGCGGATCGTGCGGCTCGTGGCCGACGACATCCCGCGGCGACTGGGGCTGGACCCCGTGACCGACATCCAGGTGCTCTGCCCCATGAACCGCGGCCGCTCGGGCTCCCAGGAGCTGAACGACGCCCTCCAGGCCCGCCTCAATCCCGGCGGTACCGAGGCGGTCTCCGGCTGGCGGCGATTGCGCGTCGGCGACCGCGTGATGCAGATCGCCAACGACTACGACCGCGAGGTCTACAACGGCGATCTCGGGCGGATCGTCGCCGCCGGCGCGGACTCCGGCGAGGTGACGGTCGAGTTCGACGGCCGCCCGGTCGCGTACGGCGCGCGGGATCTGGACGAGCTGATGCTCGCCTACGCCTGCTCGATCCACAAGGCGCAGGGCTCCGAGTACCCCGTCGTCGTCGTGCCCCTGGTCCCCTCGCACTGGCAGATGCTCGCGCGCAACCTGCTCTACACCGCCGTCACCCGCGGCAAGCGCCTCGTCCTGCTCGTCGGCTCCCCGCGCGCCCTCGGCCGCGCCGTGCGCAACGACGCCCCGGTCCTCCGCTGCACGAAGCTCGTCGAGAGATTGCACGAGATGATTCCGGACACGTAGGGGAGGGGTCGTCGCGGGTGACGCCTCCCGCCCGCTACAGCCCCAGGAAAACCATCGCGGCGCCGGCCAGCGCCAGCACCCCGCCCGCCAGCGCGTGCGTCCAGCGCTCGAGCGGCCCGAGGTCCACCTTGCGCAGGCCGACCCAGAACAGCGCCACCAGGCCGTGCATCGCCAGGAGCGTCGCGCCGCCGTAGCCCGCGACGACCAGCGAAACCTGGGCCCAGTCCCCGGCGACCGCCGAGGCGAAGAACAACGGGATGAGCGGCTCGCACGGCCCCAGCACGAAGATCACGAACAGCAACCAGGGCGTCAGGCTCTTCCAGGACGCCGGCGCCTGCTCCCACTCCACATCGGGCTTCGGGTGGACGTGAGGATGAAGGTGGGCGGAAGACGCGGGATGCTCCGGGTCGTGATTCGGCCTGCCCTGAGCACCGTCGAAGGGGAGGCGGCCCGCCCCGAGCGCCGTCGAAGGGGAGTCGTGAGCTCCGACCGGCGAGTCCTGCCCGCGGGCGTGTTCGCCGCGCTCGGCGTGGGCATGGACGGCGTCGTGGTCGTGGTCGTGCTCGTGCTCGTTCCCGTGCCCGTTCCCGTGCCCGTGCCCGGGCCAGTGCTAGTGCTCGCCCGGGTGCTCGTGCGGATGCGCGTGCTCCCCGCCGTGGAAGTGCTCGTGCACCGCGGGGTGCGCGTTCGCGTGCCCGTGCGCGTGCTTGTGCAACGTGCCGTCGGGGTGCAGGTGGGCGTGGCCGTGCTTCCGCCCGCGCAGTGCCCGCCAGACGCCCCATGCGGTGTAGGCGAGGCCGAAGAGGAACAGCGCCCAGCCCGCCCAGGCGCCGCGCGAGGCCTCCCAGCCCTGCACCTCGGCCAGCGCCACGCCGGCGGCGATGCCGAGCAGCCCGAGCACGACGCTCGAGAGGACGTGGCCGAGCCCGCAGACGAACGTGAGCAGCATCGTGCGGCCCAGGCCCCAGCGGCGCGCCCGGCCGATGACGATGAACGGCACGTAGTGGTCGGGACCGACCAGCGTGTGCAGGAACCCGACCCCGAGCGCGGTGAGGAAGAACAACCCCGACCTCCGCCCTGCCCGACACGGCCCTTGGCCGCCTTACAGCGTGACGTCCAGGACGGAGGTGTCCTCGGAGAGGATGGACTGCGCGATGCTGCGGTTCTCCGGCAGGAGGTTCTTGCAGAAGTAGCGAGCGGTCTTGACCTTGGCGTCGTAGAACGCCGCCTCGCCGTCGTCGCAGACCAGCGCCTTCTTCGCCTCCGGCGTCGCGGCACCCTTCGCCGCCGCCAGCTCGTCGAGCTTCTTCGCGGCCAGGACGGCCTGCTCGCCGAGCAGCCAGGCCATGACCGTGTTGCCCATGTAGCGCAGGAAGGACGTGGCGTGCTGCAGGACGTAGAGCAGCTCGCCGGACATGTTCTTGCCCATGAACAGCATGGCGATGCCCTGGAGGTCCTCGACCGACTTCTCGATCTCGGCCGTGCAGTCGGCCAGCGCCGGGACGCCCTTGGCCTGCGCAATGAGGCCCTGCATCTCGCCCAGGAAGGTCATGAACACGGCGCCGCCCTTCATGCCCAGCTTGCGCCCGACCAGGTCGATCGCCTGGATGCCGTTCGCGCCCTCGTAGATGGAGAAGATGCGCGCGTCACGCATGTGCTGCTCCAGGGGGTACTCCTGGCAGTAGCCGTAGCCGCCGAGGACCTGGACTCCCAGGCTGGTGATCTCCAGCGCCTGGTCGCTGCCGTAGCCCTTGCAGATCGGCGTCAACAGCTCGACCAGCGCCATCGACTTCTCCCGCTCGGCCGCGTCGGGATGGTGCCGCGCGATGTCGCCCAGCTTGGCCACGCGGTACATCAGGGCCCGCAGCCCGTGCACGTAGGCGCGCTGCCGCAGCAGCATGCGCTTGATGTCGGGATGCTCGATGATCGGCACGCGCCGCGCGTTGGCGTTCTTGAACTCCCGCGCATCGGTGCCTTGCACCCGCTCGCGCGAGTAGTCCAACGCCTCGTTGTACGCCTGCGCCGCCACCGCGAGCGAAAGCAGCCCCACCCCCAGCCGCGCCTCGTTCATCATGTGGAACATGTGCTGGATGCCCTCGCCCTCGCGACCGATGATCCAGCCCTCGCACTTGTCGTTGTCGCCGAAGGCGAGCGAGCAGGTGGCCGAGCCCTTGATGCCCATCTTGTGCTCGATGCCCGACACCGCGACGTCGTTGAACTCGCCGCACGAGCCGTCGGCGTTGACGCGGAACTTCGGCACGATGAACAAGGAGAGCCCCTTGATGCCGGCGGGGGCGTCCGGCAGCCGCGCCAGCACCAGATGCACGGTGTTCTCGACGAGATCGCTGTCGCCCGAGGAGATGAAGATCTTCTGGCCCTGGATCTTGTACCAGCCGTCGCGGAGCTTCTTCGCCGTGGTCCGGACGTCGCCCACCGCGCTGCCCGCCTGCGGCTCCGTGAGGCACATCGTCCCGCCCCAGACGCCGCAGAGCAGCTTCTCCGCAAAAACCCTGCGCTGCTCGTCGTTGCCGCGCGCGATGATCGCCGCCGCCGCGGCCTGCGTCAGGCCCGGGTACATCATCAGCGAACAGCAGGCGCCGCAGAACGCCTCCCAGGCGACCAGCCGGATGACCTCCGGAGCGCCCATCCCGCCGAACTCGGCCGGGTCCGAGACGCCGATCCACTGCCCCTGCGAGATCTGCCGGTAGGCGGCGTGGTACTCCTTGGGCACCACCACCTTGCCCTTCTCGTCGAGCCGGCAGCCGGCCCGGTCGCCCGAGGCGTTCACCGGCGCCAGCACCTCCTTGGCCAGGTCGAAGGCGTTCTTGAGGATCAGCTCGAACATGTCCCGGTCCAGCTCCTTGAACGCCGGGAAGGCGAGCAGCTCGTCCGCCTTGAGCACCTCGAACAGGTTGAACCGTACGTCCCTCTCCTCGATGCGAAACATGGTCCTCGCCTCCTTCGGCCGGCGGACGCACCACCGGCCCGGCCGGGCCGTCGCGACCCGCCGGCGGTGGGAACGCCCCCGCGCTCGCCCGGGGCCAATTCCCGCAAGTCGGCGGGCCGAAGTCAAGCAAGAAAATGAATTGCCGTTCAGGAAACGCAAGGCGCGGCGGACGAGGCCGCGTCGCGTCAGTCGCTCCGGGCCGCCGTGCCGAGCCGCCCGTAGAAGAGCTGCAGCGGCACGTGCAGCCGCTCGGCCCACGCACCCTCGTCGTGCCCGGCCAGCGGGAACGCCAGGTGCAGGAAGTCGCGCCCGTACTCGTAGCCCGCGTGGCTCAGCGCCAGCGCCATCGCCAGCGTCGTCTCGAAGTTGTCGCCCGGCCAGCCGCTGTCCAGGTAGAACTTGCAGGGACGCCTCGGCTCCGAGAGGACTCGCTCGACGAGGTCGTCCTTGTGCGAGAACGTGCTCGAGAGGCAGGCGGCGTTGCCGAAGACCTCGGGCCACTGCCACGCCATGTAGAACGACACGACACCGCCGAGCGAGGAGCCCATCAACCCGGTGTCGTCGCGCCCGGAGCGCACGCGGAACCGGCGGTCGATCTCGGGCTTGAGCTCCTCGACCACCGAGCGCCCGTACGGCTCGTAGCCGGGCTTCGTGTAGTCGAGCATGCGATCGCCCGAATGGATCCCGACGACGAGAAGCTCGTCGAGCGCGTTCATGCCGTCGAGGAGCGCGAGCGACTCGTCGACCTGCCACTCGCGGCCGCCGAAGGACTCCTCGGGGAAGAAGAGGTTCTTGCCGTCCTGCATGTACAGCACCGGGTGGCGCTGCAACGTGTTCTCATCGTAGCCGGAGGGCAGGTAGACGCGCACCTTGTGGCAGCGGCCGAGGATGGCCGAGTCGATCTCGAGCAGCGGCGCGAAGGCCCCCGACGCCGGCGTGAAGAAGCCCGGGTACACGTCGCGACCGCCCTCGTGCGTCATCATGAGCAGCATGTCGTGGCCCGCCGCCCAGTGGAGTTCGGCGCCCCGCCGCAGGCAGGGCTTGAAACGCAGGAAGGGCCGGCGCGCCTCGAGCGCGAAGGTGAAGCACGTGCCGTCGTCGGAGACCGACACGGGCTCGACGTCGCGGTCCCAGTCCAGCTCCGTGCGCAGCACGATCCGCCCTCCCGCCGCGGGATAGCGCACGCGCAGCCCGCGCCGCAGCACCCTCTCCGTCTGGTACATGAACACCACCTCCCGCGGTCCGGCCCTGCCTACCCCCCGCCCACCGCGATCACCCCCGCGCGCTCCAGCCGCACGCCGGGATCCAGCTCGCGGTAGGAAACGACCCGCACGTCGGGGACGTCCAGGTCGAGCAGGCGCCAGAGGTGCCGCCGGATCTCCGGCTGCGTCAGCACCACGCGCGGCCGGCCGTCGGCGGGCAGCGCGTCCACCGCCGCCTTCGCCGCGCGGATCACCGCCTCCGCCGTCTCCGGGTCGATGAGCATCCGCGGACCGTCCCCCAGGTCCTTGATCGCGTCCCGCAACACGTCCTCGACCTCGGGCGCCACCAGCACCACCCGCAGCGCCGGCGCGTCGCCCGCCAGCGCCGCCGTCAACGCGCGCTTCCCGTCCGCACGGATCCGCTCCGCCAGGACGTACGGGTCCTTCTCCGCGGCGTGCGACACCGCCGACTCCAGCACCCGCCGCAAGTCCCGGATCGCAACCCCCTCCTCGACCAGGATCTTGAGCACCGCCACCAGCCGCTCCAACGGCACCGGCTTCGGCGTCACCGCCCGCACCAGCGCCGGCGCCGTCTCCTCCAGGCGGTCGAGCAGGTCCTGCACCTCCTGGTGCCCGAGGAACTGCGCGGCCTGACGCCGCAGCACGTCCCGCACGCGCTCCGCCAGCACTTCGGCCTCCGTCCCGGAGCCCGCCTCCCATTTCCCGAACGGCACCTCGAACAGCGCGATGCGGCAGCCCGCGGGCGGCAGCCCCGCGCCGGCCCGTACCACCGTCGCCGGCAGCGGCACCCCCGTCTCCGCGGTCAGCGCCTCGCGCACCGCGCGCAGCGCCGCCGCCAGCTTCCCGCCCTCGACCGTGCCCGCGGCGAACCGCGCCGCGAGGTCCGCCCCCAGCTCGAGCGCCGCGGGCGCCACCGCGGGCGGGCCGACCGCACGCTCGTCCGCCGCGCGCGCACGTTCGCCGCGACCGGGCTCCGCCCGGGTCCGAAGGCGCCAGCCGGCCAGCCCCGCGAAGAGCGCGAGGACCACGAAGGGGCCGAACGGCAGGCCGGGAACGACGGATAGTCCGAGCAGCAGGGCGGAGAGGATGAGGAACGCCTTGGGCTGTCCCACGATCTGCAGGCCGATGTCGGCGCCCAGGTTACCCCCGGGCTCCTCCGCGGCCACGCGCGTCACGACGAAGCCGGCCGAGGTCGAGAGCAGCAGCGCGGGGATCTGCGACACCAGCCCGTCGCCGATCGTGAGGAGCGCGTACGTGCCGATCGCCTCGCCGGCGCTCATCCCGAGCTGCAGGACGCCGATGGCCAACCCGGCGACGATGTTGATCAGGGTGATCGCGATCCCGGCGATCGCGTCTCCCTTGACGAACTTCATCGCGCCGTCCATCGCGCCGTAGAACTGGCTCTCGCGCTGCAGCGCGGCCCGCCGCGCCCGCGCCTCGTCCGCGGTCACCAGCCCGGCGCGGAGGTCGGCATCAATGCTCATCTGCTTGCCGGGCATCGCGTCCAGCGTGAACCGCGCCGCGACCTCCGCGACGCGCTCCGCCCCCTTGGCGATGACCACGAACTGGATCAGGGTCAGGATGAGGAAGATCACCGCGCCGACCGCGACGTTGCCCGCCACCACGAAGTCGCCGAAGGCGTTGATCACCTCCCCCGCGTAGGCCTGCCCCAGGATCAGCCGCGTGGAGGAGACGTTGAGCGCCAGGCGGAACAGCGTCGTGAGCAGCAGGATCGTCGGAAAGGAGGCGATGCGCAGCGCGTCCGAGACGTACAGCGTGACCAGCAGGATCAGCACCGCGAGCGAGATGTTCGTCGCGAGCAGGATGTCCAGGAGCGGCGTCGGCAGCGGCAGGATCATCATCGCGACGACCGCGACGACGATGGCCGCCAGCACCACGTCGCCGTACCGCCGCAGCGCCCCGCCTTGCACGCCTTCCGTCACGCTCAAGGTGCGCGCCCCCTACGCCTCGTCCGCGAACTCCTCGGCCCGCACCCAATTCGCGAAACGCCGCAACCCCTCGTCCAGGTCGATCGCGGCCCGCCACCCGAGCAGCCGCTGGGCGGTCTCCGTGTCCGCGACCGAGTGCGCCGGCAGCGCCGGGTCCGGCGGACCGGGGCGGACGTCGGGCGACAGGCCCAGCACCACGCCCAGCCGGGCCACGAGCTCCCGCATCGTCGTTCCCCGTCCCGTGCCGACGTTCAGGACCTCGTGCCCCTTCACCGCCTCCGCCGCCAGGGCGATCGCCTCGACCGCGTCGTCGATGTAGATCGCGTCGAGCGTCGCCGAGCCGTCCCCGGGAAGCTCGGCCGGCTCGCCGGCCATCACGGCCCGCGCACAGCGGTAGAGCACCTGGTCCGGTCGCTGCCGGGGACCGTACACCGAGAACGGCCGCACGACCCAGACGTTCAAGCCGTGCTGGTGGTGCGCCAGCCAGGCCAGCGTCTCGGCCATCTTCTTCGTCGCCGCGTAGACGCTGAGCTGCCGGTCGGTCGCGTCGAGCTCCCGGCACGGCCCCGACGCGCCCGCGCCGTAGACGACGGAGGACGAGACGAGGACGAGCCGTGCGGTGTTGTGCCGGCGGCAGGCGTCGAGCACGTTGTGCGTGCCCAGGACGTTGGCTTCGACGATCGACTTCACGGAGGCCGACGCCGGCGTGCCGATCGTCGCGGCCAGGTGCACCACGACATCGACCGCGTGGCCGGAGAAGGCGGAGTCCAGGCGCTGCGCCTCCAGGATGTCGCCTTCGATCAGCGTGCAGCCCGGCAGCGCGAGCGCCGCGGCCACGTTGCGGCGCTTGAGCGCCTCCGCGTACTGCTTGGCGAACGAATCGTAGATGACGACCTCGTGCCCCCGCGCCACGAGCCGCTCGGCCAGGTGCGAGCCGATGAATCCGGCACCGCCGGTGACGACGACGCGCATGGGGCCGTGCTTACCACACCGGCCGGAGGTTGGCTACCGGCCGGGCTCAGCCCTTGAGCGGCTTCTGGAACGCCAGCTCCGCGGCCTCGGCCAGGGTGACGAACTCCGCCCCTTCGCCGCGGAAGTGCCGGATCACCGCCTCGAGCGCGGCCGTCTTGCGGGCCAGCGGCAGGCGCGCGTCGGGCTGGGCGCCGCCCAGCGCCGCGACGCCGGGGTCGTCCGGAGCGCAGAGGTCGATGCCGTGCAGCTCGAGGTTGACGAAGAAGTCGCCCGAAAGCAGCCGGCAGAGGCGCACGGCGTTGGCGGCCCCGGCCAGGACGATCGTCGTGCCCAGCACGGGCACGCGCGCCCAGGGAATCGTCGCGATCGGCAGCTCCCGCAGCCCGCCGCCCCGGTCGCCCACCCGCTCGGTCCCGCGCACGAACGGCGGCCACGACAGGACGTACGGCCGGCGCGGCGCCAGGCTGATCTCGAAGCCGGCGAACAACGACCGGCTGCGCCGGCCGCGCAGCGCCTTGACCACGATCGCCGCGGCCCGCGCGGCGAAGTACGCGGGCGACGGGAGGACCGAGGAGTCGTAGGCCACGCCCAGGTCGCCCAGCACCTCGACCAGCTCCGCCGACAACGTGTAGCCCGGCGCGCGGAAGCCGACCGCCGCCACGCCGACCGCGTCCTGGATCGCCGCCCGCCCCCCGGACACCTCCGCCACCAGCACCGACGGCGGACGGCGCACCAGGTCGTAGTAGTGCGACAGCGAATGGTTGGAAATCTCGTGGCCGGCGCCGGCCAGCTCCCGCAGCCGCACGGCCCGCTCCGGACGCTGCGCGTCCCGGCCGACCGCAAAGAACGTCCCCCGCACCCCCTCCCGCGCGAACAGCTCGCCGAGTCGCGGCACGCCCCGGTCGTAAATCGGCGCCTCGCCGCCCCCCGCCGCCAGCCCGTGGATCGCCCGGTAGCAGTCGATCTCGTCCAGGTCGACCGTCAAGGCCACCAGCCGCCGACTCGGTCCCATGCCCGCCCCTTCCCCCCTAGCCCCGGATGCGGATGGCGTAGAACAACCGCGCCAGGTTGCTCATCACGTTCGGCACGCGACGGAAGAGGTTGATCGACGGCGTGCGCTTCTCCACGACCCGGATCGGGATCTCGATCTTGCGGATCCCCGACCGATCCGCCCGGATCACCAGCTCGCTGGCGAACAGGTCGCGGTCGGCCAGGCAGGCGTGGACGACGTCGAGCAGCGCGAGGCGGCGGAAGGCCTTGAGGCCGTGGGTGTCGGTGCCCTTGAAGCCCAGCGAGACCCGCAGCATCTGGTTGATCACGATGCTGCCCAGGTGCCGCATGAACGGCCGCTTGTCCTCGGCGCCCTCGAGCAGCTTCGACCCGATGACCAGCTCGGCGCCGCCGGTCTCCAGGATCTCCAGGGAGCGGCGGTGGAACTCCGAGTCGCACAGGTCGATCTCCTCGCAGATCACGAACTCGCCCCGCGCGCGCAGGATCCCCTGCCGCAGCGCCTTGCCGTAGTTGGGCTCGCCCAGACTCGAGTACAGCACCTGCGGATACCGCTTGGCCAGCTCCGCGGCGATCGCCACCGTGCCGTCCCGCGAGCCGTTCTCCGCGATCAGGATCTCGTAGGGGATCTTCGTCTCGTCCAGCCGCGCGACGAGCTCGACGATCGCCGAGCGCAGGATCGCCTCCTCGTTGAAGACCGGAATCACCACCGACAGCCGGGGCGTCGGACTCGCCTGCCGTTCGTTCATCCCTCGCCCTCCTTCGCCCAGCGCGCCGCGTCGCGACCCGCGAGCAGCGCGTCCTCCATCGCCGAGTACTCCCACGAGCCGTAGCGGCCGCAGGACAGGATGCCGTTCTCCGCCAGGAAGGCGTGCAATCGCGCGCGCGCCTTCTCCCAGGCGTGATCGTACACCACGTACGCGAACGGAATCCGCCGCGGCCGCACGAACCGGATGTCGCCCTCGCGGCGGATGAGCCCCAGCTCCCGGAGCCCCCGCACCACCGCCGGCAGGTGCGACCGCCGGAAAGGACGCCGCGAGGCCAGCTCGACGTACAACGAGCCCTTCCCGCGCGGGACCAGCGCGGGCGAGAAGTTCGAATACGCCCCCACGCGGTAGAAGGGATAGCGCTCCTCCGGCACGTAGGACCAGTGGTAGTCGTTGCCCGGCCGGCGCTCGAGCGCCACGTCCAGGTACGCCAGGCTGGTGCAGCGCAGCCGGGACGCCGCGCGGGCGACCCACGCCGGCGCCCCACGCAAGAGCAGGCCCAGCCGCTGCAGCGGCATCGTCGTGACCAGACGCCGGTACGGCACGGGACCGCGCGTCGTCAGCGCGATCCGGCGGCGCACTTCGATCCCCAGGACCGCGGTGCCCAGCTCCGCCGGAATCGCCAGCCGGCGGTGGATCGCCTCCGGAAGCTCCCCGATCCCGCCGCGCGGGTAGAGGAAGGTCGCGTTGTAGCCCAGCTCCCGGTCGTTCAGGCCCACCGCACCCGCCACCACGTCGTCCCGCGACGGCTTGGGCACGAAACGGTCCGTCCAGGCCGACGACATCTCCCTCGGCGCCACGCCCCACAGCTTCGTGTTGTACGGAACCATGAAGTGGCGCGCGATCCCGTCGCCGAAGTAGCGCCGGATGAAGTCGTCGAAGTCGCGCGGCGGCCCGGCGTACGAGTCCCGCCGGTCCCACGCCTCGAAGAACCCCTTCAGGCACTCGAACGCCACCGCCGGCGGCAGCCCGAACGTGTTCGCCTGGAACGGGAACCGCGTGTACACCCCGTGCGAGAAGATGCGCGAGCGGCGCTCGATCCGCAGCAGCCGCGGCCCGAGCATCGACTCGATCCAGGCGCGGATCTCCGCGTCGCGCGAGTGGAACAGGTGACCGGTGACGTCGAAGCGGAAACCCTCGTCGACCGCCGTCGCGCAAAGCCCCCCGACCCGATCGGAAGCCTCGAGCAGCCGGTAGCCGGACCGCAGCCGCGCCGCGGTCGCGAGACCCGCCAGCCCCGCTCCGAGGATCACCACGTCCGCCGGCGCTCCCGGTTTCGACACGGCGGCGGAGACTAGCCGGGGGGGAGGAGGGGGTCAATTGGAGGAGTTGGTCGATCGGAGGAGTGGGTCAATTGGAGCAGTCGGTCGATGGGACAAGCGGGACGATCGGAGGAGTCGATGGGCGGGGCGTGCGAAGGCCGTGCTAGGAATGACCGAGGAGCCCGAGGGCGGCGGCAATCACGGGGTCGCTCTCGAAGGTGAACGTGTCCCAGTCGGCGTGGGCTTCGGCGTCGGGGACGATGCCGGTCGCTTCCCAGTCGTCGGTCGAGTGCAGCGGGACGAAACGCTCGCCGGCCAGCCACAGCTCCGAACCGTCCGTGAACTCGAAGCCGTGCAGGGCCTCGACGTTCCCCAGCGTCGTCCGGCCCGCCAGCAGGGCGCGGCCGATATCCTGCAGCACGCCCGCGAAGATCTCGCCGTAGCTCACCGTGCCTTCGTCGATCAGGACGACCAGCGGCACGGTCTGGGAGTCCTCAATGGGATCGGCGGCGATTTCCAGCGGACGCGTGCCGTCGCGGCTGGCGAAATGGCCCATCGTGCCCGAGGCGAACAGGCCGAGCACGGGCTCGAGGACCCGGCTCGAGCCGCCCCCGTTGACGCGGTTGTCGACGATCAGCGCGTCGAGCGGCCCGAATCGTCCGAGCGCGTCGCGCAACTGCTGCGGCACGGTCGAATCGAGAAACGTCGGCAAGAGGACGTAGCCGATGCGGGAGCCGTCCGCCGTGGGGACCTGCCGATCGTACACGGGCAGCGGGACCGAGAACCGCTGGCGAACCATCGTGAGTTCCCGCGGCGCCTGCCCCGGGGACTGGATCGTGAGCACCGCACCCGTGCACTCGGGCCCGCGCAGCCGCTCGGGGTGCGACTTGCCGCCCGCGACCAGCGGGAAGCCGTTCAGGGCGACGATCGCATCGTGCTGCGCCAGCCCGCCGCGCTCCGCAGGCGAGCCCGGGAGAACGGCGATCACGGCGGCGCGGTCCTTCTCGAGCAGCGGCAGCATGTACACGCCGAAGCCGACGAAGTCGTTCTGCCCGGCCAGCGCCGCCTGTTCCGCCTGCACCTCGCCCGGCGAAGAGAAGTACGAGTGCTCGTCGCCCAGCTCCGAGATCATGTCCCGCAGGTCGGCATAGAACGTCTCGGTCTCCATCCCGGCCCCGACGCGAGCGCGGTGGGAGGCGACGATGCCCGGCCAGTCCACTCCGTTGAAGGCCGGATCGACGTAGTCGTCGGAGACCGCCCGCACCACGGCCTCGAACAAGGCCTGCTGGTCCGCCGGCGCACGCGGCGGGCTGGCCGGCGGTCCCGCCGGATCCTCGAGGAGGTCCGCCGCCGTCGGATAGGCCGCGATGGCCGACCGGTCGCACTCGGGCGGTACCCAGACGTCCGGACCGATGACCAGGTCCGAACCGCCCGGCAACCCCGTGGACTCGCCGCACGAAAGGGCGAAAGCAAGAAGAACTGCCGCTGTTCCGTGTCTCATGCCGCAGGGTAACCACTCCGGACGGCACGACACGGCCGGCGGATGGGCGGCGCTTCGTTCGCTACCCTTCCCGTGCGATCAGCACCACCGTGCTCCGCGGGTTGACGAGGTAGTGGTCGGCCGGCTCGAGCCGCGCCTCGGCGCCCGGCGCCGGGAAATCGGCCCCGGGCGGGAGGCTCGTGTCGATCACGCGACGCCAGGACATGCCGGCCGGCGGCCCGGGGACGCGCACGTACTGCAGGCGCGGATCGGGATTCAGGATCAGGAAGAGCTGGTACCGCGCGGGCGCGGGCGGCGCGGCCCGGCCGGCCGACGCCTCCCCGGTCTCGGCGGGCTCCTCGCCGCCGTCCAGCCGCCAGCACAGCGTCCGCGACTCCGGATCGTCCCAGCGCACCGGGCCGCCCTCGGGCGAGAACCAGGTGCAGTCGGCAAAACCGTCCGCGTCGCCGTCGCAGCCGCGCAGGAACCGGCGCCGCCGCAGGATCGGGTGCCGCGCGCGGAACGCGATCGCGCGGCGCACGAACTCCCGGAAGTCGTCGTCTCCGGCACGCCCCCAATCGAACCAGGAGATCGAGTTGTCCTGGCAGTAGGCGTTGTTGTTGCCGCCCTGCGTGCGCAGGAACTCGTCGCCGCCGAGCAGCATGGGGGTGCCGAGCGAGAACAGGAGGTGGCAGACGTGGTTCCGCGCCAGCCGCCCTCGCAGCCGCACCACCTCGCCGTCGTCCGTCTCGCCCTCGACCCCGCAGTTCCACGAGGCATTGTCGTCCGAGCCGTCGCGGTTCTCCTCCAGGTTCGCCTCGTTGTGCTTGCGGTCGAAGGACACGAGATCGCGCAGCGTGAAGCCGTCGTGGCAGGTGACGAAGTTGACGCCATGGTACGCCGCGCGTCCGTCGTCGGCGTAGAGATCGGCCGAGCCGGTGAGGCGGCACCCGACGTCGGCGAGCTGCCCCGCGTCGCCCCGCGCGAAGCGTCGCATCGTGTCGCGGTACCGCCCGTTCCACTCCCCCCAGTCGATCGGGAAGTTGCCGACCTGGTACGTCCCGAGATCCCACGGCTCGGCGATCAGCTTCACGCGCGAGAGCACCGGGTCCTGCGAGACGGCGCCGAAGAACGACGCCGAGCGATCGAACCCGCCGGCCACGCGGCCCAGCACCGACGCCAGATCGAAGCGGAAGCCGTCGATGTGCATCGTCTCGACCCAGTACCGAAGCGAGTCCATCACCAGGCGGATCACGGGCGGCTGCGTGAGGTCAAGGCTGTTGCCGCAGCCGGTGAAATTCGCGTAGCGCCGCGCCGGCCCCTGCGGGTCCCCCTCCAGCACGTAGTACGTCGGGTTGTCGATCCCGCGGAACGACAGCGTCGGCCCCAGCTCGGAGCCCTCCGCCGAATGGTTGTACACCACGTCGAGCAGCACCTCGATGCCCGCGCGGTGCAACTCGCGCACCAGCGTCTTGAACTCGTCCACCTGGCATCCGGGACGCGACCGCGTGGAGTACGACCACTCGGGCGCGAAGAACCCCACCGTGTTGTAGCCCCAGTAGTTGGTCAGACCCCGCGCGGCCACCGAATCCTCGACCGCGTGCTCGTGCACCGGCAGCAGTTCCACGGCGTTGATCCCGAGGTCCACCAGATACGGGATCTTCTCGACGAAGCCGGGGTACGTGCCGGGATGGCGCACCCCGGACGACGAGTGCGCCGTGAAGCCCTTGACGTGCACCTCGTAGATCACCAGCCGCTCGAACGGCAGGTCCGGCGGCGCATCGCCGCGCCAGTCGAAGGCGTCATCGACCACGAGGCAGCGCGGCATCGCCGGCGCGCTGTCCCGGGCGTCGAACGAGAAGTCCCGGTCCGGCGAGCGCTCGTCCCAGCCCAGGAGACGACCGTCGCCCGTGCGGCACTTCCCCGTCAGCTCGCGCGCGTACGGGTCGAGCAGAAGCTTGTGCTCGTTGAAGCGCAGCCCGTGCGCCGGATCGTACGGTCCCCGCACGCGGTACGCATAGAGCTGTCCCGGACCCACGCCTGCGACGAACGCGTGCCGGATGTGCCGCGTGACGCGCTCCAGCCGGATGACGTCCGTCGGCTCGCCGTCCGGCCGCTCGTAGAGCAGCAGGAAGACCTCCTCGGCGTGCTGCGAGTAGAGCGCGAAGTTGACGCCGCCGTCGCGCGGCGTGGCGCCGAGCGGCCACGGCCGGCCGGGAAGAACGACGCGGCGGGTGTCGGGTCGAAGCGAAGGCATGCGCGGAGTGTCGGGCGGATCGGCGACGCGGGTCAATCACGGACGACCGGCGCGGCGCGGACGCGCGCTTGCCGGGGCCGGGTGCGCGTGGTGGAATGGCCGCCAGGTGACGGGATGAGCGAGAATCGGTCTTCCTACCCCGCACAACCTCTCGACGTGGCCTTGACCGTGCTGGGGCGCGAGCACCTCCAGGTCGTCGTGGACCTGGACCGCCGCATCGACCGGGACCAAGCGGAGCGCGCGGTCGCCGGCACGGTGGCCGCATTCCCGCTGCTGGGCTGCCGCTACGAACCCGGCGCCTGGCGCGACCGGTGGGTGCCCGACCCGGCGATGTCCGCCGCCGACGCGGTCCAGCAGCTCGATCCGGCTCCGAACCCCGAGGTGGCCACGCGGGAGTGGCTGGCGCGGGAGATCGACGAGCGGGCGGGCTGGCCGTGGCGGGTCGCCGTGCTGCCCTGGGGGCGCGGCTGCCGGCTGCTGGTGAGCGTGCTCCACGTGGCGGCCGACGGCGCGGGGACGCTCGCCGCCGTGCGGGAGCTGGCCCGCCTCTTAGTGGGCGGCGAGGCGGTCGAGCGACCCTACCCGGTCGAACGCAATGTCGGGATCCTCTTCCGGCGGCTGGGGGCGACCGGACTGGTGCGGCTTGGGGCGGGGCTGGTGCGCGAGGCAATCCGCCCGCTCGAGCTGCCGTTCCTGGCCCGCACCGCGACCGCGAGACCGCCGCCGGCCGGGCCGGCGACATGGCGCACGGTCCGGATCGACGTCGGCGAAGGTTCGCCGTTGCGGAAGCTGTGCCGCGCCCGGAACGCGACCGTCAACGACCTGCTGGTCGCGGCCCTGGCGGTCCTCGTGCGGCGCATCAGTGTCCGGGGACGGATCGGCTGCTTCTTTACGGCCGACCTGCGCCGCCGTCTGGCCGACGAGCAGCCGCGGATCGCCAACCTCAGCGCCGTCATCTCGGTCGCGCTGCCGCGGGCGCACGCCGCGTCGCTTCCCGACGCCCTGGTCGAAGTGACCCGGCTGACGGCCCGCCGCGACCCGGGCGTCAGCGGCCTGGCGGCGCTCCTGCTGAATCTGCCGCTCATCCTCTGCCTGCCGCACCGTCTCGTGCGGCGGCTCACCCGCCTGGTCTTCGGGGTCTGGATCCGCCGGCTGCTCACTCGCGGGCTGCTGGTCACCAACATCGGCCCGCTGGATGCCTGCCTGGCCCCGTTCGGCAACCTGGTGCGCGACGCGACCTTCGTCGGACCGTCGGTGCGTGGCCTCCCCATCCCCGTTCTGACCGCGACGGGCTTCGGCGACAACCTCACGATCCACTTCACCGGATACGCCGAGACGGCGGCGGGGCTGGAACGGCTGGCGGCCGAGCTGGAGTCGATCTTCGCGGAGGCCGGGGGCTCGGCCTGATGGGAGCTCCTGGGTCGATGGACGCCTGGCGCAACGGCGAGCTGGAAGTGCGCGTGGACCTCGAAGGCGCCCGCCGCTACCTGAAGGTCGGCGCACCGCTGCGCTTCGGCCGCTATTCCGAAATCCGGACCTCAAGCCACGTCTTCCACTGCGGCCCGGGCGGGGCCGTGCGCTTCGTCCAAGGGCGCGGGCCGACCTGGCCCCATCCGGCCGACTGGCTCAAGCGCACCGCGCGCGGCGACTGGGTCTACTACTCGGCCGCCGACTACCGCAACTTGCACACGCTGCTGGGCGAGTACTACCTGCCGTGCCTGCCCTACCCCAGCAACGCGGTGCTGTGGGACAAGCCGTTCGGGCGCCCCGCGGTACACGAGGCGATCGACGCCGCCGAGTCGCTCCCGGAAAGACTGCGCACGATCCGCACCGGCGACGCCCCGGCCGCCGTCGCGCGGTTCCTGGCGCAGGTCGGGGAGAACGACTCCGCGCGGCTCGCGGCCAAGACGTGCCGCCTGCACGAGATCCTCGGCGACGACCTGCCCGTGCTGCCGCCCGACGCGCGCCACGTCGACTACGATGTCCTCCCCGTCCTGCTCGCCGACGGCTGCCGCCACCAATGCCGGTTCTGCACCGTCCGCTCGCGCGGCGCGTTCCGCGTCCGGCCGCAGGCCGACGTGGACCGCCAGATCGACGAGGTCGCCGCCCTCGTCGGCCCCGATCTGCCGAACCACGCCGGCGTCTTCCTCGCCCAGCACGACGCCCTGGCCGCCGGCGCCGAAGCGATCGAGCACGCCGCACGACGGGCCTTCGAGACGTTCGGGCTGGAGCGGTCGCTGGTCGGCGAACCGCACCTCTTCTTCTTCGGCAGCGTCCGTTCCCTCCTGGAGGGCGGCGAGGCCCCGTTCGCGACGCTCGAGCGCCTGCCGTACCGCTGTTTCGTCAACGTGGGGCTGGAGTCGGCCGATCCCGAGACGCTGGAGACGCTCGGCAAACCGGTCACGGCCGCGGAGGTCAAGGCGGCGTTCGAGCGGCTGCTGGCCCTCGGCCGCGAGCACCGACGCGTCGAGGTCACGGCGAACTTCGTGTTGGGCGAGCGGCTTCCCGCCGGCCATCTGCCGTCGCTGGCCAACCTGTGTTCGCGCGTGCGGCGCGGCCTCGACGAACGAGGGACGATCTACCTCTCGCCGTTGGTCGACGAGGCGACGGGCGGCGAGGAGTCGCGACGCCGCCTGCGCGCCGCGTTCCGCTCCATCGCGCCGCGCCTCGGAAGGCCCACGTACCTGTACCTGATCCAGCGCCTCTGATGGTCCCGGGGGCCGCCACGCCCGCCGACCGGCGTCCGCCGTCCAGCCGGCCCTGAGCCCTGAGCGAGCGAAGCGAGTCGAAGGGCCGCCCGCCCCTACCTCCGCCCGACGATCGTCCGGCGGCCGGCGAACGCCGCGTCCTTGCCCAGCGCTTCCTCGATGCGCAACAGCTCGTTGTACTTGGCGACGCGCTCCGAGCGGCAGCCCGAGCCGGTCTTGATCTGTCCGGCGCCCGTGGCGACCGCGAGGTGCGCAATGAAGGTGTCCTCGGTCTCGCCCGAGCGGTGCGAGACGACGCGGCTCCACTTCGCCCCGGCCGCCATCTTCATCGTCTCCAGCGTCTCGGTGACCGAGCCGATCTGGTTGAGCTTGATCAGGATCGAGTTCGCGGCCTTCTTCTCGATGCCCGTCGCCAGACGCTCGCGGTTCGTGACGAAGAGATCGTCGCCCACGAGCTGGATCCTCGCGCCGAGCTTCTCCGTGAGGAGGACCCACCCGTCCCAGTCCTGCTCGGCCATGCCGTCCTCGATGGACAGGATGGGGTACTTCTCCACCAGCTTCGCCCAGTAGCCGACCATCTGCTCGGACGTGAAGGAACGGCCCTCGCGCCGGAACACGTAGCGGCCGGCCTCGGCGTCGTAGAACTCCGAGGCGGCCGGATCGAGCGCGAGCGCGACCTGCTTGCCGGGCTCGTACCCCGCGGCCCGGATCGCCGCCACGATGAGCTGGAGCGCGGCCTCGTTGGAGGTGACGTTCGGCGCGAACCCGCCCTCGTCCCCGACGCTCGTCGCGAGTCCTGCCGCCCCGAAGAGGCCCTTGAGCGCGTGGAACACCTCGACGCCCGCCCGCAGCGCCTCGGCGAACGTCGGGAAGCCGTGCGGCACGACCATGCACTCCTGGATGTCCAGGCTGGAGTCGGCGTGCGCCCCGCCGTTGACGACGTTCATCAGCGGCACGGGGAGCAGCTTCGCCTTGTCCCCTCCCAGATAGCGGAAGAGCGGGACGCACTTCTCGGCGGCGGCGGCGCGGGCGGCGGCCATCGACACGCCGAGGATGGCGTTGGCGCCCAGCTTGCTCTTGTTCGGCGTGCCGTCCTCGGCCAGCAGGAGCATGTCGATGCCGGGCTGGTCGGAGACCTCGCACCCCTTGACCGCCCGGCCCAGCGCGGCGACGTTGCGCAGAGCCTTGCGCACGCCCTTGCCCAGATACCGGCTCTTGTCCCCGTCGCGCAGCTCGAGCGCCTCGAACTCGCCGGTCGAGGCTCCGGAGGGGACGGCGGCGCGACCGCTCGCCCCGCTCCGGACGTGCACATCGACTTCCACGGTGGGATTGCCGCGCGAATCCAGGATCTCGCGCGCGACGACTCGCGTGATCTCGCTCATGC
Source organism: Deltaproteobacteria bacterium (assembly GCA_016218765.1). GTDB lineage: Bacteria > Myxococcota_A > Polyangia > DRWM01 > JAAZOP01 > JAAZOP01. The sequence continues at coordinate 3,205 of JACRCZ010000064.1, read as the reverse complement.
CCGCACCTCCTGGCCGAGACTCTCGCGGTTCGGCGCGGCGGTGTCAACGATCGACGCAGCAGCGGAAGCCGGTCGAGTAGTCGTGGTAGCTCATGTCGTGGGCGGTCGTGCGATACAGGCAGCCGGCGCCGTTGAGCACCGCGTCCGCGTAGAAGCCGCCGCGGAAGGTGCCGCCGGCGTCGGCGACCCACTCGTGCAGGTTGCCGTGCAGATCGAAGACGCCCCGGTCGCTCGCGCACGCGGCGAACGAGCCGCCGGGGGCGACGGTTCCCGGCTGCCGGTTGATGCCGGGGTCGTTCATGTGCGCCATGTCCCAGACGCCCTCGCTGGTGCCGAAGTAGTCCACCACGGGATGGCCGCCCGCATAGCGGTCGTTGCACGCGCCGTCGATGTGCTCGTCCCCGTACGGGTAGATGCGGCCGGCGGCACCCTGGCATGCGGCCAGCCACTCATCCGAGGTGCAGAGTCGCTTGCCCGAGCGCCCGCACGCGGCCTGGGCCTCGACGCCGGAGATGTACCCCTGCGGCACCGAGCCTTCGGCCGGCACGGCGCGCACGACGCGGCTCCCGACCGTGAAGTACGGCTCCGCGGGCGCCCAGGAGCCGTCCGGGGCCTGCTCCTCGAGCTTCCCTTCGTAGATGTCGATGCAGAAGACGCCGTTCACGAGCGCCATGAGCGGCGGGCAGGGGGCGCCCGCGTCCTCGATCCGGTCGTCCGGCCCGTCCCCGACGGCCTCCGCGGCATCGCCGCCGGCCGCTTCTTCCACGCCGGCGTCCTCCCCGCCGGGGACGTCGACCGCATCCCCGCGCGGGGCGTCCGCGCCGCCCTCGCCCCCGTCGGCGGCAGGAGCGCACGCCGGGACGGCGGTCGCCAGGAGGTACACGGCGCAAGGGAGGGCAACCATGCGAAGGACGCTCCGGGCCCTCCGCGGAGCGGCCGGCGCGGCGCCGGGCGGAGCAGGCCGCCCGGACTCAGCCGCCGGCGACCTTCTCATCGGGCGGCGGCGGGGCTGCGGACTCCGATGCACCCGGACCCGGGCCGGCGCCGGGCGCGGGCGCGTGCGTGTCGCGCTCCTCCCGGCGCATGCGGCGCCGTTCGGCCTTGGCCTGCTGGCGCTCGAGCCGCGTGATTTCCTTCTGCCTCTTGACGATGGATGGTCTTGTCTTCAAGGGACCTCCTCCGGACGTGGCAGCGCGGCGGGGCGGGCGCGACGGGACCTGCGGCCGGTCCCGGCGGAGCACCCGTCACACCGGCTCCCGGAAGACGCGCAGCCGTTCGCTGCGCGTCGGGTGGCGGAGCTTCCGCAGCGCCTTGGCTTCGATCTGCCGGATGCGCTCGCGCGTCACCCCGAACTCCCGGCCCACCTCCTCCAGCGTGTGATCACAGCGCTCGCCGATGCCGAAGCGCATGCGCAGCACCTTCTCCTCGCGTCCCGTGACGGTGTGCAGCACGTCGCGGATGCGGTCGGAGAGGTCGACATCGACGGTCGCGTCCGCGGGCGAGACCGCCGCCTTGTCCTCGATGAAATCCCCGAGGTGGCTGTCCTGCTCCTCGCCGATGGGCGTCTCCAGGGAGATGGGCTCGCGAGCGACGCGCAGCACGTTGCGCACCCGATCCGGGTGCACTTCCATCCTCGCGGCCAGCTCCTCGGCCGTGGGCTCGCGCCCGATCTCCTGGACGAGCAGCCGGGTGGTCCGGAGCACCTTGTGCATCGCCTCGATCATGTGCACCGGGACCCGGATCGTGCGCGCGTGATCGGCGATCCCGCGCGTGATCGCCTGCCGCACCCACCAGGTGGCGTAGGTGGAGAACTTGTAGCCGCGGCGGTATTCGAACTTGTCCACCGCCCGCATCAGTCCGATGTTCCCCTCCTGGATGAGGTCCATGAACTGCAGCCCGCGGTTGACGTAGCGCTTCGCGATCCACACCACGAGGCGCAGGTTGGCCACGACCAGCTCCCCCCGCGCCTGCTCCGCCTCGCGCTGGCCGTCGCGGATGGCGTCGAACGTCCCCGTCAGCTCGCCGGCCGACAGGTTCGCCTCCCGCTCGACCTTCGCGATCGCGCGCCGCGAGCCGCGGATGGCGCGTTCGGCCTCCACCAGCTCGGCCAGGTGCGCGCCGAGCTTCCGTGCGATCGTCCGCTCCGCGGCCCGGCCGGTGCGCATGCGGCGGATCGTGCGCCGCAGCGTCTGCTCGTCCATCCCGGCCGCGCGCTCCCGCTCCGCGATGTCGGCGCGCGCCCGCTCGATGCGACGATGGAACTGCTCCAGCCGGCCGACAATCGCCGCCACGCGGCGGCCGGTGAGCCGCAGCGCGCACAACGTCTCCACCATGCCGGCACGCCGGACCTCGATCGCGTCGAGGCTCGCGCGGCGTCGCGACCCGGGCGACCCGGCCCGGCCGAGACGCGCCCGTGCGTGCGCGATGGCGCGAGCCTGGCGGCGGACCTGATCGATCTGCCGCACGACGCGCCGCACCGCCGCAACCTCGTCGAAATCCTCGTCCCCCTCCTCGTCCTCGAACTGGCGCACGACCTCGTGGACGCGAATCGCGCCGCGCCGCAGCCCTTCGCCCAGCTCGAGGATCTCGCGCACGGCCACCGGCGAGCGGAACAGCGTGGACAGGACCTTCCGTTCCCCGGCCTCGATGCGCCGGGCCACCGCCACCTCGCCCTCGCGCGTCAGGACCGGCACGGTCGCCATTCGACCCAGGAACTGCCGCAGGGGATCGTTCGAACGCCCCGGGACGGCCGACTCGTCGTCGTCGTCCGCCGCCGTCGCAGCGGGCGCGACGCTCCGCACAGGCTTCGCGGCCCGCGCCGGCAGCGCACGGTCGGACGGCCGCCTGTCGGTCGGCTCCCTGGTGCTCATACCTCGCCCCGCCGCTTGCCCCCCGAGGCCGTACGACCCCGGCGCCGCTCCGCACGCCCGTCGGCGGCGGAGCGGTTCCGGGGCGTCTTTCCGGTTCGGGCTAGTAGCGATCGCGGTAGCCGCCGCCGCCGCCGCGGCCGCCGCGGCCGCCGCCGCCGCCGCCCCCGCGCTCCTCGCGCGGACGCGCCTCGGCAACCGTGATCGTCCGGCCCTGCAGTTCCTTGCCGTTCAGACCCTCGATCGCCTTCTTGGCCTCCTCGGGGCTCGCGAACTCGACGAACCCGAAGCCCTTCGAACGGCCCGTCTCGCGATCGGTGATGACCGTGGCCGAAGTC
>JACRCZ010000063.1 GCA_016218765.1 Deltaproteobacteria bacterium | reverse complement strand
GCCGCCGCCGACGCTGAACACGCCGCCCCCGCTACCGGGTCACTTGCCTTACCCTGCGGCTCTGCCGCTCTGCGGCTCTGCGCGAAATTCCTCTTCCGGTCCGCAGCGCGGCGCGTCGCCCCCAGTTGGGGGGATGCACCCAACCGCGTGGTGGAGTACATCGGACAGCTCGGGGTTCTCGCTCCTCCCCCCGCCGGGCAGAGCGGCAACCCGGGCGCCGGCACCGTGCCGCGCGCGAACCCAACTTGCGTCCCCCCGCAGCCCGAACCATAACGTCCGCGAAGGTCGTCCTTCGCCCGCAGAACGGGACCCGGCGCCCGCACTGCGACACCCGACGCCCGAGGCCGGGCCCGAGCCCGCGCTCGGCCCCGAACTCGGTGGCCGAGCCCCGAGCCCCGGCGCCCGAGCACGGATACGGCGACCGATGCCGGCCACGGCCGCCGCTCCGCCAACGTCCACGACGGCGGTGACGGCCACGGATCGGCCGGGAGGGGACACCACCGGCCGGGGGAACGGCGGCTCGGAGGCCCGAGGCGAAGCCGAACCAGGAGAACGGGCGAGATCGGCTGAGGTGATGGGGACGGTCCGGGCGCAGATGCCCGTGGCGCGTCGCCCCAACCGGGCTGCCCTGCCGGAATGTCGAAGGACCCACCAGCCGACGGGGCGCCGCACCACGACACCTGTACCCCCCGCGCCTCCCCACCTCTCCCCCTCCGGATCCGCCCCTCGGCGAGGGCGCGCGGGACCGTCGTCGCGGCTCCGTCGTCGCCTCTCCGCGTCGCCTCTCCGCCGTCTTGACTTCGCCGATCGGGTTCCGCCAGAATGCGATGCCGTGGCCGGCGCGCTCGGTGCACGGCCGCGACGGGCGACCGCCGCGGCGGGAGGGCGCGAGGGCTTCCGGGCGAAGGACGCATGGAAGGGACGCCGCACGCGCTGTTCGGTATCGTTTGTCCGGCGTGCGACACCTTGGCCCTGGACACCGGCGCGCACGGCGCGCGCTGTCCCGCCTGCGGCGCGGCGCTGGTCGCCGGCGCGGCGGGTGACGAGGAGCCGGCCGCCGGGCCGGTTGCGGCAGAGACGGAGAACGCGGCCGGGCCCGTCGAGACGGGGACCGCGCCCTCCGGCGGAGAGGAGACACCGATGGAGACCGCTCGACACTACGTGTGCCCTTCCTGCTTCACGCCGATTCCCGCGGGCGACAAGTTCTGCGGCCGCTGCGGCCTGGCCTCGCCCTACGAGAAGGACGAGCTCTGCACGGAGTACTTCTCCAGCACCCAGATTCCCGGCCGGGCCCGCCTCTTCCTGCTCAAGGGCCACGACACGGAGTGGGTCTCCTACCACCTCAACTCCCGGCAGCACGTGCTCGGCCGCTCGCAGGGCGTGATCATCGTCGACAGCGACAACTGGACGTCGCCGACGCACGCCTGCTTCTACTACGACGACGCGGGACAGCTCTACGTGCGCGACGAGGGGAGCCTGAACGGCATCTTCCTGCGCGTGCGCGGCTCGTGCGACGTCCCGGTCGGCACGGTGTTCGCCGCGGGCGAGCACTACTTCCGGGTCGATGCGCCCGCCGTGCCGAACGACGTGCCGGGGGCCGACGGAACGTACTTCTTCCACGGCATCTGGCAGGGCGGGGACCTGCGGGTCGTGGAGCTGCTCGAGGGCGGAGAGACGGGGAACGCGATGCACGCGCGGGCCGAGGGGCTGACGATCGGCCGCGAGGACTGCGATCTCACGTACCACGAGGACGAGCACCTCGAGGCGAAGCACGTCCAGGTGGAGGCGACGCCGGAGGGTTGCCGCCTGACGGACCTGGGGACCAAGAACGGGACGTTCGTGCGGGTGGCGGGCGACCAGCCGTTGCAGCACGGGGACTACGTGCTCGTGGGACGCCAGCTCCTGCGAGTCGAAGTGACGCCGTAGCCGGGTGGAGCGGGAAGCGGGGGAAGTGCGGGAACGAGCCGGTCGAAGGAGGCGCACGTGATCAAGTGCCAGAACTGCGGGACGGAGAACAAGGACCAGTGGAAGTTCTGTCTCGGATGCGGCAGCGAGCTGCCCCGCGAGCAGGTGGCGGCGGCCAAGCGGTACGCGACGCCGACGCCGCCCGCGGGCGTGCCGATTCCTTCCGGGGACGGCGTGCCGTCACCGATGGGAGCGGCGCCGGTGATGCCCATGCCGGTC
>JACRCZ010000065.1 GCA_016218765.1 Deltaproteobacteria bacterium | reverse complement strand
GGGAACGGCGGCCGCAACCGCGGCTCCCCCGCCATGCCCTCGATGCTCGAAATGAGCGCCGTCTCCTCGCCGCAGACGTACGCGCCCGCGCCGATCTTGACCTTGGCGTGGAAGGAGAACCCTGTGCCCAGGATGTCGTCGCCCAGCAGGCCGTTGCGCATCGCCTGGCGAATCGCCTCGCCCAGCAGCTCCACGGCCAGCGGGTACTCGGCGCGCACGTAGAAGTAGCCGTAGCGGGCGCCGATGGCGTAGCCGCCGATGGTCATCCCCTCCAGGACGCCGTAGGGATCGCCTTCGAGCAGCACGCGGTCCATGTACGAGCCGCAGTTGCCCTCGTCGGCGTTGCAGATGACGTACTTCGGGACGCCGGTCGCGGCGCGGCAGAAGCCCCACTTCACGCCGGTCGGGAAGCCGGCGCCGCCGCGGCCGCGAAGGCCGGAGGACTTGACGGCATCGATCACCTGGTCGGGCGTCATCTCCGAGAGGACCCGCTCCAGGGCCGTGAACCCGCCGCGCGCGAGATACTCCTCGAGGCTGCGCGGGTTGACCATGCCGCAGTTGCGCAGGCTGAGACGCTGCTGGCGGGCGTAGAACGGATGCGGACCGGCGAGGGACTTGTCGGCGGGACCCCAGACGTGGACGCTCTTGTCGAGCAGGTTCTCCTCGCGGTCGATGGCCTGCAGCACGCCGTCGGCCGGCAGCTCGCCGCGCCCGACGGCATCGACGAGGTCGCGGGCCTTGGCGGTCGTGACCTTGCGGTAGGTCACCCGCGGCCGTCCCGGGAGCTCCACGTGCACCAGCGGCTCCTCGGCGCAGTGGCCCGTGCAGCCGGTGCGCGCCACGCGCAGGTCGAGCCCGGTCGTGCGCACGCGGGCGGCGATGGCCTCGAAGACCTCCTCGGCCCCGACCATCGCGCCGCAGGTGGCGCAGCCGACCGAGAGCTTGGGGTGCGAGGGCCAGAGGGTGGCCGTTCCGATCCGTCGGAGGTTGTCGAGCCGTTCTCGCATGGTTGCGGCGATCATCGTTTCGTCCCTAGCGGAAATCCGCGAGCAGTTTGGGAATCTGGTCCGGCTTCAGCTCGACGTAGGCCTCGCCGTCGATGCGCGCCACCGGGGCGTGCGAACAGCAGCCGACGTGATGCACGGCGCGAACCGTGAAGCGCTTGTCCTTCGTCGTCCCCCCGCGCCGCACACCAAGCTCGCGCTCGACGCGGGCCAGGATGTCCCCGGCGCCCTTCATGTGGCACGCGGCGCCCAGGCAGACCTCGACGAGGTGCCGGCCCGCGGGCTCGAGCGACAGCGAGTGGTAGAACGACGCGACGCGCAGCACGCGCGACAGCGGGATGCGAATCCGCTCGGAGACGTGCTCCAGCATCAGGCGCGGCAGGTACCCGTAGTGGCCGTTGATCGCACGCAACACCGGCAGCAGCGCTCCCCGGTCGCCGTAGGTGCTCGCCATCGTCCCGGACAGGAACGCCTCGTCCTCCGGCTCCAGCACGTCCAGCGGCGGGGGCGGCGGGGGCACCCGCACCACGCTGCGCGTCGGGCACTCCTCCAGACAGAGGCCGCAGGCGGTGCACTTGGCGGCGTCCACCGAGCGCGGCTCGGAGCGGACGGAGACCTTGAAGTCGCCGGGCTCGCCCGCCACCTCGGTCACCTGCGTCATCGTCAGGATCTCGATGTTGGGGTGGCGGCCGCAGCCGACGAGCTTCGGGGAGATCATGCACATCGCGCAGTCGTTCGTGGGGAAGGTCTTGTCGAGCTGCGCCATCGTGCCGCCGATGGACGGGTTGCGCTCGACCAGGTAGACCTTGAAGCCCTGGTCGGCAAGGTCCAGCGACGCCTGGATGCCGCCGATGCCGCCGCCGACGACCAGGACGGAGCCGCGCTTGGAAGGGGGCTGGCCGCTCGTCGCCGGTGGCTCGTGGCCCGGAGACGTACTCGGATTCACGTCGTTGCTCATGTTCGTCATTCGCTACCTGTTGACCGCTACCGGCCACCAGCTACCAGCCTCTAGCCCCCCGCGCCGAGCACCGCGGCGACGACGTCGGGGGGCGCGAGCAGCCGCTCGACTTCCATGTCGCCCTCGCCGAAACCCCAGGCCAGCCCGAGGACCTGGGTGAGGAAGAACACCGGGAGGGGACGCTCGACGCCCTGCTGGCCCATGTCGAGGTTCACCTGGCACATGGGGCAGGCGGTGACGATGGCCGTGGCGCCGCGGGCGCGCGCGTCGTCCAGGAGCCGGGTCTGCAGGCGCAGGGCGGTCTCCGGCGCGGTCACCGCGGACGCCGCGCCGCAGCAGTCCACCTTGCCGCCCCAGTCCAGGGCATCCATGCCCGCGAAACGCAGGATGCGCTCCATCGCCGTCGGATTCTCGGGATCGTCGTACGAGAGATCCCCGGCCGCACGCACGAACAGGCAACCGTAGTAGCAGACCGGACGGAACCCCGGCAGCCGGCGACGCACCGCGGGCGGCTCGCGCGCCGCCTCCAACGCCCGCAACGTCACCTCGACCAGGTTGTGGATCCGCACCCGCCCCTCGTAGGGCGCGGGCAGGGCGCCGTTGACCCGCTCGCGCATCGCCGCCTCGCGCATCGCGTGCTCGGCCGCACGCAGGCGGAAGAAGCAGGAGGCGCAAGGGGTGACGACGTCGAGGCCGGTCTTCTCGGCCAGCCCGAGGTTCCGCGCGGCCAGACCGGTCGCGACCGCGTGATCCAGGGAATGCGCGGACGAGGCGCCGCAGCAGTTCCAGTCCTCGATCTCCTCCAGCTCGACGTCGAGCCGCCCGAGCACGCGGCGCAGGCTGGCCTCGTACATCCGTGCCGACGTCTCGACGGAGCACCCGGGGTAGTAGGCGTACTTCACGGCTTCACCGATCCAGCGACCCCTGCGCGAGGTCGAAGATGCGCTGCAGATCGCGGCGGGCCCGGATGGAACGGCCGAGGGCCCGGACACGGCCCTTGCCGCGCATCGCCATCCCGCGGCGCAGCTCCTTCCAGGTCAGCCAATGCTTGAGGTAGATGCGCACCATCAGGCGCGCCTCGTCCGAACGACCCTTCTTGCGCAACGTCTTGAGGAAGGCGGAATGGAACGTCCCGGCGCGCGAGGACGGCGCCAGACCCAACTCCGTCGCGCGCGCCCGCAGCCAGTCGAGAACCTCGGCCGGCTCGGCCCCCGTTGGACAACGGGTCGAACACGCGTGGCAGCCCAGGCAGTCCCAGATCATCCGCGAACGAACGGCACCGTCGATGTCCCCCAGACGCACGCGCGCGACCAGCTCGTTCACCGGAACGTCGGTCCCCTCGGCCACGGGACACCCGGCCGTGCACTTGCGACATTGGATGCACAGAAAAACCGATTCCGGCACGTCCACGGCGTCGGGACCACGGGAGCCGTCGCCCCCGCTCGCGTCAGCGGTTTCCCGCCTGCTCACGGCCCCCAACCTCCTGTCACCCCAAGATGCGATTGGAACGGGGTGAGCTCGATGACGTCCGCACCCCCAACGGCCGCCGACCACCCGACCCCTTACCCGTTCCCTTCCGGATTGTCAACGCGGCATTTCCGAGCGTGGGATCGGTCGACACCCGCCGTGCCGCCCGCCGGGTTGCCGGAATTCCGGGTTTCGGCCTACCATGCGGCACCATGCGGGCCGTGGTCCAGCGGGTCGGACAGGCAAGCGTCTCGGTCGGCGGGGACGAGATCGCTTCCATCGGCCGCGGCGTCCTCGTGTACCTGGGCGTCGGCCGGGGCGACGGCGAGCCGGAGGTCGCCTGGCTGGCCGAGAAGATCGCGAACCTGCGGATCTTCGAGAACGAGCGCTCGCACTTCGATCGGTCGGTGCGCGACATCGGCGGTGCGGCGCTGGTGGTCAGCCAGTTCACGCTCTACGGCGACTGCCGGCGCGGGCGGCGGCCGTCGTTCGACGCGGCCCTGCCCCCGGCGGAGGCCGAGCCGCTGTACGAGAGGTTCGTGGCCGCGCTGGCAGCGCAGGGCGTGGCGGTGCAATCAGGGCGGTTCCGCGCGATGATGGACGTCGCCGCCGTCAACGCCGGACCCGTGACGATGCTGTTGGACTCGGCGCGGGTGTTCTAGGGAAGTGCGGGAAGGGCGGAAAGTGCGGGAAGTACGGGGAGGGAAGGATGACGACACGGAAAACGGGTGGGGCGCAACGGGCGACGAAGGGAAAGGCGGCGCGGTCGGGATCGACGGCGACGGCGGCACGGGCGGCGAAGCGGGACGCGAAGAAGACCGCGCCGAAGCGCACGGCGACACCCGCGCGACGCACCGGCGATGCGAAGCCCGGGAAGACGACGGCGCGGGGACCGCTCGATCTGGTCCGGCTGCACGCCGCGTGCTTCTCGGCGACGCGGACGCCGGCGGTGGTGCGCCTGCCGGCGCTGAACTGCCTGGCCCTCGAGGGTCGCGGCGCGCCGGAGAGCCAGGAGTTCCAGGACGCGGTGGGGGCGATCTTCGGGGTGGCCTACACGCTCAAGTTCTCGCAGAAGGCGACGGGGCGCGACTTCAAGGTCCCGCCACTCGAGGCGCTCTGGTGGTCGGACTACGACCTCAGCCGACTGGCCGATCCGCGCGAGCTGTGGCGCGTGCCGCGGCATACGTGGCGCTGGAAGGCGCTGCTCCTGATCCCCGACTTCGTGACGTCGGAGGACGTGCGCGCCGCGCGCCAGGTCCTGTCGGATCGACGCGGCGGCGACCCGCTGCCGGGCCGCGTCCACCTGGATCGCATCGATGAGGGCGCCTGCATGCAGGTGCTCCACGTCGGCCCGTACGCCGAGGAGCCCCGCACGATCGCCAGGATGCAGGCGAGCATGAAGGAGCAGGGCCTGACACCTTGCGGGTTCCACCACGAGATCTACCTCGGCGACCCGCGCCGCACGGCGTCGGCCCGGTTGCGCACCATCCTGCGCCAGCCGGTGCGGTAGGACGACGCCCCGGGCGCGCCGCGACACCGCCCCGCGGCCCCGCACCGCCGCGAGGTGCGCCGTCGCACGCCTGCCCCGTTCCTCCGGCTTGACCGGCCGACGCGCGCAACGTAAGAACCCCGCCGCTTGCCCCCGCCAGGGGGTGGAAGGGAGGTCCGATGCGCAGGGGACTGTGGTGCGGAACGTTCGCCCTGCTCCTCCCCCTTCTCGGCTGCGCCAGCGGCGGTTCCGGTCGAACCGACGCCGGAGACGTGCCCGGGGACGGGGAGGACGGCGGCGACGGGACGGAGGCGGATGGCGACGACGCCGACGCCGACGTGTCCGAGGGAACGGACGGCACGGACGCCGACGGCGCCGACGCCGACGCGGTCGCGGGTCAGACGGCCGTCAGCCTCACGGCGGGCGGGGGCAGGGCGACGTCGCCCTCGTACCAGCTCACGTTGAGCATCGGGACGCCGCAGCCGATGGGCTCGGCGACGAGCGGCGCGCACGGGGCGACCATGGGTCCCGGCGCCGCGGTGAACCAGTAGGGAAGGAGGAGGATGCAGATGCGAAAGGTATTCGTTGCGTTTGCGGCTTGTCTGCTCGTCGCGGCCCCGGCGGCCGCCGAGGCGCCGGCGTACCTGCCGGTGCAGGGCTTCCTGGCCGACGCGGAGGGGCTGCCGGTGGACGGCGACATGACGATCCGGTTCGCGCTGTACACGGCCGACCTGGGCGGCGTGGAGCTGTGGAACGAGACGCAGGTCGTGCCCGTCGACCAGGGCTTCTTCACGGTCTACCTGGGCGACGTCACCGTGCTCGACCTGGCCGGCTTCCGGGACCACGACGGCCTGTGGCTCGGCGTGCGGGTCGGCGCCGACCCGGAGATGGCGCGGTTCCAGATCGCCACCACGGGCTACGCGGCGTTCGCGCAGTATGCGGGCGACGCCGCGACGCTGGGCGGCACCCCCGCGGCCGACTTCCTGACGAGCGCCACGCCGATCGATTGGGCCGACCTCTCGGGCGTCCCGGCCGGCTTCGCCGACGGCTCCGACGACGGCGCCAGCTACACCGCCGGGACGGGGCTGACGCTGGCGGGCACGACGTTCGCCGCGGACCGGCCGGTGTTCGAGGGCTGGGCGCAGGGCGTGTGCTACGACACGGAGGCCGAGCTGACCGCGGCGCTGGACGACAACTACGCCGCGCTGGCCCACGCCCACGCGTGGGGCACCTTGACCGGCGTTCCGGCCGGGTTCGCCGACGGCGTCGACGACACGGGCTCGGCGACCTACACCGCCGGCGCGGGCCTCACTCTCACGGGCACCGCCTTCAGCGTGAACTTCGCCGGCAGCGGCGCCGCCGCCACCTCTTCCCGCTCCGACCACAACCACGACACGACCTACGTCAATGAAGGCCAGGCGGACAGCGTCTCCTCGGCCATGGTCGCCGCCGACACCCTCACCGCCGCGGACATCGCCACCGGCGGCTGCGGCAGCCTCGAGGTGTTCGGCACCGCCGCGACGAACGCCGTCCTGCACTACGGACCCTCCGGCCTGCTCGGCCAGGCCAACACCTGGCAGCCCTACGCCACGCCGACGGGCGGGGTCTGGATCGAAGGCTCCGACGGCGAGAGCGGCGGCTTCTTCGCCGACGGCAACATGGCGGCGATCTGGTCGCCGACCGACTCCACCGTGAACCTGACCGACGGCACCGTCGTGGGCAGCACGCTGCTCGCGCTGTACGACGAGGACCTCCTCCCCGGGACCACCCCCTTCAACACGGCCACGTTCGTCTTCTCGCAGGGCGACACCCGGCGCATCGCGGCCAACAACGGCGCCTACCTCTCCAGCGGCGGCATCTGGACGAACACGTCCGATCGCGCGCTCAAGGAGGACTTCGAACAGGTCGACCCGCAGGCCGTGCTCGACCGGCTCGCATCCCTGCCGATCACCGAGTGGAGCTACAAGAACGAGTCCGAGAACGGCTCGTTCCGCCACATGGGCCCGATGGCCCAGGATTTCCACGCGGCCTTCGGCCTCGGCTACGACGAGCGCTCCATCCCCACCGCCGACGCCGACGGCGTCGCCGTCGCGGCCATCCAGGCCCTGCACCGGCGCAACGAGGACCTCGCGCGGCGCAACGCCGACCTCGAGGCGCGCATCCAGCGGCTAGAAGCGGCCGTCGAGGCGCTGGCCGCCGGCCGCTAGCGTCCCGCCCGCAGCACCGTCCGCCCACGAAACGCCGATACCGGACCCTCCGTCCTGCGCATCCCGGCGCGTGTTGACGCCACCCTTGGCCGTACTTACAGGTCACGCGCGTCTCGCCGTACCGGCGAGGTCTAGAACAGGAGGATCGATGAGGAAGGGATTGGGGACTTGGGCTTTCGCCCTCATTCTCCCGCTCCTCGGGTGCGGCAGCAGCTCGTCCGGCCTGCCGGACGGAAGCGACGTGCCCGGGGAGGCGGAGGGGGGCGACGCGGACGCCGACGACGGCGGCGGCGACGCTGATGCGGACGCCGACGACGACGGCGGTGGCGGCGACGCCGATGCGGACGCCGACGCGGATGCCGACGCGGACGCCGACGCGGACGCGACGGCGGGACAGACGGTGTTGAGCCTCACGTCAGGCGGTGGCCGTGCATCGTCGGCCTCGTACCAGTTGACGCTGAGCATTGGATCGCCGCAGCCGATGGGTGCGGCGACGAGCGGTTCGTACGGGGCGACCATGGGCCCCGGTGCCGCCGTGAACCAGTAGGGAAGGAGGAGGTAGAACATGCGGAAGGTATTCGTTGCGTTTGCGGCCTGTCTGCTCGTCGCGGCTCCGGCGGCGGCGGATGCCCCGGCGTACATGCCGGTCCAGGGAGTCCTCGCCGACGCGGGCGGCACGCCGGTGAACGGCGACGTCGCGATCCGCTTCGGTCTGTACACCGCCGACCTCGGCGGCACCGAGGTCTGGAACGAGACACAGACGGTCACGGTCGACCAGGGGTTCTTCACGGCCTACCTGGGCGACGTCACCGTGCTCAACCTGGCCGTGTTCCGCGACAATAACGGCCTGTGGCTCGGCGTGCGCGTCGGCTCGGACGCCGAGATGTCCCGCTTCCAGGTGGCGACGACCGGCTACGCGGCCTACGCGCAGTACGCGGGCGACGCCGAGATGCTCGGCGGGACCCCGGCCGGCGACTTCCTGACCTCCACGAGCGGCGTGGGCTGGGGCTCGCTCACCGGCGTGCCGGCCGGCTTCGCCGACGGCACCGACGACGGCGCGTCCTACTCCGCCGGCACCGGCCTGACTCTCACCGGCTCGACCTTCGCCGCCGACCAGACGACGATCCAGGGCTGGGCCCAGGGCGTCTGCTACGACACCGAGGCCGAGCTGACCGCGGCCCTCGACGACAACTACTCGCCGCTGGCGCACTCCCACCCGTGGAGCTCGCTCACGGGCGTCCCCGCCGGCTTCGCCGACGGCACCGACGACGTCGGCCCGACCTACACGGCCGGCGCCGGCCTGAGCCTGGCGGGTACGACGCTCAGCGTGAGCGGCGTCACCTCCGCCATGATCACCGACGGGACGATCGCCTCCGCCGACATCGCCGACGGCACGATCACCGCCGCAGACATCGGCTGGCCCGCACCGGCCACCCTCCAGCTCGCACCACAGGCCAACGTGGCCACCTGCGGCACGACTATCGGCGGGACGTACTGGGGCTCGACGGTCAGCGCCACGGACGTCTACATCGGCGTCCTGTGGTACGACGAGACGGCCGCGACCGGGCTCGGCGCGGACTATCCGCGGGCACGACTGACCCTGAGCTGCCGCGGGAACGGCACGTTCGAGCTGGTCACCGGCTGCTCCACGGTCCTGGCGACGATCACGTGCACCTCCGGCGCGCGACCGTGGACCCGCGCGAGCGCCGAGTTCGCGCCCGCCACGGGCGACTGGAACCTGCGCGTGCGCGCCAGCTCCGGCACGATCGAGTGGCAGGCTCCGTCGGTCGTCCTGTACTGAACCAACCCCCGGCAACGACTCTCCCCGGACCGCGGCTTGCAGTCGTCACCCGCACTGACGTATGGGAACCCGCGCGAGGTGACGCCATGATCATGCCCGCAACGGAGGTCGATACGGGCGCCCTGGGCCCCCTCCAGTCCGTGCACAAGCGCAGCCTGCTCAACGTCGTCGGACCGCTGTTCTTCGCCGTGCTCATCCCCGCAGCGGCCGCCGCCATGGTCTATGCCGTCGTCCGCTTCGTGCCCGCGAGCGATCGGGACATGCTGGACAAGGCGTGGCTCCTCGTCGTGGCCTCCGCGATCGGCTCGCTCGCCCTGCTCTGGTCGTGGGCCAAGAACCTCGGCCTGCACGTGGACGTGCACGAGCACGGTTTCGTGCTGCATTACCGCTCCCAGACCCAGCCCTGCCGGTGGGACGACATCGCCGAGCTGTGGTCGACCCCCTTCCACGGCGCAACGCCCGGCAGCGGCCGGCAGGCGAAAACGGGCTACACGGTCCGCAAGCGCGACGGCGCCAACATCCTGCTCACCCCCGCGCTCGCCGGACTCGAGCGCCTGGCGGATCGCCTGCGCGAGGAAACCTACCGCCGGATGATGCCCTGGGCCCTGTCGCAGTTCCAGGCCGGCGCCCAGGTCACGTTCGGCATGTACTCCGTCAGCCGCCACGGCCTCGCGGTCTCCAGCCCGCAGTTCTCGCTCGGCGCCACCATGCTGTCCGGCGGCGCCGTGACCTCGCTCGGCGCCTCGCAGACGACCTTCGTGCCGTGGAGCGAGTTCTCGCAGGTCCGGCCCGAGACGCATTGGCTCCGCCTCGTGCGCCCCGGATTGGCCATCGACTGGATGATCATCTACCGGCTGGTCCCCAACTCGCACGTCCTGCTGGCGCTCCTGCAGCAGGTCTTCCCGAACGCCAAGTGACGCAGCCCGGGGCTTCGGCCCCCGGAACGGTCGGACGGCTTCAGCTCCGCGGCCCCTCCAGCACAGCGGCCAGCGGCCCCAGGACCTCGCGCAGCGGAGCGTCGAGCGGCGCACCCAGGAGACGGCCCATGAACTCCTCCGCGTCGGCGTCGAGCGCCGCGTCGCGGAAGGCCCGCACGAGCTTCTCGCGCACCACGGCCGACAGCTCCAGCTCGGCGCCCGGCGCGCCCGGCGGCACCTCGCACTCCGCCTGGAACACCTCCCCCGCCAGCGTCGCCAGCGCTCCGGCCGAGGCCGCGAAACGCACCTCGCCGGGTCGCGCCGCACGCAGCGAGTAGCGCCCGTCCTCGCGGCGCCTGCCCAGCGCACCCTTGACCAGGCGCCCGACCGAACGCAGCGCCTCGAAGGACTTGCGGTCGCGGAACAGATCGAACGGGGAGCGCGACAGCGTCGCGCCCCTCGCCTCGCCGCCGCCGCGCAGCACCCCCGGATAGCGCTTGAGCATCTCCCAGCCCGCCTTGCGCGCGCCGTCGGCACGCACGTCGCCCAGCGCGTCGAGCAGCTCCATCGGACGCACGACCCCGTCGAGCAGCCGCAGCGTGCGCGCCAGCTCGTGCCGCACCACCACGCGCTCCGCGACCGCGCGAATGTCGCCCTCGTCCCGCGCCAGTCGCCGCCCCTCGAGCGAGCGGGGCTCGAGCGCCCCGTCGAGCAGCGCGACGGCCACCGTGAGCGGCGCGGAGAAGTTGATCTCGACCGCCGAGAGCGGCCCGCCGCGCCACGGGCGCGCCGCGTCCTCCATCCCGACCGTCAACACCGTCGCCGACAGCTCGACCCGCTCGACGTCGCCCGGCGCAAGGGACCGGCCCTTCGCGCGGCGGAACTGCGCGGCCAACGCCGAGGCCGCCTCGGCGGCGGCGGAGACGTAGGCGCAGCCCGGCACGCGCTTGACGGCCAGCGTGTCGGCGAGCCAGACCTCCCCGAACCCCTCGAGAAACCCCTCCAGCGGCGCGTGGGCGAAGTGCCGCCCCAGACCGTCGGCCGCCCCGAACACGCCCTCCGGGACGGCGAGCGTCGTGGCCCGCGCGAGCCGCAGCGCCTGGAGCCCCTGCCGGATCGGCAGCGCGGCGGCGAGCAGCTTCCCGGAGCCGCCGAAGAACGCCGGCGGGAAGAGGAAGGGCGGCGCCAGGAACGCCAGCCGAAACGCCCGGTCCGCGACGTCCGCGGCGTCGCGGGCGATCCGTGCCGCCGCGGCGACGGCCCCGCCCAGGTGGATGTGCGTCCACATCTGGCCGTTGTGCGGCCCGACCAGCGCGAAGCCGCCCAGCCGCCCGGCCACCTCGTTGGCCGCCGCGGCCGCCGCCAGCACCTCCCCCAGCGACGCGTCGCGCTCCAACCCGCAGGCCAGCGCGACGTTGATCGCCGAATGGCCCGTGTGGCCGAAGAGCAGGTAGTCGTCGTGGTCGAGCGCGATCGAGGCCATCGACCACCAAGGCGCCAGGACCTCGGCCGGAACCGCCTCCCGGCGCGCGCCCTTGCGCCGCACGGGCTGCGCCGGCGCCCCCCACGCCCCGCGCGCGGCGGCGACGTCCGGGAGTCGCAGCCCGTCCAGGAGCGAAGCGAGAACGGACGCGAGCTGCAGCCGTACGCGTTCCGCCGTGCCAGGGGGGATCGCGGAGGCCTCGAGCGCCAGGATCCAATCGGCGACGCTTCGGGTGTCCATGCGGCGGCCGCTCAGCGGTTGGCGGCCCAGATCACCGTGCCGAGAACGGCGGCGATGACGGCGAAGAGGATGAGGAGCTTGATCACGCTCCACGGCGCCTTGCCGACCACCTCGCCCGTCTGCCCGTTCACCAGGAAGCGGTAGATCTTCTCCTTGTAGCGGTAGGCCGCGATCCAGATCGGCAACAGGATGTGCCGCCACGTGACGTTGGAGAAGGCGTTGTTGACGGAGAGATTGCGGTGCGTGTCGCCCGGCACGTCCTTGCCGCAGCGGCCGTACTGGTCGTCCGCGATGCGCTGCGAGGCCGCGCCCCACCCTTCCTGCAGCCCCAGGACGTACTCCTCGGCGCGCCAACCGGAGAGGTAGGCCGGGTTGTACGGGGCGAGCTGGTTGCAGTCGAAGTTCTGCACCTTGAGCACCAGCTCGGGCGGCAGACCCTTGGAGGCGCAGATCAGCACGTCGCGATAGGAGTCCTGACGCTGGCCCCACGCGGGCTCCCAACGGATGCGCCGTTCCTGCGATGTGTGCGTCTTGCCCTGGCTGTCCGTCTTGGTGACCGTGACGTAGTAGTAGTACCCGGCGTCGGCCGTCCAGCGGCTGAACACCTCCGAGTTGTAGGCCCAGAAGGGGACGTAGACGCCATCGATGTTCTGGACCTTCGCGCGCTGCTTGAGGTCGCTGGGACGGAACCACAGGCCGCCGATCCACTTGGAAAACGCCCCGCCCGCCGCCGCGCGGTCGACCCGGAACGGGACCAGCGACTCGGGCCGGATCGACTTGGCCGAAACCTCCTGCGGCGCGACGTAGCTCGAGCCGCAGAAGGGACACGCCGTCGTCGTCGTGTTCTGCTCGAACTGCACCGTGGCGCCGCACTCCTTGCAGCGGACGGCCAGCGCCGGTCGCCCCATGCCGCCCGTCTGCTCGGCGCGCAGGCCGGACATGAGGTCGTAGGCCTGGATGTGGCTGCCCTCCGGCCCGGCCGCGGGAACGGCCTGCACCGCGCCGCAATGGCTGCAGGACAGCTTCTGCGCCGCGGCATCGTAGGTCATCTCCGCGCTGCAGTTGGGACAACGGTACGCGTGGGTTCCGCCGATCTCCTTCGGTTCGCCGGTGCTCACGTGTCTCCTCCCTCGCCGGAATCGCCGGCCGGCGGAGGCATGCTACGCCGCCGCGCCGCCGCCTTCAATGCTCCGCTGCGCCCCGCACCGTTGCGCCCCCCCGTCGCCGCCCCGGCCAGCCCCAGCCGCGTCGCCTTGGCATGGAAGTTCTTCTTGTCCATGCGCGCCAGCCGCGCCGCGGCCGAGAGATTGCCGGCGGAACGCCGCAGCGCCGCGTCGAGATACGCACGCTCGAAATGGTCGACCCAGCGGTCCTTCAGCTCGGCGAAGGACACCGAAAGATCGATCGGCGGCGGCGGCGCACCGGCCGCCGCGGCACCCGGCGCCGCCTCGCCGGTCGGCAGAAGGTCGGCATCGACGATGCCGCCCGGCGCCAGCGCCACCGCACCCTCGTTCGCGGCCTTCAGCTCGCGCACGTTGCCGCGCCACGGCAGCGCGCGCAGACGATCGACCGCGCGCGCCGTCAGCTCCGGCGGCTTGCGACCCAGCTCGGCGGCGGCCGCGTCGACGAAGCGTGCCGCCAGCGCCGGCACGTCCTCCACACGCTCCGCCAGCGCCGGCACCGCCGCCACCCGCGCTCCGAACAGCGCCGCCAGATCGGGATGAAGCGCGCCCGCCTGCGCCGCCCGCTCCGGTTCGCCCTCCAGCGTCGCCACCAGAAGCGGCACCGCTCCCGCGTCCGCCGCGCGCGGCCGGCGCAACGACTCGAGCAGCGCCGCCTGCACCCCGCGCGGCATCTGATCGATGTCCGCCACCAGCAACGTGCCCCCCGCCGCCAGCTCGAACTTCCCCGGCGCCCCGGCCCCCTCGTCCGCCTGCCCTGAGCTCCGTCGAAGGGCTCGTCCGCCCGCCCTGAGCTCCGTCGAAGGGCCTGCCTCCCCCCCGAACATCTCCTCCCGCAGCCACCGCTCGTCGTGGAACCGACACCCGACCTCGACCACCGGCGCGTCCCGCCGCGTCCCGATCGCAATGAGGTAGCGCGCGAGCGTCCTGCGCCCCGCACCACCCGGACCCGACACCGCGTACGGCCGGCCCAACGCCTCCAGCGCCCGCCCACGCTCCACCGCCGCGGACATCGCCGCCGACAACGCCACCGGCTCGAGCCGCTCCGCCGTCCGCCCCAACGCCGCCCGCTCGGCCCGCAACGCATGCGACAGCCGCTCCGACTCCAGCACCAACGCCCGCTCGCGCTCCGCCCCCCGCAGCCGGTGCCCCAGCAGCGACGCGGCGACATCGATCAACAGACGCTCGTCCGGCGCGACGATCTCCGTGCCGCGCCACGGACCCACGGCCACCAACGCCCGCGCCCCTCCGGCCGAAACCTCGGCCAGGACAAAACGCGGCGAGAGCCCTTCCTCCAGACCACCGGCGAACTCGCGCTGCAGCCACGCCGGCAGCTCCGACAACCCCACCTCCCGCGCCGCACCCCCCTCCCCCGCCCCGGCGTCCGCGGCAGTCGGCACGCCATGCAAAGGATTCGCCGGCCAGCCCGCCCCGGGACGCCACACCGGCATCACGTCCAGCTCCGCCGACGCCAACGCCACGCCGGCAGGCACGCCGAAACGGTCGGTGTCGCGCAACGCAACCAGTACCCGACGGCCCGGAACACCGTTGCGCACCTGCTCGATCAATGCCGCCGGCAGATCCCGCGCCGTGCAGCCGTCCGGCCCGGCCAAGGCCGCAATCAGCCGCGCCGTGCTGCGCAGCCCCCCCTCCAGCTCGATCGTCAGCGCATAATCCGACGCGTCCAGCTCCGGCTCGTCCGACGTCGGGGACGCCGTCCCCTCCGCCCGCGCCCCGGCCTTCGCCGCCGCCGTGGCGTCCATCGCCAACAACTCGGCGAATCGCACGGCGTCGGGATGAAACAGCTTCGGCGAAAGCAGGACACACAGATACGTGTCGCGACGGCGATGCACGATCGGCACCAGCAACGCCGTCGTGATCGGACCACCCGGCACTCCCACCGCCTCCACGTCCCGCGCCGCGACGTGATGAACCTGCAGCTCGCGCTGCGCCGACGTCGGCGAACCGGAAGCGCCGACAAACGACACGACGTCGTACAAACTCGTCCGCAACCCCGTCTTGTGCCTCGTCGATACCAGCTTCGTCCAGGCGAGGTTGCAATCAAGAACCGTGCCATCGCCATCAACGATGACGATCGGGTTCGCATCCAGGATCGGCTCGAGCACCACCGTCCGCATCGTCGTTTCCGTCGTCCGCCGCGTTGGTCATCCAACCACCGGCATCGGGACGGAGCCAGTAAACCACGAAATGACGCGCATTTCAATCCGGTGGTCCGGGAGCCAACGATCATGGAGGTCGTTGGTTCCCGGTGGGAAGACGAGCGTCGCCGGTGTTGCGCCGCAGGGCCGAGTCCGGCGCCGAGAACTGAAAACTGAAAACCGAAAACCGAGAACTACGTCACTGCGGGGCCAACGTCCGAAGCTGCTCGATGCGCCCCTGGACCCGCGCGCGGTCGATTCCCACGCCGTCGCCCGACAAGGCCGACTCGTAGTGCGGACGCGCCTCCGCGTACCGCCCCTGCTCGAAGAGGATGTCGCCATACATCTCGTGGGCCGCCGAGAGGTTCGCCTTGAGCGCCAGCGCCTTGTCGAGCCAGCCGGTGGCGAGCGTGTTGCGTCCCTGGCCGCGCAGCACCGTCGCGATGCGCAGCGCCAGCGCGTGGTTGCTCTGCTCCAGGTTCGCCGCAGTCTCCAGCGACGCGAGGCCGTCCTCGATGCGACCGGACGCGACCAGCACTTCGCCCAATGCCTCGTTGGCGCGCGGCGAGTTCGGCACCCCCACCAGCGCCGCGCGCAGCTTCGTCTCCGCCTCGGCCAGCTCGCCGTTCTTCCACAGCGCGATGCCCAGCAGCTCGTTGACGGCGCCGACGTTGGGAAGCTGCGAGGACGCGACGCGTAGCGGCGCCAGCGCCTCGGACCAGCGCCCCGCAGCCGCCAGTTTCTTCCCGTACTCCATCTGCGCGTCGGTGAACGAAGGGCGGATGGCGACGGCCAGCGCCAGGTGCGTGATCGCCTCGTTCGTGTCGGAAAGGAGCCGGCCCAGGTTGTACCGGGCGTCGGCGGACCAGGCGCGGATGCCCACAGCCGTGCGCAGCTCGGCAATCGCACCCGCCGAGTCGCCCTTGCGCTCCAGCACGTTCGCCAGGCCCAGGTGCGCCTCCAGCAGGTTGGCGTCCGCGGCGATCGCCTTGCGGTACTGCTCGACGGCGGCGTCGAGCTGGTTGGCGCGGGCCTGCGCGTCGCCGAGACCCGACAGCGCGGCCGCGTTGTCGGCGTCGGCCTCGAGCGCCTTGTTGAACTCCTCGATGGCCAGCGACGAGCGCCGCCAGACGAGGTACGCCTGGCCCATGCAGACGTGGCCTTCGGCGGCGGAATTGCCGGCCGCCGAGATGACGCGGCGGCACGCGGTCTGCGAGTCCTCGTAGTTGCCCTCGGCCATCTTGATCCGCGCCAGACCCCACAGCGCATCGACCCAGTCGGCGTGCTGGCGCAGCGCCGCCTCGAACGCGGATTTCGCGCCCGAGAAATCGCGCGCCTCCAGCAGCGCGTTGCCCAGCCGGAGCTGCGCCGCCGCGTCGGTCGGCGCCGCCGAGACGGCCTCGCGCGCCGCGGTCAGCTCGTCGAAGCCCTGCGCGGCGGCCGGAGCCGTCGCAGCCAACACCAGGAGAAACGCCAGGGGACCAACCTTGCACCACAAGCCGGTTCGACCAAACGCGTTCATCGCAAGCCTCCGTGCCGGCGGACCGTACCACCAGGGCCGCCCCCGTCCAAGTAGTCAAGGACCGGGAACGGCCACGCGGCATCGGACGCACGCGGGGTTGCGAGCATTCATGCGGCCGAAGCCCACGGCTTGTGCCCCGCACTCCCCCCATCTACAGTCCCTCCCCCAGGAGGCCCACATGCCGCCCACCGACATGCTCGCGGAGATCTTCGACTGCCAGAAGGCGCTCAACCAACGCATCGGCGTGGATACCGACGCGATGGACGAGGAACAGCAGGTCAAGTGGCTCCTCAACTACTCGCGCGCCCTCTCCCAGGAAACCGCCGAGATGATCGACTCCGTCCCCTGGAAATGGTGGGCCAAGTACCAGAAATACGACCGCGCCAACGTCCAGGTCGAGATCGTCGACATGCTCCACTTCCTCGTCTCCCTGGCCCAGGTCGCCGGCCTCTCCGCGAAAGACGTCCACGAGCTCTACATGAAGAAGAACCGCGTCAACTTCCAGCGCCAGGAGACCGGCTACGCCGTCAAGGACGAGTCCGACAACGCTCCCGTGAAACTGGGGAAGTAGGACCGCCGTGCTGCACCCCGTCGTCCGCTGCCCAATGTGCGGCGAGGCCGTCTGGACCGACCGCCGCCGCTGCGAGGTCTGCGGCGTCGTGCTCGGCTTCACCGTGCCCGGCACCGGCGTCCACCCCGCCGTCGCACCCGCACGCGACTCGCGCAGCACGACCTCCCCGCCCTCCGACCACCCGGAAACCGGAGACGACACCGAAGTCGAATCGACGGAACACGGCCCGCCCGTGCTCGCACTGCGCTCCCGGCGCAAGCTGGTCGACCGCGTCCACGCCCACCTGCACAAGGCGCTCGCCGCCGGAACGCCCGCCGCCGCCCTGCTCCACGGTCCACCAGGCTCGGGAAAGTCCGCACTGCTCTCCGCCGGCGCCGGCGCCCTCGCCTCCTCGACCAGCGCGGCTCGCCTCGACGTCCGCCTGCCCCCAGGCGCCCGCGAGCCCCTCGCGCCGATCGAACGGCTCGTCGAACGCTGGGCCGGCGAAGGTCTGACCGATCGCCACGACGCCACCTCCCTCCCCCGCCGCCTCTCGCGCCGGCTGCGCGAGCTGGCGCCGGGACTGTCGGCCGCAGAGACCATCGAGCTGGAATCGCGCCTCGGCGTGCTCGGCGGCGTCCGCGGCGCCTCCGCACCCGGCGGCGAAGAAGTCCTGCGCCGCCCGTCGCCGTACCTCGACGCCCTGGCCAAGGCCCTCCAGCTCGACGTCGCCCAGCACCCGCTGCTCGTCACGCTCGACGGCCTGGACCGCGCCAGCGACGAAGGCCGCTTCCTCCTCGCCGGCCTCGTGCGCCGCCTCGCCGACCTCCCCGTCGCCTGGCTCGCGACCGCACGCGAAGTCGATGCCGGGACCATCTTCTCCTCCGCCATCCCGACCGAAGTCCTCGAAGTCGAGCCGCTCGGGGAGGAGGACATGGCCGCCCTCCTGCAGTCCACCCTCGGCGCCACCCCGTCCCGCGACCTCCTGGCGCTGGTCCACCGCCTCTCGCAAGGACAGCCGGGCCGGGCGCTCGACGTGCTCCGCTCCCTCGAGCAGTCCAAGGCCGTCCGCCGCGCGGACGGGATCGCCCACGTCGAGCCCACCGCCGTCGGCGAACGGCTGGGGGCCAAGACCGCCGAGGCGCTGGCCGGCGTGTACTGGGAGAGCCTCAGCGCCCCGGACCGCCACGCCCTCCAGGCCGCCGCCGTCCTCGGCGACGTCGTCTGGGACGAGGCCGTCGTCGCGCTCGAGCGCGCCAGACGCTCCGCCGCGACCCCCGAGTCCGACTTCGAATCCCGGCACGCGGAAGACGTGACGCTCGTCCGCGGTCGCCTCGCCAACCTCTGCCGCATGGGATTCCTCGTGCGCCAGGAAGAGAGCGAGTTCCCCGGCACCGAGGAATACGTCTTCGCCCTCGAAGGACTGGGCGCCTTCGTGACGGGCACCCTCTCCGCCGAGGCACGCGCGCGGCTGCACCAGGCCGCGGCGCGATGGCTGGCCGTCCGCGCCGCCGACAAGCCCGGCTTCCTCGAGGCCATCGCCGCGCACTTCGCCGACGGCGGCGCTCCCGCCCTCGCCGCCCAGCGCTACGGCGAGGCGGCCGACGAGGCGCGCGCCCGCACGCTGTACGACCGCGCCGTCGTCCTCTACCGCCGCAAGCTCGACCTCCTCGACGCCGAGGATCATCCGCTCCGCGTCGCCACGCTGCACGAGCTGGGCACGGTCCACGTCGCCATGGGTCGCTACGACGCGGCGGAAGAGTCGTTCCGCCAGATGCTCCGCCACGCCTGGGCCCTCGGCACGCCCGGCAAGGTCGCCGTCGCCCTCTCCAAGCTCGGCCGCGTCAGCCGCGCCCGCGGCGATTACGCCGCCGCCCTGCGCGACCTGGAGGAAGCGCTGCGCCTGTTCCGCCTCTGCGGCGACCAGGTCGGCGTCGCCGCCGCACTCACCGACCTGGGCTCCCTGCGCTACCTGCTCGGCGAATACGACGAGGCGCGCCGCTGCCACCGCGAGGCGCTCGCGCTGCGCCGCGAGCTGGAGGACGACCGCGGTACCGCCCTCGCCCTCCTGCACCTCGCCATGCTCGACCGCGCCGCCGGTCTCCTCGATCGCGCCACCACCAAGACCCAGGAGGCCCTCCGCCTCGGCGAAGGCTCCGCCGCCAAGGAAGAGCTGGCCCAGGCCATGAACGTCCTCGGCGTCCTCGCCTTCGATCGCGGCGACCTCCCCAGCGCCCTGGGCTACCTCCAGGAAGGCCTGCAGCTCGCCGCAGGCGCCGACCGCCGCATGGAGCTGTACCTCCTGAACAACGTCGGCGAGATCCAGTTCTGGATGGGCAGCCTCGACGACGCCGCCCGGAACCTCGGCCGCGCCATGGAAATGGCCACCGAACAGGAGGACCGCCGCGCCCTGGGCGAGATCCAACGCAACGTCGCCCGCCTCTCCATCTGGCAGCAACGCAA
Organism: Deltaproteobacteria bacterium; assembly: GCA_016218765.1. GTDB lineage: Bacteria > Myxococcota_A > Polyangia > DRWM01 > JAAZOP01 > JAAZOP01. The sequence goes on along the minus strand of JACRCZ010000065.1, from coordinate 25,397 downwards.
CGACCGCGCCACCGTCTACGCCGACCACGCCCTCGCCCTCGCCGAACAGATCGGCAACCAGGAGGCCAAGGGACTGGCCTGGATCCTCATGGGCGAAGTGCGCGCGTCGGCCGGGACACCGCCCGGCGCCGACCCGCCCGACGTCTGCTTCCGGCGCGGCATCGAAATCTTCCGCCGCATCGGCCACCAGGTCGAGCTCGCCAAGGCCCTCCACTCCTGGGGCCACACGCTCCGCGCACGCGGCCTCGCCGCCGACGCCCGCGCACCCCTCGCCGAGGCCCTCCAGCTCTTCACCCTCCAGGGCAGCGCCATGGCGGATCGCGTGAAGGGACTGCTCGGGTAGTGGACGCCGCACGCCATGCCGAGATGCTCGCCAACCGCGTGCGCAAGTCGTTCGCACGGCTGGGTCCGAAGTTCGAGCGGGCCCGGATCGGCGCCTTCCGGCTGTACGACCGGGACATCCCGGAGGTGCGCGCCGTCGTGGACTGGTACGAAGGGCACCTCGTCGTCGCCGAATACGAAAGGACCCAGACCGCGGGGCTCGAGGACTACGTCGGAACACTCGCCCACGCCGCGGCCGCGGCGCTCGACGTCCCGCCCGGTCGCGTCCACGTCCGGCGCCGAAGGACCCGACCGGCCACCGGACCGCGCTACGGCCGCCTCGCCTCGACCGGCCGGCGGCTCGAAGTCCGCGAGGGCGATCTGATCTTCCTCGTCAACCTCGACGACTACGTCGACACCGGCCTCTTCCCGGACCACCGCCAGACCCGCGCCCTCGTGCGCGCCGAGAGCCGGGACAAACGCCTCCTGAACCTCTTCGCCTACACCGGCGCGTTCACCTGCGCCGCCGCCGCGGGCGGCGCGGCGAGCACGACCAGCGTCGATCGCTCGGACGCCTACCTGCTCTGGGCCAGCGACAACCTCGAGCGCAACGGACTGTGGGCCCCGAAACACGAGCTGGTCGAGGCGGACGTCGAGCCCTTCCTGGCGCGTGCGAAGCGCGCGAAGCAGACCTGGGATCTCTGCGTCTGCGACCCGCCGACCTTCTCGACCGGGGCCGGAGCCCCGCCCTTCGACGTGCAGCGCGATCACCGCCGGCTGATCGAAGCCGCCCTCGAAGTCCTGGCGGACGGCGGCGTGCTCTACTTCTCGACCAGCCACCAGCGGTTCGCGCCGGACCTGGAGGCGTTGCACGGGGCAGAGGTCGAGGAAATCACCGCACGGACGGTCCCCGAGGACTACCGCAACCGGGGCGTGCACCGGTGCTGGCGCATCGCCCGCACGATTTCCTGACCCGCCACGCAAGGCGTGCTAGGCTGGACGCACCGGAGGGAATACTCGTCGGCGGGCCGGCGTCGATGATCGGGCCCGGCGGGGGGGGGAAGGTGATCGATGCCGCGGAGGATGTGGATGACGGCGTTCCTGGCTGCGGCCCTGGCCGCAGCGCCGGCCGGGGCGCAGTGGACCGAGGTGACGCCGGGCGCCGCAGCGGAAGCCCCGGCGGAGGGCCAGACCGAGCTGTCGTTCTCCTCCGAGGACACCGGCCTCTCGATCCGCATCGTCGATGGCGGCCCGGGGCGGATCCCCGAACGCGACTGCCGCACGCCCTGCCGCTTCCGCCTCACCAACGGCAACTACACGCTCCACGCGGGAGACCACGAGTTCCAGGTCGCCGCCGGCGGCGGACACCAGCACTGGCTCGTCGAGGACGACTCCGGAAGCTGGCTGGCCGTCGGGATCATCGGCATCGTCGTCGGCGCCGCAGCCACCGGCGTCGGCACCTGGGGCGTCGCGACCCTGGCGTCGGAACACAAGCCGGATCGCGACTGGCTCATCGGCGCCTCCGTGGCGACCGGCGCCGGCGGCCTCGCGCTCGTCGGCGGCATCGTCGCCGTCGCCCTCTCCTTCGGCTCCGCCGAAATGATCTCCTTCTCCCCGACCATCGACGAAGCCGCCACGCTCTCCCCGTCGCTCGCCTACTTCCCCCTGGCCGGCGAGAAACCGGGCTGGGGACTCTCGCTCGCCCTGCACCTGTAACATCCAGGGGGATCTCGCGCAGAGACGCAGGGCGGCAGAGCCGCAGAGGTCCGTTCCACCCGCCGGTCGAGGATCTCAACCTGGGAATCCTGTCGCCCGGCGGGCCGACGACCAGCCCGCTGCCGGGATGCCTGGGCCCCGAGGGGGAAGGCAGCGGCTGCCTGCTCACAGCACCCCGAGTCGCAGCCTCCGGCTGTGCCCCCTCGTATCCGCCGTTCCAGTCGTGGGACATCTTCCACACCGGCGTTCCGGACGCCGAGCAGGTGGCGCACGACGTGGGTTGCCTCGCGGCGCTCGGGACGGCGGGGTGCCCGTACGAGCAACCGCTGGCGACGATGGTCCGGGCGTTGACCGACGAGGCGGCGGCGGGCGGATGCAACGCCGGTCTGCTGCGCGACGACGCGCTGCTGCTGATGCTGTGGATCACGGACGAGGACGACGGCTCGCCTTCGGCCGAGCATCCGGAGCTGTTCGATCCCGACGCGCCGCTGGGCGCTCCGGACGTTCGCGCCGCCCTGCATCCCGAGCTGCTGGAACCGATCGACACCTTCGTGACGGCCCTGCGGCGGGTGAAGTCGCCCCTGGATCAGGACAAGCTCGTGTTCGGGATGATCGTCGGGGTTCCTGCGGGGGCGCCGGCCTGTATTGGGACGGGCGATCGCCTCGAGAGTTGCCTCGGCGTCCCCGCGATGCAGGTGCAGCCCGACCCCTCGGACCCGTCGCGCCTCCTCCCGTCATGCTCTTCGGCTCATGCCGTCGCCTACCCGCCCCGACGGTTCGTGGAGCTCGCGCAGCGGTTCGGTAGCAGTGCCCTGGTGACGTCCGTCTGTGCGGACGAGTGGCCGGAACTGGGTAGTGGGATCACCGAGAAACTGATCGAACGCATTCCCGGGCTCTGCCTGTATCACGATCTTCCCCCGTCTGCGGGCCAATGCGATCCCGACTGCGTCGTGATCGAAACGCTGCTGGGCGACCGGACGTGTGCCGACGATCCCGCGTGCCCGGCCGCGTGGTGCCCCCCGGCGACGGCGGAGGACGTGCATTCCCCACCCCCGTGCACCGATCCCTCGACCGGACTCGAGTGCCGTCCGTTCAAGCGCGATCTGGGCGTCGTGACGGACTTCGGCGGTACCGTGCACCGGCAGTGCCTGCTTCGACACGCGACCCGCTCCTTCGACGCCGCACTTGGGACGTGCGGGCTCCCCGAAGACGAGGGCTGGTTCTACCTGCCGACGGAGGAATCGTACGACGGCTGCGCGTGGATCTCGCTCTCACGGCGAGACGGCGAGTCCATGGTGGATCCCGGCTCCCGGGTCACCATCCGGTGCGCGACGACGACGTGCGAGGAGTAGTCGACCCTTCTCGCGCGCCTGCTCGGTGTCAGCGGCCGGGCTGGTGCGTCGGCGGCGTGCACTGCGGCCGGAGTCATCCAGAACGCCAAGCAGACCGCGATGAACCACGGACCGCACCGCCCGCGCGCGCACCGGAGGACTCGCGGTGGTTCACAGGAAGTACCTTCCGTGATATCTTCAACGGTGCCCTTGGAGGGGTTGCTCATGGCCATCAGCATCACCGAGGACATCCGATCCGTTTCCGAGCTGAAGAAGGACGCCAAGCGGATCTTCGACCACGCCCATCGCACGCGACGGCCGGTCGTCATCATGGTCCGCGGAAGACCCGGCGCCGTCCTCGTGGACCCGGAGGAGTTCGAGGAAATGCAACGCGCGCTGGAACTGGCGGCGCAGCTTGCGCAAGGCGAGAGAGACGCGTGCACGGGCCGGGTCCGACCGGCCAAGGACTTCCTGGCGGAGTTCCGTCGTGGCAAAGCGGTACCGCGTTGACATCGCCGCGACCGCGGAACGCGACATCGTTGCGATCCGGGACCACATCACCGTCGACAACGCGGTCGCCGCGGGGAAGTGGGTGGCCGCGGTCACGCGGCAGCTTGCCTCGCTGGAGTCGTTCCCGCTGCGGGGCGCGGTGATTCCGGAGGCGCGGTTCCTCGGAGCCGAGTACCGCCAGCTCCTGTACGGCTCGTACCGGACCATCTACCGCGTCGAGGACGACCGGGGCCTCGTGGTTCGCGTCCTCCACGGCGCGCGCAACCTCGAACAACTCAACATCGGTGATCCACCGTCAGGCTGAACAACCCTCGCCCGCTTCACCGCCCGAACCCACCGCCTCACCTCTCCCGCCGACCTCCCCACCTCCCCCCGTCCGGATTCGCGAACAAGGTACGGCCCACCCAGCCCCGGCCTGCATGCCTCGTCGGCCTGACGCACCAACCTCGCCTCAGAACTCGATCCGCCACCGGATGTCCGCCCCCACGTTCCCGAACTGCTGGTCGTTGTTGTTGTCGTACACGCCCTCGAGCGACATGCGGTCCGTGACGTCGTAGGAAAACACCGCCCGGAAATCCCGCGTGTCCGTCACCGCCGACGAAGCCTCGATGCGCGCGTCGTCCGAAATGCGCCGCCCCACCGTGATCCGCGGCTCCGAACGTCCCGTCCGCTGCGAATACTCCGTCGTCAGCCGCATCTGGTCGAAAATCGGCACGTACCGCCCCACCCGCTCCGAAACCCCCAACGCCTCGTCGAACACTTCCGCCAACGCACTCCCCACCGCACCCTCCGCCCCCAACAGCTCCACCTCCTCGCGCGTCATCCCCAGCGTCAACAGCAGGACCACGTCCTCCTCCGACAGCTCGGGCTGCGACGTCGTCAACAGCCGCAGGTCGTCCCGCCGCCCCGTCGCCGTCAACGTGATCCGCCAGTCCCGTACCTCCGTCTCCGCCACCACGTCGAACCGCGGATCCACCCGCCACGGCGAGTCGAACGTCACCACCCCCCGCGTCACGTCGAACACCGACCGCCGGAACATCACCTCCCCCTGGTCGATCACCACCGCGCCCACCAACCCGAAAAGCTGGTTCGTCCCCACGATGCGGAACGGCTGGTTCGTGTCGTCGATGCGGAACGTCGCGTCGAGCATGTTGTTCCGCACCCGCAACCCCTCCCCGTGCAGCCGCACGTCGAACCGCACACGGTCGTCCTCCGGCCGGAAGGTCGGCACCGCCAGAACCTCCGTCCGCCCCAGCTCCGCGAGCGAAACCCCCAATCGCACCGGGTCCGTGTACAGGAGACGCGTCAGCCACACGTCACCCGTCACCAGCGGCCGGAAATCCCGCGCGTCCCCCGTCACCCGCAGCGTGCCGTCGAACCAAACCGGCAGCGTCGGCGTGACGTCATAGCGCACCCCGCCGAAATCGAGCCCCAGGTCGTAGGCCTGCGCCTCGAGACCCGACAGGGCGACCGAACCGGTGAGTCGCACGTGCCCCCCGAGAAACTCGGCCGACCCGCGGTCGATCGTCACCCCGGCCGGCCCCAGCGTGAGCTGCGCCTCCACCCCCGTCACGTCGCCGTACGGCGCCCCGACAGTCACCCGCCCGTCGTGCAGCGCCACCGTCCCCACGAGCTGCGGATCGTCCGGCGACCCGCCAATCCACGCGCCGACCTCCAGCCGCCCCGTCGCCGCAGGCAGCCCCGCCGCCCCGGGGAACAACCCGAGCACCAGCGCCAGGTCCGCCTTGCCCCGCACGTCCAGCGCGAGTCGCTCCCGCCCGGCGTAGCCCAGCATCGTGAACTCCGAGCCGCCCGGCGCCGTGAAACTCCCCCGCCGCAGCTCCAACCCCGATTCGTCGAACGACAGCCACACCGGCTCCGTCGCCTCGACCCGCCCCCGCGGCGTGTCCAGCGCGAACGCGTCCAGCTCCGCCTTGCCCTCGACCTCCACCTCCCGCCCCAGCTCCGCCACCAGCGTCGTACGACCCGACGTCACCAGCCGATAGCCCTCGAGCCGCGGGTCGTCCAGGAACGGAAAAGGCTCCAGCTCGCTGAATTCGAGCGTCGCCCCGACCCGCGCCCGCCCTCCCAGCTCCGCCAGCGCATCCACACGCAGCCGGCCGTCCGCCGTCCCGCCCACCAGCCGCAGGCGCTCGGACGGCTCGAGGAACACGTCCAGCGCCACCTCCCCCAACGGCTGGTCGAGCAGCTTCGTGCCCGACAACGTCGCGGACGCACGACCGGTGAAGACGTCGAGCGTCCCGTCGACCTCGCCGCGAATCGCCGCGCTCGCCTCCAGACCGTACTCGCCCAAGGCCCCGCCCAGCAGCCGGTGCAGCGGTATGTCCGCCCCACGGAACTCGGCGTGCAGCCGCCGCTTCGGACCCACCCGCAGCCCCGCGTCCAGCCACCCGCCGAGCCGCTCCAGGTGCAGGCGCGGAATGTCGTACACGCCGCCGCGATACCGGCCGGAGGCCGCCACGAGGTCCAAAGGCTCGCCCCGCACCGTCACCCGCCGCGCACGGCCGTCGAACGAGACGTCGAAGGCGTCCGTCCACGAACGGTAGTCCAGGTGCGCCGTCCCCTCGACCCACCCGTCGACGTCCTCCCAGTCGGCCGGATCGCCACGGATCACGCGCGGAACGTCCGCGACGTGGATCGGATTCGCCGTGATGTCGGCGGCCGCCGTCCAGCGTCCAGGGATCTGGTCGGCGAGATTGAACGCGAGCGGTACCACGTCGTAGCGGCTGTCGCCGGTCGACGCGTGGATCTCGGGGAACGCGAGCAGATAGTCGAAGTAGTGCAGCTCGGCCCGGATGTTGCCGAAGTCCATGTCCAGGTAGCGGAAGTCGCGCAGCACCATCTCCGCCGTGATCGTCAGGTTCGACATCGGACCGTCGAGCAACGTGTGCGTGGGACCCGTGCCGCCGATCGGTATCTCCAGCAGCTCGCCCAGGTCCGCGGTGACCAGCGGGTCGCTGACGATGTCCAGCGTGAAGTGCGAGTCGGCGAAGCGGTACGACCCCGTGACCAGGTGCCGCGAATCGCCGGTCACCGCGTCCGTCGGGATGATCACCAGCTTCTCGGCGTCGACCTCCACGCCCCCCACCGCGTGCGCGTGGTCCAGGTCGAGGATCACCAGCTTCGAATCGCTGCGGAACGACGTGTCGAAAACGGCAAAGTTGGAGACGTCCGTGTCGGTCCGCGCCAGAAGATGGAAGGGACGCCCCGTGCCCAGGACGTGGATCTCCCCGTCGAACGTCTGCGTGCACTTGCTGCGCGGCACCCCCAGCCGCTCCAGGAGCGGCGCGAACTCCAGCCGCGCCATCCGCACGTCCCCCTCGTACGGCAGCCCCTCCGCTCCGAAACGGAAGGCGCCGTCGACCGTCAACACCCCGATGCCCGTCTCGATCCGGAGCTGCTCCGCCCGCACCGTGTCGTCCCCCACCGCGACCATACCCCCGACGTCGCCGACGAAGACGTCGGCCACGCGGAAACGCTCGAGCGCCACCTCCAGACGCGACGACCACCGCGGCTTCCCGGGCGGCGCAGCCCTCGCGCCCGCAACCGCACGCGGCGGACCGAAGTCGACCTGGCCGGAGACGCGGGCCGCACCCCGGAAGACCGGAAGACCCAGCGATCGGGGGAACTGGTCGAGCAGCTCCAGGGGCACGCCCACCTGCGCCGCGGCGTGGACCTCGCCGCCCGCACCGAATCCCCACCTCCCGCGGTCGATCGTCACCCGAACGTCGTCCCCCAGCTCCAGCGCCAGCCGACGCACCCGCAGCTCCGCGGGCGTCAACCCCACCCGCGCCTCGAACCGCCGCAACGGCCGCGCGAAATCCCCCCAACGCACGTCGCCCCCCGAGACCAGCGCCCGCAGCTCGAACACCTCGTTGCGGCTCGCCGTCAGGTCGAGGTTCACGCCGTCCAGCCGGACCGACGCAGGCGGCGCGCCGCCAGCCTCCACCTCCAGCTCGATCCGCCCGTCGACCAGCGCAAACGCGTCCAGCAGCGGAGCCTCCGCGTCCGGATCGGTCGGCTTGTGCGGCCGCGGAAGGTTCACCAGCCGCCCGTCGCGCACCTTGAGATGCAGCACCGGGTCGACCAGCGCCACCTCCTCGAATCGGTACCGGCCCCGGAACACCGACCAGACGTCCGGGGTGATCGTCAGCGCCCGCGCCTCCAGGAACTGCCCCTCGGTCGGGTGCGAGATGCGCAGCCCGTAGACCGTCACCGACAACGGGAAGAAGCGGACCTCCAGGTCGTCGAACTCCGTCGGAATCCCCCACGTCTCGTTCATCTCGCGCAGGATCAGCGACCGGACGTGGCGCTTGGCGGCCGACGAGTTGAGGTAGATCGCCGCCGCCGCGACCACCACCACGATCACGATGAACACGATCAGCACGATGCGGCGCAAGACGCGCATCGCGTCCAGCTTAGCGCTTCCCGCCGCCTGGTCACAGATCGGTATCCATCGGGGTCCATCGCTGGTTTCCCTGCTTCCCGACCCCGCGAACCCCGTGGTAGCTTGCCCCCTGCGCCCGGGGGGCGGCCGACGGGGGCGACCGGAGGTGTTTTGTGAACAACGTGATCGTCCGCGACGACGCGCGATGCGACGGCTGCGGGGCGTGCGTGCGCAACTGCCCGCAGCTCGTCTACGAACAGGCGAAGCCGAAAACGACACCGGCCATCGCCACGCCGGAAAGATGCTTCGGCTGCCTCGCCTGCGAGGAAGACTGCCCGCACGGCGCCCTGCGCGTCCACCGCCTGCCCCGCGACATGACCCGCGACACCGTGCCCGCCCCAGGCACCGGGCTGGACGGCGAGCGGACCTACGACCTCGTGGTCGTCGGCGCGGGCCCCGCCGGACTCGGCGCCGCCATCCGCGCCCGCATGCTCGGCCTCTCCGTCGCCGTCATCGAACGGCTGCCCTCCCCCGCACGCTCGCACCACCCCGACGGCGGACTGCTCTTCATCCCGCCCGACGCCTACCGCTCCACCGACGGTCCCGACGGTCTGCACCTGGACGACATCGACCTCGCCTTCCCCAAGGAGCTGGTCCGCGAGCGCCTCCACGACTTCATGTTCATGGGACCACGCGGCCAGTCGACCCGCGCGCGCGACCGCGACTGGAAAGGCTTCCCCCTCGTCTCCAAGGACGCCTTCGTCGAATGCCTCGCGCACCGGGCCCTCGAGCGCGGCGCGGTCATCGCCTACAACACCCGCGCCACGGGACTCGAACGCAAGGACGGCGGACCGGTGACCGGCATCGAAACCGACGCCGGCCTGACCCTCCGCGGCCGCGTCACGATCTCCGCCGAAGGCGTCACCGGACGGCTCGCCGCGAAGGCCGGCGTGCCGCTCAACGAACGCCCGGTCTGCTGGGCCTTCGCGGCCGAGGCCGATCTGCCGCCGCTGGCAAAGCCGACCGACGAAGCGGGCTTCTTCGTGGATGCGGCCGACCCGGACAAACGGCTGCCCGCGGGAGTCGGGTACTGGTCCAGCGGCCCCACCGTGACGCACGTGGCCTGGGGTCCGATGCAGAAGGGAAAGGCCCGCGTCCTGGCGCGACCCGTGTCCGAGCTGCTGGTCGAGCTGGCGGCGAAGGACCCGCGGGTGCACGCACGACTGGGGGAGCCCCTGACCGTGGACCCCGACTCGATCGACGGCTGCCGCGTGTTCGGACGCCGGATGCCCGGAACCTCCGTCGGCGACGGCCTCATCGCGGCCGGCGACGCCTTCACCACCTGCGGCATGATGACCAACGTCGTCGCGCTGCGCTCCGGCGACCTGGCCGCGCAGGTCGCCGCCGAGGCCCTGCAACGCAACGACGTCTCCACCGCGTCGCTCCGCGCCTACGACGCCCGAGTCCGGAAGATCCAGATGATCAAGGGCATGGGCTGGATGCACAACCTCCTGCTCCAGGCCCCGTTCGAGCTGCGCGCGGACAAGCTGAACCAGCTCTACGACAAGCTCGGAACGCTCCGGCTGGGAAAAATGATGGGCGGCGGCGTCGCCGAGGTCATCCTCTTCTACCTCCGCAACACCTTCTTCCTCATGCGCCGCAAGGACCTCCGCCCCTACCTGGTGCCGTGACCGGCCACCCTCCCGACCGCCGCCTTCCCCCGCCCTCTCAGCGTTCCTCTCAGCGCCCTCAGCGTCTGCCCGCACCCTGAGCTTGTCGAAGGGTCAGCGGTGAATCCCGTCTCCGTGCCCTCCCTTCCCTCCCCTCCCTCCCCTCCCCTCCCGTCCCCTTGACCTCCTCCCCCATTCGGCCGACATTCCCGCCCCTGGAGGATGCCCATGACCGATGCCGGAACCAGCGGACTCGTCTTTCGGGAGCCCTTGATCTTCGAACGCTCCAGGCCCGGACGCCAGGGGATCCGCATGCCCGCCCCCGAAGTGCCCGCCGTCTCCGACGACCAGGCCGGTCCGGACATCCCGGCCGCGTGGCGCCGCGCCGCACCGCCGCGACTTCCCGAGGTCTCCGAGGTCGAGGTCGTCCGGCACTTCGTGCGCCTCTCGCAGTGGAACGTCTGCGTCGACTCCGCGATGTACCCGCTCGGGTCGTGCACCATGAAGTACAACCCCAAGGTCAACGAGTGGGCCGCGCGCCTGCCGGGCTTCGCCCGCCTCCACCCGCTCACCCCGGCCGCCCTGGCCCAGGGCGCCCTGGAGCTCATGTGGGACCTCGAGCGACGCCTCTGCGCCATCTGCGGCTTCTCCCGCATGACCCTCCAGCCGTCCGCCGGCGCGCAGGGCGAGCTGTGCGGCATGCTCCTCGTCCGCGCCTGCCACACCGATCGCGGCAACCCGCGCAAGAAGGTCCTCGTCCCCGACACCGCCCACGGCACCAACCCCGCCTCCTGCTCGCTCGCCGGCTACACCACCGTCCCCATCGCCTCGGGTCCCGACGGACTCGTCGACCCCGCCGCCGTGGACAAGGCCATGGACGCCGACGTCGCCGCGATCATGATCACCAACCCCAACACCCTGGGCCTCTTCGAATCCCATATCGCCCGCGTCGCCGAGATCGTCCACTCCCGCGGCGGACTCGTCTACGGCGACGGCGCCAACCTGAACGCCCTCCTCGGCATCGCCCGCCCCGGCGACCTCGGCATCGACGTCATGCAGCTCAACCTCCACAAGACCTTCTCCACACCCCACGGCGGCGGCGGGCCGGGCTCCGGCCCCGTCGGCGTCGTACCGACCCTCGAGCCGTACCTCCCCGTTCCGATGGTGGAACGCTCCACCGACGGGACCTTCCGCCTCGTCGAGGACCGCCCGAAGTCCATCGGACGCATGCGCTCCTTCTTCGGCAACTTCGGCGTCATGGTCCGCGCCTATACCTACCTCCTGGCCCACGGACCCGCCGAGCTGCGACGTATCGCCGAAATCGCCATCCTCAACGCCAACTACCTCCTGGCACGTCTGCGCCGGACCTTCCACGTCCCGCAGGATCGGCCGTGCATGCACGAGTGCGTCCTGTCCGACCGCGACCTCAAGAAGGAAACCGGCGTCACGACCATGGACGTGGCCAAGGGCCTCCTCGATCGCGGCTTCCACCCGCCCACCGTGTACTTCCCCCTCGTCGTCCAGGGCGCCCTCATGATCGAGCCCACCGAGACCGAGTCCCTCGAAACCCTCGACGACTTCGTCGAGGCCGTCGAAGCCCTCGTCGCCCAGGCACGCACCAACCCGGACGACCTGCACCACGCCCCGACCCGCACGCGCATCGGGCGCGCCGACGAGACCCGCGCGGCACGTCACCCCGTCCTGCGGTGGGGAGGGCGCGGAGCGGGAAGAGAAACCACAGATGAACACAGATAGGACAGAAGGGGAGATCAGGGCCTTCTTCCCTCATCGCCGACTTGCCGGGGGGCGCCGGTGACCACGCGCTGGATCGCGATCGTCAACCCCGCCGCCGGACACGGCAAGTGCCGCCGGCAGGCCGAGGCCGAGCTGGCCGCGCTGCGCACCGCGGGCGCCGACCTGGACGTCCGGAACACCGAGGCGCCGGGACACGCAAGCCGCCTGGCACGCGAGGCGTTCGAAGCCGGCGCACGCGACTTCCTCGCCGTCGGAGGCGACGGCACCTGCTTCGAAATCGTCAACGGACTGGCCGGTTCGGCGAACCCGGGCGCCCGGCCGCGCGTCGCCACCCTCCCCCTGGGCACCGGAAACTCGTTCCTGCGCGACTACGGCATCGTGGACGCCGCGGGCGCCGCTCGCGCCCTCCTCGCCGACGCGCGACGAACCGTCGACCTCGTCCGCTGCGAGCACGCCGCCGGCACGCTCCACTACCTCAACATCGCCGGGCTCGGCTTCGCCGCTCGCGCGGGAGCCATGACCAACCGCCGCTTCAAGTCGTTCGGCGCACGCGGATACGTCCTCGCCGTCATCGGCTGCGTCGCGCGCATGAGATACCCCTCGTTCCCCGTGCGCCTGGACGGCGGCAAGCCGGACCAACGACCCTGCAGCATGCTCTCGTTCTGCAACAGCCGCTACACCGGCGGCACGATGATGATGGCCCCCGCCGCCGACGCCGCGGACGGCTACCTCGACGTGATCCGCATCGGCCCCATGGGCCGCATCCGCCTCCTGCGCTCCTTCCCGCGCATCTTCAAGGGCACCCACGTCGAGCTGCCGGAAGTCGAATGCTCGAAGGCCCGAAGAGTGGACTTCGAGGGCGGTGCGACCGTCGACGTGATGATCGATGGCGAGGTCCTGGCGCTCGCCCTGCGGTCGTTGGAGGTGGCGCCCGGCGCGATCGATGTCGTCGCGTAGGGGGAGTGCGGGGAAGTGCGGGGAAGTGCGGGAAGTGCGGACGGAGCGGGAGGGGCTTCCGGGCCAGGAAGGGCCGGAGCGGCGATGACCGGGCTGGACTTCCTGCGCGAAGGCATCGCCGCGGCCCGCAGGGTGCACGGCGACATCGGCCCGAAGGACTTCGCACTCTCGGCGGCGGCGTGGACGGCGGGACTAGCATGGGGCGTTCCCGCGCTGACCACGCTTACCGTGCTCGCGGGCAATCTCGGCATCCGGCCCGAGCGCCTCCAGCGACTCTACGCCGCCTACGCACAGGTGCAGCTCCGCCTGCTCGGCGTGCGCTGGCGCTCCGTGGTCCACCCCGCCGTCGACCCGCACCGGCCGTACTTCTTCTTCCAGAACCACGTGAACCACTTCGACTTCATCGCCTGCCACAACGCCACGCCCCACTACCGCCAGGGGATCGAGCTCGACGAACACTTCCGCATCCCGCTCTACGGCCCCTTCATGCGCTCGCGCGGCACCATCGCCGTGCGCAAGGGCGGCTCGGGACGCCTCGCCGAGCTGCGCGAACAGTGCCGCCGCGAGCTGGCACTCGGCCGTTCGATCCTCGCGTTCCCCGAAGGAACCAGGACGCTCGACGGACGGGTCGGCCCGTTCAAGTCCGGCCTCTTCGTCGTGGCACGCGACCTCGGCACGCCCATCGTCCCCGTCGCCGTCCGCGGCATGTGGAACCTCATGCGCAAGGGCAGCGCCCTGCTCCGGCCCGGCGCCGACGTCGTCGTGCACGTCGGCGCACCCATGCCGACCACAGGCATCACCGACGAACGCCTCCCCGACCTGGTCGCCGAAGTCCGCGGCTGGATCAAGGAGCACGCGGAGGAGAGGGAGAGCGCTGGGGCCGACTGACCACTGAGACGCCGAGGGCGCTGAGACGACCGCTGAGAAGACAAGGGCAAGTCCGACGAAACGGGGACGTGCAGAAATGCGAAGCGATGCGGGCCGGACATCCGGAAAGGTCGCCATGGCCCTCGCGGCCGCCCTCGCCGCCATCGCCCTCACCGCGTGCGGACGATCGGGGGACACGTCGCCCGGACGGGAAGACGGCGGACCCGCGGTGCGGCCGGAGGAATCCCCGCGACTCCCGCCCGTCCCCCCTCCCGCGCCGCCGGAAGCGAAGCCGACCCGGACCGCACCGACCGCTGCCGAAAGCCCGCCGCCCGCCGGCGAAGCGGAACCGGCCGACCCTCCCGCCCTCGGGCCCGCCTTCCACGTGCCGCTGGGCGACTCGCCGTGGAAGGGCGCGTCCGAGCCGCTCGCGGTCCTGGTCGAGTTCATCGATTTCGCCTGCCCGCATAGCGCACGCATGGCGCCCGTGCTCGACCGGCTCGTCGCCGCACACCCGGACGACCTGCGCGTCGTCGTCAAGGCCTACCCCATCCCCGGTCACGGCAAGGCGCCGGAGGCGGCGGCGGCCGCCGCCGCCGCGCACGCCCAGGGCCGCTTCTGGGAGCTGCACGATCGGCTCTTCGCCAACCCCGCCGAGTGGACGACCGAGGACCTCGAACGGCTCGCCTCCGAGGCGGGCCTGGACCTGCCGCGCTTCCGCAACGCACTCGAGGACCGCACCGTACAGGACGACGTCGCGACCGAGGTCACCCTGGGCCATCGCCTCGGCGTCACCGGCACGCCCTCCTTCGCCCTCAACGGACGCCGGTTCGAAGGCTCGACCTCGTTCCGGAACCTCGAGCGGCTCGTCACCCGCGCCATCGCCGAAGGCCGCGCGCAGCTCGAGACGGGCGTCCCGCGCCGCGACGTCTACGAAGCGCTGACGGCCGGCGCGCCGGCCGAAGTTCCCTGATCGACGACCTCCCGGCCCGCATTCGACGCACCGCGTCATCCGCCACGCAGCGCCCGGGATGCCGCGCAGCCCGCTACGCACCGCACGCCCGCCGGCTGCGCCGCAAACGGGCGGATTCCCACGACCGGCCGCCGGACGCTCCGAAGCGGACGTTCGGCCACGCTTGGCATGCCGCTTGAACGACCTCCCGCACCAGGAAGGAGGACGTCATGGGCATCCAGTGCACGGCAACCCGGGTCCGGCAGCCGGCTCCGGTGACCTTCGATCGACGCGTGGGACTGGTCATCCCGGCGTTCAACGAGGCACGACACCTGCCGGAGCTCCTCGCGCGCTGCCGCGCAACCAACCCGGCCGCGATCGTCGTCGTCGATGACGCCTCGCAGGACGAAACCGCGGCCGTCCTGGCGGCGATCGCCGCACGCACGCCGGACGTTCCCCTGCGCGTCCTGCGCCACCGCAGGAACCTCGGCAAGCAGGCCGCCGTCGGCCGCGGCCTCCGCGCGCTGCGCCGCTGGGACCTCGACGCCGTCGTTCTCCTCGACGGCGACGGACAACACGATCCGGCCGAGCTGCCGGCCTTGGCCACGCTCCTCGACACCCACGATGCCGTGATCGGCGCGCGCGCCCACGACGAGATGCCGCCCCAGCGCCGGTTCTCCAACTGGGCCGTCAACGCCGGATTCCGCCTCGTCGCAGGCGTCGACCTCGTCGACGTGCAATCGGGAGTCCGCCTGTACAGGAAACCCCTCGCCGACGCCCTGGGCGACCGCCTGCCCATCACCGGCGGATACGGCGTCGAGTACGAATCGCTCGTCGTGCTGGCGCGCCGCGCCGCCGAACGGTCGGAGGACCTCCGGATCGCCGCCGCCGCCATCGGCTGCCGCTACGGCGAAGCCCGGAGCAAGCTCGGCCCGCGCCAGGCCGCCCGCCTGGCCCGCGAGACCTTCCGCCAGGCCGTGCGCCTGCGCGCCACGAGCCCCGTCGCCGACCCGGCGACCGGAACGCCCCGCCGCCTGCCCCGCTCCCTCGTCGTCGAGCTCCACGACGTCACGCCCGCGTTCGAGCCCGAGGTCCGCGAGCTGTGGGAGGCGCTCCTCGATCTCGGCGTCGATCGCGCGATGCTCCTCGTCGTCCCCGCGTTCGACGACGGACACGGAGGGAAGTGGGACCTGCGCGACCATCCCGCCTTCGCCGACTGGCTGCGCCGGCGTCGCGCCGAGGGCTGCGAAATCGTGCAGCACGGCCTCACCCACCGCGCCGAATCGCCGCCGCCCGGGCTGCGCAACGCCCTCGTCCACCGCTGGTTCGCACGCGGCTGCGAGGAGTTCGCCCACCTGCCCTTCGCCGAAGCCCGCGACCGCCTGCACGCCGGCCGTGCCGTCCTCGACGCCGCCGGCATCCACGCCGACCACTTCGTCGCCCCGGCCTGGCTCCAGAGCGACGGCACCCGCCGCGCCGTCGATGAGCTGTGCTTCCGCGCCACCGCGACCATGGGCCACCTGCGGCCGCTGGGCGGCACGCGAACCCCGCTCGCGGCCCCCGCCCTGACCTTCGCCGCGCCCCACCCGCTCCTCGACTACGGCAAGCGCGCCGTGATGCGCGGCACCGAGGCCCTCGCTCGTACGTCGCCGCTCCTGCGCGTCGCCCTGCACCCCGAGGACCTGCGCAACGCCCGCCCCTTCGACCACGTGCGCGAGCGCCTCCGCCGCCTCCTGCGCTACCGCCGCCTCGTCACCTGGGACGCCTTCCTGCGCGAAACCGCAGGGAGGCCGTCGTGAGCACGACCCCCCGCGTCCTTGTTCCGCCAACCGCCGACCCCCGACCCCCGACCCCCGACCCCCGACCGCCAACCGCCGACCCCCAACCGCCGACCCCCGACCGCCGACCGCCGACCCCGGCCCGCCGCCGTAGTCTCCTCGTCAGCGTCGCGACCACCGCGCTCGACGCCGGCCTCTTCGCCCTGGCCACGCTGTTCCTCGCGGGTCCCGCGCTGGCCGCCGCGCGCTGGACCAGCGGCGCGATCGGCGCGATTGCGAACTTCGCGCTCAACCGCCGCTGGGCCTTCCGCACGCGCGACCAGGCCGCCCTGCCGCAGCTCGGCCGCTACGCCGTCGCCGCCTCCGCCGCCGTGACCCTCGCCACCCTCGTCTGGTGGTCGCTCCACGCCGCCACGGGCTGGGACCCGCGCCTCCTCCAGCTCGCCAGCATGGCCATCGTCTGGCTCGGCTTCACCTGGCCCGTCCTGCGACGGTGGGTCTTCGCACCTACTTCTTCTTCTCCACCTCCGGCGGCGGCGCGATCATCTCGCGCGTGTGCGACGGCTCGGGCACACGCTCGTGCATGTGCGTGTCCGGGTACGGATACGGCGCCTCCTCGTAGATGATGGAATTGGCCGCGCGCACCTCGTCGAGCTGCTCGCGCGTGACCTCGAACAGATACCGCCCCGCCGGACCCCCCTGGCCCCCCGCGTCCAGCGACTCGAGGTACTCCACCAGCACCTCCTTGCGCTCGGCCCGTAACGAAATCCCGTGCAGATCGGCGTGCGTCACCTGCCCGTCCCCCCCGATCCACAGCTCCACCTGCAGCCGCCGCGAAGGCACGATCTCCTCCGCCAGCCGCCACATCGCCGCCGAATCGAACCACGAGCGCAGCACCGCGGAGTCGACAATCGCAGGAACCGCGTCCGCGGAGACCTCGGCCGCAGCGGCAACGTCGGACCCGCCGCCTTCGACCGCAGCGGCAACCTCGGCCGGCGCCGCATCCGCCGCAGCCGTACCTGCGTCCTCCGGAGGCTCGGGCACCATCTCCCGCATCGCCGTCCCCGCGTCCGCGGGCTCCGGCGGCGGCGCGACCATCTCGCACATCACCGTCGAGTAGTCGATCTGCTCCGGCTCCGGCGCCATCTCCGTCGGATGGCTCGTGCCGTCGTTCGGCCCCTTCTTGCACGCAGGCGCGGCCGCAAGCGCCGCCGCAAGCCCCGCGGCCGCGGCCTTGCGCGCCCACGCCGCACGACGCCGCCCCGCACGCGCCGCCACCGCGTCCCGCACGTCGTCGAGAATCCGCTCCGCCCCCGCGACCAGACGCGCGTCGGCCTCGCGCACCCGCGCCGCCGCCGCCGCCGTCCACGCCCGCTCCTCCGCCTCGCCGCCGAAGCCCGCCCCCACTCGCCCCAGCAGCTCCTCCAGCCGCGAGCAGGTGTCCAGGTTCGCATCGACGACGAACGCCTTCACCCGCCGGCGCAGCCCCTCGTCCCGGCCATGAAAATGCTCGAACACCTGGTACTCGTAGTCGACCCGCATCGTCGTGTGGTGCAGCCCGCGCTCCCCGTAGTTGCGCTCCCGGAACGCCGCGAAGGCCGCCTGGAACGCCCGCTCCGCTCGCGGATCCGCCATGCGGTAGTCCCAGCCCCACCAGTCCCCCAGGAGCCGGCCCCGCGCCCGCAGCCGGCGCTCCAAAGGCGTCCCGGCGTAGATCTCCGTGCGACAGAAATTCATCGGATTGCCGGGACGCTCCCGCAGGAACGCCACGTTCGCCGCCACGTCCTCCAGCGTCGAGTCCGGGTTGAAAAGCAGCAGGTTGAAACAGGCGTGAAGGTCCAGACGCCCCATCACGTCCAGCGCCCGGCGATTGTCGTCCAGCGACTGCCCGCGGCCCAGCCGGCAGAGCGAATCCGCCGTCCCGGCCTCGATTCCCAGAAACACCCGGAACAGACCCATCGACCGCAGCAGCGCGAACAGCTCCAGGTCCACCTCGTCCGGACGAGCCTTGATCGCGAAGCCGATGCGGCCCACGCCGCGCGCACGCAGCTCGTCGCCCAGCGCACGCACCCGCACGAAGGCCTCCTCGCGCGAGCCCGGCAGGAAGTTGTCGTCGTGGAAGTTGAAGATGCGCACGCCCTCGCGCCACAACGCCGCCAGCTCGTCCGCCACGTTCCCCGGGCTCCGCATCCGGAACCGCGCGCCCCCGCAGTGCGCGTGCCAGGCGGCGATGGAACAGAAGGCGCAGGAGTGCGTGCAGCCCCGCGACCCGAGCACGTTCGCGATCGGGAACCCGAGATACCGATCGTACGGCCTGCGGTGCGCGGGCCAGGCAAGCGCGTCGAGGTCGGCGGGCTTGTCCGCCGCCGGGTTGCGCACGATGCCGCCGTCGGCATCGCGCCACACGAGACCGCGCACGTCGTCCAGCCGCTCCAGTCCGCGAGCCAGACGCCGCATCGGCAGCTCGCCCTCGCCGCAGACGACCGAGTCGAACGCGTCGACCTCCCCCAGCAGCGCCTCGGCGTTGAACGTCGCGAAGTGGCCCCCGGCCGTGAGATGCCCGCGGAAACCCAGCTCGCGCGCGCGGCGCGCCAGCGCCGCGAACTGCCGCGCCCGGCGCGTGAAGACCAGCGAGAACCCCGCCAGCTCCGCCCCCGATTCGGCCAGCCGCCGCGCCGCGGGCTCCAGCGCCCCAGGGTCGTTGAAGACGATCTGCACCACCTCGTGCCCGTCGGCCTCCAACGCGCCGCGGATGTACCGGATCGCAAGGTTCTCCTCGAACTCCGCTCCGACCAGGGCAATGCGCATCGCTGTCCTCCCGTCCGGCGAAGTGTACCGCGGCCGGGGAGCTCAGGGAGAGAGGGAAGTGTACCCGATCGCGATGATCACGCCCGACGCGTCGCTGGTCACCAGCAGCTCGCCGCGGGAGCCGAGCGCGACATCGACCGGCCGGTGGGTCCACTCGGCCGCTCGATCGCCCGGACCGCCGTACTCGAAGAAGGACTCCCAGCGCAGCGGGCGGTCGCCGCCCTCGAAGAACACGCGCACCACCTTGTACCCGATCGGCACGTCGCGGTTCCACGAGCCGTGCAGCGCGACGAACGCGTCGCCCCGCGCCCCGTCCGGAAACGACGGACCGTCGTAGAACACCAGCCCCAGCGGCGCGGTATGCGCCGGAAGGACCAGCGACGGTGGCACCACGTTCGCCGGATCCCGGCACCACGCGTCGTCATGCGTGCCGTCGCCCAGGAATCCCGGATCCGCCCACTGCGCTCCAGGGCCCAGCCCCGTACCGACAGGAAGCAGGAACTCGCTCCAGCAGTACGGATACCCGTAGAAGCGCCCGGCGACGTCGAAGAGGTTCAGCTCCTCGCCGGGGTTGTCCTGGTGGATGTCGCCGCCCAAGTCGGCTCGGTGAAGCTCGTCGATCCCGTTCTCGACGCCCCACAGGCGCCCCGCCCCGTCGAACGCCAGCCCGACCTCGTTGCGCAGCCCGTCCGCGAACGCCTCTCCCCCGTCGAACGCCAGCCCACCCGCCGGCAGGCTCCCGACCACGAAGCGACGCACCCGCGCGCGAGAGAAATCCGGATCGACGTTGCTGCCCGAGCCCACGCTGACGTACAGCCGACCCTCGGCGTCGAACGCCAGCGTGCGCGTCGAGTGCCCCCCCGCCGGGATGTCCCGCACCACCGTCTCCGGCACCCCCAGCTCGGTCCTTGCCCCCGGCGGGTACGCCCAGCGCCAGACGGTCGTCGCGCTCGAGGCGTACAGGTACCCGTCGCGCAGCGCGATTCCGTGGTTGAGTCCGGAAGCTGCCGCCACCACCGCCCGCTCGCCCGGCCCGGAGGTGCCGTCGCCGTCCTCGTCGAACAGCACCATCACCCGGTTCGACCCGCGCTCGATCACCAGCACGTCCCCGTTCGGCGCGACTTTGATCCCCCGCGGCGCCGAAAGCCCATCGGCCCACGTCCACGCGCAAAACCCGTCGGGCACCGCCGCCCCGTCCACCGCCGCCGACGCCGGACCGAAACACGAATCTATCACCACCGCCCCGTCCCCGCCCTCGCCATCCCCGCCCTCCCCGTCCCCGCCCTCCCCGTCCCCGCCCTCCCCATCCCCTCTCCCCTCGTCCCCTCCGTCCCCGCCCTCCCCATCCTCTCCCCCCCCATCCCCACCCACCGCCACGCCGTCGCACCCGCACCCGTCACACCCGAGCCCGAGCAACGCGACGACCACGACCAGGCGATGCGGAAACCCGGCCGCCCGCCCCGTCCCCCGACCGGTTGTGTCCATGTCTCCGACCTCCCAAGCCCCCCAACCTAATCACGATCCCGTTCCGTTCCCCCGTTCCGTTCCCCCGTTCCGTTCCCCCGTTCCGTTCCCTTGTTCCTTGCTCCTTGTTCCTTGTTCCCGTTCCCCATTCCCGAACGTTCAACTGTTCTCCATTCCCCCGTCGTGCCATTCTCTCGCCTCGGCCGCGAGGGGCCCGGGAGAACCGCGATGCGAAGCACCACGACCGACCGACGGACCGCCGCGCGGGTCTCCCACGTCGCGCTCGCCCTCCTGGCCATGGCGGCTTCCCTGCCGGCGGACACGGCGTGCGCACGCAAGGAGCAGGCGCCGGGCCGGCCGGGCGCCGACCTCGCGTCCACGCGCGACGCCTCGCCCGCGCCACCCCCGACTCCGGAAACCCGCGAAACCGCAGCCGGCGCCGGGCAGGCCCCCGGGTCGAGCGCCGTCGTGCAGCCCGCCCCTCCCCGATCGATCGTGCCGCCGGCGGCCGAGCCGATCGATCGGACTCCCGTCTGCTCGCACGAAGCTCGCGCGGACGTCGCCGAGCTCCCGCCGGCGGACGTGCTCGTCGAGTCGTCGATCGTGCCCCCGACCGGGACGCCGACGGGCATCCGCATCCGCCAGAACGGCCTTGTCGAGTCGCGGCAGGCCGACGGGAGCTGGGCCGCCGGCAAGACCCTGAGCGGGACGGAGATGGAGGACGTGCGCCGCGCGATCGCCCAGGCCCACCTGGAGGAAGTCGCGGGCGCACACCGCATGGAAGACCCGACCCCCGGCGTGGCCGAGAGCCGCATCTTCGCCCGCGTCGGCTCCGAGCTCCTGACCGTGAGCAGCGACGAGCCGTGCTTCCTCCCGCAGGTCCACTCGCTGCTGCTCGTGCTGGTCGAGATCTTCGACTGAGGTGCATGGCATGGCCAAGACCGCCCGCATCGTGGCCCAGGGTGACGAGATCACCACCGGCGCGACTCTCGACACGAACTCGGCCTGGCTGGCCGAGCGCCTCTTCGACCGCGGGATCCGGGTCCTGGGCACCGCGTCCGCCCCCGACGATCTCGACCTGCTCGCACGCCTGCTGCTCGACTCGTCCCGGGATTGCGACCTGCTGATCTCCACCGGCGGCCTCGGACCGACCACGGACGACGTCACCACCGAGGCCGTCGGGAAGGCGCTGGGCGTGCCGCTGGAAGAAAGGGCGGAGGCGCTGGAGCAGATCCGCGCGCGCTTCCGCGTCATCGGACGGCCCATGACGCCCAGCAACCGGAAGCAGGCGCTGCTGCCCCGCGGCACCGCGCTGCTGGAGAATCCGGCCGGGACGGCTCCGGGATTCGCCGTCGACCTGGGACGCGCTCGCGCGTTCTTCTTCCCGGGTCCGCCGCACGAGCTGCACGTCATGGCCGACCGACACCTGTTCCCGTGGCTCCAGGAACAGGGCTCGGCGCCGCTCTTGCGCCGGCGCTTCCACGTCTGCGGCGTGGGCGAATCCGTGCTCCAGGATCGGCTCGCGGACCTCGCCCTGCCCGCCGGCGTGCGCCTCGGCTACAAGACCTGGCTCCCGTTCAACTCGATCCTGCTCTACGGCGAAACCGACGCCGCGGAACCGCTCGCGCGCGCGGCCATCGAGGTGCGCGCCCGCCTGGGCGAGGATCTCCTCGGCGAAGACGACGAGACGCTGCCGCAGGTCGTGGGCCGGCTCCTGCTCGCGCGCGGCTGGACCATGGCGCTCGCCGAATCGTGCACCGCCGGCGGCGCCGCCGCGCTCGCCACCGAGGTCCCCGGCAGCTCCGCGTGGTTCAAGGGCGGCGTCGTCGCCTACTCCAACGACGTCAAGACCGGGCTGCTCGGCGTGCCGGCAACCCTCCTGGCCGAGCACGGTGCCGTGAGCGAGGAGTGCGCGGGGGCCATGGCCGAGGCCGTGCGCCGCGCCGCCGCCGCCGACGTCGGCGTCTCGATCACCGGCATCGCCGGCCCCGACGGCGGCAGCCCGCAAAAACCCGTCGGCCTCGTCTGCTTCGGACTCGCCCTCCCCCACGCAACCTCGACCCGCACCGTCCGCTTCGGCATCCGCGGCCGCGACCGCGTCCGCTCCATGGCCGCCGCCACCGCTCTCGAGTGGCTGCGAAGGAAGCTGGTCGCTCGTTCGCCCTGAGCTCGTCGAAGGGCCTGCCCTGAGCCCGTCGAAGGGCCCGCCCTGAGCCCGTCGAAGGGCCCGCCCTGAGCTCGTCGAAGGGCCTGCCCTGAGCTCGTCGAAGGGCCCGCCCTGCGCCCGTCGAAGGGCCCGCCCTGCGCCCGTCGAAGGGCCCGCCCTGAGCCCGTCGAAGGGCCCGCCCTGAGCCCGTCGAAGGGCCCGCCCTGAGCCCGTCGAAGGGTGGCTTACAGCTTGCAGCTCACAGCTCGAGCAGTCCCTCGATCCGCCGCGGCCGCCACCCGTTTTCGGGATCGTCGCGCGAGCCCCAGCACCAGACCTCGCCGCTCTTCGTGATCGCGCACGTGGAAAACCAGCCCGCCGCGATCTCCGCGACCGGGGGAAGGCCGGCGACCAATGCCGGCGCAGCGGGTCTATCCGAAGAGGGGCGGCCGAGCTGGCCGTGGTGATTGTCGTCGCCCCAGCAGATGACGTCGCTTCCGGCGAGCAGCGCGCAGACGTGCGTCTCGCCGACCGCCAGGGCGAGGACGCCGTCGACGCCGGCGACCGGGGTCGCGGTCGGCATCGGGGCATGGAACTCCGGGTCCCGCACCCAGCAACGCGCGGTCCCGTCACGCATCACTGCGCAACCGCGGCCATGCCGGCCGCCGGCGAGGGTCACAACGCCGCTCTCGAGACCCCGGATGGCGCCCCGGATTTCGATGTCCTCGCCGGTCATGCACGCCACGGCGCCGTCCGGCATGAGGGCGCACGGCCCGCGGTCGGTCGGTGGGGCGACGGCGACGGCGCCGGCAAGCTCTTCGACCGGCGTGGCCTTGACGCGGCCGCCGGCGTCGCTCCAGCGTATGACCGCCCCGGCGCGCGACAGGGCGTACAAGCTGCCGTCGCCGATCGCGAGCTGCGCCGGGTCGGGCACACCGGCGACGACGGCGGTCTCGGGCCGGTGCGCGGCATCCAGGGTTCGCTGCCAGCAATCCCACGCCCCGTCGACGGCGATGCAGATGTCCTCGCCCATCGCCGCGAGACCGACGCCGTCCAGGCGATCCCGGTCCACGTCGTACGAAAGCTGGCGCGCGAACGACGCGGTGAACACGTCGCTCTCGGCCACCGGATTGTCCGCCGGCCAGCAGCTCAGCCAGCCGCCACGACGCAACGCGCAAAACCCGTCGTGCGCGGCAACGATGTTCACGGCATCGGTCACGAGCGGCACGGGGAGTGCGGCGGCGTCGCCGGGGCGCCGGCAATAGACAATGCCGGACGTGTCGCGCACGCAGGCGACGTCCGAGCGCACGGCGACCTGCACGCCTCCGGCAATGCCGGTAACGCCGAGGCTGCCGAGGGACCGGACACGGCCGCCGCCCGCCAGCTCCGCGACGTCCCAACAGTACAGTATCCCGGCGTCGTCCAGGCCGCAGGCGATCTCGTCCACGGCGATGGCGGTCAGCCCCGTCGCACCGGCAACCGCGACCGGGTCGATGCGCCCGGGTAGGCCGCCGTCCGCGGGGGCAACCGGCTCGCCCCAGCACGCCGCCGCACCGCCTCGCCGTGCCGCACAGAACGCGACCCGCCCGGCCAGCTCTGCCGCATCGTCGAGCATCACGTCGAGCACCGCCAGACCGGGGGAACCCGGCCCGGCGTCGCGTGTCGTCACGGGACGCGGCAGCACGCACGATACCTTCCCGGTCGCCTTCAGCGCGCAGATCATGCCGGCTCCGGGCACCAGGCGCGCCGCGCCCGCAAGCCCCTCGACGGGATGCGGCAGCCAGAATCGCTCGCCGCCCGTACGCTCGGCGCGATCCGCCGTGCCAAGACACGCCACCGCGCCTTGCGCATCGCGGACGCAAACCAGCTCCGCGGTCACTGCCGCGTCCGCCACGGGGGCCGCGAAGTCGACGAACTCCGATTCCCGGCGCGTCGAACCGGCCGTACCGTCGCGCGAGCAGTAGATCCGGCCGGCCGACGCGATCGAACAGCCGAAGCCTCCAGCGGTCGAGCCCCACCAGCGGTTGTAGCGGCGATCCCCGTAGCCCGGTCGATCCTCCCGGCGCATGGCGTCGCAGCGGCCCCAGCAGACCACGCGCCCGTCGCCGGTGCGAGCACACGAGCAACCCCCACCGGCGGCGATCTCCACCGCATCCACCACGCCCGGCACCACGCGCGGCCCACCGGTGGGCCCCGGTCGCCCATCCACCTGCCCCGCGTCGTTCTCGCCCCAGCACACCACGCGCCGGTCGGGCCGGATCCAGCACGCGTGGCCCTCGCCGACAGCCAGCGTCGCCGGAGGCGGCGTCACCGCGACCGGGTCCGCCTCGGCCGTCACCTCGACGGCGGCATCTGGCGCCACGACGACGGCAAGCGTGTCGCCAATCGCCGGCGTAGACGCATCCGCGGGAACATCCAGGCCGATCCACTCCCCCGGCACCGTACGCCCCGGCGCAGGGGCCGCCGATTGCTTGCCACGACAGCCGGCGACGGAAAGGACCAACACGGCGGCGGCAAGGACGAAGACCACGACGACGCCCCAACCCGCCCCAGTCGTACCCTCCCCTCCCCGCCTCCCCACCTCTGGCCGAGCCTGCCCTGAGCCAGGTCGAAGGGCCTGCCCTGAGCCAAGTCGAAGGGCCTGCCCTGAGCCAAGTCGAAGGGCCTGCCCTGAGCCAAGTCGAAGGGCCTGCCCTGAGCCAAGTCGAAGGGCC
>JACRCZ010000062.1 GCA_016218765.1 Deltaproteobacteria bacterium | reverse complement strand
GCTTCGGCCTCCTCGAGCGCCGCCACCGGATCGGTACCCTCGATCTCGTGTTCGTCGAGCCCGCACGCCCCGACGATCTCGTGCGCGCACTCTACCCCCACGTCCTCGCGGGCGACGATGCGCGCGCCGCCGACGCCCCTACCTGGCCCGTCTGCTGGCCCGCCGCCTACGGCCTCGCCGAACACGTCGTGCACGACCTCCGGCCCCAGGGCCGCTCCGTGCTCGAGCTCGGCTGCGGCACCGCCGTGCCCGCCGTCGCCGCCGAACGCGCCGGCGCCACCGTGCTCGCCACCGACCGCGACCCCGTCGCCCTCGTCTTCGCTCGCGAGAACGCCCGCCGCAACGCCTGCCGGCACATCCGCTTCGCGTCCCTGGACTGGTTCGCCCCGCCCCCGCTGCCGCCGTTCGACCTCGTCCTCGGCGCCGACGTCGTCTACCTCGAACAGACCTTCGCCGCCCTGCTCGACCTGGCCGCCGCCGTCCTCGCCCCCGGCGGCTCGTTCGTGCTCTCCGATCCCGACCGCCCCCAGATGACGGACTTCCTCGCTCTCGCCCGCACCCGCGGCTGGACCGTCGCCGAATCCCGCTGGTCGGCACACCTCGCCGACTCCAGCCACTCCGGCCACCTTCGGACCCTCACCCCCGGCCCCCCCCCGCGCCGTTGAGTTCCGTCCCCTCTTTTCGCCCCTTTGCGCTCTTTGCGTGAAATCCTGCCCGGAAGCGCGGCTCGGTTGTTCTCCGCGGCCTTCACTCGTGAGTGAACGCCGCGTTCGCCTTCGGCCCGTTCTTCACGAAATTGTCCAGGCCGATGCGCATGTCCTTCGTCCCGTGGCACGAGGCCAGCATCTCGGCCTCGAACAGCAGCCCCTCCTCCAGAGTCTTGCGCGCGCCTTCGACCACGGCGCGCTGCAGGATCCGGTCGATCGCCTTCGACAGATGCCCCAGCTCGACCTCGGGCAGCTTCGCCGGAACCTCGAGCGGCTTCCGCTCGATGACCCTCGGCTTCGCCTTCCCCGCCGCGATGTCCCGCACCAGCTCGATCGCGCGGTCGCGCACGTCGCCGCCGACCTCCTCCGCGATGAGCCCGATCTCCAGCGCCTTGGCCGACGAGATCGGATCCCCGTTGCGCAGGATCGGCCACGCGTTCGCCAGCCCGACGAGCCGCGGCAGCCGCTGCGTCCCCCCCAGCCCCGGAATGATCCCCAGCTTCACCTCGGGCTGTCCCACGAAGACCTTCTGACCGCTACGCGCGATCCTCGCCGTGCAGGCCATGGCAATCTCGTTGCCGCCCCCGAACGCCAGCCCGTTCATCGCGCAGACCACCGGCTTGCCCAGGTTCTCGATCACGTTGCACGCCTGCTGCCCCGCCAAGGCGTGCCGCTTCATCGCCTCGCCGTCCGGCAGCGTCACCAGCTCGTTGACGTCCGCCCCCGAGACGAACGCGCGCGTCCCGAACCCCGTGAGCACCGCGCCGACCACCTGCGGGTCGCGGCCGATCGCCTCGAAGTGCTCCCGGATCTGGCGCAAGAGCTCCGCGTTGAGCGCGTTGAGCACCGCGGGCCGCCGGATCGTCACCACCGCCACCCCGTCCACGTCCTCGCGGAACACGAACGGCACCTCGAACGGCTTCCCGCTCGCCGCCTGCCGCCGCAGCACGTCGGCCACCTTGAACCCCGGATGCCGCGCCGCGTAGCTCTCCACCAGCGCCAGCGCCTTGCCCACCCCGAGCTTGTTCATCGTGCGGAACGGCGGCTTCATCACCAGCGCGGTTTCCACCGCCACGTCCAGGTCGCCGATCGAGGCGATCCCCGAGTCCACGATCTCCGCGGCCATGCCGAAGAACGCGCCCAGCATGTCGTCCGCGATGCGCTGCGCCTTGGCCGCCGGCACCTCGACCGTCTCGCCCTTGCCCGCCACCTCCCACGCCACGCCCGTCTTGACCCGCTCCTGCAGGCTCTTGGGCGAGCGGTACCAGGGCATGATCTTCTGCCCTTCGATCTCCAGCCCGTGGTTCGTGATCGGATTGCCCCCGGTCAGGTTCATCGCCGTGAACGGCCCGACGCCCAGCCCCAACGCCTTGCGCGCCGCCTCATCGACCTCCCGGATCGATCCCGCGCCCTCCTCCACCAGCAGCGCCGCGGCCAGGAAGTTCCCCTCGAAGATCGGATCCACCGAGTACCCGTAGCGGCTCTTGACGCGCAGCGGCATCTTCCCGATGCGCTCGTAGAACCGCATCAGGAACGCCGTCGTCGCCGGCGCCGTCTCCGCCCCGGGGATCACCTCGACGACGATGTTGCGCTCCGCCGGGAAGAAGTAGTGCACGCACGCGGTCCGGCCCTTGTCGGAAATCCCCGCGAAGATGACCTCGGGCTCCATGTGCGACGAGTTCGACGTGAGGAGCGCCGCCGGCGGCACCAGCTTCTCCACCTGCGCGAAGATCCTCTTCTTCAGCCCCTCGTCCTCCGTCGCCGCCTCCACCACCAGGTCCGCGCCGCCGATCTGCCCGTAGTCCATCGTCCAGAGGATCGACTCCGCCGCCGACTTCGCGGCCTCGGGCTTGACGATGCCCTTCTCGGCCAGTCTGCCCAGCTTCTTGTCGATCCGCGCCTTGCCCCCGTCCAGCGCCTTCTGCACGACATCGACGACGACCACCTTCACGCCCTCGGGCGCAAGGTTCTGCGCGAAGTGCATCGCGATGTCCGGCCCGATGTTGCCCGAGCCGACGACGGCGACCTTGTGGATGGTCCTTCCCTTGACGGTGATCGGCATGACGTTCCTCCTCGCGGCTGGAATGCCCCCGTTGGCGAACCCCGCCCCTGTACCATCGCCCGTCGCCGCGACGCAAGAGTCCCCGCCCGCTCGCCTGCTCGATTCGAGGCCGCATCACCGCGCGGCCGTGGATCACGGCGAGGACACGGTCAGGTTTGGTGGAGGCGGGGAGCGGTCGGGCGAGAGCTAGCCCGCCATGCAGATGCCGAAGCCGGCGCACGTGCCGGCGCCGATCGTCTGGCAGGTCGTGCCGGGCACGTCCGAGCAGTTCGGCGTTCCCGACGGATTGCAGTACTTCATGCAGGAGTACGGCGGACCACCGGTCGTCGTCAGGCAGCCGTACCCGGACACGCAGCCCGTCGTGCCGCAGTCCTCGCCGGCCGTGCCGGTTCCGGTCGGCCCGCAGGCGCGATCACAGGTCGTGAAATCCATGATGTCGCAGTTCTCGCTGGACGTGCAGCCCGTGCCGGTGAACGGATCGCAGTCCACCGCCGCCGGGCCGCAGAAACCGAGCGGCTCGATGCTCGGGGGAACCTGGCAGGGACGGCCGCTCGGGCAGTCCGTGTCGCCGTAGCAGAACATCGTGCAGTTGAACGTCGTCCCGTCGCCGAAGCACTGCATCTGCGGCGCGCAGTTGTCGGCGCCCGCCGGGCACTCCGTGTCGATCGTGTCGGTGCCGGCCGCGAAGCACGTCTCCGTGTACGGCGGCGCGCCCGTCTCGCTCTGCAGGATGCAACGCTCTCCCGCCGCGCAGCCGCACTGCAGCACGGGGTCGCACGAGCCGCCGTACGGTCCCACGCACCCGCCGCCGCCCTCGTCGACCGGCACGTCCGCGTCCGCGTCCGGGCCCGTCTCCGTCTCGACTTCCGGCGTCACGTCGGCGTCGCCGTCGGCGGCGACATCGACGTCGGCATCCGCGTCCGCGGTCCCGCAGACGCAACGCCGCAGGCTGGTGTTCCAGACTCCGCGCACCGCGCCCGTGCAACAGGCCGCGCTGCCGGCGGCGCACAACGCCGACGTGCACGTGGGCGTGCCGCTGTCGTCGTCACCGCACCCCACGCCGACCATCCAGAACGCGCCGATCGCGACCACCGCAACGGCCAGGAGCATCACGAAACGCCTCATCGACCTTACCTCCTCCCCCGCCTCTCGGGGGCACGGACCGCGCCCCGCGCGGTCCACCAGCCACTTGGACACGGGTGGAATACTCGACGAATTGCCCGCTGTCAAGGAGTCGGACCGCGATACGCCAGCGCCGCCCCGACGAACCGGGCGAACAACGGATGCGGCGCCATCGGCTTGCTCTTGAACTCCGGATGGAACTGGCAGCCCACGAACCACGGATGGTCCGCGATCTCCACCATCTCCACCAGAGTGCCGTCCGGCGACACCCCCGACAACACCAGGCCCTTCTCCACCAGCTTCTCCCGGTACGCGTTGTTCACCTCGTAGCGGTGCCGGTGCCGCTCCGAGATCTCCGCCTCGCCGTACATCTGCCGCACCCGGCTGTCCGCCACCAGCTTGCACGGCCACGCACCCAGCCGCATCGTCCCGCCCTTCGCCGTCACCGACTTCTGCGACTCCATCAGGTCGATCACCTTGTGCGGCGCCTTCTCGTCGAACTCCGACGAGTTCGCCTTCTCCAGCCCGCACACGTGCCGCGCGAACTCCACCACCGCCATCTGCATCCCCAGACAGATGCCGAAGAACGGGATCCTCTTCTCCCGCGCCCACCGGATCGCCGCGATCTTCCCCTCCGTCCCGCGCTGTCCGAACCCGCCGGGCACCAGCACCCCGTCCGCCCCGGCCAGCACCGCCTCCGGCCCCTTCTGCTCGACCTCCTCGGAGTCGACGTAGCGGATGTCGACCCGGCAGCCGTTCGCCATCCCCCCGTGGGTCAGCGCCTCGTGCAGGCTCTTGTACGCGTCCCGCAGGTGCACGTACTTGCCCACCATCGCGATCGTCACCGTCCCCTTCGCCGGCTCGCGCAGCGAGTCGGCGACCTTCTTCCACCGCGAAAGCCGCGGCGCCCGCGACCAGATGTTCAGGAGCTCCGCAATCCGGTCGTCCAACCCCTCGGCCTTGAGCAGGAGCGGCACCTCGTAGATCGATTTCGCGTCCTGCGCCGCCACCACGCTCTCCACCGTGGTGTTGCAGAACAACGCGATCTTCTTTTTGTGCTCCACCGAGATCGGATGGTCGCAGCGGCAGACCAGGATGTCGGGCTGGATCCCGATCTCCAGGAGCGCCTTCACCGAATGCTGCGTCGGCTTGGTCTTGATCTCCTCCGCCGCCGCGATGTACGGCACCAGCGTCACGTGCACGCTGATCGCGTTCTGCGGCCCCAGCGAGACGCGGAGCTGCCGCAACGCCTCCAGGAACGGCAGGCCCTCGATGTCCCCGATCGTGCCCCCGACCTCCACGATGATCGCGTCCAGCCCCTTGGCCGCCTCCCGCACCCGCTCCTGGATCTCGTTCGTCACGTGCGGGATCACCTGGATCGTCGCACCCAGGTACTCCCCGCGCCGCTCCTTCTGGATCACCGCGTCGTAGACCTGGCCCGTCGTCACGCTGTTGCGACGGCTCATCACCGCCGACGTGAACCGCTCGTAGTGCCCCAGATCCAGATCGGCCTCCGTGCCGTCGTCCGTCACGAACACCTCGCCGTGCTGGAACGGACTCATCGTCCCCGGATCCACGTTGATGTACGGATCGAGCTTCATCAACGTCAGATCCAACCCCCGGTTCTCCAGCAACGCCCCGATCGAGGCGGCGACGATCCCCTTCCCGACCGACGACACCACCCCGCCGGTCACGAAGATGAACTTGGTCTGCTTGGGCGGCATGGACGGCGGATAGAACAACCACGACCGCCTGTCAACGGTCCTCTCCCCCCTCTCCTCCTTGACCGCTCGCCCGGTTCACCCTACCCTGATCCGTGCACGCTCGTCCGGGGGAAGGAGGAACCCATGACCCCTCGCTCCTGTACCGCGTCCCTGGTCGCCCTCGCTGCCCTGCTGGCCGCCGCCGGATGCTCGACCGGCCAGAACCTCCCCCTCCCCGACATCTCCTGGGACGACGGTGGCGGCTCCGAAGGCCTCACCGACGGCGACGAGACCGGCGAAGCCGGCGACGCCGACGCCGACATCGCTGCCGACACCGACACCCCCGACGGCGCCGACGCCGACACCGACGCCGACACCGACACCCCCGACGGCGCCGACGCCGACGCCGCGGACGACGGCACGACCGTCACCTGCACCAGCGCCCTCGACTGCAACGACTTCGTCGACTGCACCTCCGATACTTGCGACGCCGAGTTCGGCGTCTGCGTCAACGAACCGATCGATGGCATCTGCGACGACGGCAACGCCTGCACCACCGGCGAACGCTGCGATCCGGTCGCGGGCTGCGTCACCGGCACCCCCGACCCCTGCGACGACGGCATCGATTGCACCCGCGACGCCTGTGACCCCCTCACGGGCGGCTGCACCCACACCGCCAACCACGCCGCCTGCACCCCGCCCCAGCTCTGCGACCCCGACGTCGGCGGCTGCGCCGATCCACCGCCCTGCCTCACCGACGCCGACTGCGCCGACGGCGACCTGTGCAACGGCATCGAGACCTGCGACCCCGCCACCGGCTGCCGGGCCGGACGCATCGTCGAGTGCAACGACGGCGTCGTCTGCACCCTCGACGAATGCGACCCGGGCACCGGCGGCTGCATCGCCACCCCGGACGACGCCGCCTGCGACAACCGCAACCTCTGCGACGGCGTCGAGACCTGCGATCCCGCGGCCGGCTGCCAGCGCGGCACCCCCGTCAACTGCTCCGACGGCGTGACCTGCACCGACGACCTCTGCGATTCCGCCACCGGCGGCTGCTCCCATACCCCCAACCCCACCCGTTGCGACGACGCCAGGTTCTGCAACGGCCCCGAAGTCTGCGACCCGGCCGTCGGCTGCGTCTCCGGCGCCGCCCCGGCCTGCGACGACGGCATCCCCTGCACCCTCGACCACTGCGACGTCGCCACCGACTCCTGCACCAGCTCCGCCGACGACGCGAGCTGCAACGACGGCCAGTTCTGCAACGGTCCCGAAGTCTGCAACCCCGCCACGGGCTGCCTCGCCGGCACGCCCCCGGTCTGCGACGACGGCCTGGGCTGCACCTCCGATTCCTGCGACGCCGCCGGCGCCGGCGGCGCCGGCGCCTGCACCGCCGCCTCCCCCGACCGCGACGGCGACACCTACGGCGATCAGTCCTGCACCGGCTCCGACTGCAACGACACCAACCTCGCCATCCACCCCGGCGCCTCCGAGGTCTGCAACTCGCTCGACGACGACTGCAACGGCGCCACCGACGAGACCTACGCCTGCGTCCCGGGCAGCGCCCAGGCCTGCACCGTCGGCGCCTGCTCCGGCTCCCAGACCTGCTCCGGTTCCTGCACCTGGGGCGCCTGCACCGTCTCCGGCGCCGAGGTCTGCAACGGCGTCGACGACAACTGCAACGGTCTCTCCGACGAAGGCTACTCCTGCGTCCTCGGCGCCACCCAGCCGTGCTGGGTCGGCTCCTGCCCCGGCACCCAGTCCTGCGGCGCAGGCTGCTCCTGGGGCGCCTGCAACGTCACCGCCACCGAGGTCTGCAACGGCGCGGACGACAACTGCAACGGCAGCACCGACGAGGGCTTCTCCTGCATCGCCGGCCGCACCCAGTCCTGCACCGTCGGCTCGTGCTCCGGAACCCAGACCTGCTCCTTCTCCTGCGCCTGGGGCTCGTGCACCGTCACCGCCTCCGAGAGCTGCAACGGCATCGACGACAACTGCAACGGCGCCACCGACGAGGTCTTCGCCTGCCGCCTCGGCGCCACCCAGGGCTGCACCACCGCCTGCGGCACCGGCGGCTCCCAGTCCTGCCAGGCCGGCTCCTGCACCTGGGGCTCCTGCTGCGCTCCCGCCGAGATCTGCGGCAACGGCTGCGACGACAACTGCGCCGGCGGCGTCGATGAAGGCTGCGGCTGCACCGGCGGCGAGGCCTGCTCCTGCACCCTCACCGTCGCAGGCACCGGCGGCACCTACTCCGGCTCGACCGCGGGACACGTCAACGACTACACCGCGGCCTGCGCGGCCAGCGCCGCCTCCCCGGACCTCGTCTACGCCTTCACCCCGGCCTGCAGCGGCAACTGGACCATCAGCACCGTCGGCTCGAGCTACGACACCGCCCTCCACGTCCACTCCGGCGGCTGCCCCGGCTCCGAGATCGCCTGCGACGACGACGCCGGCGGCTCGCTCACCTCCCTCCTCACCCTGGCCCTCACCGGCGGCACCACCTACTACATCGTCGTCGATGGCTTCGGCAGCGGCGCGTCCGGCAACTACGTCCTCAACGTCGGCGGCGTCGTCTGCGGCGGCGCCACCCCGGGCGATCAGTGCGCCGGCGCCTCCGGCGCCATCACCGCCTCCGGCTCCTTCGCCGGCGACACGTGCTCCCGCGCCGCCGACTACACCGGAAGCTGCGCCGGCGGCGGCCCCGATCTGGTCTACCGCCTCACCTCCTCCACCACCCGCACCGTCCGCGCCAGCACCGTCGGCGGCGCGTCCTGGGACACCGTCCTCTACGTCCACTCCGGAAGCTGCCCCGGCACCGAAGTCGCCTGCAGCGACGACTTCAGCGGCGTCCAGTCGCAGGTCGACTTCACCGCCACCGCCGGCGTCACCTACTACGTCTTCGTCGATGGCTTCGGCAGCGCCTGCGGCGCCTACACGATGACGATCACGTACCTGTAACCCCCCCCACTCGCCCCACTCCCCCACTCGTCCCGATCAACCCACTCCCCCACTCGTCCCGATCAACCCACTCCCCCACTCGTCCCGATCAACCCACTCCCCCACTCGTCCCGATCAACCCACTCCCCCACTCCCCCCCTACTACTCCTCCTCCTCCTTCGGCACCCGGATGTCGTCCCCCGGCCGGATCGAATCCTCGTCCCGCAGCCGCGGATTCATGTCGCGGATGTCGTCCACCGAGCAATGGTGCCGGCGCGCGATCCGCGACAGGCTGTCGCCCTCCCGCACCGTGTACATCCGCCACTCCCGCCCGTCCACCCGTCCTTCGTCGAAGTCCGCGTTGGACCCCGGCGTCGGAATCACCAGCTCCTGCCCCACGCGGATGTCGTCCTCGTCGCGTAGCCGGTTCGCCTGCCGGATCTGCCGCACCGACACGTCGTGTCGCCGCGCGATCTGCAGCAGGGTGTCCCCCTCCTCCACCACGTAGATGTCGTCCGCCGCCGTGTCGGGCCGCGTCCCCTCCTCGTCCGAGCCGCCCCCGCCGCCCCCCGGCACCCGCAGCTCCTGCCCGACCCGGATCTGCGCCGCGTCCCGCAGATGGCTCAGCTCCACGATCACCGCCGACGTCGTCCCGAACCGCTGGGCGATCTCCGATACCGTGTCGCCCTCCCGCACCGTGTAGCGGCGCGACGGCGCCTCCTCCGTCTCCTCCACGCGCGGCTCGAGCTGCCCGGGGATCAGGATCTGCCACCCCGCCTGCAGCTCCTCGTCCGCCGCCATCCCGTTCGCCTCGCGCAACGCCGCCGCGTCCACCTCGAACGCCGCGGCCACGGTCTCGATCGAGTCGCCCTCCCGCACCCGGTGCCCCCGGTGCGGCTGCGGCCCCACGTACGGCAGGTTCGGCGGCGGCGGCCGGATGAACGGATACGGATCCGCCACCTGCCCCTGGATGAACAGCGTGAAGTGCAGGTGCGTCCCCCGCGCGATGCCCGTGTCGCCCACCCGCGCGATCACGTCCCGCCGCTCCACCGTCTCCCCGGGGTGCACCAGCAGCTTCTTGCAGTGCGCGTAGAACGTGACCCAACCGCCGGGATGCAGGAGCACGACCATCCACCCGTAGCCGCGGATCGTGTCGTCCGCGTACACCACCAGCCCGCGCTCCGCCGCCCGGATCGGCGTGCCCGCGTCCGCGATGATGTCCATCGCCTTGTGCCGACCGTTCGTCCCCGAGCCGAAACTCCGCGCCAGCCGCGCCCCGGGAATCGGGTACGACAGGTAGCTCGGACGAGGCGTCCCGCCCGCTGCTCGCAAATAGCGCGCCGTCACCCCGCCCGGCGACGTCAGCCGGTGCACGATCGCCGGCGTTCCCAGCGAGAGCTGCTCCACGAGCCGCGCTTCCGCCCGCGTCGGCCCCTCGTCGTCCGCCCCGGTCCCGGCCCCGGACTCCTCGCGCGGCGGCTCCGCCCCGGCCGACTCCTCCCCCTCGTCCACCGCCGACCCGTCCGCCTCCTCCAGCGCCGGCCCCGACTCCCCCTCGTCCTCGTCCACCGCCGCCGCGTCCCCGGGCGGCGCCGCCCCCGCCGCACCCGCCACGCTCCACACTGCCGCGGAGCACCCGAGCACGACCGACCACCGCTGGAACGGGCCCCACATCGCCCTCGTTCTACGGTCCGTCGGGACTCAAGTCAAACTACAAGCGGGCCGAGGTTCGTACGGGTTTGGCCCGGCATCAAGGGCGCGGAGCGCCGGCCGGCGCCGGGCGAATCTGTCGCCCCCCCCCTAGAACGGCCCCCGGATCTGCCGCCGGATCCGCGTCAACGCCTGCTCCTGGAGCTGCCGGATCCGCTCCCGCGAAAGCTGGAACTTGTCCCCGATCTCCTTCAGCGTCAGCTCGTCGTCGTCCCCCAACCCGAACCGCCACCGCAGGATCCGCGCCTCGATCGCCGGCAGCCGCTCCAACAGCCGGCAGATCTCCTCGCTCCACGCCTCCCGGCAGACATGCTCCAGCGGCGACGGTTGGTCGTCCGAAGGCAGGACGTCCACGAACCGCCGCCCCTCGTCGTCCCCCAACGGCCGGTCCAGCGACAACGGCGGGTCGAACGACTGCGCACGCACCGCGTGCACCTTCTCCTCGTCGATCCCCACCTGTACCGCCACCTCGCCCTCGTCCGGCTCCTCTCCGCTCCGCGACGCGTGCTCCGCCAGCACCCGCTGGATCCGCTGGTGCGTGTCCAGCATGTGCACCGGAATCCGGATCGCCCGCCCCTTGTCCGCCAACGCCCGGTTGATCGCATGCCGGATCCACCACGACGCGTACGTCGAGAAACGATAGCCCTTCCGGATGTCGAACCGATCGACCGCCTTCATCAGCCCGATGTTCCCCTCCTGGATCATGTCGATCAGCGTCATCCGGCCCCGGTGGTACCGCCGCGCCACCGACACCACCAGCCGCAGGTTCGCCAGGATGAACCGCTCCTTCTCCACCGCCGTCGCCCGCGTCGCCGCCTCCAGCCGCGCGAGATACTGCCGATACGACGCCGCGTGCACCACCCGCTTGAGACCGGGCGGACACGACCCGTTCGCCTGCGGCAGCCACCGCGCCCGCTCCAGCATCGCACCCAAAAGCACCCGGTCGCAGTCCAGATCCCGGAGCTGCCGCCCCATCCGCTGCGCCGCCGTGCGCAACGCCGCCCACCGCCGCCCGTCGAACCGACCGCCCGCCGCACGATACCGTCCCGGATACCGCACCAGATGCCGCACGTCCTTCGGCATCGCCCCGTTCAGGCACCGCCGCAACTCCCCGATCATCTCCGCCAGCACCGGCGGATGCGACAACAGCTCCACCCACTCCCGGACCTCCAGGTCCTGGATCCGGTGCGCGATCGCCGCCTCCTGCGGCTGCGTCAACACCGGATGACCCGAAAGGTCGTTGAAATACAGCGCCAGAGTCGGATCCCCGCGCTGCGTCCGCGCCGCCGCGTAGACCTCCCTGACCGACGCCTCGCCCGAGGCTTCCTGCACCGAACATCCCGGCATCACGACCTCTTCCGCCCGGTTCACAGCCATGTCGAAGCCCTCTTCGACTCCACTCCCGCCTCCACAAGGGACGACGCCGCCACCCCGCTTGCCTATTCCCGGAAAATGCGCACACTCCCGCCCATGGCCCTCAAACTCGCGGTCAGCGGGAAAGGCGGCGTCGGCAAGACCACCATCGCCGGCCTCCTCGCACGCTCCTTCGCCGCCAGAGGCAAACGCGTCATCGCCATCGACGCTGACCCCGTCCCCAACCTCGCCGCCGCACTCGGCCTCCCCCGCGACCTCCCCATCGCTCCCATCGCCTCCCTCACCGAGCTCATCGCCGAGCGCACCGGCACCAAACCAGGCTCCTACGGCGGGTTCTTCAAAATGAACCCCACCGTCGACGACATCCCCGACAAGTTCTCCTTCGAGAAGGACGGCGTCCGGCTCCTCGTCATGGGCACCGTCGACCACGGCGGCAAGGGCTGCGTCTGCCCCGAAAGCGTCCTCCTGCGCGCCCTCGTCCAGCACCTCCTCCTCTACCGCGACGACACCGTCGTCATGGACATGGAAGCCGGCGTCGAACACCTCGGCCGCGCCACCTCCTCCGCCGTCGACCGCCTCCTCGTCGTCGTCGACCCGGGACTCCGCTCCCTGGAAGCGGCGAAGAAGATCCAGACCCTCGCCGCCGACATCGGCGTCCGCACCGCAGGCGTCGCCAATCGCGTCCGCAACGACGACGACCGCCGGCGCGTCGCGCGCACCCTGCCGGATCTCGAGTTCCTCGCCTGGCTTCCCTTCGACGACGCCTTCCTCGCCGCGGACCGCGACGGCACGCGCCCCTACGACGACCTCTCCCAGGCCCCGGCCGAATTGTCCCGCCTCGCCGATACCCTGGAAACCTTGCGCTCCTGACCCGGCCGTGTAAGCCTTCGCCCACCCGCGCGAACTCTTCCACGAGGAGGAACCGATGCATCACCCAAGGATCGCCGCCCTGTGCTCCCTCGCCCTGCTCGCCCTCGCCCCGGCCTGCGAGGACGAGTCGTCCGGCGCCACCCGCTGCGACCCCGCGGCCGCCGACCCGTGCGGCACCGGCCGCACCTGCGTCGCCGTCCGCGGCGATCTGGCCGAATGCCGCCCGACCTGCGATCCGGACGCCACTCCCACGACCTGCTCCGAAGGCTCCGCCTGCGTCCCCGTCGGCCCCGTCCAGGCAGCCTGCGTCCCGACCTGCGACCCCGCCGCAAGCGACTCCTGCGGCGCCGACTGGCTCTGCGTCCCCGCCGGCGACCGCGGCAACATCTGCCGCCCCGAATGCGATCCCGCCGCACCGACCTGCGCCACGGGCGAGGTCTGCCAGCCCCTCGCCGCCGGCGGCGGCGTCTGCACCGTCCAGTGCTCCCGGGACGACCCCCTCGCCTGCCCCGGCGAACAGAGCTGCGAACGACGCACCGACGGCCTCTACGCCTGCTACGACCCCGTCCACCTCCTCGGCCGCGTCTTCGACCTCGCCACCGACCTCGGCATCCCCGCCGCGCGCGTCTTCGCCGCCGACGAGACCGGCGGCGCCGCCTCCGACGGCGCCACCACGGCGCCCGACGGGTCCTACCAGCTCACCGTCCCCGTCGAGCGCGAGCTCGACGGCACGCCCACCCCGGGCGGCGGCACCTTCACCCTCCGCGCCGGCGCCCAGGACTACGCTCCCTTCCCCCACGGCGTCCGCGTCGCCCTCCCCATCGATGCCGCCGCCCTCGCCGTCGAAGCCGACGGCGCCTGGACCGTGCAGAACCCCGCCACCGACGTCGGCCTCATCCCCCTCCCCGCGCCCACTCGCCCCCGCGGCAGTATCTCGGGCAACGTCGTCGCCGACGACCCCGGCCCCGGCGGCACCCTGATCGTCGCCAACGCCGGCGCACCGGACCCGCCCATCGGCTGGGCCGACCGCTCCGGCGCCTACGTCGTCTTCAACACCGACGTCGGTACCTACCTCGTCAAGGGCTACAAGGCCTTCCTCCAGCTCGAAACCCGGTCCGTCATGGTCGATGCCGGAGAACACCTCGTCGGCATCGATCTCCACGAGCTGCCCGACGTCCCCCCGGCCACCGTCTC
Organism: Deltaproteobacteria bacterium; assembly: GCA_016218765.1. Classification (GTDB taxonomy): domain Bacteria; phylum Myxococcota_A; class Polyangia; order DRWM01; family JAAZOP01; genus JAAZOP01. The sequence continues at coordinate 10,624 of JACRCZ010000062.1, read as the reverse complement.
CGGCTCCATCCAGCTCGTCAACCCCGGCGCCTGCGACGGCACCAGCGTCGTCCTCGTCCCCGAAGAGACCTTCGACCCCGACCTCGCCCGCGGCGAGGTCGCCACCGGACTCCGCGCTCCGCCACCACCGGCTGAACCCACCGTCTCCGGCACCTGGACCATCGAAGGCGTCCCCGACGGGAACTACGCCGTCCTCGCCGCCTTCGAGAACGACGAGTGCGTGCGCGATCCGGACCCCGGCATCGCCGGCACCCAGATCGTCCACCTCGCCGTCCCCGACACCACAGGCTCACGCACCATCGCCATCGGCGAGTCCTTCAAGGTCACCGGCGCCCTCGCCATCGTCTTCCCCGGCGCCGCCGAGCCCGAGGCCGTCTCCACCCCCCTGACCTTCCGCTGGGAAGACGACTCCAGCGAGGACGCCTACCACATCGTCGTCTACGACGCCTTCGGCGAGGAACTCTGGCGCCGCGACGACCTCCCCGGCGAGAGCGGCGGCGAGCCCTCCGTCGACTACGCCGGACCCGCCCTCCAGCCCGGCATGTTCTACCAGTTCCGCGTCACCAGCCTCCGCCGCACCGGCACCCAGCCGATCTCCATGACCGAAGACCTCCTCGGCGTGTTTTTCCTGGAGTAGCCCCCCCTTCCGAACCGCGGGCTTCAGCCCGCGGCTGTCCCGCTCCAGGGGCCGCGCCCTGAAGCGCGCGGTTCGGTTCTGCCCTCCGCCCCGGACGCCGGTCCTTCGAACAACTGCACGTACCGCGGCTTGAGCGAAACCTCCCGCTCCTGCCCCACCGTCAGCCCCAGCCGGTCCTGCACGTGCCGCGGCAACAGGATCTCCAACTCCACCGCCCCCTGGAACTCCACCCGGACGTACAACCCCTGCAGCCACACCGACGCGATCCGCCCCAGCAGCCGGTTGTCCTGCACCGGATCCGCAAGCGGACGGTCCCCACGGATCACCATCACCTCCTCCGACCGGATCCCCCACCGCACCGGCAGCCCCGCACGCAGCCACGGCCGCGCCTCCGCCCGCAAGCGCCCCGCCGCCGTCTCCAGCCACGCACGGTCGCCCTCGACCTCCGCCACCGTCCCGTCGAATAGGTTGCGCATCCCCACCAGCCGCGCCACCTCCAGGCTCGACGGCCGCGTGAACACCTCCGTCGGCGTCCCCTGCTGCACCACCCGACCCCCCAAGAGCACGGCCATCCGGTCCGCCACCTGCGCCACCGTCGCGTCGTGCGTCACCACCAGCGCCGGAATCCCCGTCGCCCGGATCTGCCGCTGCAGCTCCCCCAGCACGTCGTCGCGCGTCGCCGCGTCCAGCGCGCTCGTCGGCTCGTCCAAGAGCAGCAGCTCCGGCTCCCGCGCCAGCGCCCGCGCCAGCGCCACCCGCTGCTGCTCGCCGCCGCTCAGCTCGCGCGGAAAACGCTCCGCCAGCGTCGTCATCCCGACCTTCCCCAGCAGCTCCCGCGCCCGCTCCTCCCGCCGCGCCCGCGGCACCCCGCCCAAGGGAAAGGCCACGTTGCGCAGCGCCGTCAGATGCGGGAACAGCGCGTGGTGCTGCGGCAAGTAGCCCACCGGCCGCCGCTCCGGCGCCCACCCGCCCCACGGCACCCCCTCCGCAGGCAACAGCCCCGCCAGGGCCTTCAGGAGCGAGGTCTTCCCCGCTCCGCTCGGCCCCAGGAGCACCGTCAGCCCGTCGACCGTCAGCTCGACCTCGAGCGGGATCGGCCGCTCGAGCCGGTACCGGACGTCCATCGCACCTCCAGCGTCCGAATCGCGAACAGCAATACGAACGACACCCCCACCAGCACCAGCGCCGCCTCGTGCGCCTCCCCCATCCGCAGCGCCTGTGTCAGCTCGAATAGATGGATGCTCACCACCCGCGTCTCGTCCGGAACGCTTCCCCCGATCATCAGCACCACGCCGAACTCTCCCAGCGTGTGCGCGAACGCCAACAGCGTCCCCGCCGCCAGCCCGGGCCACGAGAGCGGCAGCACCACCTCCCGCATCACCCGCAGCCGCGACGCCCCCAGCGTCCGTGCCGTCTGCAGCAGGTCCTCGTCCAGCGCCCGGAACGCCTCCCGGTACGACGTCAGCGCGAACGGCAGGTTGAACAACACCGATCCCACCACGATCCCCTCGAACCGGAACGCCCAGTGCACGTCCAGCCACCGCGCCAAGGGCCCGCCCTCCCCCAGCAGCACCAGCAGATAGAACCCCAACACCGTCGGCGGCAGCACCAACGGCAAGAACACGATCGTCTCCAAGACCCGCCGCCCGAAGAACCGCCGTCGCGCCAACACCCACGCCAAGGGCGCCCCCAGCAGCAGGACCAACGCCGACGTCCACAACGCCAGCTCCAACGTCAACAGCAGCGCCCCCCCCCGCGCCCCTCCCCCGCCACCGGCCCGCCCTGAGCCTGCCTGCCCAGAGCCGTGTCGAGGGGTCGAAGGGCTCCCCCCCCCCGCGACCGGCCCGCCCTGAGCTCGTCGAAGGGCTCGCTCGCCCCCTCCCCCCTCGTACCCGTACCGCACCAGGATGCCCCGCGCCTCTTCCCCGAGCAGAAAACCGACGAAGGACCGTGACGCGGGCGTGTCGCGCAGCGACACCAGGACCTGGTCCAGCGGCCCGTGCAGCGCCACCGGCACCGGCCAGTACGCGCCGCTCTCCCGCAGCGTCGGCGACAGCACCAGCGACAAGGCCAGCAGCCCCGCGTCCGCGCCGACCTGCGCCTGTTGCGCCGCCTGCGCAACGTCCTGCCCGAACACCAGCTTGCCCCGGATGCGCTCCCACAACCCCGCGCGCTCCAGCGCCTCGCGCGCCGCACGCCCGTACGGCGCCGTCTCCGGGCTCGCGATCGCCACCCGCCGCACCCGCGGATCCTCGAGCGCCGAGAAATCGTGCGGCACCACGCCCACCCGCGACGGAAGCCACAACGCCAGCCGCCCCCGCGCGTACACCCGCCGGCTCCCGGGCACCGCCAACCCTCGCCGCACCACCTCGTCCGCGTGCTTCCCGTCCGCCGAGAGGAACACGTCGAACGGCGCGCCGGGCGCGAGCTGTTCCACCGCCGCTCCCGACGCCGCGAACACGACCTCGACGTCCACCCCGGGCCGCTCCCGTTCGAACGCCGCCTCGATTTCCACCAGCGCGTCCCGCAACGACGCCGCCGCCACCAGCCGCACCGTCTCCCCCGACCGCGCCCCGCCCCCGCGACAGGCCGCGCCGGCCACCAACAACATGAGCAGGACGCGCCTCATCGGCGCCGAGTATGACGCGCCCCGCCGCCGGAAGGAAGCAACGGAACCCCTGCAGCTCCGGACCGACAACTCGTCCCCTTCGCCCAACCGACAACTCGTCCCGCTCGACCAACCAGGTCTCCTCCCCCTCGGTTGACAACCCCCCTCCCGATGCTTCGACTGCACCCGTGCTCCGGTGGGGAGGGACCACCGTTCGCCTCCCTCCGGGGGAACACCTTCGGGGGGATGGAGGTGGAACGATGTCGGAGCACGCCCACCGCTCGTTGGCCCTCGCCGCCCTCTTCGTCTTCGCCTCGGGCAGCATCTGCAGCAGCGACACGGAGGCCGGAGATCCCTCCGACACCCCCCTCGCCCACGGCAACGCCGTCGTCACCACCGGCTCCTGTCCCGCCGACAACAAGGCGATGCAGGCCACCCAGCTGCTGCTGTCCGCCCTCGGCGGCAGCCTCGACGTCACCCCGAGCTGCGGCGACTACAAGCGCGAAATCGCCACCGGCGTCACTCTCGACCAGCCCACCGGCAACCCGGCCACCTGGAACAAGCTGGGCGGCCGCGGCGAGCGGCTCGCCGAGGCCGGACTGTGCCTGCTGCGCGACCTGGCCAACGACCCGGACGGCAGGATCGAGAACTTCGCCGGAACGCCCACTCCCTTCGGCGACGTCAGCATCCGGCAGCGCGTCGGCTACATCGACTTCGATCCCGTCGCCAAACGCTTCGACGGCTGGCAGGACGTCTCGATCTGCGCCCCCGTCATGGGCTGCACCGTCGCCCAACGCCAGCAGTTCTCCGCCACCCTGCGCCGCAGCTCCCCCGCCCTCCCGTCGGGGCTTGCCGCCGGCGACTACCCCATTGCCGACGCCTTCTCCCTCGAGGTCGACGCCCAGGAATCCGGCTTCGAGCTGCACGCCGAGCTGCCCGCCATCACCGTCGTCACCCCCTACGGTCCCGTGTCCGCCACGCCCGAGTTGGACTATGGCAGCAAGCTCGACGTGATCGACACCCCCTTCGACGGCAAACCCGAGGCCGAACGCCTCTTCGGCAGCTCCTATTGGATCCCGCTCGAAGACACCTACGGCCGCTGGGGCACGCCGTTCCACACCTCGATCACCCTGTACCCGGGTAGCGGCTGGTCCAGCCAGCTCGGTCTCGGCGCGCGCGTCGGGACCCCCGACGGACCGCTCTGGAACCCCGATCCCTCCGATCCGCACCTCAACGAGTTCGACATGAGCATCGCACGCAGCACCGTCGAGCGCTCACCGACCGTCTACTTCTCCGCCGGCGCCGAGATTACCTACGCCCCGTTCGACATCCTCCCCGCCGCCCTGCGCTCCTTCCCGTTTTCGACGACCTTCTCCATCACGGTCAAACCCTCCATCTCCTCGTACTACGCCGCCCAGCTCCTCCTGCTGGCCCGCGAGGCCCAGGGGCCGCCCGGGGACGTCGGCAGCAGCGGCATCTCGCAGTCCGAGTTCCACGTCGCGACCGGCGCTCGCGCCGAAGCGCGCCTGATCATCACCGTCTCCCTCAAGCTCAAGATCACCGTTGACCTCGGCATCTACACCGAAGACGTCGTCGACCTCACCCCGACCTTCGACATCCCCGTCGCCTCCGGCTCCGCCCTCGCCGATCCCGCACCCCACGCCTTCGCCGTCGCGAGACTCGGCGCCCTCGACCCCAACATCGGCGAGCTCCACACCTTCAGCGGACAGGGCTCCACGAACCCCGACGGCTTCGTCCAGGCGTGCCTCACCAAGCCCTCGCAGCAGGGAACCATCCCCGAGCCCGTCTACACCCCCGGCGATCCCCAGGACCTCGCCACCGACGAGTTCCCCTGCAACATCTGCATCTACGTTCCCCCCATCTCCGCCCTCGACATGGGCTTCCAGGTCTACACCCTCTCCCCCTACGGCTCCCCCGGCTGGCGCTGCCGCCAGGCCGCCAACGGCTGCATGGACCTCTGCTCCCTCGACCCCGCCACTCAGCAGTTCACCGGCATCAAGAAGTCCGCCCCCGAGTTCGTCGGCCCTCGCTGCCTCTACGACCCTCCCGCCTGATCCCCCTCCCCAATCCTCGTCCCCATTCCTCGTTCCTTGTCCCTTGTTCCTTGTTCCTTGTTCCTTGTCCCTCCTTCCCTCTTCCGCGTATCGTCCCCGCCGCGGCCCCCGACGCCGCGGAGGTGTTCCCCCGTTGTTCCTCGCCCGCACCGCGCTCGTCCTCGCCGCCGCCGCGGCCCTCGCCGGGGGCTGCCGCGGAAAGGACGCCGGCCCGCCCGTCCCGGACGCTCCCGACGCCCCGCCCGCCTTCGTGCCCGGACCGCTCCGCGAGCTTGCATTCGACTCCCTCCGCCTCCGCCTGCGCGCCCCGGAGAACCTGGACGCGCGGGTCGAACCTCAGGCCGTGACCCTCGCCGCCACCGGCTTCCCCCCCGTGACCATCCGCGTCGAACCCACCGCTCGCGCCTCGGGCTCCGGCGGCGGCGGCGCCTGCCGCGACGGCGACTGCTCCTTCACCCGCGATGCCCCCTGCCGCCGCATCACCTGCACCGCCACCGGCGCCGGCGAGTTCGTCACCGTCATCCCCGCCATCTGCGGCTCCCTCGAAAGCACCTTCGTCCCCACCGCCGCCCCCGCCGCCCGCGCCCTCTCGACCGGCGGCACCCACGCCGACTGCGACGAGACGCAGCTCGCCGCCTCCCAGTCCCTCGGCCCGCGGATCGCCGCGCTCCTGCCCGAGCTCGACGCGTGCTGGCAGGCCCACGCCGGCGACGACCCGGACTGGCGCTCCGGCGAGGTAACCGTGCGGCTCGCCCGCACCATCCTCGACGACGGCCGCGCCACGTACGAGCTGACCGCCGTGCTCTCCGGCCTCGAAGGCGACCGGCAGAACCTCCAGGACTGCCTCGACGCCGCCGTCGCTCCCCTCCGCGGCCGCCTCCCCGTCATCGGCAACGCCGTCTGCGCCTTCGCCTGGGACCACCGCTTCGCCCTGGCCCGGGAGCCCGCCTGCGCCCGCGAAGCGCCTCCCCCGGTCGACGCCTCCGACGCCGCGGCACCCGAAGTAACTGCCGACTCTCGACTGCCGACTGTCGACTCTCAACCGCCGCCTCTCGACGGCGAAACCAAGGAGTAGCCCCATGTCGAGCTGGACGTACGTATCCGCCATTCGCGAGCACGTCGGTCAGGAGGTCACCCTCAAGGGCTGGCTCGCCAACCGCCGCTCCAGCGGCAAGCTCCACTTCCTCCAGGTGCGCGACGGCACCGGCACGATCCAGTGCGTCATGGAGAAGAAGATCGTCGGCGACGAGCCGTTCGACGCCGCCGGCGCCCTGCCGCTCGAATCGTCCCTCGCCGTCTCCGGCACCGTCCGCGAGGACCCCCGCTCGCCGATCGGCTTCGAGCTTGCCGTCACCGCCTTCTCCGTCGTCGCGCCCGCCGGCCTCGACTACCCGATCCAGAAGAAGGAGGCCGGCACGGACTTCCTCATGGACCACCGTCACCTCTGGCTCCGCTCCCGCCGCCAGCAGGCCATCCTCGCCGTACGCGCCGAGATCATCCGCGCCATCCGCGATCATCTCGACAGCCAGGGCTTCACCCTGATCGATGCCCCGATCCTCACCCCCGCCGCCTGCGAAGGCACTTCCACGCTCTTCGAGACCGACTACTTCGGCGACAAGGCCTACTTGACGCAGTCCGGTCAGCTCTACATGGAAGCCGCCGCCATGGCCTTCGGCCGCGTCTACTGCTTCGGCCCGACCTTCCGCGCCGAGAAGTCCAAGACCCGCCGGCACCTCACCGAGTTCTGGATGGTCGAGCCCGAGATGGCCTTCGTCGACCTCGACGGCGACATGGCGATCATCGAGGACCTCCTCGTCGCCGTCGTCGCCCGCGTCCTCGATCGGCGCCGCGAGGAGCTCAAGGTCGTCGAGCGCGACGTCTCGAAGCTCGAGGCCGTCCGGAAGCCGTTCCCCCGCATGCGCTACGACGAGGCGATCGAGGTCCTGAAGCGCGCCGGGGCGAGCGTCGAATGGGGCGCCGATTTCGGCGGCGACGAGGAGACCATCCTGTCCCGGCAGCACGACTCGCCGCTCCTGGTCCACCGCTACCCGGCAGACGTGAAGGCGTTCTACATGAAGCGCGACCCCCAGGACCCCAGGCTCGCCCTCGCCGTCGACGTCCTCGCCCCCGAAGGCTACGGCGAAATCGTCGGCGGCAGCCAGCGCGAGGACGACCTCGCCGTCCTCGAGGCGTCCCTCGAACGACACAAGCTCCCCCGCGAAGCCTTCGAGTGGTACCTCGATCTCCGCCGCTACGGCACCGTCACCCACTCGGGCTTCGGCATCGGCATCGAACGCACCGTGGCCTGGATCTGCGGCCTCCCCCACATCCGCGAGACCATCCCCTTCCCCCGCTTGATGTCCAGGCTGTCGCCGTGAGGAGGGCGCGGAGGGGAGGGAGCGCGCGGAGACCGGAATCACCGCTGAGACGCTGAGAGCGCTGTGAGAAACGCTGAGAGGACTCGGGAAGGGAGCTGACTTGGTGCGGACGGAGTACGTGACCGCTCGGTCGCTGGCTCGCGCGGCGAAACGCTGGCGGGCTGCCCTTCGCCCCTGGGCGCGGCGCAAACCCCTCCCCGACCTGCGCCGCGCCGCGCTCCTGGTTGTCGACCTGGAACACGCCTTCGCCGACCCCCGCGGCGACGCCTTCCTGCCCGCCGCCGCCGCCGTCCTCCCCCGCGTCCTCGCCCTGCGCGACGCCTTCCGCGCCGCAGGTCTCCCCGTCGCCTTCACCCGCCACGCCCACAGGCCCGACGAATGCGGCGGCAGCATGTCCCGCCACTGGCGCTGGCTCATCCGCGAACGGACCGCTCAGGCCCGCCTGATCCCCGAGCTCGCCCCGCGCCGCGGCGAACCCGTCTTCCGCAAGGCCCAGTACTCCGCCTTCCGCCGCACAGGCCTCGCACGCTGGCTCCGCCGCCACCACACCGGCACCCTCGTCGTCGCCGGCGTCATGACCCACCTCTGCGTCGAAACCACCGCACGAGAAGCCTTCGTCCGCGAGCTCGACGTCGTCGTCCCCCTCGACGCCACCGCCTCCTCCGACGAAACCCTCCACCTGGGCGCCCTCCGCGCCCTCGCCAACGGCTTCGCCTCCGTGCCCCCGACGTCGACCCTCCTCCGCCTCCTGCACGCAACGCCGCACACCTAGGCCCCGGGAAGGGAGCCCGCTCCCCCCACCGCTCCACCGCTCCACCGCTCTACCGCTCTACTAATGACACGCCTTGAACTCGGCGTCGATCCGGATACGCCCGCCGCCCGCCGTGGTGCAGTCCACGTGCGCATGCCCCTTGACCGCGTCCACGTCGTTCACCTCGGCGTTCCCCGACTCCACCAGGACGTCGAACGTCGAGCACCCGTCCTTCGTCAGGTTCACGTACGGCTCGTCCCCCGCCGCCCCGCTGACCACCACCGTCGCCCGCGCGTCGCCCCCCTGCACCTGCACGTGCGCGGTCGGCGAGCCGGCCCGCAGGTCGACCCCGAACCACGAAGGGTGGAACGCGTCGCCCGACCGGCACTCCTCGAACGACGACGACCACGTGCCCAGCACCCCGCCCGTGGACTCGACACGGCCGTCGACGCGCGACCACGCCATGTACCAGATGAAGTACGCCAGGCCGGAACCCGCCGCGAGCACCAAGACCACGATGATCGCGATCTTCGCCCGGCTCCGCCGCTTCTTCGCCACGCGCTGCGGCACCTGGAACGACGGGACCTGCCCCGCACCGTAACCCGGCACCCCGTACGGCCCCGCCGGCGACGGCGCCCCGCCCGGCGACTCCGGCGGCACGAATCTCGGCGGCGGAAAGACCCCGGCAGGCCCCGCCGGAACCTGCAGCGGCGTCCCGCAATACTCGCACTTCGTCACCCCGCCCCCCGCGGGCGGCGCGATCTTCGCCCCGCAACCAGGACAGGTCATCGCTCCGCCGCCTGACACCTTCCCCTCCTCCCGCCGCTCCACCGCTCTACCGCACCCGCCTAGAAGTTCGTCTCCCCGTTCACGTGCAGCGCCGGCGCCACGATCGTCAGCGAATCGTTCACCACGCTCGGATGACAGTTGCTGCACTGCGACGCCGGCGGATGCCCATCCGTCGGCGGCAGGCCGTGGCACGTGCCGCACTCCGCCTGCGTCCCGTCAACCGTCGTCCACGCCGGCACCGTGAGCGACCCGCCGCTCGACGCGGCGCCGTGGCAGTAGACTCCCGTGCACGTCGTCCCGTTGAAGTCGGGAGTCGAACCGTCCGCCCCCGCCAGCGGCCCGAACGTCAGCTCCGCGGGCAACGGAGTGTCCAGATGACCCGGAGCCGCGACCGTCCCCGGAACCACGTGGCACTCGGCGCACGCCACGTCCGCATGCCAGCTCGAACCCGTCGCCACGTGCGACTGGTGCGCACCCACCCCGACCGCACTGGTCTCGGTGTTGCCCGACGTGTCCACCGGCGGCGCGGAGCTCTCCTCCGAGCCGTGACAGCCGTTGCAGCTCGTCCCCGTCACCTCCACGTCGCCGTTCACGTGGTACGTCGTCGGGTCGTCGAACCGCAGCGGATGGCACGCGATGCAGTTGTCGCTCTCCGGATGCGGCGGGTCCGGCGGCAGCCCGTGACACGCCCCGCACTCCGCCTGCGTCCCGTCCACGACCGTCCACCGCGGACTCGTGTTCGACCCGCCCGGCAGGAGCACCGCGCCGTGACAGTACACGTTCGCACACCGCGTCCCGTCGAACGACGGCACCGCACCGCGCGTCGTCGCCCGCTCGCCCCACGTCAGCTCCGCGGGCGACTGCCCCAAATGCCCCCCCGCCCCGATCGACCCGGGAACCACATGGCACATCTCGCACCCCACCGGCACGTGCCAGTCCGAAGCCTCCAGGTGCGACTGGTGCGCCCCCACCGCCCGCGCCGACGTCTCCCGCTCGCCGTCCAACCCGAACGGAGGCGCCGCGTTCCCCTCCAACCCGCCGTGACAGGCCGAACACTCCGCGCCGATGGCCTCGCCCTCCCCGTCCCCACCACCATCCGCCGCCTCGGGACCGCCAACCCGGCAGCCTCCCACCAGCGTCCAGAGCAACAACGTCGAGAACCACAGCTTCCGCGCCGGACTAGACATCATGACGCCGTTTCGTACCACGCCCCCGAGCCCCCGCACAAGGTCTCATCACCGCCACCACCGCAAGCACCAGCAACCCACCCCATCCCCCACTCCCTCCCGCCCCCCGACACCCGCAACCACGACCGCCCCCACCCCCACCGCCAACGTCCTCTCCCTCCCCGTCCGCCTCCCCTCCCCCCTCCCCGTCCTCTCCCCT
>JACRCZ010000061.1 GCA_016218765.1 Deltaproteobacteria bacterium | reverse complement strand
GTGAACTGCTCCTTCTCGCACCACCGCAGCATCTCGAGCAGCGGCGGGATCGACAGCGTCATCGAGGCGTACTCGGGCAGCGCCGTGTGGAAGATCGGCTCGAAGTTCTTCAGGTGGCCGTGGAACGGCGGCGCCGTGGGATGGCAGGTCACCGTCGTGATCGGCGTGTTGTGCTGCTCGGCCAGCGCCGTCACGGTCTGGATCGTCCGGGCCACGCCGTTGACGTCGACGATCGTGTCGGTGAACCACGCCCACTTCTCGGGACGGTCCGCGCCGGGCTCGCGCAGCCCGCAGCTCTGCGCGATCCGCCGCTGGTAGCCCTTGTCGGCGTGCATGTGGTGGAAGCCCATGACGTACGGGATGGCCATGATTCCCGTGGGGAAGATCAGCGAGAGCTTCGTGAACGCGTCCATCAATCGGCCCTTGCGCGTGTGCTCCCACCATGCGGTCAGCGCCCGGCGGATCAGCGTGTTGAAGAGCTGGTTGACGATGACGAAGGTCTCCTCCTGCAGGTCGCGGCCGACGATGCGGTCGAACAGCAGGTTGGGGTCGTGCCAGTCGCGCATCACGATCTGCACCAGCCCCTCGATCAGCATGTCCTCCGGGGTCGGCTCGTCCACGAGCTGCCACGAGCCCTCGGCGTGCGCCTTCATCCGCGACGCCAGCTCCACCTCCTCGATGTGGTCGCCGTACACCAGGTGTGCGAGCTGGCTCGCCCGCTGGTGCAGCGGCCCGGGTTCGCAGAAGTGGTTCATCATCGTCTCGGCCGTGTTGGTCAGCGCGCAGTGCGCGAAGGTCAGCGCGTTGGCCCCCAGACCCCGCCCGCGGCTCTCCTTGCGCCGCACGGCGGCCAGGAACTCGGGAATGGTCGCCGCCGCGGCCACCTCGGTCCACGCCCGCCCCAGGAAGAACGAGGAGTGGTCGTCGCTCCCTCCCACCCGTCCCTTGCGCCACGGCTCCGGGAACGCCGACTCGATCCCGTGCGCCTTCGCCATGCGTTCGACGGCCTCCGCCGTGAGTCCGTCCAGGAACTCGCGCGCCAGCCGGTTCCCCTCCGCGAGCTGCAGGCCGTTCGTTTCCTCGAAGTGCTCGAACAGGAGCACGAGCTGCTCCAGGTGCCGCACCTCCAGCCGCTGGCCCAGGTCGTGCATCGGGTGCGGCACCGTCACCAGCACCGCCTGCTCGCGGAAATACGCCGCGAACTCCCGCACGTCGCGCGCGAAGTAGCGCCCGCGACGGAACTGCTCCTCCGTCAGATCGTAGGCGCACAGGTGCGCGTCCACCTGCTCGTTCCAGAACCGCACCGTGAACTCGCAGCTCACGAACGCGTCCTCGTGCGCCGCCGCGATCTCCTGCGCCCCGGCAATCGAATCGTGGTCCGTGATCGTGACGAAGGCCATGCCGCGCTTCTTGAGGCGCGCGTACAGCACCTCCGGCGGACAGTAGCTCTCTCGCGCGCCCAGCTTGCGCAGCGACCAGTAGACCGGCTTGTCCGAATACAGCGAGTGGCAGTGCATGTCGACCTTGACCATCGCTTCCTCCCGCGGGACCGCCGGCGCTCGATCCCGACGGGACGAGCGCTACACGAGAATCGTGCCGGGCCGGTTGTGCTGTGTTGACGCGGGCAGGACGTGTGCGCCGGACGTCACACTGTGCTTCCGGGGGACTGCACGCCGCCGCCGGTCCAGCAGCGCGAGCAGCACGGGGAGCACGGCCAGGGTCGCTCCAAGCACGGAGAGGAGGCCGATCACGGCCGCCAGACCCAGGGACGCCAGCCCCCCGTGCCCCGTGAACATCAGGCTCGCGAAGCCCGCCGCCGTCGTGAGCGTCGAGAGCGCCACAGGCGGCCCCGTCCGCCGCAGCGCCTCCCCGACCGACCCCGGACCCAGCTCGCGCCAGCGGTGCACCAGGTGGATCGCCGCGTCGATCCCCGTCCCGATCACGATCGGGAACACCACCGCCGAGTAGAACGTCACCCCGCACCCGAACACGGCCAACAGCCCGAGGAACCAGACGAACCCCACCGCGAACGGTACGAACGCCAGCAGCGCCGTCCACGGCCGGCGGAAGTGCACGAACAGCACGGCCAGCACCGCCAGCATCGATAGCCCCGTGACCAGCGCCCCCTCGGTCCGCAGCTGGCGGATGATGTCGGCGAACACGAAGGCCGACGACGCGACCGGCACCGCCGACCCGTCCGGCAGCCGCAGCGTCTGCCAGCGCTCCTGCAGCCGCATCGCCTCGCGTCCGTCGTTGAGGTTCCCCGACGTCATCAGGTACACGAAGCGCCCGTCGCTCCGCCCGTCCAGCTCGCGGAACAACGCCCGCGCCCAGGACGGGAACTCCCCGTCGACGAGCCGCACCGGCGGCAGGCGCAAGCGTTCGCGCCACCGGTCGAGCCGCTCCCAGTCCTCGTCGTCCAGCCGATCCTCGTAGAACCCGAACGACGGCTCGTCCATCAGCCGCCCCATGTCCCGCAACAGCTCCGCCTTGCGCGGCTGGTCGGCGGGGACGAACGACTCGAGCGTCGCCGCGTCGCGCACCTGCGGGTCTCCCTCGCGGATCCGCCGCCGCGCTTCCGCGTACGCCGCGCGCGCCTCCCCGGGCGAGTCGGCCAGCACCAGCGCCGGCGAGCTGCTGTAGCCTCGCGCCGCGGACTTCGTGGGAAGGCCCCCGCGCACCGTTCGCGCACTGCCGAGCGCGCCGTAGTCGTAGTCGAAGTCCAGTCGCAGCGCGAAGACCGCGCACGCCGCCGTGGCCAGCGCCAGCAGCAGCAGCGCCATCGCCGCGAAGCGCCGCGACGGCGGACGCGCCCGGCGACCGTCGCCGCCCGCGACGAGGCGGACCCGCATCGGCCAGGAACGCTCGGACAGCGTCGCCACCGCCGGGAAGGTCGCGAAGGCCACCAGCATCGACACCGGCAGCCCGAACAGGCAGAGCAGCCCGAACTCCGAGAATGCCCGGAATCCCGACGGCAGGAGCGTCGCGAACGCCACCGTCGTGGTCAGCATCGCCGCCCACGACGCGCTCCCCGTGCCGCGATACGTTCGTGCCAGCGCCTCGCCGTGGTCCCGCCCCGCCTCCCGCTCCTCCTGGTAGCGCCGCCCCAGGTGGATGCCGAAGTCGATTCCCAGGCCCATCAGCACCGCGAAGATGAACGCCGTCAGCACGTTGAGCTGCCCGAGCACCAGCGCGGCCGCGCCGAGACAGACGATCATCCCGGCGGCCAGCGGCAACAGTACGTAGACCAGCGCGCGCAGTCGCCGGAAGGCCAGCAGGATCAGGAGCACCATGGCCAGCGACGCCGCGACCGTCGCCACGCGGACCTCGCGGCCGATCGCGTCGGCCTCCACGACACGCGACCGGAACGCTCCGCCCGGCTCCGCCCGCATCGCCGGGTGGAACGCGCGCGGGTCGAGCGGTCCGGGGCGCCCGAGAGTCTCGCCGGCGCAGTCCTCTGCGGTTCGCGCGCCCAGCAGGCAGTCGGCGCGGCGCACCATCGCCCGGGCGAAGTCGAGGTTCACCGCCGAGCCGTGGAATCGTGCCAGGAGCACCGTCGCCGTCTGCCCCGTCCCCCCGGGCCTCTCCGGCGCCACCTCCGTCTCCAGGTACACCGAGCCGTCGTCCCCAGGCGCTTCGGCCGCCGAACCCTGTCCGTCCCCGGTGCCGCCCCGCAGAACCTCGGCGCCGTCCCCCGCAACGGACCCGCGCCCCTCAAGGCGCGGAGCGGGCGGCAAGGCAGCCGCAGGCTCGGGCACCCCGAACCACTCGTCGGGATCCCCGAGCTCCCGGCCCAGCCGCCGGCGGTACTTCTCGCGGATCTCCCGCGGCACGATCTCGGGCGCCGGGTCGTCCCGCAGCTCGACGTACGCCGGGTTGGAGTGGACCTTCTCCCATCGCACGCGCCGCTCGAGCGCGTCGCGCACGACTTGCAGGTCCTCCGCGTCGGCGTAGTACAGCGCTCGATCGCGGAAGTAGCGCGCGTCGAGCCGGAAGAACACCTCGGGCCGCTCGGGCCAGCGCGCCATCGCCGCCGCGACCTCGCCCAGCAGCCGCCGGTTCGCCGCGCGGTCGGGCGACTGCGCGGTGACGTACAGCGCTTCCGTCGAGCCGATCCGCTCCGCGGCCAGCCGCAGGTTCCGCACGCTCGGCGAGTCCTCGGGCAGCACCGCCGCCAGGTCCGCCACGATCCGCAGGTCCCGCGCCGCCAGCAGCGAGGTGCCGCACAGCAGCCCCACGACCAGCAGCACCGTCCACGGGTGCGCCGCGCACCAGGTCGGATATCCATGCAGCCACTCGACGAGTCGCCGGCGCATGCGAGGGCCGGATGCAAGCCGTGGGCCCGGCTCCATCGGCCGTTCCGCGGCGTGCGGACATCGACCTCTCGGCCGGCCCTGATCTTGCGGGCACGCGCCCCGTTGTCATCCCGCCACACTGCGTCCCTCACGCCCCAGCAACTCCGCGCCCCCTCGCACCTCGACCCACGCATTCCCCGGCGCTTCCCCGCCGTCCCTTGGCGTTCCTTGCCTCTTCGCGCCCCTTGCGCCCCGGTGGCAGGCATCTTGCTTGGCTCTGCCGCCGGTCGCGCGTGGGACCGGCCGGCCGCGCCGGAGGCGGCGACGACAAGGAGGCTGGGAGATGAAGGTGTGTGACATCTCGAGCTTCTACTCCGACGTGGGAGGAGGAGTGAGGACCTACCACCTCCAGAAGCTGGCCTGGTTCGCGCGGCATCCGGAGCACGAGTATGTGATGATCGTCGCCGGTCCGGACAATGTGCCCGCTCGGGAGCCCGGGGGACGGGTGTACCGCGTGCGCGGCGTGCCCGTGTCCCGCCGGGGACATTACCGGCAGCTCGCCGACTACGGCGAGATCCGCCGCATCCTGCGCGAGGAGCGGCCGGACGTGATCGAGGTCGGTTCGGCGTATCTGGACTGCTGGCTGGCGTGGGCCGCGGCCCGCGACTCGGGCGCCGTGTTCTCCGGCTTCTACCATGCCGATTTCCCGGACAGCTACATCGCCCCCGCGGTCTCGGGCCTGCCCGCGGGACTTGGGCGCCCCTTCGTGAATTGGTGGAGGCACTACGTCAACTTCGTCTACCGCCGCTTCGACATCACCTGCGTCACGTCCCGCTACGTCGAGGACAAGCTGCGCGGGTTCGGGCTGCGGAACACCTTCCTCGTGCCGTTGGGAGTCGATACCGAACGTTTCCACCCGCGCGAGCGCGACGAGGGCTTGCGCCGCGAGCTGGGCGTCGCTCCGGGACAGAAGCTCCTTCTGTACGTCGGCCGTTTCTGGAGCGAGAAGGGCATGGATGTACTGGCCTTCGCGATGGAGGCGCTGGGGCGGCGGCCGGGGCTGCACCTGGCGCTCGCGGGAGATGGCGCGCTGCTCGACGACGTCCGCGCCGCCGCGGCGCCGCATCCTCGCATCCGCCTGCTCGGTTTCGTCTCCGACGCCGCTCGGCTCGCCCGTCTCTACGCCTCGGCCGACGTCTTCCTCTCTCCGGGACCGTACGAGACCTTCGGGCTGACCACGGTCGAGGCGCTCGCCTCGGGCGTGCCCGTGGTCGCGGCCGACCGCGGCGGCGCGGGCGAGACCGTCGCCGCCTCGGGTGCGGGCCGCCTCTTCCGCGCGCACGACGCGCGGGACATGGTCCGCCGCATCGACGAGCTGCTCGGCGGCGATCTCGCCGCGCTCGGCCGCCGCGCCCGCGACTTCGCCGAGCGGAACTACTCCTGGGACAGGACATTCGGACGGCTGGTCGGCCGCTACGTGGAGCTGTGCGATGCGCGAGGCTCGGGCGCTGCTCTCGCTGCATGACGTGACGCCGGCGCACGAGGCGCGCATCGAGCGCGCCTGGCGGTGCTTCGAGCGTTGGGGAGTGGCGGTTCCGCCCGCCCTGCTCGTCGTGCCCGATCACCACGGTTCCTGGCCGCTGGCCCGGCATCCGGCGTTCGTCGCGTGGCTGCGCGCGCGCTCAGCGCAGGGGTGCGCGGTCCTGCTGCACGGCTACCACCACCGCGCGGACGAGCTGCCGTCGCCGCGCCGGCCCGGACCGTGGCTGCGCGCCCGCTGGCTGACCGACGGCGAGGGGGAGTTCCTCGCCCTCCCGCGCGCCCGGGCCGCCGAGCGCCTGCACCGGGGGCGAAACATGCTGGCCGACGGCCTGGGCCGCTCCCCGCAGGGCTTCGTCGCCCCGGCGTGGCTCGAGAGTCGCGGCACGGTCCAGGCGCTGCGGTCGCTCGGCTTCGCCTTCCACGAGGATCACCTCTACCTCCGCGATCTGCGTCGCGGACGGCAGCACTTCGTTCCGGCCGTCACCTTCACCGGACGCAGCGCCTCGCGAGCCCAGGCATCCGTGGGCTGGTCGCGGGTCGTCGAGCGGCTTCTCCCCCTGCCCTTCGACCTCCGCTTCGCCCTCCATCCGGCAGACTTCGATCACGACGAGCTGATCGATGCCGCCGGGCGGCTCTTCCACGCCATCTCCGCCGCTCGCCGCTGGGTGACCTACGACGACTACCTCGCCGGGACGTGAAGGCCTCGACAACGACCGTCGCGACGGGACGATCCGGGCACGCCGCCACCGCCGGGCGGACCGTGATAGCATCGCTCCGCTGCCGTCGGGCACGCGCGCGGGGGGAGAGGGAGGAGAAACGATGCCCATTCTGGCCAAGAGCGAGATCCTCCGGGAGGTGTCCGCCGGCCGGATCCGGATCACGCCCTGGGACGAGCGCATGGTCGGGCCGGCGTCCGTGGACCTGCACCTCAGCGACTCGTTCCGGGTGTTCGTCCACCTGCCCACCACGCTCGACGTGACCGAGGAGCTGGACTTCCGCAGCGCCACCAAGGGCTTCCGCGTGCCGCCGGGGGACTCCCTCGTACTGCAGCCGGGCCAGACGGTGCTGGGCATCACGCAGGAGCGGGTCGAGCTGCCGCCCGACATCTGCGGGTGGCTCGAGGGCCGCAGCCGGTTCGCTCGCGTGGGCATGTTGGTGCACGTATCTTCCAGTTTCATGCAGCCGGGCATTTCCAACCACCAAGTGCTCGAGATGAGCAACTTCGGCCCGATCGCGCTGCGCATCCGTCCCGGCACCGCCGTGTGCCAGTTCATCTTCCAGCGCGTCGTGGGTGACGGCCGGTACCAGGGCATCTTCCGCGGCCAGGACCCGGACGCATTCCTCCGCGATTGAGAGCGTGAAGCAATCGGCCGCAGCGCCGTTCCGTCCGTTCGTCAGGATGAAGCGACCGGCTCCGTTTCGCCAGTCCGTAGGTTACGCTGCGGAACGGAGTCGAACCGTAGCGAAGAGCTGCATGCGAAAGGAGCCGATCGCTCCATCCTACCGGCAGGGACAACGTGGCCCGGCCGAATTCTTCACAGGCCCTCAGTCGACGAGTCCCGTGTGTGCGCGAATCCAGTCGATGATCAGCTCGAGCGCGGCGGGATCGAACGTGGTCGCGATCTGCTCGTACTCGTCGATGTTGCCCGTCACGGCGGGCTGAAAGGCGTGATTCAGGCCCTCGAGCGCCTGGATGGTGACGTCCGGGTTGCCCGCCTCGAGCAGGATCTGTTCCACGGCTTCCAGATCCTGGTCGCACGGCACCTGGAGGTCGCGGGTGCCGTTGAGGGCCAGGAAGGGGACGCGCACGTCGCGCAGCGCCGGGACGGGATCGAAGCGGATGAGGTCCATCGTGGACGGCGCCTGCCAGACGGCGATGGCGTGGTCGAGCTCCGCGTCGGTCACCTCGTGCGCCGGTGCGCCGAGGTGGTCGGCGGCGATGGCGAACTGTCCGGCGACGACGGCACGAGCGGCATCGCGCAGGGCCGCGGGATCGGCGGCGGGGTCGAGCAGCAGGGCGTGGAGCCGGCGGTGGACTTCCTGCAGAGCGGCGATCGGCTCGGCCGGCACCCCCGCGGCGGCGAAGATCAGGCCTTCCTGGATGACGAGGATCTCGGCGCCCGGGAGGCCCATGCCGGCGAGGTGCACGACGAACCGGATGCGGATGCTCCGGCCGGCGGCGAGGGCGGCGACGGTGGCGCCCTGGCTGTGACCGAGGGCGCCGATGCGGTCGGGATCGATGTCCGGCTGCGCTGCGAGCGCCTCGGCGCCGGCCGCGGCGTCCTGCGCCATGTCCTGCATCGTGGTGGTGTTGGGGTCGCCGGTCGACCCGCCGACCGCGCGGTCGTCGCAGCGCAGCGTGGCCAGACCGCGGCGAGCGAAGGCGTCGGCGACGACGACCCACGACTTGTGCCAGAACAGGGCGTAGTCGCGGTTCTGGAGGCCCGAGCCGGTGAGCAGGATGACGGCGGGATGCGGACCGGGACCTTCGGGCACGGTGAGCGTGCACGCCAGGTGCGTGCCGTCGGGGCTGTCGAAGTCCAGGTCGCGGGCCGCGTAGGGGAACGGCGGCTGCGGCGTCTGCGGGCGGGCGGGCATCGGTACCAGCATGAACTCGGCGGAGTGTCCGGCCTGGGTCAACGTGCCGGCCCACGGCGGGTCGCCCGCCAGCGACGCCTCGAACGTCGCCCGCGCCTCCTCGGACTGGCCGGGGGCGACAGCGGTGCAGCGGAAGGTCGAGTCGTCGTACACGAGCTCGTCGAGCGGAACCACGAGGTCCTGCTTGATGAGGTAGAAGAGCGAACCGTCCCAGTCGCCGCCTTCGCGCGGCTGGAGGGTCACCTGGACCTCCATCGGGTCACCGGTGGGGAGGATCAGGGTTCCGCCGAGCAGGACGGGGGCCGCGGCCGGCGGCTCGACTTCCGGCTGCGGCGTCGTGTCGCCGTTGCCGCGGGGGCATCCGGCCAGCAGCAGGGCAACAAGCAAGGACAGTCCGTACGAGCTTCGCATCTTGACCTCTTCCTTTCAGCGACCGGCCAGCCGCGGGCCGGCCCCGAAGGGACTCGGCGGCCATGCCGCCGAGCAGCCCGCGGTTCGGAGCGCAGGAGGCCCCCCACCACCGCTCCACCGCTCTACCGCTCTGCCGCTCTACCGCTCCACCTAGAACCGGCCGACGACGCCCAGGGAGAGGCCGTCGGCAACGGGCACGGCCGAGAAGCCGGTCACGCCGGTCTGCGCATCCTCGGGCGCCTCGTCGCCCCAGTCGGTGAAGAAGATCAGGACGACGGTGGCGACCGCGGCGGCGCCGGCGATGGCGCCGCAGATGTCGGCGCCCAGGGCCAGCGCCTGGCCGTCGCTCTGCTCGGAGGCCGTGCGCGAAGCGTTGTCGGCGTAGTCCGAGTTCTTGGCCAGCGCGAGGCCGCCGGTGACGCCCCAGGCGACGGCGGCGGCGCCGGTGATGCCCACCGAGGTCCAGAACCAGACGGGATCGACACCACCGTCCTGGTCCTCGTCCCCGCCGGGAGGAGGGGGAGGAGGCTCGACGGCGATCGCGGTCGTCGGGAATTCGAGCACGACGGAAACGCTCTGACCGGCGGCAACCTGGACGGTCTGCTCGACCGGATCGCGTCCTTCCAGGCGGGCCACGACGACGACGTCCCCGGGCTCGACGGGCACCGAGCGATCGATGGGGCCCGCACCGATCGAACGTCCTGCCACCTCGACCTCGGCGCCCGCGGCATCGACGCGCACGGAGACGCGCCCCAGCAGCGCACGCAGATCGCGGAGCTGGTTCTCGACGTCCTGGCGATCGACATCCTCGGCCGTGGCGCCGAAGTCGGCCAGGAAGCGCTCGAAGGTGAGCTGCGCCTCGAGGTTGCGGCCGAGGTTGCGTTGGCAGAGGCCGACGTTGAGCAGGCCGACGGCGGTCGGCATGGCCGCCACCGACGCCTCGAACTCGACCAGCGCCTCCGCCCACTGGGACGCCTGCGCCAGGGGAACGCCCGCCTCGAAGTGCTGCCGTGCCAGCTCCTGCTGTTCCGGCGTGGGCTCCTGCGCCGCGGCGAGGGCCGGGAGCGCGAGGACGGCGGCGAGAGCGGCGAGCGGCGACGAACGATGCGGCGTGGTGCGGTCCCCTTTTGCGTGCATGGTCATCCTCCCGACCCGGTTTCCGTCGGGCGAGCGTCCCGGGCGCGCGGTGCGCTCAGGGGAAGCTCGTCCGGATACGCGTCTCGCCGCCCGCGTCGGCCGGCGCGGCGGCCCCGCCCGCGTCGCGACCGGTGGATCCGCCGGGGAAACCGGTCCGGATGCGGGCCCCATCGGCGCCCGCGTCCGCGGCGGGCGGCGGCGGGGGCGGCACGGCGGCGCCGGACGCAGCGGCCCCGGGCGGGGCGGAGCGCGCG
>JACRCZ010000060.1 GCA_016218765.1 Deltaproteobacteria bacterium | reverse complement strand
GGGCCGTTCGTCAAGGTGAACTGCGCGGCGATCCCGGGCGAGCTGATCGAGAGCGAGCTGTTCGGCTACGAGCGGGGGGCGTTCACCGGGGCGCAGGGCCGCAAGCGCGGCCAGTTCGAGATCGCCGACGGCGGCACGCTGTTCCTCGACGAGATCGGCGACATGAGCCCCAGCGCCCAGGCCAAGGTGCTGCGCGCGCTCCAGTCGGGCGAGATCACCCGCGTCGGCGGCGAGTCCGCCCTGTCCGTGGACGTGCGCATCCTGGCCGCCACCAACCGCGCCCTGGACGAAGAGGTCAAGGGGGGACGATTCCGCGAGGACCTCTACTTCCGCCTCGCCGTCGTCCCGATCCACTCCCCGCCGCTGCGCGAGCATCCCGAGGACATCCCCGTCCTGGTCGAGACGCTCGTCAGTCGCTTCTGCGAGGAGAACGGCTTCCGCGCCAAGGTGGTCGAGCCCGGTGTCGTCGAGGCCATGATGCGCTACCACTGGCCGGGCAACGTGCGCGAGCTCAAGAACGTCATCGAGCGCATGGTCATCCTCTCGGAGTCCACGATCCGGCCCTCCGATCTGCCCGACGAGATCCGCGGCGCGACGCCCGTCGCCACGCCGGAGTCCGGGTTCCGTCCCGGCGTGCCGCTGCGGCTCTTCCGCGAGCAGGCCGAGAAGGCGTTCCTCCTGGACGCCCTGGCGTACTACGACTGGAACATCTCGCGCGCCTCGCAGGCCCTGGGCATCGAGCGCACCAACCTGCACAAGAAGATCCGGGGGTACGGCATCACGCGCGAGAACCGGGGGGGGTAGGCGTTTTTCGTTTTTCGTTTTTCGTCTTTCGTTCGAGGAGGGCTGCACCATGGCGCGAATCGGCTTCCATCACGTCTCCGCGCTGCTTCTGCTGCTGGCCGGGTGCTCCGGCGGCGACGACTCGACCGGTGACGGGGGCGACGTCCCGGGCGGGGATGTCGATGCCGGCGACGAGGGCGGCGGCGGCGGGGACGACGGCGGCGGCGGGCCGGGATGCGGGTTCGAGCCGAGCGGCGCGAGCGGCGCGGCGACCGTGACCGCGGGCACGCCGGTGGCGATCGTCGCGAAGACCGGCGCGGCGATGAACCAGCTTCCGACCGACTTCCACCCGCTGCCCGAGGGCCGTCCCGGGATGCTGGCGCGGGGACCGTGCGGCGACGTCGGGCTGATCTACAGAGACTCCGAGCCGACGGCCGGAGGCGATCCGGCGCTCGTGTACGTCGACCTGACGAGCGGCGCCGGGACCCCGGAGGTCGTGGAGCCGGCGCTGACCCGCTACGGCGCGGGCGTGGCGCTCTGGTTCGACGCCGACTGCTCGCCCGTCGTCCTGCACGCGGCCTCGGGCGGCGAGCTGGACGAGTACGTGCGCGCGACCGACGGGACGTGGTCGTCGTCCGTCGCGAGCGGCGGGCTGGAGGCGGTGCTGGGCGGCGCGCCGTCGTCGGTCTCGCTGGAGGCCGCGTCGACGGCGGCGGACGGGTCGTGGCTGGCCGTCCTCCATGCCACCGTCGCGGGCGCCGAGCACATCGTGCACGCGCGGCGCGCGGCGGCGGCGGGGAGCGCCTGGACCTTCACCGGCCTTCCGGCCCTGGACGTGGCCGAGGTCCAGTCGTGGGCGGCGGCCGCGGACGGCTCCGTGCACGCCGTGTACACGAACACCGAGTACCCCTGCGACCCGTGCAACATGGACCTGTACTACGGCCGCGTCGCGGCCGGCGGCGCGTGGACGACGGAGACGGTGCAGGCGGGTCGCTGGGGCGATCCGAACGACGAGTTTTCGACCAACGCCGCGCTCATCGTCGATGCCTCCGGCGCGCCGTGGATCGCGGCGACGTTCCAGACCCGCGTCGTCACGGGCTCGCTCACCGGCTCCGAGCTGCGGTTCTACGGAAAGCGGGGCGGGGAGTGGTGTTCCGAGACCGTCGCCGAACATTCCGACGGCTACGCGGGCGGCGACGGGGCGGTCTTCACCGGAGAAGCGCCGCAGCTCGCGCTGGACGGGTCCGGGCGGTTCCACATCGTGTTCGGTGACGTCTCGCAGTGGCACGACGGGACCGGGGCCAACGACGTGCCGGGCCAGGTGCGCTACGCCGTGCGGACCGGGACGGCGTGGAGCCTGGCGACGCTGTTCGATCAGCCCGGGCAGACGGAAAGCCCGCGGCCGCTTCACGCCTTCGACTCGCCGGTTCTGGCGGTCTCGCCGGACGGCGCCGACGTCCGCGTGGCCGGCGTCGAGCGCGTCTGGGACACCGACAGCATCTACAACTCGACGGAGATGCCGGTCACGCTGCGACTGCTGGCGATCGAGGCGGACATCACGCTGCCGTAGGGGTGGCCGAGCCCCGGGCGAGCGGAGCGAGTCGAGGGACGAGCCCTCCCGCGGGGTCGCGGTGACGCTCCCGGGCCGCGCGGTGGAAGGAGACAGATGACGGCCGAGCCGACGACGACCAGCGGTGCCCCGCCCGAGCCGCCGCCCACCTGGCGCTTCCCCAGGCAGTTCTGGCTCGCCAACCTGATGGAGCTGTGCGAGCGGGCGGCCTACTACGGGTTCTTCATCGTCTTGACGCTGTACCTGACGCAGGTGGCGGGGTTCAGCGACCGGGAGACGGGGTTCGTTGCCGGCATCTTCTATGCCGGCCTGTACCTGCTGCCTCCGTTCGTCGGCGCGGTGTCGGATCGCATCGGCTTCCAGCGCGCGCTCCTGCTGGCCTTCGGCCTGCTGGGCCTCGGGTACTTCTTCCTCGGGATCTTCCACTCGAAGCCGGCCGTGCTCTTCTTCCTGCTGCTGGCGATGATCGGCGGCTCGTTCATCAAGCCGCTGATCACGGGGACGGTGGCCAAGACGACCGACAAGGTCAACCGGGCACGAGCGTACTCGCTGTTCTACTGGGTGGTGAACATCGGCTCCTTCTCGGGGAAGACCGTCGTTCCGTCGATCCGGCAGGGCCTGGGCCTCGAGTACGTCAACTTCTTCTCCGCGGGCATGTGCGTCCTGGCGCTGCTCGTGGCGCTGTTCCTGTTCCGGCCCACCGAGGCCGAATCGGAGCGGAAGTCGTTGCGCGACGTCTTCCGGTCGCTCCGGTCGATCCTCACCAACGGCCGGTTGATGGCTCTCACCCTCATCGTGTCGGGGTTCTGGATCATCCAGGCTCAGATGTACGCCACGATGCCCAAGTACGTGATCCGGCTTCGCGGGGAAGATGCCAAACCCGAGTGGCTGGCGAACGTCAATCCGCTGGCGGTGGTCCTGTGCGTGGTCCTGGTCACGCAGCTCATGCGCAAGCGCGCCGCCGTCACCTCGATGCTGGTAGGCATGGTCGTCATGCCCTTCTCCGCGGCGGCGATGGCGCTGAGCACGACGCTGGAATCGTACACGGGCAGCGAAGTGGACCTGTGGCTGGTGACGCTGCACCCTCTCACCGTGATGATGATCGCGGGCATCGCGTTGCAGGGACTCGCCGAGTGCTTCATCTCTCCGCGCTTCCTGGAGTACTTCTCCCTGCAGGCGCCAAAGGGGGAGGAAGGCACGTACCTCGGGTTCAGTCACTTGCACAGTTTCTTCGCGGCCCTCGCCGCGTTCTTCATGTCCGGCTTCCTGCTCGAGGAGTATTGCCCCGACCCCAAGACCCTCCCGGAAGGCCTCTCGGCGGCGGAGCGGGCCGCGTACTACGCCCAGGCCCACCACATCTGGTACTACTTCATCGCCATCGGCTTCACGGCCGCCGTGGCGCTCGTCGTCTTCCGCCTCGTCACGCGCCGCATCGACGCCCGCCGGGTCCCCGGGACGGCAAGCTAGACCGGACCCCGCGCCCGTGTCGCAAGCGAAGGGGCGGGGAACCCCGACGCCGATCTGGTATCGTAGGGACCATGTTTTCATCGAGCGGCAGGATCCAGGTGGTGGCCATCGGACTCTTTGCATGCCTGGCGTGCGGGCCCGCGGTGTCCTCGACGCCCCCGACGCCGCGCGCGACGGACTCTCCGCCGCTGCCGGCGACGCCCGAAGGCGCGTTGTCCCGGGCCGAGGAGCTGCTCGAGTCGGCGGGGCTGACGCGAGCGTACGTCCTTCGGGATGATGAGCTCGCCCGCGCCAGGGCCGCGGGCCTCGACGAGGCGACCGTCGTCGGGCTGCTGGAGCGGATCCTGGCCGGCTGTCTGGCGGGCGACGCCGAGTGCGGCTCGCCGCTGGTGCCGGGGATCGAAGGCCCGATCGAGCCGATCCAGACCGTATCGAGGCTGATCGACCTCTTGGGGGAGATCGGAGGCGATACCGGCCTCGCGCTGCTCTACCGTCTCGATGCGCGGGGGCTGTACGAGGCGGGGATGTCCGTCGAGCGGATCCTCGAGAACCGGTGGGAAGCGGAACGCGGCGCGTTCGAGTGCGGGCCGCCGGCGGAAGCTCAGGTCGCGGCGGTGACCGCCGGGCTCGACGATTTCGCCGTGGTGCGTTTCCGCGACGGCGGTCTGGTCGCCGAAGCCGCCACGGAAGCGGAGCGGGCGGACCTGGGCTACTTCCTCGCGGCGGTTTCCGAGGCGGGACCGGAGGTGGGCGTGGCGCCCGAAGGAGAGGGCGGCTCGTGGACCTCGCCCGGCCCACTCAACGAAGATCTGGAACGCGCGCGGGAGGCGGTCGACACAGCCAAGCGCGAGGGCGACCTCGAGGGGGTGTACGCGAACGCGATGGCGTACCTCACGGCGCTCGGCTACCCCGGACCGCTGCGGGCCGAGGAGGAGGACGAGTACGCCTGGGGCGGCGCGCGGTTCTCGTACGTGATGCGTGACGCGGCTCTCGCCGCCGAGGCGCTCGGCAAGCTCGACGTGGCCGCGACGCTGTACCGTCGCGCCGATCCCGGCGGCGGCGCCTGCGGCACCAGCCGCGACATCGTCTGGCAGGACCAGGTCGAGGGGTTGATCCGCAGCGAGGAGCGGCAGGGACGTTGTCGCGTCGTCGTGGCCGAGCGGCTCCTGGGAATCGATGGGGCGGCCGACGCCAACCCGGAGCTGCCTGCCGTCTACGGTACCGCGGCGCTCGCGGAAGCCGGCTACGACGTCGGGACGTTGTATCGCGGCGCGTTGGTGACGCTGTTCCGGGACGCGGGGAGCGCGGACCTTCCCGCGGCGCTCGGGCGCGCTCCGGCGCCGTTGGGCGAGCGCGCACGGGCGCGCCTGGAGGGGAAGGGGGCGGAGGCCTGGGAGGCACGCGTCCACGCGCTGGAGGGGTACGCCGATGTCGTGCAGCGCGAGGCACTGCCGCTGCTGCGCGACCTGGCCGCCGGTGCGCCCAAGGAGCTGCGGTTGCGGGCGCTCCGGGCCTTGGCGGCGCTGGCCGAGCGTCCGATGAACGACCCCTGCCGGCCGATCGTGACCTGGGGCGGCAGCGGCGGGTCGAACGTGTGGAGCCGCGAGATCCGCCCGCTCGGCCGCGCGTGCGAGTCGGTCCTGAAGGAGGATGAGGCCGCGGAGCTGGCCGAGTCGCTCGAGCCGCTGCTCGCGGACCGGCAGGACCAGGAGGTGCTCGCGGCCGTGGTGGAGGCGATCGGCGCCGTCGGCTCGGCCGGGTCGCTCGATGCGTTGCGCGAGCTGCAATCGGATCCCCGCGTGGAGGCCGGCGAGGAGATCTGCGAGGAGACGGGGGACGAGGTGCGATGCGAGAATTGGCCGCTGGTGGTCTACGTGCTGGAGGAAGCCGTCGCGTTCATCGAGGAGAGGGAGGAGCTGTGGGCGGAGCAGGGGAGGGAGGACGCGGAGGGGGGGGAGGGCGCTGAGTCCGACTTACCGCTGAGACGCTGAGGGCGCTGAGAGGAACGCTGAGACAGGGGGGGCAGCCCGGCGGCGCCACGGGCGCTTCCGCGGTCTGAGTGCTACGCTTCGTGACGGAGGAGTGAGGCATGGGCGAGTACGTGGGCGGTTGGCGTCGGGTCCTCGCCGGCTGTTCCGCGCTCGTCACCGTCATGCTTCTCCCTGGTTGCTCCGGGTCGGGATCGGACGCGGCCCATGATGGTGGGCGTGTGGTGGAGGATGCCGGTTGTCCCGATGTCCCGCCGCCCTTCGAGCCGAACCCCTTCGACGGCCTCGCCGCGTCCTTCGTGATCAACTCCGCCCGACTCGGGAAGATCGATGAGGGCGAGGGCTTCAACCTCGACTGCGTCAGCACCGGTCCGGACGGGTACCTTCCGCCAGACGGACCGGCGGGTGTGGACGACCAGTTTGGTGCCTTGGTGTCCGCCCTTCAGCATGCTGGTTTGGATCTGGACTTCGATGCGGACATGCAACGTTCGATCGACGACGGGCGCAGCCTGATCCTGTTTCGGCTTCTCGACGTTGATGACTGGAGCGAAGACGGCGGATCCCTGTTTCTCGCCGCATACGACGGTGTCGACGCCGACTCCGAACCGACGAACAACTTCAGCGGGCGCGGACAGCTACTCGTGGACGAGAGTTCGTTGACCCGTCCGGACGACTTGATGAGCGCGCGCGGATGGTTCGGGAACGGCGTACTCCACGACACGGACGAAGCCGACCGGGACATTCGGACGGGCGACTTCTCGGCGTCCGGTGCGGTCGTCGACCTTCGTTTTCCTCTGGGTGACACCGTCGTGACGCTGCGCATCAGCGAGGCCCGCGTGGTGTGGGACATCGAACGGGCGCCCGTCGGCACGCCTCCTCTGGACGGGACGATCGTCGGTGGGGTGCTCGGGGGGTGCGTGTCCCTCAGGGACGCCGCAATGTTCCTCTCGGAAGTGCCCTACGGCACCGATCCGGGAACGATAGACGAAGACACGATACGCACGATCCTGGCGGGCCAAGCCGACTTGGACGTGATCCCGGAGGGGTTCACCGACGAACCGTGTACGGAAGGGACGGCCGATCACGACTGCGCTCCCGGACAGGGATGTGAACAAGACCCCGACCGGGGCGACGCGTACTTCTGCTACGAGTACGAGGAGAACCCCGATGCCATCTCCGTCAGCTTCGTCTTCACCGCCGTGTCGTGCGACATCGTCGGGATCCACCATGGGACGCCGTAGCCAATCGTCGCGAACACGGCATGCGAGCCGACGGCTGCCAGGATCGGCGGGGGCCGTTGACGGCGCGACGAGGCGCTGACAGGCTGCACGGGTGAGCCGAAAAGGGACAAGGAGGTCTTTGGGGATCCTGGGCTGGCTGCTCGTCGCGACGGCGTTCGTTTCGTGCGGACGGACGGGGGGAGGGGCGATCGAGGACGCGAGGGGCGACGGAGACGCCACGACGGCCGCTGACGGCGAGGCGGGAAGCGAGGCGCAGGACACCGGCGCGGACCGAGCGGCAGGGGACGACGGCGCAGCGGAGGCACGCGAGGGCGAGACGGGGGACGGGGCAGACGGCGGAACGGTCCCTGACCCGTCGTGTACGGCCAATGGGTGCCTGCGCGAAGTGACCCACGTCGGCGACTACACGATCGCCGATCTGGAACCGTACCTCGACCCGGACGTGACGCTCGACAACGGGTACTCGGCGTACATCGTGCGGTTCGCCACCTCCGGCACGGACTGCCTGGCAACGGTGACGATTCCGTACGGAATGGACCCGCCTGCCGGCGGGTACCACGTCGTGAGCAACGAGCACGGAACGTCGGGCGTCGCGGACGCGTGCGCTGTGACGGGGACGCTGGCGGGCGGAGGCCTGGCCGGACTGTTCGGCTCGCGCGGCATGATCGGCGTCTCGCCGGACTATCCCGGCCTCGGTACGCCCGGCGTTCACCCCTACCTGGTCGCCGACTCGGAAGGACGCTCGGCGCTCGACGCGCTGCGCGCCGCGCGTGCGCTGGCGGACTGGCTCCACGTGCCGATCTCCGGCCGGTACGCCGTGGTCGGCCTGAGCCAGGGAGGCCACGCGGCGCTGGCCGCCGCCGCGCTTCATTCGACCTACGCGCCCGACCTGGACGTCCGCGCGTTCGCCGCGAGCGGTCCGGCGACGATGTGGGAGGAACAGTGGCGGACAGGCGCGGCCGTCGACGGTCCGCACCTCGTCTTCCACGCTCTGTTCGCGTGGGCCTGGGCGGAGCACTACGGTTGGGCAGGACCCGACCTCTGGGCGCCCGACCTGGCCGGTCGGATCGACGCGATCATGGAGTCACGGTGCCTCGTCTCGACCAGCGGTGCGACGCTGGGCTCCGAGCTGGGCGAGAGCGCGGCGGCGATCTTCTCGCCGGGGTTCCTGGACGCGTACCGCAGCGGGGCGTGGGGCGACTACGCCGCGTTCCACGGCTGGTTCGACGCGAACCGCATCGGGCCGTACGAGCAGACCGCCCCGCTCCGCATCTACCAGGGGAACGCCGACGACGTCGTGCCGGAGGTCTGGACGCGCGCCGTGGTCGAGGCGCTGCGGGCCGGCGGCGTGACCGTTGACTACGAGGTCGTTCCCGGCGGCGGCCACACCGACGTCGCCTTCGGCTTCGTCGCCTATCGCCAGCTCCGCACCGACGAATCCATCGCCTGGCTGCGATCGCGCCTCGACGCGCCCTAGGATCCGGAACGGCCTTTCACCTGAACCCGAGCCGGAGCAAGTGCGCCGAACGCCCTGAGCGAGCGAAGCGAGACGAAGGGCGTTCGGCGCCACACGATTCCCCCACCCGCGACACGCCTGCTCCCCCCTCAGCGTTCCTCTCAGCGCCCTCAGCGCCTCAGCGGTAAGTCGGATCTCCGCTCCCTCCCCCCCCTCAGCGCCCTCCTAGATCCGCACTCCCAGGCCCAGATCCACCGACACCCCAGGACCACCCTCCGGCCCGTACTCGTCCACGTTCCAGCGGTAGAAGAACTCGGCCTCCGCCGCCAGCAGCAGGAAGTCCCACACCTCGAACTCCAAACCCACCGCCGTCCGCGTGCCGACGTACCACACGTCCTCCGAGTAGCCCCAGTCGAACGTCGGATCCCCGACTCCGTTCGACTCCTCCCACACGCTCGACCATGCGAACCCGCCGCCGAAGGCGAAGTAGACCGGAAAATCGCGCTGCCACGGGTACCAGACCAAAGAGAAGTCGACCGGCGCGTCCTCGAAGTTGCCCCCCGCCTCCGTTCCACCCGCGCCGTAGGCGAACTTCGTCTCCAGCGAAAGCTCGTTGCCCAAGAGCAGCCGCAGCGCGAAGCTCATCCCGCCCGTGTCGCCCGTCTCGAACACGTTGCGGTAGCGCCCGAACGCCACGAGATCGACGATATCGTCCTCGACCGGAGCCTCCTCCGTCAGGGCCACGCTCGCACCCGACGAGACCACCACCGGCTGCGGCACGACCGGCACCGCGCGGACGATCACCTGCGGCGGCGGCGGCGGCGCGACCGGCTGCACGACGATCGTCGGCGGCTGGACGTAGATGGGCGCGGGCTGCACGTAGACCGGCGCGGGCTGGACGTAGACGGGCGCAGGCTGCACGTACACCGGCGCGGGACGCACCACGTAGGCCGGCGTGGGCGCCACGTAGGCCGGCGCGGGTTGCGGCACCGGGACGGCCACGGGCTGGGCGATCGGGACGGCGACCGGCGCCGGCTGGACCGCCACGGGCGTGACGCCGACTCCGACCGAGACGCCGACGCCGGCGGAGAAGCCGAACCCGGCCGAGGCCGAGGCCGAGAAGCCGTAGATTTCGTCCGCGGCGGCGGATGATGCGAGGCAGGTCACCAGAGCCACGGGAGCGAACAACCGAGCCAGCATCCTCGACCTCCTTCCGATCCGGCGCCTCCGAGGTGCGCCCGACGATCCACGCGTCAACGTCCGGACCCACTGCCGGGACCGTGCCGCACTTGTGGTGACGTGATTCCGCGCGGTTGCGAACGGCGAGGGAGTCGAGTGTGAACCGGCGTGGGCAGGAACGCCGAGGCCGCGGATCCGCAGATCAGGGCATCGGCAGCTCGACCTCGCCCCCCGGCTCGAATCCCACCCGGACGCTGGTCCCCGTCGCCTGGAGCAGCAGCCCCTCCAGGTGGACGAGGTCGTTGACGACCGTGCGGTTGACGGTCGTGAGGATGGCGCCCGACTGCACGCCCGCCTCTGCCGCCGGACTGCCGAGGGTCACGGCTCCGACCCGGACCTTGCCGCTTTCGGTCGCCTGCAGGTTCACGCCCCACGCTTCGATCCGTGCCGCGTCGCCCACCGGCTGCTCGCCGAACACGCCCTCGTAGCTCATCCCCGCCGGCAGCTCGACCGGTTGGATGACGCGCAGCGGGTTGCCGTTCCCGACGACGCGCGACTCGTCCACCGCGACGAACGCGGTGTACTGGCTCACCAGGCGGAACTCCACGGCGAGGTCCGTGATCTGCTTCTCCAGCTCGGCCGATGCCGTCTCGTCGGCGCCGACCATCTGTTTGGAGAGGTCCTCGATGCGCCAGCGGGCCCACAGCGGAGCGAGCGCCCCGTTGGCGTCCTCGCGTTCGGGCAGCACGACCGCGACCGGGTAGCGCACCCGGCGGGAGCCGACGCGGCCGGTGACGTAGGCCGTTCCGCTGCCGGAGCCGGTAGCGCGTGCGACGAGCGACACGGTCTGGCCGGCGAAGAGGTCGGGCAGCTTCGACGGGTAGGCGTCAACGACCGGCAGGCCGTTCCAGTCGATGCCGACGTCGACGAGCACCGGGGAATCGATCATCGCGAACAGGCGGCGCGTGGCGCGACAGCCTTCCGCCTCGCCGGGGTTCAGCACGACGTCGGACGCGCCGCCGCCGAACTCGGCGATGCCGTCGACGAGGTAGCGGTTGACGCTGGAGCCGATGCCGAACATGAAGAAGCGGGCCTCGCCGCGGTCGTTCTTGACCAGCTCGAGGATCCGCTCCTCGTCCCCGACCAGGCCGTCGGTGAGGAAGACGTACATCTGGAGCGCGGCCGGGTCGTGCTCGGCCTGGAGCGCGCGGCGGATGCCGGCCAGCATCTCGGTCCCGCCGCCGCCGCAGAGGTTGTCGAGGTACTCCCGGGCGGCGGCGACGTTCGCGTCGGTTTTCGGCCTGGCCGACTCCCAGAGCTGGCCGTTGCCGCTGGCGAAGACGAAGATGTTGAAACGGTCGTCGGGGCGCAGGCGATCGAGCGTCTCGCGGACGACGGCGGTGGAGATGCCGAGCGGCACGCCGCTCATGCTGCCGGAGATGTCCAGGAGGAACGTGATCTCGCGCGGCACCACCTGGTCGTCGGTCGGCTCTGCCGGCGGCTGCATCATGAGGGTCAGGTAGCCGCCGTCGTCGCCGCGGTGGGTCAGGACGCCGAACTGCGTGTCCGCGCCGGCCACGCTCCAGCGCAGCACGAAGTCGCGGTTGGGGATCGTGTCCGCCGCGGCCAGCTTGAGCACGCGCCGGCCCGCGCCCAGGTCCTGCGTCTCGACTTGGTGCGTCGGCACCGCAAGGCGCGCGATCGGCAGGCCGGCGTCGAGCGTCACGGTGAGTCCGATGTCGTGACCCGAACGCTGCCCGGGCGGCAAGACGGGCGGGGTGATGCGATCGGCGTCCGGCACCGTCGTCGTCGCCGGCGACGTTCCGCCGGCCTGCCCTGAGCTTGTCGAAGGGCCCTGCCCTGAGCCCGCCGAAGGGCCCTGCCCTGAGCCTGTCGAAGGGCCCTGCCCTGAGCCTGTCGAAGGGCCCTGCCCTGAGCCTGTCGAAGGGCCGGCAGGGCGAGTGGTCGAGCGGTCGTCCGGTCGAGCGGTCGCGGCACCGGCGGCCGGCGCTGCGGGCTCACCCGGGATGTAGCGCGGTCCCACGACCATGGGGAAGACCCACTCGTAGTAGCCGGACTCGTAGATCAGCCTTTCGAAGTAGGTGATCTCGATCTTCACGGTGCCGCCCGGCTCGATGTTGGCGACGCTCTGGGTGAAGATGTTGGAGCGCTCCTGGGTGAGCAGGCTGGCGGTCTGCCCCGCGGCGCGGGCCTCGGCGTAGATCCGCTCGGCCTCGGCGCGCGGGCGGATGAGGCCGACGATCTTGCGGTCGCCGATCTGCATCACGAAGTCGTTGACGGCGCCGAGCGCCGGGAGCGGGAAGACGTAGACCGCCTCGATCACCTCGGCGAACGGGTTGCCATAAACCTGCGCGACCGTCGTCCGCGCGATCATCCCGGAGATCTCGCTCGTGACCTCGGTATGCTGCAGCGGGAAGTCGCCCTTCTCGTCGCCCTGCGTGGTCTTCGCGCGCAGGGTGCCCTGTGTCGTGGGCGGCGGCTCGGACGACTCCGCCGCCTCCGCGGGCGGTGGCGCCTCGACGATCAGGAATTCGTCGACGTCCGGGCAGTCGAACGGCGTCGCGTCGCTGCCGCAGCCGCCGCGGCCTCGCGAGTGACGACCCGTGCTTCCGCCGCTGCCGCGGGGGGCGCCCGTCCCGCCGAGGCCGAGTCCGCCGGCGCCGTAGATCCCCGGCGACTGGTTCTGGGCGATCCCCGAACCGCCGGTCCCCGTTCCGTACCCGATGCCGGTCTTCCCGCCGTCCTTGCCGCCGATGTAGCCGAGGGCTTGCAGGCTGCCGCCCGACCCCGGGCCCACGACGCCCGCCATGCGGTCGACGTCCCTCCCGCGTCCCATGCTCCCCTCGTCCCCCGCGGCGCGCGCGCCCCGGCCGCCCTCCTCGTCCTTTTCCTCTTGCGCGGGGTCTCCGACCGGTGCGGCGGGCTCCGACACCAGCGCGTTCGGCGAGGACCCGGCTTCGCCCGCGCCTCCGGGCGGCTTGGACCGGCAGTCGACGGCGAGGGCGCAGCTTGCGACCACGCAGCCCACGAGCACGAACCTGCGTCGCATCGAAGAAGTGCTTCTCATGACGCCTCCCCTTGGCCCCGTCGCGAGCGTCGCGCGGGTCACGTACATGACGTGAACCCCGCCGACCTCCGTCCGGGCGCGCTTCAGGCTCCCGTGACGCGCACAAGTTCCCGGGCTCCCGCTCCCGGCCGTGACGCCGATCGACACCGCAGCCCGCGAAACCTTGGGTCGGAAGGTCTATTCCCGGCAATCGGTCTTGCAGACCCGGCGCCCCGGGTCGCAGGTGCCGAGGAAGCACGGTTCGTCGTCGACCCCGAAGCGCGTGGGCCGGCAGCGCTCGCCGGCCTCGAGCTGCCGCGTGCACACGTGCGTCCGCGGGTCGCAATACAGCCCGCCGCAGCAGCCTTCGGGGTCGCAATCCTCTCCGGGCGGCAGATCGGGCGGGCACCACGACGAGTCGCACGGGTCGCCTTCGTGGCAGGTCGAGCGGCAGGTCTTGGCCGTCTTGTCGCACGTCATCGAGCCCGGGCAGCCGGTGACGAAGTCCTCCGGCTCGCAGGGGTCGCCGGCGTCGAGGTGCGGGGAGCAGCGGCCGGCGGCGACGACGCCGAGGCGGCGACCGTGGCGGTTGATCCCGCCGAGGCGCAGGCCGACGCAGGCGAGGCCGTCGGCGCAGGCGTCGAGCCATCGGCATTCGGCGCCTTCGGCGAGGCGCTCGGTGCACGCCGGCGGGTCGGCGCCCCAGTCGCAGAACAGGTCGGCGCGGCAGATGTCGTCGCTGCGGTCGGTCGCGCACCGCGCGCCGAGCTCCTCCGGCCGGGAGCAGATCCCGGGGCGCTCGGGGCGCCGCCATTCCGGATCGTCGGTGGCCGGGACCCATCCCTTGCACCAAAGGCCGGGAGCGCAGGCCTGCCAGTGGCCGGGGCACGATTCTCCCTCCCGCCGCCGGGGAGTGCAGATGTGGTCCTGGCAGAAGTCGCTCTCCGTGCAGAGCCCGTGCTCGCCGGTCGTCTCGCACTCGGCGCCGCTCGGCACGCGCGCGAGGCACTTCCCCTCGCACATGCCGTCCGCCGTGCAGTACCCGTCGATGCACTCGCCCCACCGCGTGCACGTTTCGCCCGGGGGGACGGCGGGAACGTGATAGACCCGCTCGGCGCCCCCCAGGCAGCCCGGCGGAACGTCGGCAACCCCGACGTGGCAGCCACCCGAGCGCAGGATGTCGAGGCATGCCCCGGTGCGCGACAGGTCGATGGCCAGACGGCCCGCGGCTGCGATCGCATCGATCTGCAACAGATCGCGGAAGCCCCAGACGAGATTGAGGCGGCTCACGCCTTCGCCGAGCAGGCAATCCTCGAGCTGCGACCGGCCGATCGTGCCGCAACGGACGGCGCGGGCGCAGACCAGCGGCGCCGCCAGACGCTCGAACTCCTCCGCCGACGAGACGTTCGGCGACGACTCCGATCCGACCTCCGCGGCTGCGGCCGCCGTTGCGTCCGCCGCGGGGGTGTCTGCGACGGCAACGGTGGCGGCATCGACCGAGGCATCGTCGGGTGCGGCGGTTCCCGGGCCCTCACCGTGGACTTGGACGACGCCGCGAGCCTCGGCCGTGGGCGAGTCGCCGGGCGCGGCGGCGGGCGGGGAGGGCGCGGGGCGCGAGCACGCGGCGAGCGCGGCGAGCGCCGCGGCGGCGCCGATGCCGGGCCCGAGCCATCTGGGTCGCGTGCGCATCGTCGTCCTGGCGACGATAGACTATCGTGCCCCCGCGGTCCTTGGCCAGGGCGGGCGCCGCCCTGCGGCGATTGACCGGCAGTCGGGGGCGGCGTATCACGATGGGGGGGAGCGGGAGGACCGAGCGATGGTGGCGATTCGGCGATGGCGGTGCGGGAGTCTGCGCGGCGCTTGCCTGGCGGCGGTGCTGGCGTGTGCGGCGTGCTCCGGGGGCGACGGCGGCGACGACGACGGGGGCTCGGACGACCCCGGCGTGTGGACGAAGCTGCCGAGCGGGGTGACGCAGTGGCTGCGGGGCGTGTGGGGCGCGGCGGCGGACGACGTGTGGGCGGTCGGCATGGGAGGCGTGGCGATCCACTACGACGGCACGGCCTGGAGCGCGGCGACGACCGGCGTGACCGACAGCCTGGCCGACGTCTGGTGTGCGGCGGCCGACGACGTCTGGGCGGCCGGGGCGCGGGGGGCGCTCTTGCACTGGGACGGCACGGCGTGGAGCTACGAGTCGAGCGGGACGGCCGAGTGGCTGCGCTCGATCTGGGGGTTCGCCGGGGGCGAGGTGTGGCTGGCGGGCGACCACGGGATGATCCTGCGGCGGGGGGCGGGGTCGTGGTCGGTTTCGCCGAGCGGGGTCGAGGAGTGGCTGTACGGCCTGTGGGGCGCCGGGCCGGGCGACCTGTGGGCCGTGGGGGACGGCGGGATTGCGATCCACTGGGACGGCGCCGCGTGGTCGCGCTCCGTGACCGGAACGGACGAGGCGCTGCACGCGGTGTGGGGGTTCTCGGGCGCCGACGTGTGGGCGGTGGGCGAGCACGGGGCGGCGGTGCACTGGACCGGCTCGGGTTGGGCGGTGGTGCCGACCGGCTCGGTCGAGACGCTCGACGGCTTGTGGGGCGCCGCGCCCGGCGATCTGTGGGCGGTCGGGAGCAACGGCACGGTCCTGCATTGGAACGGCAGCGCGTGGTCGGCGGC
This sequence comes from Deltaproteobacteria bacterium, assembly GCA_016218765.1. Lineage (GTDB taxonomy): Bacteria > Myxococcota_A > Polyangia > DRWM01 > JAAZOP01 > JAAZOP01. Next base: position 1,615 of record JACRCZ010000060.1, on the reverse strand, counting down.
GGTCGGGGGCGAGCATCGCACGGAGTGGCTCTCGGCGGCGTGGGGACCGTCCGCGGACGAGCTGTGGGTCGTGGGCAACGTGGGTGCGCTGTTGCAGCGGGTGCCGACGCCCTGATTCCGCAAGTCCGCTTCCTTCGTGCCCAGCGGTGCTATGATGCCGTTCGCCGGTACGGCGACGGGCGTCGAGGGCCCCGGCGGCGGCATCGGCGCGGAACATGCGCAATCTGGTCGGGCAGATCATCGGGGGGAAGTACCGCGTGACGCGTCACGTCGGCGTCGGCGGGATTGCGGAGGTCTACGAGGCGGCGCACGAGCAGATCGGGCAGCGGTTCGCGCTCAAGGTGCTGCGCCGCGAGTTCGCGGAGATGAAGGACCTGGCGGAGCGGATGGTGACCGAGGCGCGGGCGGCCAGCGCGGTGGGCCATGCCGGCATCGTCCAGGTCTTCGACATCGGCAAGCTCGACTCGGGCGAGCCGTACATCGTGATGGAGCTGCTGCAGGGCGACGATCTGCTCGAGATCCTGCGCCGGCGGAAGCGCCTGCCGTTCGACCAGGCCGTGGGCGTCTGTCTCCACGTCCTCGACGCGCTCGGCGCGGCCCACCGCGCCGGCGTGCTGCACCGGGACATGAAGCCGGAGAACGTGGTCCTGGTGCGCGGCCCGGGGGGGGAGCCGTGGGCGAAGATCATCGACTTCGGCATCGCGCGGCTGAGCGTCGAGGGGGAGGGGGCGACACGGCACACGGCGCAGGGAACGATGGTGGGGACGCCGTACTACGTCTCGCCCGAGCAGGCGCGATGCCTGCCCACGATCGACGGCCGGTCGGACCTGTACGCGGTCGGCGTGATGCTCTACGAGATGGTGACGGGGAAGCTCCCGTTCGACGGCGCGACGGCCACGGAGATCGTGGCCAAGGTCCTGAGCGAGCCCTTTCCGCAGCCGCGCGCACTGGCGCCCGAGCTGCCGCAATCGATCGAGGACATCATCCTGCGCGCCACGGCGCGCGACCGGGCGGCCCGCTACCAGACGGCCGAGGAGTTCGCGCAGGCGCTGCGCGGCGTTCGCGGCGAGCTGGTCGCCGTCCAGGTGATCGACGAGAACGATCCCGAGTTCCCGGCGGACGAAGATCCCAGCGTCATGCGGCGGCTCGACGAGATCGCTTCCGCCGTGGCGGCGGGCGAGCGGATGCGCGCGAGCGTGCCGCCGCCGCCGCGGCCGTCGGGGGGGATGCCGCGTGTCTCGAGCTCGCCTCCGGACGGCCGCGGGCCGAGCGCTCCGCCGTCGGTCGTGACGGGGCGTCACCCCATCGTCGGCGGCGCGGGCGTCCGTGCCGGCAGCGTCCCGCCGCCCCCGCCGCGCATCTCGTCCTCGCGCGCGGGCGGGGCGCGCGGCTCCGTGCCGGCCACGGCCGGCTCGATCGCGCTGCCGCCGCGGAAGCGGCCGGCGTTCCTCATCGGCGCCGCCTCGGCGCTGGCCGTGGTCGCCGCCGCGGCCGGGATCTTCCTGCTCGTCCGGGCCGGCGGGGCCTCCGCGAGCGCGCCGGGCGAGGGCTCTTCGGCGCCCGCCGCCGCCGGCGTGGCCGCCGCGCCGCCCGCGCGTGACGCGGCCGCCGCGCT
>JACRCZ010000059.1 GCA_016218765.1 Deltaproteobacteria bacterium | reverse complement strand
GGTGCCGGGCGCGACGGGGCGACCTCGGCGGTTGCGGGCGCCGCTGCGGCCGGCTGGTCCGCGCGCTGCACGGGGGACGACCACACGGGGTAACCCATCAGCGAGAGCACGTAGGCGACCAGGATCTTGCTCATCTTCTCCACCCGTCGTCCCGGGCTCGCCTTCGTGGTCGGCCTCCCGGGCGGCCCGTCACCATATCACGGGCCGGGCGATTGGACCCGGTTGCGGTCGCGGGCATTCTATGGAGGAGCGGAGGGCGCAAAGGGGGATTTCGCGCAAAGGACGAAAAGGGACGCAAAGGACGCAAAGAAGGGGGGGAGGGTCAGAGGCCTTCGTAGGGGTCGGTGGAGGGAGGGGGCGGGGGCGGAGGGGGCGGAGAGACTTCGGGCGCGGGCGGAGGCGTGGGGGCAGGCGCAGGGGCGGGAGTGGGTGCGGGAGTGGGAGCGGGGGAAGGGGACGGGGGTGGAGTTGGGTCGGGGCGCGTCCAGGCGGTTCCCGGATCCGCGGGGGCGGGGGGAGGCACAACGTCAGGCGTGGGCGCGGGTGTCGGCGTGGGCGCGGGTGTCGGTGTGGGCGTGGGTGTCGGCGTGGGCACGGGTGTCGGCGTGGGCACGGGTGTCGGCGTGGGCGTCGGTGTGGGCGTGGGCGTGGGCGTTGGCGTTGGCGTTGGTGCTGGCGTGGGCGTCGGCGTGGGTGTGGGGGCTGTGCCGGTGGACAGTTCGGGGCCGACGACGCCCTGGCCGCCGACCATGGATTCCGCGGTGATCTGCAGGGCATCTACCCGGCGGCCGACGATGTTGGAGAGGCCGAGGATGTCGAAGCGCAGGTCGCCGGCGCGGAAGGAGTAGAAGACGCGTTCGTCGCCGGGATCGATTTCCTCTCCGGAGGGGTATTGCGTCATGAGGAACTGGTTGACGTACTCGACGAAGTACTGGGCGGCGATCTGGCGCACGTAGGGTTCGGCGTCGGCGGTGTTGACGCTGTTGGTTTCCAGCTCGTACCAGTTGGCGAAGCCGTCCTTGTCGAGGTAGAGCGCGATGCGGAAGAGTTTGCGGTTCTGGAAGTCGAGCTGCAGGGTGAGGATGAGGTGTCGTTCCCACTGGCTGCCCTGGTGTTCGATGGTGTACTGCGCTTCGTAGCGCTTGCGGCAGCTCGAGCCGTCGACTTCGCAGGTGGGGAACGGCTCGGAAGCCCAGTACTGGTAGAAGAGGGGATACTCGCGGTTGATCCAGTCCAGGTCGTGCCCCCAGACGCGTGGGGTCTGGGCGAGGATGAGGATCCAGTCGCGGAAGCCGTCGTGGACGAAGACCTTGAGGCGTTCGCGCCACTGGCGTTGGCGTTCGGCTTCTTCGGCGATTCGTTGACGTTCGGCCTCTTCGGCGGCGCGTTGTCGTTCGAGGAAGTACTCGTTGGCGGTGATCTGCTCCTGGGCGGCGACGGCGTTGTCGCCGTTGGGGAGGACCTTCAAGTAGAGGGCGAGGAGGGTGGAGTCGCGTCCGCAGGCCCAGAAGAGCGGGCCGTCCATTTCGGCCAGGACCGTATCGACGGCGCCGCGCATGCGGCCATCGGGGTACTGATCGATGAAGGCGGAGGCGAGGCGCGCGCGCTCGATGATCCGCGGCTCCTCGCGGAAGCGGCGGTACGAGGCGTACTCGTCGTGAGACGCGACGGTGAAGCAGCCGGCCGCGGCGGCGGCCAGGAGTGCGGCGGCGGCGGTACGGAGAACGGTCGTGGGCATGGTCGCTTTCATCGCCGTCACCTCGGGTCGCACAGGCCGCCGGCGGTGCAGGAGAACGGCGTGGGCATCGCCGGGTCCCAGCAATCCTCGCCGGGGTCGCACCAGCAGGCGGCGGAAACGGCATCGGCCAGGCAGTCCGCCAGTTCGTTCTCGGTGATCACGCGGCCCTCGCCGTAGTCCGCCAGCGGGCACAAGCCGTCGAAGGTCAGGACGGTACAGGTACGGGCGATGACGCACTCGTCCAGGCATGCGGTATAGCCCGGCCCGCCGGCGGGGCCGGGGTAGCGGCCGCACTCGACGAGTCTGGTGCAGTCCGACATGCAGTGTTGGCCGCAAGCGGATCGGACGGCGGCGTCACCGAACAGCGCGGCCGACTCGTCGATCGCGCCTTGCGCGTCGCAGCCGGGGGTATCCCCGGGGAGGGGTGCGGCGGCGACGAGGAAGAAGACGGCCAGACCGGCGAGGCGCACGGTCCAGCGAACGAACCCTCTCAGACGCGGACCGGCGCTCATGGCAGATCCTCCGCCGCCGCCTGGGGTGCGGGCGGCTCCCAGGGACGGAACCAGTCGTAGTACAGGCACAGGCCAAGCTCTCCGCCGAAGGTCGAGAGGGTATAGGTGCCGAAGAAGACGTCGTAGATCGCGCGGGCGTAGACGCCCATGCCGGCCAGGAACTTGTAGCCGAACTGCGCGTTGACTTCGAAGCCCGGGGTGAAGGTGTACTCGTCGCGCGACGGGCCTTGCCACGTCGCGGCGAGCAGCGGTGCGCCGACGCCGGCGCCCCAGAACATGTCGCGACGGAAGAAGTGGACGAGCTGGTATCCGGGGACCGCGGCGAAGCTAACGCCGTACTCGATGGTGTCGTTCTCTCCGCTGTTCTGGTTGTACTTCTCGTAGCTCCCAGGCATGCCGATGGGAAATGCGAGCGCCGGTCCGTGATAGATCTCGTAATGGTCCAGCAGGCCGAACAGGTTCGATCGCACCAGCCCCAGGAACACGGTGGGCTGGACGGTGACGGCGGAGGGGCGGATGCGCACGGTCCCCTCGGCGGCGAGGCCGTAGCCCGCACCCAGGCTGAACAGGAGGGGCCAGTGGCCGACGCGCTGGTCCTCGGGCAACTCGAAGGTGGGCGTCTCGCCCCAGGTCGTCGGCTCGGCCGGCGTCCCCCAGCCCTGCTCCGGCTGCTCGCCCCAGCTCTCCGCCGGCTCGCCCCAGCCGGTCGGCTCGGCCGGCGCGGCTTCCGCCGGCTCTTCCGGCTCCTCGGGCGGCGCCACCGGCTCCTCCCACGGGCGGTCCTCGACGGCGGTCGGCTCTTCCCACGGCCGGTCGTCGCCGGGCTCGGCCGGCGCCGCCGTCCAGGGTGGGCCGGGGGGCGCGGGGGGCGCGGGGGGCGTGCCCGTCGCGGGGGGCGTGCCCGTCGCGGGGACCTGCTCGGCCGGCAGCGTCCAGGGCTGGTCGGGGGGCGCCGTCGCGGGCGTGGTTTCCGCCGCGGGAGTCGTCGGCGTCCCCTCGGTCTGGCCTGCGGCGTGGCGTGGCACGGCCGCCGCGAGGCAGAAAAACATCGGAATCGAGAGGCTCCCGAATCGCATCAGAACCCAACCTTTCCATCGGGGCGTGCGGGCAACTCCCCGCCCGCCGACGCGGCGGATTCAACTACGGCGTCGGGGGAAAAGCAATTGGTTGTTGGTCGTTGGTGGGTTGATCGGGTCGGGCTCCTGGTCCGGAGGGGCGGGGGTGAGTTGCGGGGGAGGACAAATCACCGTACCTTGGAGTGGTCGGAGGTGATTCATGTTGGGAAACCGAGTGATGGCTTGGTGCGTGGCGATGGCGGTGGGGTGCGGAAGCGCGACGACCGCGCCGCTCGAGGATGCGGACGCGACGGCGGAGGCGGACGAGGCGACGGGCGCGGACGGTGATGGCGCGGCCGACGCGGACGGGGACGCGGAGACGGGGGGAGAGGTGGACGGCGCGGCCGACGCGGACGGGGATGCGGACGCGTGCACGGCGACGTGCGGGAACGGCGTCGCGGAGTGCGCCGAGCAGTGCGACGACGGCAACACGCGAGCCGGGGACGGCTGCGACGGGGCGTGCGCGATCGAGGTCTCGCCGACGTGCGGCGACGGCACGGTGGACCTTGCGTCGGGCGAGGAGTGCGACGACGCCAACACCGTCGACGGGGACGGCTGCAGCGGGTTGTGCCGCATCGAGGCCTCGCCGTCGTGCGGCGACGCGACGCTGGACCTGGACGCGGGCGAGCAGTGCGACGACGGGAACACGACGGCCGGGGACGGCTGCAGCCCGTCGTGCCAGTTCGAGCCGGTGGGGGCGCTGTGCGGCGACGGGACGACGGACCCGCTGGAGGCGTGCGACGACGGGAACACGGCCAACGGGGACGCGTGCAATCCGACGTGCAATCTGGCCAATACGACGACCTTGTTCGTCGGAACGCACGGCGTGGCGGGGCGTGCGGACGGCGTGGGTCCCGCGGCGCTGTTGGGCGGCTCCGGCGGGCTGGCGGTCGACGCGACGACGCTGTACGTGGGCGACGGCGGGAACAACACGCTGCGGCGGATCGACATCGCGACGGCGACGGTGACGACGTTCGCCGGGGACGCGGCGGGCGGTGCGGCCGGGTACGTCGACGACCCGACGGGCCTGAACGCCCGATTCTCCGGGATCGGCTCGGTGGCGACCGACGGGACGACGCTGTGGGTGGGGGACGAGGCGAACCACCGGATCCGCGCGGTGAGTCTGGCGCCGCCGCACGCGGTGACGACGCTGGCGGGCTCGGGCGCGGTCGGGCTGGTGGACGGGATCGGCGCGGCGGCGCAGTTCGAGGGGATCCGCGGGCTGACGTACGACGGGGGCTGGCTGTACCTCGTTGACGGGACGACCAACGTCGTGCGGCGGATCGACCCGGTGAGCGGCGCGGTGCTGACGGTCGCGGGGACGGCACGGAGCACGACGGGGTGCCCGCCAGGCGGCGGCCCGGTGGACGGCATCGGGCTGGCGGCGGTCTTCTGCAGTCCGCGCTACATGACGACGGACGGCTCGGGCGTGCTGTACATCGCGGACACCAACGGCAACATGATCCGCTCCTACAACACGGTCACGTCGTACGTCGGCTCGTTCGCCGGCACCGGCGCGTGCGGCTATGTCGACGGGATCGGGGCGGCCGCGGCGATCCACCGTCCGCGCGGGATGGCCTCGGACGGCACGAGCATCTACATCGCGGAGTTCAACGCGCACACGGTGCGGCAGGGCGTGCTGGCGACGCGCGAGGTGACGACGCTCCTGGGAACGCCGGCCGCGTGCACCCGCGACTGTTCCTGCGGAACGACGCCGGCCGGCGGCTATGTGGAAGGGGTGGGTGCGGCGGCGCAGCTCAACAATCCGTTCGCGATGGTGTGGCACCACCCCACGCGCTCGCTGTTCGTGCTGGACTCGGGGAACTACGTCATCCGGAGGGTGCGATAGGGATTGGGGGTCAGCGGCGGCGGAGCAGGAGGGCGGCGGCGACGAGGAAGAAGGCGGCGAGGAGCGAGGTGCCGGCGGGGGGCGTCGCGCGGCAGCCGCAGCCGTCGCCGACGGTGATCGTTCCATCGATGTCCGCGGCGTCCTCGACGGTTTCTGCCGTGGCGTCCGGGGTTCCGACGTCCGGCGCGACTTCCTCCTCGATCTCGGCTTCCTCTTCAACCTCGACGGGGACGTCCTCGACGACGTCTTCCTCGCCGCCGTCGGTGGGCTCGGGACGCGGGGGCGTGATGCTGATGGACGCCGAGAAGTTGAGGAGGACGGCGGTCGGATTGCGGTGGACGAAGGTGAAGTAGTAGTCGGAGCCGGGAACCAGCGGCGGGGTGCTCCAGGTTGCGATGGTGAAGCCGTCCGGGTTGCCGGTGACGACCTGGTCGTAGCCGTCGATGATGAGGCTGTAGCCCGAGAGGGAGAAGTGGACGGGGGCGCCGGCCCGCATGTAGACGTCGTACGAGTTCGGCTCGACGATGGTCGCGGCACGGATGACGAGGCTGGCGCGGAAGGCATCGATCGGGGTGCGGATGCGGAACTGGATTCCGGAGGGGATTTCGTCGATCCAGCCGCCGGTGTCATCGATGCCGAGGCTGAAGGCGTTGCCTGGGGTCGAGGTGCCGGTGTCGGGATCGTAGAGATCGACGATGCGGACGCAGTCGACCAGTCGCCTGCCGGTGACGATGGTCTCGATGACGAGCTCGTCGCCGGCGGCCAGGACGCCCGTGCCCAGGAGGCGGGTGGCTGCGGAGAGGAGGCCGCGGCCGACCTCGTCGTAGTCGGCGACGTCGGAGAGGGCGCCGAGCATGGAGAAGAAGAGGGCGTCGGCCTTGGCGGCGCCCAGCGCGGTACGGATTTCCCACATCGTGCCGAGGAGGATGCGGCCGTCGTAGTGCGACTCGCCGACGAGGGCCGAGGGGCAGGTGAAGGAGTTTTCGGCGTTGCGCAGCCCGACTTCGCCCATGCTGCCGCCGCAGGAGTCGCCGGACATGTACTCGCCCAGGCGGGGATCGCCGTCGACGGTGACGGCGACGTAGTCGGCGGTGCCTTCCCCGAGGCCCTCGCCGGTGAAGTCGGGTCCGAGCTCGTCGAACACGCCCCAGCCGCGGATGTCGGTGAACTGCGAGAACAGGCCGTGGCCGAACTCGTGGAAGATGACGTCCGAGTCGTAGGCGAAGTCGCGTTCCGTGCCCTGTCCGATCATGGCGTCGCCGCAGCGGTCGCCGTCGACGTCGCCGTACATGGCGTTGCAGTAGTCCATGTTGACGGCGACCTTCATCACGTTGGTGCCACGGCAGTTCCAGGTGTAGCCCCAGTTGTCCTGCATGTAGCGGCCGAGCCGGTCGGCCGAGTAGTACCCCTGGGCTTCGGAGAAGGAATCGGTGAGCGACGGCTCCTCGGGGAGGAAGAGGTAGTCGCCGGCCGCGTCGGGCGCGGCGCGGTGGGTGATCCCGGAACAGTAGCGGCCGGTGCAGGCGAACGACTGGGCATGATCGCCTTCGAGGGCGGTGGTGGAGGTCAGGCCGAGCAGCTCGACCTCGGAGGTCGCGGGGTCGATGGCGGGCGAGATGGGGTAGACGTTGGCGCGGGCCTTCTTGAAGAGGCTGCCGGCGGCGATCGGGCGGCCGGACACGGCGTCCTGGACCACCTCGTAGCGTTCGAAGGGGCCGCCGTTCTCGACGACGACGAGGTTGACGAAGCGAGCGCCGTCGCGGTCGACGAAGACGGCGGGATCCAGGGAGGTGATCTTGACGGTGGGCACGATCATGCGAAGCGCGGCGACGGCTTCCTGGTCGGAGAGGGGGGCGCCCTCGGCGACGCGGGAAACGTCGGCGAAGCTGCCGGCCACCTGGTAGACGCTGCCCTCGGCGTCGGCAACGACGACGAAGCCGCGACCGAGTACCGGACGGCCGTAGGCGAGCTGGCGGAAGCGCACCATGGTCCATCCGCGCCACTCCAGCGTCCGGTCGACCCGCAGCGAGGCGGAGGGATCGGTGAGGCCCAGGATCGCGGACTCGCGCTCCAGGAAGCGCCAGGCCGCATCGACGGGATCGTCCGCGAGGGGTGCGGTGCGGAAGCCGCCCAGGAAGGTGGCGCCGACGGAGTCCGGCTCGAAGCGGACGTCGGCTTCGGGGTAGGAGGCGTGGAACGACGCCGCGAGGGCATCGGCTTGTTCCGGGGAGACGGGGCCTCCGGCGGCGGCGGGCGCGGCGAGGGTGGGGCCGACGAGCGCGAGCACGGCAAGCAGACGCGGCATGGTGTTCCTCCTCCGGCGAACCGACCTCGGACGGCCGGCGTCCCCCCGACGCCGCGGGTAGTATTGGAGGAGCGGGGGGGAAAGGCAAGGGGAGGAACAGGGGGGAGAATGCAAGATGCAAAACATGCAATGAAAAATGCACAACGACCACGGCATCCGCGACTTTGCGCCGTCGTCGCGGTCGAGGTATGGATCGGCTTGCGCGCGGCGGGGGAGCCGCGCACGACGGGAGGGTGGCGGCGGTGGCGTCGTTGATCTCGTGGGTCCGCGGACGGTTGGCGCGGCGGGAGCACCGCGGGCACGGCGTGTACCTGGTGCGGCTGGGCGGGATCCTCGTGGGGCTGGCGCTTGCGGTGGCGTTCTACGCGGCGGGTCTCGGGGGACGGCTGGCGGACGCCGAGGCGGAGGCGCGGCGGCGCGCGCCCGGGGCGGCGGCGCGCGACATCGGGCTGGCGGCCCTGGTGCAGGTGCGATACGGGCTGGACGTCGACGCCGCGGGCGTGGCGTGGGTGGCGGCGAACGAGGACCTCGGGTTGGCCACGTTGTTCGACCCGTCGGAGCAGCGGCGTGCGGTGTTCGCGGCGTCGGCGGGGCCGGAGGCGGCGCGGGACGTGTTCGTTGCGGACGTGGCGCTGGCCGACGACACGCCGGTGCGGATCTCGCTGTTGCGGAACCTGACCGAGTCCCCGGCGGCGGACGAGGCCGACGTCGTGGCGGCCGGGGACCTGGTGGCGTTCGTGCGCTGGGTGGCGGGGGAGCCGCCGACGGTCATCGCGCTGGACACGGCGGGGCAGGACGCGTCGTTGACGGAGACGTGGCCTGCGATCGAGCGGTGGAAGGACGCGGTCACGAACTTCCAGGAGTCGGGGCGTTTTTCCGGGATGCAGCGCATCGAGGTGCGGCTGGCCGCGGTGCCGCGGGAGCTGGGGCTGTCGTGGGCGAGGGGGGTGTTGACGATCGACACGGGCGACGGGCGGGTGGTGGTGGATCTGCTGGGGCGGGTGCGGGAGGGGGCGGCGCTGGTGGCCGGGGTGACGCCGGCGACGAAGGCGATCCGCGGGCACGTCGCCTGGGCGGTGGACACGGCGCGGGAGTGGGTGGGGGCCGGCCCGATCGAGACGCTGGAGTACTTCGCGTTCAAGTTCGCGGACGAACTGAAGCAGGCGACGGTATCGACGGACGAGGCGACGGCGGAGATCGAGCGGTCGTTGGCGCACACGCGGCCGGCGGAGCTGGCGGCGAGCTACCGTTTCGAGGCGCCGGAGGGGCTGGAGGACGTCGATCTGGGGTGGCCGCCGCCGGACCTCACGCCGCCGGGGCTGCACGGGCGGATGGCGGGCGAGGGCGAGTGGACGCCGGTGCTGGACGAGGACTACGTGCTGAACGAGCCCGGGGCGCCGCCGACGTTCTACACGACGTTCGTGCGGACCGATCCGGAGCGGGCGTTCTCGGTGGTGTACGCGGTGGTCTGGGATCCGCGTCGTGTCTCGCTGCATCCTTCGGGGGGTTCGATCGAGCCGAAGGCCGCGACGGGGGAGACGTCGACGGGCATGGTGCCGCGCGACGACCCGACCATCCGCCGTTTCGTCGCCGGTTTCAACGGCGGCTTCCAGGCGTTGCACGGCGAGTTCGGCCTGTACCAGGAAGGGACGATGTACCTGCCGCCGAAGGCGTGGGGCGGGATGATGTTCCTGTTGCGCGGCGGGCGGGCCGCCGTCGGCACGTGGCCGGGTCCGGACGAGACGGTGGCGTTCTACGAGGACGGGGCGACGTACGATCAGGATCCCGACGGCGTGAACGAGAAGGCGCTGGAGGAGTGGTTCGGGGAGCAGGGGGTGATCTCGTTCCGGCAGAACCTGACGCCGCTGTTCGGGCACGGGCAGATCAACCCGTATGGCCGCAAGTGGTGGGGCTCGAGTCCGAAGGATCTGGACGATCCCAACCCCGTGACGGTGCGTTCGGCGATCTGCTGGACCCAGCGCGGGCACATGGGCTACTTCTACGGGCTCTCGACGAACCTGGACGCGCTGGTTTCGGCGATGGAACTGGCCGAGTGCCGCTACGGACTGCACCTGGACATGAACGGGGGCAACGTCGGCTGGGAGTTCTACCGCGTGCTCGACGCGGGGTCAGCGGCGCCGTCGGGGATGCGGGCGGGGTTCCAGGCGGAGGGCGAGGTTCCCGGCCGGACGGACCTGCATTTCCGGGCGCGGGGGCTGTTCGAGGGGATGGACATCTTCCGGTTCCCGCGGTACGTGCAGCGCGAGCCGCGCGACTACTTCTACCTGGTGCTGGAGGAGAACCTCCCGACGGCGAACGTCCCGTTCGAGGGCGGGGGCGCGGAGGACGGGACGTGGTCGCAGCGCGGACTTCCGGTGCGATCGTTCCCGCCGGCGATGGTCTTCACGTCGGGGCCGGCGGGCGGGTCGGACGCGTCGCGCGCGTATCTGGTGGCGCTGGATCCGCGGTGGATGTCGGTCTCCGCCGGGAACGTTTCCGCCGCCGGCCCCGGTCCGGCCGACCCGAGCGGTGACGCCCCGACCGTCCCGCCCTCCCCGCTCTCGCCGCAGTCTCCCCTGGCGGCGTTCGCGCCGGTGGCGGGAGCGGCGGGCGTGTGGCGCGGGGACGGCGAGGCGCCGTTCGCGGCGGACGACGCGGTGGTGGTGCTGGCGCGGGATCCGCTGGGGCTGGAGAACCTGTTCCTGGTCGAGCGGTGGGCGGACGCGCAGGCGCGGCTGGGCGGATGGCCGGTGGTCCTGGCGTTGCGCGGCGAGCCGTTGTCGGAGGCGAGTGCCGGGGCGTACGCCGGGGCGTTCGGCTCGATCGCCGGGAAGCGTTTCCTGCTGTACGCGGAGACGGGGAGCGGGGACGGGCCTGCGCTGTACCGGGCGTTGCGTGCGGCGGGGGCCGAGCGGGTCGTGGGGGTGTCGCGGGCGGACGCTTTGGGGTGGGTGTTCCTGTACGGGTCGGGGGAGGGGGACCGGCGACCGTTGACGCGGCCGGAGCTGGCGTCGGGGTCCGTGGACGGCTGGGCGGTGTTCTCGCCGGCGGGGCTTCCGGCGGTGTTGGAAGTGCTGCAGCAGACGCAGGTGGTGGCGCCCGGGGTGTGGAACCCGCCGCACACGCGGCGCATCCGGTATTTCCGCACGGACGACCAGCGGGCGAGGCCTCTTCGTTCGTATTGACGTGCGTTTCCCGGAGCGGGTAGTATCCCCGCGCGATTGCGGGCGCAGGCGCGCGGTGCGACGGGACGGCCGCGGCGAGCGCTCGTTGATCGAGGTTCGTTGGTGGAGCACGGGCCCCGCGGGTCCGTGCCCGCGGCTCGAAGATCGCCCGGGTCCGCTGGGGGCGACGGAGGCGTTTCCGTGAAGAAGCCGATGCCCTTCGGTAAGTACTATCTGCTCGACCGCGTCAACGTCGGCGGCATGGCCGAGGTATTCAAGGCGAAGACCGAGGGGGTGGAGGGCTTCGAGCGCCTAGTCGCGGTGAAGAGGATTCTTCCGTCCATTGCCGAGGACGAAGAGTTCATCAAGATGTTCATCGATGAGGCGAAGATCGCGGTGCAACTCACGCACCAGAACATCGCCCAGATCATCGATCTCGGCAAGGTCGGCGACGCGTACTTCATCGCGATGGAGTACATCCATGGTCGCGACCTGCGCGCGACGTTCGACCGGTCGAAGAAGAAGGGGGAGATCCTTCCCCTGCCGATGAGTTGTTTCACGATGATGAAGGTGTGCGAGGGGCTGGACTACGCGCACAACAAGAAGGACGCGTCCGGGGCCAGCCTGAACCTCGTGCACCGCGACGTCTCGCCGCAGAACATCCTGATCTCGTTCGACGGCGAGGTGAAGATTATCGATTTCGGCATCGCGAAGGCCGCGAACAAGGCGGCCAAGACGCAGGCCGGCATCCTGAAGGGCAAGTTCGGGTACATGTCGCCCGAGCAGGTGCGCGGGCTGCCGTTGGACAAGCGCTCCGACGTGTTCTCGTGCGGCATCATCCTGTACGAGTTGATCACGGGGGAGCGGCTGTTCATCGGCGAGAGCGATTTCTCGACGTTGGAGAAGGTGCGCAACGTCGAGATCATGCCGCCGACGACGTACAACCGGGCCATTCCGGAGGAGCTGGAGCGGATCGTCCTGAAGGCGTTGGCCAAGGAGAAGGAGGACCGCTACCAGGCGGCGATGGACCTCCACGACGATCTGCAGAGCTTCATGTACACGATCGAGTCCTTCTTCTCGCAGAAGGACCTGGCCGGGTACCTGCGCAGGGAGTTCCCGGAGGACGTGCAACAGCTTGCCGGGGCTCCCGCGGCGGGTGCGCCGGAGGTCGCCGGCGCCCGCGGGTCCAAGCTGCCGCCGCCGCGCCGCACGGCGCCGCCGCCGCTGAAGGCCGGTGCCCGCGGCTCGCTGCCGCCTCCGCCGCGCGCCTCGGCCCCGCCTCCGCCCAAGCGCACGATGCTCGGCATGCCTGCCGCGCAGATACCCTCGCCCTCCGCGCCTCCGCCCGTGCCCGGGCCGTCGATGCCGCCCGCGCCGATCCCCGGCCCGACGATGCCGTTGCCGGCCGCGCCGCCGATGCCGATGCCGCCCGCGCCGGGTCAGCGTATGTCGTCGGTCGAGCCGACGATGCCGCTGTCGGCGCCGATGCTTGCGGCCGCGATGCCGCCCGCGCCGTTGCCGCCGCAGGCGTCGGCGCCTCCGGCCGCGCCGCCGCCGATCATCATGCCCGGACTGCCGCCTCCGCCCGCGCCGCCCGCGCCCGTCGCGCCGCCCGCGCCCGCGCCGGAAGCTCCCGCGGCCGCTCCGTCCGCCCCGCCCGCGAAGGGCGAAGGGATGATGGAGTGGGACGACGAGGAGATGGCGACCCAGATCTACGACAAGGCCGACATGATCGAGGCGACCAAGGGTCTGGCGATCGACACGTCGGGCCTGTCCAGGACCGGCGCCCCGGTGCCGGCGAAGCCCGCGGCGCCCGCACCGGCGCCAGCGCCGGCGCCCGCGCCCGCCCGTCGTCCGGAGGCACGCCGTTCCAAGGCCCCGATCGTCGCCGTGGCCATCCTGCTGGTCGCGGTCGTCGTCACCGTGATGATCATCGTCTTTGGCGGGAAGAAGGAGACGCCGGGCGGGAAACCGACCGGCACGCCCGAGGCGGGGATGATCGCCGTGGGTCCGGAGCAGGACGCCGGCGGCGGCGGGCCCGGCCCGGCCGTCGAGGCGGGTTCGGCGGTTCCGCTTCCGGTCGCCGACGGCGGCACGGCGGCTCCTGCGGAGGACGCGGGAGCGGCGGTGCCCGCCGGGAAGTCGGTCAACGTCATCCTGGCCACCGAGCTCCAGGCGGCGACGATCACGATCAACGGCGCGGCGACGCCGTGGCAGCGCAGCCTTTCCGTGCCGGTGGCCGACGGGGCGGCGACGACGCTGCGGATCGACTGGCCGGGCAAGCAGTGCAAGGAAACCCTGGCCGGCAAGTGTCCCGAGTGGACGCTCGACGCGTCCATGTCGTTCCTGGAGATTGCGGCGGCCGATTTCGTCGCGGCGCCGATCCGGCTGGCGTTGCAGGGGACGCTGCTCGAGGGAGCGGCGCTGTTCGAGAAGGTGACGCCCGCCGGCGCGACGACGGCGACGTACGAGGGCGTGGCGATCACGACGGAAGGGCAGTCGTCGTACGTGGCGCTGCTGCCGGGCGCGCACACGCTGGTCGTCCGCCGGGAGGGTTTCCCGGACTTCGAGCTGCCGCCGGTCACGGTCCCGGAGGACGCCACGCAGGCGACGCCGCTGGCGATCCCGCTGCTGGTCGCGCTGGAGGTGTCCTCCAAGCCCGAGAACTGCCGGGTCCTGCTGGCCCGCGGCTCGGAGGATCCGGAGGAGATCGGCGAGACGGGCGACGACCCGGTCCGGCGTCTGGTCGACTCGTCGCAGAGCTACAAGATCAAGGTCACGAGGTCGGGGTACCGTTCCTTCGAGCAGGCGCTGACGTTCCAGCCGGGCCAGACGACGCTGGCGGTGGCGCCGGAGCTGGAGCGGGACGAGGGCCATCGCCCGCCGCCGCCCTCGGGCGAGATGGGCAAGCTCTCGGTCGTGACGCAGCCGTGGACGATGGTCTACATCAACGGGCGGCGGGTACGACAGACGCCGCTGCTCAACCACGAGCTGGAGGCCGGGCGCTACCAGCTCACGCTGCTCAATCAGGACGTGGGTATCCGCCACACCGAGATGGTGATCATCCAGGCCGGCCGCACGACGATGATCCGCCGCACGCAGGACCAGCTCCGGTAGCACCTCCGCCATCCGGGCCACGGACTTCCGCCCCCGTCTTCCGAGCGCGTGACGGTGTCAGCCGCCGCTATTCGTCGTCGTTGATGACGTTGACCGAACCGAGGTGCAGGGCGCCGTCGAGCGTCTCGCCGCGCCGTTCCCAGCGCGACCAAGTCCCGTCGCCGTCCTGGTTGCCGGACGCGACCACGAGGACATACTGGGAGCCGCTGGCGGGCGTGTCGGAGGCATAGCAGTACAGGAAGCGGATGGGCGACGAGATTTCGAACTCGAGCTGCGCCCAGGCGGTGTCCTGGGTGCAGCCTACGGCGGGAACCGAGCAGGCCCACTCGTTGATGGCGGGCTGGTACGTGCGACCGGTGACGGAGGCCGCGACGCGCGGTACCGACTCGCCGTTGACGCCCGGAGATCCCGCACAGCTCGCGCCGGGCGTCCGGGCGGTTCCCGGGAGGCGCGCGGTGAGCGAGATGGCCCCCGGGGTGATGGTGGCGACGGTACCCTGGTTCCCGCTCTTCGCGTAGAACTGCTCGGCCAGCGATGCGATCTTCCCCAGGTTGGCCTCGGCCTCGCCGGTCTTCGAGCGCTGGACGAAGCGCAGGTAGAGCGGGATGGCGATGGCGGCCAGCACGCCGAGCACGACGACGACGATCATCAACTCGACCAGGGAGAAACCGTTCCGGGAAAAGGCGTTGCGGGTGCGACTGGATTGATGCATCACGGATCCCCTCCTTCGGAACACCCCCGCGATCGTTTCCGGAGCCGGACCGTCGCGGGAGTGTTCCCAGAAGGTTCAGCCGCAGCGCTACTCGTTGTCGTTGGTCACGGACAGCGGACCGATCTGGATCGACCCGTCGTCCGCCGTCTGTCCGGCGCGCACGAAGCGCGACCAGACGTTGTCGCCGTCGAGGTCGCCCGACGCCACCGCGGTGAACGACTGCGCGCCCGTGTCGGGGGTGTTGGCCTCGTAGCAGTACGCGAAGCGGATGGGGGACGAGATCTCGAAGTGCATCTGGTACCAGACGGTGTCCCCGTTGCACCCGGCGGCCGGAGCGGAGCAGAACCACTCGTTGACCGCGGGCTGGTACGACTTCTTCTGCACGTCGACCACCGCTGCCGGGACGGAATCGCCGTTGATCGCCGGGGTGGCGGCGCAGGAGCTCACGGCGGTGCGGGCGTTGTTGGGGAACTTCGCGATGAGCCCGGACGCGGTGCCCGGGAGGATCGCCGCGGAAGTCGCCTGGCTGCCGCTCTTCGCGTAGTACTCTTCGACCAGGCGCGCGATCTGGCCGAGGTTGTTCTGCGCCTCGCCCGTCTTCGACTGCTGTACGAACTTCATGTACAGCGGGATGGCGATGGCCGCGAGAATGCCGAGAATGACCACGACGATCATAAGCTCGACCAACGTAAAGCCCTTCGTTCCCTTCTTCATCTTCTTCCTCTCTCCTTTCCTGCGCCTCTTTCCGGGCGCCGCGGTGCTACCGCCGGCGCCTGAGGCTACTCACCCTCGTCCACGACACCCATGATGTTCTGGGAATTGGACAGGAAGTACTTGACGCAATCCGTGTCGCCGCCGACGGTGGCGGTGTTGAAGTTGCCGTAGGCCACGGCGGCCCACCAGTGGTCGTTGGTGTTGGCCAGGCCGGCCGGTACCCCGGCGACCGTCACCGTGGGCAGCCCCGCGACCACGACGTAGCCGAAGCGGACCGCGCCGTTGGGTGCGAAGCCGAGCTGCCTCCAGCCCAACCCCACCGGATCGGGACCCGGATCCCACTCCACCCAGCCGAAATCGCCGCGCGGCGCCAGGAGCGGCCGGCGGGCGCTGAAGTCGAACGCCTGCGAGACGTTGAGGTACTGGCCGAACTCGGCGCGATAGGCTTCCTGCTTGGCCGCGATGTCACGCAGCAGCGCGTGAACCTCGCTCGCCTTCGAGTACTGGTACGGCTCGATGAAGGTGGGCACGGCGATGGCGGCCAGCACCCCGAGTATGATGACGACAATCATCAACTCGACCAAAGTGAAACCGCGCCGACTCCGAGTAGCCATCTTGCTCCTCCCTCTAGCAATCGCCGGGCCAGCATCCAGCGGCCCGGACGATGCGCGTGATTCCCGGACGTTCCGTCCGGCGGTGCGGCCAACGGCCGCCCGATGCGCCGAAAATTGTCATGGCACCGCCGTCCATTGTCGGTCGGCGCGCCTTCCGATCGCGTGCTCCGGCAGCAGCCCCTCCGCCATGCGGGCCCGATCGCGCGGCGAGCTGAGCAGCAGGTACTGGTTGCTCGTGACGTACGGCAGCTCGCGCAGCGCCATCCCCGCCAACGTGTCGGCCGCGTGGCGAAGCCGTTCGGTGTCGACGTCCTGCCGCAAGCGGGCGAGCCGGCCGAGGACCTGCGCGCGGACGTTCGGGTCTCCCACGGTCAGGGCCGCCCGCTCCAGGAGACCGGCGGCCAGCTCGTCGAGGTTGATCTTCTCCAGCGCGGTCGCTGCGGAGAGCACCATCCAGTCCGGGCCCGCACCCAGGTCCGCCTGGAGCCGGAGCTGCTCGGCCCCTTCGATCTTCGCCCGGAGCACCGTCTCCGGGTCGCGCACCCAGCGCGGCAGCTCGTAGTACAAAAGGTAGCCCAAGGTGCCGTGAAGCTCGCCGTCGTCGGGGAAGCGGGCGACGCCGCGGCGCAACAGCTCGACGGCGTAGAGTATGTCCCGGGGCTGTGGAACGCCCGAGTAGTGGGCGAAGGTGACGGCGAAACCGCCCCAGGAGTAGGGCGCGCGGAAGTAGGGGTCGAGCGCGGTGAGGGCGTCCATGTAGGCGTGGAGGTCGTGCGGCACCAGCCGCCGGGCGAAGTGCTCGCCATGGTACACCAACACCCGCGTCCAGATGGCGTCCGCGACGGCCTCGGTGTACTTCGACGCCAGGAGCCGGGTCGCGCGCGGCTGCGGGAGCAGAAACACGCCCGCCGCGGTCGGCGCCCCGGCAAGCTGCCCGCGCACGAAGAAGCGGGACCAGGCGGCACCCAGCGCGAGGAAGAAAAGCGCCGCGACGACGGCCACGGCGGCCAGCACCCGCCGTGCCGGCGGCGACAGGAAGCGAGCCACGGTGGCGGGCGACCACACGACGCGATGGTAGCATGGTTGCGGCGTTCGCGGCACGCGAACGCCCGGGAGCTCAGCCGTCGGCTCCGCCGGGCGGCTCGGCGCCCTCGCCGCCGGGCGCGGCGATGCGGTGTTTGCTCAGGCGGTAGCGCAGCGATCGCTCGGTGATGCCGAGGTGGCGCGCGAGGTCGCGGTGCCGGACGCCGACCTCGGCCATCGCCTGGACCAGCGCCTGCCGTTCGACGTCGTCGAGGAACTTGTCGAGCGACGCGCCGCCGGCGAGCCGGACGGGCAGACCCTCCGGGGGCGCGGCGGCGGAGCGGCCCAGGCGGATGGCGGAGCCATCGACGACGTCGCCGTCGGAGAAGGCGACCGCGCGCTCGATCACGTTCGCCAGCTCGCGCACGTTGCCCGGGAAGTCGTACGCCAGGAGGCGTCGCAGCGCGTCCGGGGACAGGGTACGGACCGGCCGACCGAGCTGCTCGCCGTAGCGGCAGAGGAGCGTCTCGGCCAGCGGCTGGATGTCGGCCGGACGCTCGCGCAGCGGGGGCAGCTCGATGCGCAGCACGTTCAAGCGGTAGAACAGGTCCTCGCGGAAGCGCCCCGCCCGCACCTCGGCCTCCAGGTCGCGGTTGGTCGCCGCGACGACGCGCACGTCGACCGCGATCTCCTCCACGCCGCCGACGGGCTTGACCACGCGCTCCTGCAGCACGCGGAGGAGCTTGACCTGCATGCCGAGCGGGAGCTCGGCGATCTCGTCGAGGAAGACGGTGCCGCCGTCGGCGGAGCGGAACAGGCCGGGCTGCGCGTTCAGGGCCCCCGTGAACGCGCCGCGCACGTGGCCGAACAGCTCGGACTCGATCAGCGCCTCCGGGATGGCGCCGCAGTCGACGACGACGAACGGCTTGCCGGCCCGCGTCCCCTCGTGGTGGATGGCCCGCGCCACCAGCTCCTTTCCGGTGCCGCTCTCGCCCGTGACGAGCACGTTGGTCGGGATCTGCGCCGCTCGCCTGCAGACCGCGATGACCTCGCCCATCCGCTCCGACACCGCGGTGATCTCGCCGAACGTCCGGCGGCCGGCGACGCGCGCGCGAAGCCGCGTGTTCTCGTCGAGCAGCCGGCGTTTCTCCAGCGCCCGCTCCGCGAGCACGCGGATCTCCTCCATCGCATACGGCTTCTGTACGTAGTCGTAGGCGCCCAGCCGCATCGCGGCCAGGGCGGTGTCCACCGTCGCGTGGGCCGTGATCACGATGACCTGGGTGTCCGTCGAGCGCTCCCGGGCCGTTCGCAGCACCTCGACGCCGTCGGTCCCCGGCATGACCAGGTCCGTGACGACCAGATCGTAGGGCGGGGCCGAGCGGATGGCGGCGACGGCCTTGACGCCGTCAACGGCCAGCGTCACGTCCCATCCCGCACGCCGGAACAGCACGTCCAGGGTCGTGCGAATGCCGTCCTCGTCGTCGACGACGAGGATGCGCGGCCGGTCGTGTACGTCGGCGCCCATCACTCGGGGGCTACGGTACCACGCTCGCCCCGGACCCGCCATCGGTCCCACGGTACCGTGCGGCCTCTTCCGGCGACGCCCACACGACGATCTCGTCGCCCGCCTCCAGGTCCGGGTCGTACCCGAAGCGGTTCACCCGCGTGAGCGACGTCTTCGTCGTCCCGAAGCGCCGCGCGATCGATTCCACGGTGTCGCCCTCGACCACGACATAGACGATGCGCTCGCGACCGTCCTCGCGGGCCAGATGCTCGAGATGTTCGGTCGAGCCGAGGACGTAGACCGCCACGTCGCGCTCCTCGAGCACGACGGCCGCGGCGCGATCGAAGCCGGGCGGCGCGAAGACCTGCAGCACCAGGCCGGGCGTGAGGTTCGCGTCGGGGTCAATGACGTTCCACGTCACGAGCTCGGCGGGCGTGACGCCGAACGCCGCGGCGACGCTCTCCAGCCGGTCGCCGGCGACGACGCGGTAGAACAGGCGCTCCCGGTCCGGGTAGACGAACGTGTCGGCGGGAACCACGACGTCCGCCGGCTCCTCCGGCTGCGACGCCTCGGCCGCCACGTCGCGCGGCTCGACGTCCGGGACCTCGATCACGTCTCCCCCCCGCAGCGACTCGCCGTCCTCCAGTCCGTTGAGCGCCCGCAGGCGCGCGGCCGTCGTGCGGAACCGCGCGGCGACGTCCGCGGTCGTCTCGCCGAAGCGCACGGTGTAGGTGCGCGTCTGGTCGTCTTCCCGAGCCGCCCCGAGCCGCGCGACGAAGCCTTCCTCCGCCCCCGCGGGGACGCGCAGCCGCCAGGTGTCCTCGCCCGGCGGCGTGCGATCGCGGAGCAGCTCCGGGTTCAACGCCTTGAGCTCGGCCAGCGAGCTGCGGGCCGCGGAGGCCGCGGCCGCCAGCCGGACCACGCCGCGGACCTCGACCAGGTCGTACCCCTGCGGCGCGTCCGGCGCGAGGTCCCCGAGGCCGAAGCGGTCGAGGTTGCGCGCGACGATGGCGACGGCGATCGCCTTGGGCACGTACGAGGTCGTTCCGTAGGGGAGCGCGTTCTCCGTGCGGGCGAGGGTCCAGTAGTCGTTGGAGCCGTACTTGAGGATGGCGCGCTCCAGGCCGGCGTAGCCCATGTTGAACCCTGCGAGCGCCAGGTCCCAGGAGCCGAAGCGGGCGAAGAGGTCGGCGAAGTACAGCGCCACGGCCTCGGTCGCCATCTCCGGATTGCGCCGCTGATCGACCCAGCGGCTCTGGGGCAGGCCGTAGTCGCGCCCGCCTTCCGGCATGAACTGCCACAGGCCGACCGCGCCGGCCGACGAGCGCTCCGTCGGGTCGAAGCTGGACTCGATCGCCGCGACCCACAGCAGGTCCTCGGGCAGCTCGTGACGGCGCAGGACGTCGCGGATCATGTTCCCCCAGCGCCCGGAGCGACGGATCCAGGAGGCGACGGCGTTGTGGTACGAGCCGCCCTCGCGGAACTGCTCGAGGTACCAGATCAGGCGGTCGGTCCAGTGGACCGGCAGGTCGGGCAAGGTCAGCCCCTGGAGCCACGACAGGTCGCGCTCGCCACCCGACGCCTCCGGGGACGCGTCGGCGCCGCCCGCCGCGGCGACGGCTCCCGGCGCGAGGCCGCCGGCCGGCGCGGAGTCCGACGAAGCGCCGCCGGCGGCCGGATCGGCCGGCTCCCGGGCTGCATCGGGCGCCGCGGTGGTGAACGCGTGCGGGACGCGGGCGCCGTCGAACAGGTCCGGCGGAGGGGCGGCGTCCGGCGCGCACGGGGCGTCGTCGCCGAAGAAGGCGTGGCACGCGGCGAGGTCCATCTCGGCCTGTTGCGTCTCGAGCGGGCTCGGTCCTCCGTCGTCCGGCGCGGCGCCCCGCCGCGAATCGGCCCGGAGCACGGCCCGGTCGCGTTCGTTGACCTTGAGCACGACGGGATAGGGGTCGGAGCCCTCCGCGACGACGAGCGTCGCTTCGTAGGCCTCCTGCGCCCGCACGGGGGCTGTGCCGAACGACGCGAGGAGGCAGGCGACAGCCCACCCGCTGCGGGACCCGCTCATCCTGTCCACTGTAGACGGAGGCGGGCCGCTGCGGCAAATAAGCCGGCGAGGTCGCCATCGGTCCGGAGCGGGGCTTGACGCCGGGGCCTCGCACCCGCAGATTGCGCCCCGTGCGTTTCGCGGACCGCACGATCCTGCTCGGACCCCACCGGATCTCCCCGGCGACGCTGCTCGCGCCCATGGCCGCCGTGTCCATCCCCCCGTTCCGCGAGGCGTGCCTCGCGCAGGGGTGCGGCCTGGCCACGACGGAGATGGTCGCCGCCCGCCACCTCACCGTGCGGCGGGCCTGGCGGAAGAAGAAGCCGTTCGAGCGCGCGGAGGGCGAGCGGGTGCTGCACGTGCAGCTCTTCGGGAACTCCCCGGAGGTCCTGGCCGAGGGTGCGCGTGCCGCCGTCGACTTCGGCGCGGACGCGCTGGACGTCAACCTCGGCTGCCCCGCACGCAAGGTCGTGGGCTCGGGCTCCGGCGCCGCCCTCGGCCGCGATCCGGCGACCGCGGCCCGCGCCCTCGCCGCCATCACCGCCGCCGTCGCCGTGCCGGTGACGGCGAAGATCCGCGCCGGCTGGGACGACCAGTCGGTGAACCTCGTCGAGGCGGCGCGCGCCCTCGCGGACGCCGGCGCCGCGTGGATCAGCGTCCACCCCCGCACGCGCATGCAGATGTTCGGCGGCCGGGCGGACTGGACGCTCATCGCCCGCGTCGTGGAGGCCGTCTCGATCCCGGTGATCGGCAACGGCGACGTGCGGAGCGCGGCGGATGCGGAGCGCATGGTCAAGGACACCGGGTGCGCGGCCGTGATGGTCGGGCGCGCGGCGCTCGGCCGGCCCTGGATCTTCGGCGCGCTCGCCCGCGGCGCCGACGGCGACCCGCCCGTGCCGGAGCGGCTCGACATCTTCCGCCGCTACGTCGAGCGGTACGTGGCGTGGGCCGGAGCGGAGAAGGCGATCCGGGAGGTCCGCAAGCACCTGCTCTGGCTGGTCCGCGGCGTCCCGGGCGCGCCCGCCTTCCGCGCGGATGCCCAGAGGGTGCGTACGCCCGGCGAGGTGAGCGAGCTGTTGGAGCGGGCGCGCACGACCCTCTCCGCCGCGCCTTCCTCCGCGATCCCGCCGGGACTGCTGTAGTTCGGGCGGCTCGCGTCAGCCCACGACGCGGTTGCGACCGGATTCCTTGGCCTTGTAGAGGTTGCGATCGGCGATTTCGATCAGGCCGCGCTCGTCGATCTCGTCGCCGCCGAAGTCGCCGACGCCCAAACTGACCGTGACGGGGATGCGGCGGTCCGCGAACTGGAAGGTGCACGCTTCGACGCGCTGCCGCAGGCGCTCCGCCACCTGCAGCGCCTGCTCCTTGCCGGTCTCGGGCAGCACGAGCACGAACTCCTCGCCGCCGTAGCGGGCGAAGACCTCGCCCTGGCGCACGTGCATCGAGACGACGTTGGCCAGCTCGCGCAGCACGTGGTCTCCCGCGAGGTGTCCCAGGGTGTCGTTGATGCGCTTGAAGTGGTCGATGTCCATCATGACCAGCGACAGCTCGCGGTGGTAGCGGCGGGCGCGCGGGATTTCCCCCGCCAGGACCTCCATCAGCCGGCGCCGGTTGGGGAGGCCGGTGAGGCCGTCGGTGATCTTGAGCTGGTAGATTTCCTCCGTGTACTGCAGGTCCAGGTCGTCGCCGGCCTGGTACTTGAAGATCGCGCGGCCGATCATCATGCGCGCGGGCCGGGGCATCTCCTGCGGCGTGTACGGCGGAATGCGCCGCTCATCGATGTAGGTGCCGTTCGTGCTCTGCAGGTCGGTCAGCGTGGTGCGTCCGCCCTTGCGATCCATCCGCGCGTGGCGCCGCGAGACGGTATCCAGGTCGAGGACGATGTCGTTGTCGGGGCCGCGTCCGATGAGGATCGATTCCTTTTCCAGGTCGTAGCGGCGCCCGATCTCCTTGCCCTCGATGCCCTCCTTCCCCTGACCGACGTGGATCAGCAGGAGGAACTCCTTCAACGCCTGGGCAACGACGACCGGCTCGGCCTGGATGACCTGCGTCGCGTCGTCGTGCTCTATGCGCTCCCGACCAGGCACCACCATCCCCGGTAGCTCACCACAATCCCGCTCGAACTTCAAGGCCGCCCATGCTGCACGCGCCCGTCCGCGGTATACTGGCCGCCATGAGGCTTCGCACCTTCGCCGTGCTCCTCGCGGCCGCGCTGGCCGCCGCCGCGGGCTGCGAGTCCCGCGACCCGTGCCGGAAGCTCGCCGAGCGGGACTGCGCCCGCAACGGCTGGGACAGCGCCATCTGCCGCGACGCCCGCCGCCGCGCCGCCGACGCCGACCCGTTCCTGATCGAGGTCTGCCGCGCGGAGCTGGCGTCGGGTCCGCGACCGCGGTGATCATCTTTCGCTTTGTACTCGCCCGCCGTTCGTGCGAAAACGCAGCCGTGCCGCGCTCGCCCACCGTCCTCCGCACCTCAGGCTGCCGCACGACCGCGGCCCGGATCATCCTCGCCGCCTGCGCCCTCGCCGCCGCCTGCCGTTCCCGCACGACCGACGAGACGCCGGATCAGGCGACCGTCGACGGCATCCGCGCGGTCGTCCTGTCCTCGCCCGGCGACGCGCAGCTCGCACTGCTCCCGGCCCCCGTACAGCTCGCCGTGCAGGTCCACCCGCAGATCGTGCTCGCCGACCCGACGCTCTCGCTCGCCGTGCGCGCCTTCCTCGTCGGCGTCGCCGACGACGCCGCGGCCACCGAGACCTGCCTGGAACGGCTCGCCCGCGGCCCCGCGGTCGTGACCTACGCCTGGATCGGCGGCGAGGCCGACGGCTGGGTCCTGCTGGCCGACGCCGCCCTCGATGCCGATGCCCTCGCGGCCTGCGTCCGGGCCTTCGGCGTCCCAGCGCCCGCGGGCGGACTCGCCGACCCCGACGTCGGCGGCTCCGTGCGGCTGGGCGCGACCGGCGAGCTGACCCTGGTGCGTCTCGCCCCCGATCGCCGCGCCCTGGGACTCGCCCCGACCATCGAGGCCGTGCGTGCCGCCGCCGTGGACCCCGCCAAACCGGCCGTTCCGGAGGGCAAGGCCGACGACATCCTGCCAAGGCTGCGCCAGGGCGACGTCAAGCTCTACGCCGATCTCGACCAGCTCGCGGCGCTCGGCGCCGCCGACCTGCCGCTGATCGATGACGCGGACCGCGTCGGCCTGCTCCTCCGCCTGGAGGCCATGCGCGCCGACTCCGTCCTGCTCGTGCACGCCCGCAGCGGCCAGGCCGTCGCGCGCCTCGCCGAGACGCTGGACGGAGCCCTCTCCGCCCTCCGCCGCTCGATCCTCGACGAACCCGGCGTGTCCGAGGCGTCGGTCTACAGCGTCTTCGACGCGGCGAAGGTCGAGCGGCTGGAGCGGGTCCTGCGGGTCCGCCTGGTCATGGATCGCCCGACCCTCGCGTCGCTCATCACCTTCCTCGTCCACCGCGCCCTGCCCCGCTTCGGCGGCTCGCACGGAGCACCGCCGCCCCCTCCCCCGCCCCGCGCCCCGGACCCGCCGGACGGCGGGACCACGCCGCCTGACGCGAACTGAACCGTGCGGCGGGCGCGTCCCTCGGCCCCGCGCCTACGGGACGGGGGCCTCGGGCGCCGGGAGGTTGGCCAGAATGCGCTGCCGCAGCTCCTCGAACTCCGGAAGGTCGGCCAGGCCGGGCAGGAGGTCGAACGCGGCGTTGAGCGCCTCGTCGGCCTGCGGCCATTGTCCGGCCGCGGCCGACGCCTGCGCCAGGCGAAAGGCGACGCCGGGGTCCTCCGGCGCCAGCCGGCGGGCCGTCGCCAGCGCCTCGACCGCCTCGCCGTAGGCGCCGGCATTGCTCCGCGCGACGCCGAGATCCGACCACGCCTGGGGATCGTCGGGCGCCGCACCCGCCGCGCGTTCCAGCGCGGCGACCGCCGTCTCCCATCGTCCGGCCCCCAGCTCCGCGACGCCGAGACCGTGCCAACCTTCCGCCAGGGACGCGTCGTCCGCGGAGAGCGCGCGGAAGACCGTCGCGGCCTCGTCCCATTGCTCGCGCGCCAGGAGCACCCAGCCGCGCGCCGCACGAGCGCGGCCCGACCGCGGATCCACGGCCGCCGCGCGGTCGGCCGCCGCCAGCGCCTCGTCCAGCCGCTCCGCGGCCAGGAGCACCGACACGCGGTCGACCAGGACGTCGACGTCCTCCGGGGCGATCGAGGCGGCGGCGGCGAGTCGTTCCAGCGCCGCGTCGAGCTGTCCGGTGCGCGCCAGGAGGTTGCCCAGCAGGTGGTTGGCCTCCAGGTCGCGCGGCGCGACGGCCAGCGCCGCGCCGTAGGCCGCGGCGGCCTCGTCGAGCCGCCCGGCGGCTTCGAGCGTCCGGCCCAGCGCGCGCTGCGCCTCGGCCGACGCGGGCAGCTTCTCGGCGGCGTCCCGGCACGCCCGCTGCGCCTCCTCGTCGGCCGCGTCCAGCGCCGTGCGGGCCCGGCACAGCCCCAGAATCCCCTGCTCGTCCGACGGATCGAACGACGCCGCCGCGGCGAAGGCATCGACCGCCGGCGCGACGCGCCCTGCGGCCAGCAGCACGTCGCCGCGCATGGCCTGCACGCGGGCGGAGCGCGGAGCGACGCGCGCGGCGGTCTCCGCCTCGTCGACCGCCGCTTCGATCTGTCCCGCCCGGGCCAGCGCGACCGCACGCAGGGCGCGGACCTCCCCGGCCCTCTCCGGCGGCGTGCTCGAGTCGAAGGCCGCCAGCCCCGCCGCCAGCTCGGCGGCCGATTCGTTCCAGCTCGCGGTCCCGAGCAGCGCCTCGCCGAGCCCCGCGTGCGCCTCGGCCAGGTCGCCCGCCAGCCGGAACGCGGCCGCGGCGTCCTCGAACCGTCGCAGCCCCAGGAACCGCCGGCCCGCGAGCATGAACGCGCCTGGCGCGTCGGGACTCGACGCCGCCCGCAGCGCCTGCGCCAGCTCCCACGCCACGCGCGGGTCCGTCGGGACCAAAGCCAAGGCCTTCTTCAGCGCGTCGGCCGCGCGTTCCGGCTGTCCCGCCGCCGCCAGGGCGTGGCCGACGAAGACGTAGAAGCGGGGGTCGTCCACCGCCAGCCGTCCCCGCACCTCCAGGCAGGCGTCCTCGGCCTCGCCGAGCCGCCCGAGCCGCACCAGAGTCTCGCCCAGCCGCAGCAGCGCCTCGGCGCCGACCGTCTGGTCCACGCGCGCCCCGGTGAACCGTTCCACCGCCTCCGGCAGGCGGCCCAGGGCCACGAGCGCCTCGCCGGCGCCGAGCAGCGAGCGGGGGCGATCGGGTTCCAGCCCGAGCGCCAGCTCGAACTCCGCCAAGGCTCCCGCGGCGTCGTCCCGGCCCGCCAGCGCCCGGCCCAGCCCTTCGTGCGTCTCGGCCTCGCTCGGGTCCAACTCCAGGGCCAGCCGCAGCGCCAGCTCGGCGTCGCTCCAGCGTTCCAGGTCCAGGAGCACGTCGCCCAGGTTGAGCCAGGCCCGCAGGTAGGTCGGGTCGAGCGCGGCGACCGCGCGGAAGACGTCGGCGGCCTCTTGCAGGTGGCCGAGCGCGGCGAGGGCGAGGCCCAGATTGTTGCGCGGGGCGAGGTACTGCGGCTGCAGCTCGGCCGCGCGGCGATAGGCGACGATGCCGGCGGCGACCTGGCCGGCGGCGACGAGCGAGCGGCCGAGGCCGTTGGCGGCCTGCGCGGAGCCGGGGTCCAGCCGCTGCGCCTCGAGGAAGGTGCGGCGCGCGGACTCGGCGTCGCCGAGCTGGAGCTGGAGGTTCCCCAGGTCGATGCGCGTCTCGGCGTCCCGCGGCGCCAGCTCCACGGCCCGGGTCAGGTCGGCCAGCGCCTCGGGAAAGCGGCCGACACCCCGCAAGGCCACGCCCCACGCGCGCAGCAGCGGCGCCCACGCCGGGTCCGACGACAGCACCGGCACCGCCGCGCGCGGACCGCCGAGCAACGCCACCGCCTCGTCCGCACGGCCGTCCAGCGCCCGATCGAGGCCCACGCGCGCGTAGGCGGCAAGCAGCTCGGGAGCCAGCGCGAACGCCCGCACGAACGACTCGCGCGCCTCGGCATCCCGCCCCGCGCGCGACAGCGCCTCCCCCAGCCTCGCCGCGACGAGGGCGTCGTCGGGATGATCGGCAGCCAGCGGCGCGAGGATCTCGATCGCGCGCGCGGCATTCCCGGCGGCGAGCGCCTCCTCCGCCTCCGCGCGCCGCGCCGCGACGTCCTCCACCGCGGGCTCCTCCGCTGCCGCGACGGGAACCGCGCACACGCTCGCAAGCACGACGCTGCCGGCCAGACTGAACCGCATCATCCGCCCCTCCCGACGGCACCGGGATCGCCCGGTCCGGACCGACGACAAGTCCGCAACCCGCTCGCATGCCGGCCCCCGTTCCTCAAGGCTTCTCCCCATCCTCTCCGGCGCCGAGCAAGGTCACGCGCAGGGCATCGAGCGCTCCGCCGAGCAGGGCGAAGTCGGGATCGCCGGCGGCGACCATCCGGAACGCCAGGGCGTCCGCAGGACCCGGCTGCTGCCGCATCCGCAACCCGAGCAACGCCTCGCCGGCAGGACCGGACGAAACGTGGTAGCCGTCGGGCGTCGCCGCCAGCCAGTCGCCGTCCCGGTCGAACGCGACGCTCACGAGCACGTCGCCGGACTTGCGACCGAGGAGCGAGACCGTCCGACCGTCGGAGGCCAGCACCCATCCGGCCTGCGCGACCGCCACGACCGTCGTCACGGCCCCGTCGAACAGGATCTTGCCCCAACGCTGGTTCCCCGTGCGCACGTGCCAGGCCGAAACCGAGCCGCGCGACGAGCCGGCGAACACGGTCTCGCCGTCGTCCGAGCCGCGGAGCGTCGTGGCCCGACCGGCCAGCGTCCCGAAACCGGCAAACTCGCGCTCGACCTCCCCGTCCTCGATGCTCCAGATCTCGAGCGCCCCGTCGTCGCGCCCCAGCGCGACGCGGTCGCCGCCGAGGAGGAACTCGGCCGGTGCGTCGCCGTACCCCTCGGCCGGGAAGTACAGCACCGGCTCCGCCGCGCCCGCGCGGTACGCCGCGAAACCGCCCGCGGTCGCCACCACCGCCGAGCGTCCGTCGCGGGACAGGGAGACGCGCGCAGGCCCGCCCCCCAGCCACTCGGGCAGACTCCAGGATCCCGTCACGGCACCCGACGCCGTCGCGACCAGCTCGAGGACGTCGCCGCGAAGCACGGCCAGCGTCCCGCCGCGCAGCGCCTGGCACGCCGCACCCTCCCCCTCCGCCAATCGCCGCGCCTGCCCGCCGCGCCCGGACCAGAACGCCCCTTCGCGCACGACGACGACCTCGCCGGTGGATGCGTCGAGAGCGCAGGCGGCCTCGCCCGGCGACGGCCGGACGACCGTCATCGTGTCCAGGCGAAGCTCGGCGGGCCAGACAGCCTCCGCCGCCGGGGACGACGTCACGGGCTCCAGCCGCACCACGTCGCCGTCCGCACCCACGGCCGGGTCGAACCGCAGCGGCGCGGCCGAGGCGCGACCGTCGCCGTCCGGAGACAGGATGCGCAGGCCGTCCACACCGGCTTCCGGCCCGGCCACGGCGACGTGCGCGGCGTCCGCGCAGGCCAGGCGCGCCGGCGCCCGCGCCGCCCCGTCGCCGCCGGACGCCCCGGAGCGAACGACCCCGCCCAGCGCCGCGGCCGTCCAGCCCGCGGCGCCGCGCGTGAGCAGCCACGGCTCCCCAACCGCGCCATCGGCCGTCACGAACGCACCCGCACAGGCCGCCGGAGACGCTCCGCCGGACCCGCTGCCGAGGCGAGCCGACCAGGCACGATCCGGCCCCGCCCGGCCGTCGGCCGCCAGGTCCCACACCGCCGTCCCGCCCTCGCCGCCCACGACGACGAAATCGGGGCCCATCGCGAGCCGCAGCGACCGCGACGCCCACGCCGCTTCCTCACCCCATCCGGGCGACGCAAGCGCCGACGCCGCCAGCAGCGAGCCGTCGTCGGTCCGGCGAACCTCCAGCACCGGGAGCGGAGAGCCGCCGCACAGGAGGGCCACGCGCTCCCCGTCCGGGGACAGCCCCGCGGCCAGCACGGGCCCGGACGCGGCCACCACGACCGACTTCAACAACGCCCCGTCGGGCGCCACGAAGTGCCGCAGCACGACCTCCGGCCCGCGCGCCGCGCGCTCGTCGTCACCGCCGACGCCCAGGAGGACCGCGCGGGTTCCCCCGTCGGCCAGGGCCAGCCCGCGGGTCACGAGGCCGCCGGGAAAACGGCGTCGCGCCTCGAGCTCGAACGACTCGCCGGACCGCACCACGAGCAGGTCGGAGCCGACCGCGGCCCACAGGCGTTTGCCGGCGGGGTCGCCGGCGACCGCACCGGCGACGCCCGGCAGCGCCATCGCCAGCAACAGCCGCGGACGCACCGGCGCCGGACGCCAGACCCGCAGCGTCGCGTCGGCGCCGGCCGTGAGCACGTCCCGACCGTACCACCCCACGGCCGAGACGGGCCCGGCGTGGCCGAGCTGCATCACCGCCACCCCGTCCTTCAGGCTCCGGGGAACGGGCCGCACTCGCTCCCGCCGCTCGGCCAGCTCCACCTCCAGCGCCTTGCGCTTCTGCTCGGCGCGGCG
Organism: Deltaproteobacteria bacterium; assembly: GCA_016218765.1. Lineage (GTDB taxonomy): Bacteria > Myxococcota_A > Polyangia > DRWM01 > JAAZOP01 > JAAZOP01. The sequence continues at coordinate 24,407 of JACRCZ010000059.1, read as the reverse complement.
GAGCGTCTCGGGATCGATCGCCGGCGCGGAGGCGGCGGGACGCCACCACTCCCCGCCCTGCAGCGGGTAGCGCTCCGCCAGGGCCCGCCGCGCAAGCCAGGCGACGCCCAGGCACGCGGCCAGGAGCACCACGGCGGCGAGGAAGGCGCGGCGGGGGACGGCATCGAACATCGCGCGCAGGGAGACTACTACATGCGCAGCAGGTCGAACACCGACTGCGTCGCGACCGACAGGACGCGGGCGGGAAGAAGTCCGAGCGTCACGACGAGCAGCGCGGCGGCCGCGATGCCCAGCCGCCCGCGCGCGGTCGGCGCGGCCACGGCCACGTCCTCGGTCTCCGCCGGCCGCATGTAGACCGCGACGACGAGCCGCAGGTAGTAGTAGGCCGCGGCGACGCTGGTCAGGACGCCGACCAGGGCCAGCGGCCACAGATCGGCCTGCACCGCGAGCTTGAAGAGGTACAGCTTGCCGAAGAACCCCGCCGTGGGCGGAATGCCGACGAGCGACAGGACGCAGACCAGGAAGCCCGCGGCCAGGCCGGGACTGCGGACCGCCAGCCCGTGCAGGTCGGCGACCTTCGTCGGCTCGCGATGGTCCCGCGCGCAGATCGACAGCACCGCGAACGCGCCCGCCGTCGCCAGCGTGTACGCGACCAGGTAGAACAGCACCGCACCCACCGCGTCGGCCTGGAGCCGCTCCGCGTGCCGCGGCACCGTGGATCGCACCGCGCCCGCGACGATCACGCCGATCAGGATGTAGCCCGCGTGCGCGATGCTGGAGTAGGCCAGCAGCCGCTTCACGTTGTCCTGCATCAGCCCCGCGAAGTTGCCCAGCACCATCGTCAACAACGCGAAGCCCGTGAGCAGGGAAACCCAGCCCGCAGGGGCCGACGAGAGCGGCGAGCCGAGCGGAAAGGCCACGAGCAGCACGCGCATCATCACCGCGAACGCCGCGGTCTTCACCACCACCGCCATGAACGCCGTCGTCGGCGTCGGCGCACCCTCGTAGGCGTCCGGAGTCCACATGTGGAACGGGACCGCCGAGACCTTGAAGGCCAGACCCACCACCACCAGCGACATGCCGATCGCCGCCACGGGCTCGAACGCCGTCGGCGACGCCAGGGACAACACCTTCCCGATCCGCGACAGCTCCAGCGACCCCGTCACGCCGTACAACAGCGCCATCCCGAAGAGCAGGATCGCGGCCGCGAACGAGCCGAGCAGGAAGTACTTGAGCGCCGCCTCGGTGCTCTTGAGCGACGAACGCTGGAAGGCGACGAGACAGTAGGTGCCGAGCGACAGCGTCTCCAACCCGATGAACATGAGCAGGAGGTCGCGCGCGGCCGCCAGGAACATGCCGCCCAGCACCGCGAAGAGCACCAGCAACGGGAACTCCGGCCGATCCATGCCCAGCTCGCGCAGGTACGACCCGGCCTGCAAGAGCACCAGGATCCCGCCCGCACACAGGATGGCGTAGACCACGAACGCGAACCGGTCGCCGCCCAGCCCCGCGGTGCGCTCGACGATCTGCGACAGCAGGCCGGGATTGACCTGCCCGGCACGCCGCGCCAGCAGCCACAACCCCAGGCTCCCGGCCGCCGCCAGCGCCAACACGCCGACCGCGAAAGCCGACCGCAAGGCCGCTCGCACGCGCGTCCGGTACTGCCCCTCGACGTCCCCCGCCGCGGGCTCCGCCGGCCGGCCCAGCGCCGCCTCGAACAACATCAGGAGCAGCGCCCCGCCCGACACCACCAGGACCGGGAAGAGCGCGGTGAGGGTGTTGAACCACCTCATGGCGCACCTCCTTGCCCCGAGCCCGGTCGAGGGGCCTGCCCCGAGCCGGGTCGAGGGGCCGCGTTCGTGGGCGTGGGCGTGGGCGATCCCGCCCCCGCTCCCGGAGCACCGACGGGACGAAGCCCCTGGGAGATCTTGTCGACGTTCACGATCGGTCGCGGCGGCGCACCGGGCGCGGGCGCCGGCTCCCCGGCCGCCTCGGCCGCGGGCACCGGCTGCCCGGCACCGTCGGGCCCGATGAGCCCGATGGCCTGCCCCGCCTCGATCGCCTCGGCCAGCCGCCCCGTGCGCAGCCGGCGCGATTGCGTCTCGTCCAGCCCGCCCGCGCGACGCAGATCGTCCATCTCGATCACGCGGTCGACGTAGTCCGCGCACGCCACGCGCACCGAGTGTTCCATGCGGCGCGTGAGCCACCCGGGCAACAGGCCGATGCCGAAAATGAGCAGCACCAGCGGCGCGAAGCAGAGGATCTCCCGCGCCGTCACGTCGCGCAACCCCTCGTTCTTCGGATTGCGCACCGGGCCGAAGAAGACCTTCAAGTACATCCCGAGCATGTACACCGCCCCGAGCACGACCCCGAGCGCGGCGGCCATGACCAGCCAATGCGCGCGCGGCAACACCTCGGACTGGAAGGAGCCGAGCAGCACGTAGAACTCCCCGACGAAGCCGTTCGTGCCCGGCAGGCCGATCGAGGACAACGTCACCACGAGGAACAGCGCCGCGTACATCGGCATCACCGTGGCCAGCCCGCCGAACTCCTCCATGCGCCGCGTGTGGCGGCGCTCGTAGATCACCCCGACCAGGAGGAACAGCGCCCCGGTCGAAATGCCGTGGTTGATCATCTGCAGGATCGCACCCGCCATGGCCCGCGGCTCCGCCGCGGCCAGGCCGAGCATGACGAAGCCGAGGTGCGAGACGGAGGAGTACGCGACGAGCTTCTTGACGTCGGTCTGCTTCCAGGCGACCAGCGCTCCGTAGAGGATGCCGACCACGGCCAGCACCGCGATCGTGGGGCCGGCCCGGAACGACGCGTACGGGAAGAGACCCATCGAGAAGCGCAGGAAGCCGTACGTCCCCATCTTGAGCAGGATCGCCGCCAGGATGACCGAGCCCGCCGTCGGCGCCTCGACGTGCGCGTCCGGCAGCCACGTGTGCAGCGGGAACATCGGCACCTTGATCGCGAACGACAACGTGAACGCCGCGAAGAGCAGCATCTCCGTCCGGTACGGCAACAACAGGTCGCGCAGCGCGAAGTAGTCGAAGCTCCAGAAGCCGTGGACCACCGAGTGCTGCCAGGCGAGGTACAGGATCGCCACCAGCATCAGCGCCGAGCCGACCATCGTGAACAGGAAGAACTTCACGGCCGCGTAGACCCGCCGCGGCCCGCCCCAGACGCCGATGATCACGAACATCGGCACCAGCATCACTTCCCAGAAGAGGAAGAACAGGAACATGTCCAGCGCCACGAACGCGCCGAGCATCGCGGCCTCGAGCAGCAGGAACGACGCCAGGTACTCGCGCACCCGCTCCGTCACGGCACGGAACGACGAGAGCAGCGCGATCGGCGTGAGCAGCGTCGTGAGCAGCACGAGGAAGATCGAGATGCCGTCGACACCCACCGAGTAGGCGATGCCCGCCGAAGGCACCCAGTCGGCCCGCTCGTTGAAGCGCGCCAGGAACCCGTGGGCGTCCAGCGGGCTCTGCCGCAAGAGCAGGAGCGAAAGGCCGAAGACCAGCAGCGCGACCACGAACGCGTACGCCTGCTGCGCTCGCACCAGCCGCCGCGGAACCAGCCACAGGCCGATCGGCGCCAGGGCCGGGATCGCAATCAACAGCGTCAGGAGATGCCTCATGGCCGGCCTCCTTCCGCCACGACCGCCGCCCGGGAGAACCGCGGATCCTCACGCACCGTCCACGGCCGGCAGTCCAGGGGACCCACGATGTCCACGGTCAGAACCAGCTTGCGCGTCAGGTCGAAACCGCTGCGCGCCACCGCGGTCACCACGTTCTGGCCCTCGGGAAGGCAGACCAGGAACACGTCGCCGCGCACCACCGTGCGATCGTAGACCGGGGCACGCGGGTCCACGTCGACGTCCACCGTGCCGTCGGAGTCGAGGTCCAGCTCGTAGACGTACGGGGCGTCGGGCAGGACCAGAACCATGCGCGCCGCGCCCGTGCCGGGGTCCTGGCCGACGTAGCGCAGGAAACGCACCGGCCGCTCCAGCAGCGGAACCGTCGCGTACGGCTGCGCGACGAACCACAGCACCCCCGCGACCCCCAGCGCCATCACCGCGGCGTAGCGGTGGATCACCCCGCCCTGCAGCTTGCGGAACACCCCCCCCACCCCGCGCGCGACGTACGCCGTCCCCGTGACCAGAATCGTGTCGATGAGCACCCGGTCCACGAACTCGTAGCAGGCGAAAGCCACGAGCCGCACGGGCCGCACGATGATCCACCCGTACAGCTCGTCGATGCGCCACTTGTCCAGCACCAGCTTGTACAGCCGCGGCACCGCCGCGATCACCGCCTGCGCGGGCTGCGGCGGCCACGAGCGGTAGAAGGTCCATGCGAGGTACGCCCCGGCGACGGCGACCAGCACCGACGCGAACATGAGCGCGCCCTCCAGCGACGCCGAGCCGTGACCGGTGAACGCGACGACCGAAGGGTGCAGCCAGCGGTCGAAGAGGTTGGGCACGTGCAGGCCGACCTTCTCCAGGCCGTGCAGCACGAGCGCCGGCATGCCCACCAGGCCGATCACCGTCGCGAAGGCGCCGAGCACCATCAGCACCACGCGCATCGAGCCCGGCGTGTGCGGGTCGGTCCAGAGGAAGGACAGCGCACCCCGCCGCTCCGGAGGATGCAGGTGCTCGCGCACCTCCTCCGGCGCACGCGACTCGCCCCAGAACGTCAGGAGGTAGAGCCGGAACATGTAGAACGCCGTGCAGGCCGCAGCAGCCATGCCGGCCGCCCACAACAGCGTCGGCCACCACGAAGGCACGAACGCGCTGCGCGTGATCGCGCTGCCGGCGAACGCGGTCCAGAGAATCTCGTCCTTGGAGAAGAAGCCGGCGAACGGCGGGAAGCCGGCGATGGCCAGCGTCGAGGCGAGGAACGTCCAGTGGACCACCGGCAGCGACTTGCGCAGACCCCCCATCTCCCGGATGTCCTGCCGCTCGTGCATCGCGTGGATCACCGCGCCGGCGCAGAGGAAGAGGCAGGCCTTGAAGAACGCGTGCGTGAAGAGGTGGAACATGCCCGCCGAGAACGCCCCGACCCCGACGGCCAGGAACATGTAGCCGAGCTGGCTGATCGTGGAGTAGGCCAGGACCTTCTTGATGTCGAATTGCGTCAGGCCGATCGTCGCCGCGAAGAGCGCCGTCCCCGCCCCGACCGTCGCGACCACCGCCATCGCCGTGGGCGAGAGCGAGAACAACGGGCTCAGCCGCGCGATCATGTACACGCCCGCCGTGACCATCGTCGCCGCGTGGATCAACGCCGAGACCGGCGTGGGACCCGCCATCGCGTCCGGCAGCCAGACGTACAGCGGAATCTGCGCGCTCTTGCCCGTCGCGCCGACGAACAGCAGCATGCTCACCAGGAACGCGCCCGAAACCCCCAGCACCGTCTTGGCAGGCAACAACCCCGCGCCGCCGCCCGCCAGGATCGTGTTGATCCCGTCCAGCGTCGTCCCGTTCGGCAACGTCATGCCCTGGAATCGCACCGTCCCCAGCCAGGAAGCCAGGAAGAAGATGCCCAGCAGGAAGCCGAAGTCCCCGATGCGGTTGACGATGAACGCCTTCTTGCCCGCCTGCGCGTTGGCCTCCTTGTCGAACCAGAAGCCGATGAGCAGGTACGAACAGAGCCCGACCCCCTCCCAGCCCACGAACATCAGCACCAGGTTGTCCGCCAGCACCAGCACCAGCATGAAGAACACGAAGAGGTTCAGGTACGTGAAGAAACGCCGGTACGACTTGTCGTGGCCCATGTACCCCATCGAGTACACGTGGATCAGGAAGCTCACGCCGCTGACCATCACGGCCATCATCGCCGACAGCCGGTCGACCATCAGGTTCACCGGCACGTACACCTCGGCCGCCTTCACCGTGTCGTGGATCGAAGGCACGCCGCGCGAGAGATCCGCCAGCGGCAGCCAGTTCCACAACCGCGCCACGATGGCCTGCGGCGGCGGAACCTCGCCCCACCCCTTCCACAGGTAGATCGCGGCCAGCGCGGCGACCACGAACGAGGCGCCGACCGACATCAGCGCGACCATGTGGACCGTCGAGCGCGAGAGCAGGTTCTCGCGCGTGCGGCGCGGCAAGAGCTTGCCGATCCACGACAGCAGGAAGCCGTTCAGGATCGCGCCCAACAGCGGGAAGGCCGCGATCCACGCCACGTAGGGATTGAGGACGATGCGCTCCATGACTTCCATGGCCTGTCCTCCCCTAGCCTTTCATCCCGTCCGCGTCGTCGGTCCCGACCGAACGGCGCAGACGGTAGAGGGAAACGATGATCGCCAGACCCACCGCCGCTTCCGCCGCCGCGATGGCCACCACGAACAACGCGAAGATCTGCCCCGTGTGGTCCACCGGGTGATAGCGGTTGAACGCCACCAGCACCAGGTTCGCCGCGTTCAGCATCAGCTCGATGCTCATCAGCGAGATGAGCGCGTTGCGCCGCACGACGAAGCCGACCGCACCGAGCGAAAACAGCATCGCACCCAGCAGGAGGTAGTGGTTCAGTCCGACGTCCGGCATCACTCGCCTCCCTCGCCGTGCCCGCCCGCAGAGGCGCCCGCCGGCCCGCCAGGCCCCGCGACCGGCCCGGCGCCGGCTCCGCCAGGCGCGCCTCCGGCGCTCGCGGACGCTCCCCCCGCCCTCCCCTTCGCCACCGCCACCGCCCCGACGATCGCCGTGAGCAGCAGCGCCGAAACCGCCTCGAACGGGATCACGAACGTCGTGAACAACGCCTGCCCGACGCTCGCCGTCGACCCGAAATCCGCCGCAGGGGGGATGCGCGAGCCCAGCCCCATCGCGAACAGCTCGCGGGCCGCCAAATACAACACGTAGACCACAGCCGCCACCGCAAGAATGCGCACCGGCAACCGACGCCCGCCGGGCGCCGTCACCGCCCCCTGGTCCAGGAACGTGATCACGAACACCAGCAGCACCACCACCGCACCCGCGTAGATCAATACCTGCAACGCCGCCAGAAGCTCGGCCCGCAACAACAGGTACAACCCCGCCGTCGCCAGGACCACGACCAGCAGCCCGAGCGCCGAACGCATCGGACGACGGGCGACGATCACCGCAATCGCCCCCAGGAGCGCCGCCACGGCACCGACCCAGAACAGCACCACGTGCGTCCGCGACGACTGCCGCCGAATCCCTCCCCCCTCCTTGTACTGCTCCACCAGCGGCGCCCCGGAATCCGACGGAGACGTCGACGCCGTCGCGGCAACCACGACCGGCGCGTCGCCCGCCGCCACCAGCGCTCCCAGCCCGCCCGGCGACGGCTCGGGCTCGGCCGCACCCGCCGTCCCGGCCGCCACCGCCAGCAACACGAACGCCAGCGCCGGACCACGACCGCCGCAGGCGCCCTGAGCGAGCCGCCAGGCGAGTCGAAGGGCACGACCACCAGAACTCAACATCATGGAGGACCTCATGCCTGCCAGCCCGCGGGCAGGGCGAAGCGGCCGCCGAACGGACACTTGCCCTGCAACACGTGCTGCTCGAACTCGGTCCGGAAACGGTTGAGGAACCCGAGCGTCGGCATCGCGGCGGCATCGCCGAGCGGACAGATCGTGTTGCCCATCATGTTGTCGGCGATGTTCCTGAGCAGGTCCACGTCGCCGTCGCGCCCGACCCCCGTCTCGATCCGCCCCAGCACCCGCTCCAGCCACCCCGTGCCCTCGCGGCACGGCGTGCACTGCCCGCACGACTCGTGATGGTAGAAACGCGCCAGCCGCCACATCGCACGCACCACGCACGTGGTCTCGTCCATCACGATCACGGCCGCGGAGCCGATCAGCGAGCCGACGGCCTTCAGGCCGTCGACCGACAGCGGCGCGTCAATGTGCTCGGGCAACAGGACCGGCGTGGACGAGCCGCCCGGGATCACCGCCTTGAGCGCCCGATCCTCGCGGATCCCGCCCCCGTGCTCGTAGATCAACGTGCGCAACGGCGTACCCACCGGCAGCTCGTAGAGCCCCGGCTTCTTCACGTGGCCGGAAAGGCAGAACACCCGCGTGCCGCCGTCGCCGGGCAGACCGAGCGCCCCGAAAGCCTCGCCCCCGCGCTCCAGCACGTGCGTCACCGCGGAGATCGTCTCCACGTTGTTCACGATCGTCGGCTGCCCGAAGGCGCCCACCACCGCCGGGAACGGCGGCTTGAGCCGCGGCTCCCCACGCTTGCCCTCCAGCGATTCCAGAAGCGCCGTCTCCTCGCCGCAGATGTACGCCCCCGCACCCCGATGGACCGTGATCTCCAGCTCGAACGGCTGCCCGAAACACGTCCTGCCCAGATATCCGTGCGCCCGCGCCTCCGCTATCGCACCCGTCAGCGTCTTCGCAGCCTTGGGCAGCTCGCCGCGGATGTAGATGTAACAGTGGTGCGCCCCAATCGCGTACGACGCGATGATGCACCCCTCGATGAGCTGGTGCGGATCGCGCTCCATGAGCACGCGGTCCTTGAACGTCCCGGGCTCGCCCTCGTCCGCGTTGATCACCAGGTACTTCGTCGGGGCCGCCGCGTTGATGAAACCCCACTTCACCCCGGCCGGAAACCCCGCGCCCCCGCGCCCGCGCAGGTTGGCCTTCTTCACCTCCGCGACCACCTCGGCCGCACTCATCCCCAGCGCCTTGCGCGCCGCCTTGTAGCCGCCCCGCTGCTCGTAGACCGGCAGCCGGACGGCGTCCGGCGTGTCCCAGTTCCGCGTCAGCAGACGTTCGCCGGCCATCACCCTAGCCTCCCGCCGCGCGCGAGCGCAGCTCGCCCAACAACGCCTTCACCCGGTCCGGCGTCAGCGCCTCGTGGAACTCGCCGTTCACCTGCAACACCGGCGCCGTCCCGCACGAAGCAAGACACTCGACCTCGCTCAGCGTGAACTTCCCGTCGCGCGTCGTCTGCCCCGGCTGGATCCCCAGCTCCCGCGCCAGGACCTCGCGCAGATGCTCGGCTCCCATCAACGAACAGCTCAGGTTGGTGCAGATCTCGATGTGGAAACGCCCGGGCGCCTTCCGCTTGTACATCGTGTAGAAGCTGGCCACCTCCTCCACCCGCCCGGCGGGAATGTCCAGCAACCGGGAAACATACTCGATCGCCTCGGCGTCGATCGCCCCGCGCTCCTCCTGCACCACGTGCAGCGCCGGAAGACACGCCGCCGCCTTGATCGGATAGCGCCCCACCAGAGCCGCGAGGCGCTGCTTGCGTTCCGCCGTCAGTTCCAACGCCATCTGCCCTCTTTCCCCTCCCCCCGGCGCGGACTCGCTCGCCGCTCCATGCACGCGGACCAGACCTCTCTTCGGAATCGGCGCCGGACGCGGCTCGCACCCCCGCCGGCGCGTGGCGCCTACCTAGGGGATCGGGTCGACGAAGTCAAGGGTTTCCGGGATGTAGCGCCGAACCGGCGGTCGGCGGTCGACGGCCGGCGGCAGACCACGGAAGCGCGCCGCGGAAACGACCCGTCGAGCGCCTCCGCTGCCCCACGTTCAGTCGACGATACACGCCCCAACCGGCGGCAAACCCACCGGAATCGGAGCGGTCGTCAACTCCGCGCGCGTCGCCGCGTCGAACACCCTCACCCCCGCCGCGCCGGCCGTGCGGTCCCCGACCGCAATCCGCCCGTCGCCCAGGTCGACCAGTCCCGACAACGTGTAGCCGCCCGACGTCAAGAGCGGCACGCCCACGGCGGCACCCGTGTCCAGGTCGAAAGCCACCAGCCGGTCCTCCGCAAAGCCCACCGTCACCACCGCGAAGCCCGTGTCGTCCGCCAGGACGATCCAGTCCGCCAGATCGCCCCCCAGCACCGCCTCCGTGATCACGAACCCCAGGGCCTCGGCCGTCGCCCCATCCACCGCCTCGATCCCGCCGTCGTCCGTGCCGTAGCTCCCCACGCTCGAAACCAGGATCGCAGGTCCGACCACCCGCATCGGCCCCGCCGGGTTGGAGCCCACCAGCACGACACCTTGCGTACCCGCCGTGACCGCATCGACGTCGATCGGCACGAACGACACCGCGTCGAACACCGCCAGCACCCCCGGCCCCGTCGGCGTCCAGATCGAACCCGAACGATCCAGAAGCTGGAGCGAGACGAACAGCCGCCCCGCCGTCTCCACCACGTGAACCGACTCGGGCAGGCCGTCCGCGTCCGCGTAGCCCGCCAGATCGATCAAGGACGTGACGGCACCGAGGTCCCCCGCCACGATGTCCATCGCCGCCTGCTCGTACAGCGGCACCGCGAGACTCGCCCCGCCCGCGATCACCTGCGCGTCCTGCGGGTTCGAGCCGTCCGGCAGGTCGAGCGCCGCGCCCGCCGTCGCGACCCCGCCCTCCACCTGGTAGCGCGCAAGGCGGTCCGAGCCCATCCGCTCGACGACGTCGACAACCCCCCCACCACGGCACGCGAGGACGGCGTCCGCGTGCACCGTCGCGGCCGACGTCACGACCGTCGGCGTCGCCGCCTCGACCGTGTCGAGGTCGATCAGCGCCAGCCCGCCGGCCAGATAGTCGCTGGCCACCACCGCCAGCGTCCGCGTCCAGCCGCCCCCGCCGTCGTCCGCGTCGGCGTCCCCGTCGCCGTCCCCATCCGCGTCGGAGTCCGCGTCGCCGTCCGCACCCCCCTCCGCCTCCGCCTCCGGCTCGGCGTCCGCCTCGCCCTCCGCCTCCGCCTCGCCGTCCCCGTCGCCGTCCGCACCCCCTTCGACGTCGCCCGTCGTCTCGACGTCCCCCCCGTCCCCCGGCGTCGTGTCGTCGTCCCCGCACCCCGCCGCCAGGCCCGCCAGCACGAGCAGCGCGACCGCGATCGGACGCCCCGCCCCGCACGCAACGCACCGTCCGGACGAAAAACGAAAAACGAAAAACGAAAAACGAACCATCGCACCCTCCTCTGCCGCTGCGGACCCCGAGCGGCTGGCTGCCGGCGCAAAGGGGGGAAGATGGGGAGGGGTACGAAGACCCGCGCCCGCGCCGCCCCGGCGCCGGAGCCGGAAATCTCGACCGTCAGGGCAGGTCTCCTGGCTCGCGCGTCGTTCTCGGGGCGGGCCTTCCCAGCGGGCCGACCGTCCAAGCGATCGGTCACCGCCAGTGGCTTCGTTCCGCCCTTCGTCGGCGCTCACAGTGGCGGGGGCCGCACCGGATTCTCACCGGCTTCCCTCGGGCAACGCGCCCGGGCGCTCCTGCCACCCTGCCGGTCGCCGCGGAACCTAGGCCACCGGCGGGGAGCGTGTCAACGGTCGTGCGTGCCGGAACGGCGGCGAGGTGGCCCGGCGCGGGGAACTTGGTCCCCCCCGGGCGCGACGCGTAGAGTCCGGGCCATGGGACCACGGATGACGAAGGCGGAGATCGAACGGGCCTACCCGGATCAGTGGGTCGTGGTGGCGGACATCTCGGCGGACGAGTGCTGCGTCCTGGAGGACGGCGTGGTCGTCGCTCACGGCCCGGACCGGAACTGCATCGACACGGTCGACGCAACGTCCCACGGCCTGCTCGCGACTTGGTACACCGGCGAGTTGTTCCCGCCAGGACGCACCCTGGTCGGCCTCGCGGTGATGGAATGGGGCCCCTTGCTTTCGAACGCCGAGGCGGGCTCATCGTCGTCCCCGTCATCGTCTGGGCGCACGGCATCCCCTCCGAGACGCTGCACTTCGCGTTGGATACGGGGACGGCTACATCCATCCTCGACGTGAATCAGGCCCTCCGCCTCGGCCTTCGCCCGGATCACGCCCTCCGATGCTCGCGAGTCCGCTCGATGATCGGCGAAGAGTTCGGCTACGTCGTGCGCGCACCGCACATCTCGTCTCTGGGCTGGATCCGCGACGACTTCGAGATCGCCTGCCATTCCTTCCCTCCCGGGGACGACATCGACGGCCTCCTGGGCGACGACTTCTTCGCCGGCCTGCGCCTGGTGCTCGACTACGGCGCCGGAACCGTGGAGCTGACCGAGTCCCTCGCCTGACCCCCCGCCCCAACCAGCAACTCGACCCGGACGACCCACCACCAACCAACGACCTTTTCTTCCTTGCCTCCCTCGCCGGACTGTTGTACACAACGCGCTCCGTCGATGTTCGGATCCGCCCCCAAGGGCCGGTCCGACAGGGAGTTGCGAGGGTTCCGATGCCGAAGACGAAGATGAAGACGCGCCGCTCGGCGGCCAAACGGTTCCATGTCCTGAAAGGCGGCAAGATCCGTCGCGAACGCGCCGCCGGCAGCCACCTGCTGGAACACAAGACCCCCAAGCAGCGCCGCCGCAACCGCAAGACGCAGATCGTCCATCGCGCCGACGCCGGCCGCATCCGGCGCCAGCTTCCGAACGGCTAGGGAGGCTCGTCATGAGGGTCAAGCGCGGAGTCAAGGCTCGCCGCCGCCGCAACAAGATCATGAAGCTCGCCCGCGGGTTCTACGGCGGGCGCCACAAGATGTACCGCCGCGCCGTCGAGGCGGTCCGGCACGCCTGGATCTACCAGTACCGGCACCGCAAGCAGCGCAAGCAGGACTTCCGCAAGCTGTGGATCGTCCGCATCAACGCCGCCGCCCGCGACGCCGTCAAGCTCTCCTACAGCAAGCTCATCAGCGGCCTGCACAAGGCGAACGTCGCCCTCAACCGCAAGAGCCTCGCCGAAATCGCCGTCGCCGATCCCACCACCTTCCGCGCCGTCGCCGAGCTGGCCCGCGCGTAGCCACGGCCCTCTCATGTCCCGATCCGACCCGGACGCAGGCGCCCCGCCCGTCGCGGGGAGCCCGAGCGCGCCCGCGGAGGTGTGGGTCCGATGACGCAACCCGACCAGCAGGCCCCCGACCTCGCCGCCGAGCTCCACGCCCTCCTCGAACGCCTCGACGCCGACCTGGCCGCCGCACACAACGCCGAAGAAGCCCGCGCCGCCGCCGCGAAACTCCTCGGCAAGAAGGGCGCCCTCACCGCCCTCCAGAAGAAACTCGGCACCCTCCCCGCCCCCGAACGTCCCGCCTTCGGCGCATCCCTCAACCGCGCCAAGGACGACGCCGCCTCCCGGCTCGAGAACCGCCTCACGACCCTCGAAAGAGAAGCGTTCGAACGCTCCCTCTCCGGACCGCCCCTCGACCCGACCCTCCCGCCCCGCGGCCTGCCCCACGGACACGCCCACCCGCTCATGTCCACGATGCACGACATCGTCGACATCTTCGGGCGCATGGGCTTCCAGGTCGCCGAAGGTCCCGAGGTGGAGGACGACTTCCACAACTTCGAAGCCCTCAACTTCCCGCCCGACCACCCGGCGCGGGACATGCAAGACACGCTGTTCGTCGACGCCCCCGGCAACCTCCTCATGCGCACCCACACCTCGCCGGTACAGATCCGCACCATGCTCGCCCAACAGCCCCCCGTCCGCGTCGTCATCCCGGGCGCCGTCTACCGCCACGACGACGACGCCACCCACTCCCCCCGCTTCTTCCAGGTCGAAGGACTCCTCGTCGACGACCACACCACCCTCGCCGACCTCAAGGGCTGCCTCACCCTCTTCGTCCAGGAGTTCTTCGGCGCCGACGTCTCCGTCCGCTTCCGCGCCTCGTTCTTCCCCTTCACCGAGCCGTCCGGCGAGATCGATTGCCGCTGCGTCGTCTGCCGCGGCAAGGGCTGCCGCGTCTGCAAAGGCAGCGGCTGGCTCGAGATCCTCGGCTGCGGCATGGTCGACCCCGCCGTCTTCCGCCACGTCGGCTACGACCCGGAAAAATGGCAGGGCTTCGCCTTCGGCATGGGCGTGGACCGCCTCGCCATGCTCCGCCACGGCATGTCCGACATCCGCCTGCTCTACGAGAACGATCTGCGCTTCCTGAGGCAATTCCAATGAAGATCTCCCTGGCCTGGCTCCGCGAGCTGATCGACCTGCCCGAACCGGCGGCCGAAGTCGCCGAACGACTGACCATGACCGGGTTCGAAGTCGAGGCCGTGCATCGCGCGGGCGCCCACCTGGAAGGCGCCGTCGCCGGCGAAGTGCTCGAGGTCCGGCCGCACCCCGGCCGCCCCGACATGCACGTCGTCGTCGTCGCCGACGGCGTCGGCCGCCGCGAGGTCGTCTGCGGGGCCCCGAACATCCCCGCACCCGGCGGCAAGACGGCCTACGCACCCCCGGGCGCGAAGCTCGGCGACGTCGCGGTCGAAGCACGCCGCCTGGGCGGCGTCGAGTCCCTCGGCGTGCTCTGTTCCGAAACCGACCTGGGCATCGGCGCCGACGCCTCGGGCTTGCTCGTCCTGCCGCCCGCGACACGGCCCGGCGCAAGCCTCCACGAGGTACTCTGCCTCCACGACCACGTCCTCGACGTCAACGTCACCCCGAACCGCCCCGACGGCCTCGGCCACCTCGGCATCGCACGCGAGCTGGGGACGATCTACCGCCGCCCCGTGTGCCTGCCGCAGGCGCCGCCGTTCCAGCGCACCGCACGCGAGGTCGATCCGTACGTGCGTGTCGACGACCCCGCGGGATGCCCGCGCTACGGCGCCCAAGTCGTCCGCGGCCTCGCCGTCGCCCCGTCGCCCTGGGCCGTCCGCTACCGCCTCCACCTCCTCGGCGTGCGCGCCGTCTCCAACCTCGTCGACGTCACCAACCTCGTCCTGCTCCTCTTCTCCCAGCCGCTCCACGCCTTCGACCTCGCGAAGCTGCGCGGCGGCACGATCGTCGTCCGCCGCGCCCGCGACGGCGAGACGATGTTCACGCTCGACGGCCTCGAACGCCGGTTCGTCCCCGACGACGTCCTCATCTGCGACGGCGAAGGCCCCGTCGCCGTCGCCGGCGTCATGGGCGGACTGTCGAGCGAGATCCGCGACGACACCACGGACGTGCTCATCGAATGCGCCCACTTCGACCCGCCCTCGATCCGCCGCACCTCGCGCCGCCTCGGCCTCTCGTCCGAATCGTCGTACCGCTTCGAGCGCGGCACCGATCGCAGCGGCGTGCCGCGGGCCCTGGCCTACGCCGCCGGCCTCATGGCCGAGCTGGGAAGAGGACGCGTGTGCGGCGAGGCGATCGACGCCGGCGGAACCGGCCCCGACCCCGCACCCGTCCGCCTTCGTCCCGCGCGCGTCGCGCGGATCGTCGGCCGCGAGTTCCCCTCCGACGAAATCCGCGGCACGCTGGAGCGCCTGGGCTGCCGCCTCGCCCCGGCCTCGAACGGCGCCCTGGACGTCGTCGCACCGGGCTGGCGCCCGGACCTCACGCGCGAAATCGACCTCGTCGAGGAAATCGCACGCATCGGCGGCTACGACGCCCTGCCCGGCACCCCGCCCACCGTGACCGCAGGGCCGCGCACGCAGGGCAACTGGGAAAAACTCGCCACCCTGCGCCGCGTCCTCGTTGCTCGCGGACTCGCCGAGACCGTCAACCACGTCTTCGCCGACCTGCCGACCCTCCAGGCGTTCGGCGCGACCGAAGACCAATGCGTCCCGCTCAAGAACCCCCTCGACGCCGGACGCGCCCTCCTGCGCACCACCCTGCTCCCGGGCCTGCTGGGCGACGCGCGCCTCGCCTTCGCACACCGCCTGCCCGGCGCCGCCCTGTTCGAGCTCGGCAAGACCTTCCACCGCCGCCCCGGCGGCACGCCCGGCCTGCCGCACGAAACGTGGCGGCTCGGCATCGTGCTGGCCGGCAAGCGGATCGAAGGCCTGGCCGGCAACGCCGCCGACTGGGACCTCTACGACCTGGCCGCCATGCTCGCCGCCGCCGCCGACGGCGCCCTCCGGCGCCCGTGGGCTCTGCGACCCGCACCGGACCGCGTCCGCTGGTGCCACCCGCGCTCGGCTTGCCTCGTCGAGATCGATGGCGCCGAAGCCGGCTTCGCCGGCGAGCTCCACCCCGCAACCGCCGACAGACTCGACGTGCCGCGCGGCGCCCAGGTCCTGGAGCTCGAGCTCACCCCGGAACGCTTCCGGCCGGAACCGGACAAGGTGCGCGAGCTGCCGCGGTTCCCGGCCGTGCGCCGGGACCTGGCCGCCGTCTTCGACGAGACCGTCACCGCGGGGGACGTCGTCGCCGATGCCCGCCGGCTGGGACCCACGTTCCTCGACGAGGTCTCCGTCTTCGACGTGTACCGCGGGGAGGGCATCCCCGCGGGCAGGAAGAGCATGGCCTTCGCCCTCGTGTACCGGCATCCCGAACGGACACTGACGGAGGCGGAGGTCGAGACGGCACACGCCGGCGTGGTGGATGGACTTGTTTCCCGGTTTGGGGTAACGATCCGCAAGTAGCCGGGGGAGGCAAGTCCCCACTGGACGGCTCGACGAGGCCCGCGGGGAGAGAGTCCGACGGGCGGGCCAAGGAGGGAATCCGATGACGAAGGCGGATCTGGTCGATGGCGTCTACGAGAAGGTCGGCGGCTTCAGCAAGAAGGAGGCTTCGGATGCCGTCGAAGCCATCTTCGACATCATGAAGGAAACGTTGTCGAAGGGGGAACAGGTGAAGGTCTCGGGATTCGGCAACTTCACCGTGCGCCACAAGTCGCAACGCACGGGCCGCAACCCGCAGACCGGCGCCCCGATCGTCATCGCCGAACGCAAGGTCCTGACGTTCAAGCCGTCCCAGGTCCTGCGGGCACGGCTGAACCCGGGCCGCAAGTAGGACCCGGGAGCACCCCGATGCGAGCCTTGGTCCTGCCGGACAAGCTCTTCTTCCGGATCGGCGAGACGGCGCGGATCCTCGGAATCAAACCGCACGTCATCCGCTACTGGGAGACCGAGTTCCGCTCCATCCGGCCCGCCAAGTCCCGCTCCGGACAGCGCGTCTACTCGCGCCGCGACGTCGAGGTCCTGGCGCTCGTGCGGCACCTGCTGCACGACCTGCGCTACACGATCGACGGCGCGCGCAAGGTGCTGCGCGAGCGCGGCATCGAGGAAGCGCTGGGCGAAGCGCGCAAGTCGCTGCAGGACGCGGGCGTGTCGGTGGCGCACGAGATCCGGCGCACCCTGCGCGAGGCCGCGGACGCACTGGGACTCGCCGCGACCCGCCTGGAGGCGCCGCTGCCCCTGCGCAAGCCGCCGGCGGCGAAGGCTCACGAAGGGGTTGCCAAAGGCCGCCGATCCGGCTAGGGATCGGCGCCCGCCGCACGGCCGGTGGCCGCGGCGCGAAGTTCGGGGCGTAGCGCAGCCTGGTTAGCGCACCAGACTGGGGGTCTGGGAGTCGGTGGTTCAAATCCACTCGCCCCGACTAGACATGTCGATGGGTTACGCGAGGAGCGCGAGGAGCCTCGGGGCGCGGTGTACAAGGAGTGTACAACGCGGTGTACAAGGACCGGGTCGCGATCACCGCTTCGGCAACGTCGTCGACATGATGATCTTCAACTCGAGCCGCCGGCACACGATCAGGTGCTCGAGGCCAGCCAGCAGCCTCAGTTCAGTTCGGTCGGGGGAGTCGCCGCGGTGACCGTGGCGTCCCGCGCCAGAACCATGCCGTACCCGTCCTCGCCCGTCGCGATGTCAGGTGGCCAGCCCGCCTGCGTCTCCACGGTAACCGGTCCCGGAAGGTCGTCGGTCGCGCCGCCCGGTCCCACGAGACGCACCCGCACGGCGTCAGGTGGCTCGCCGAGCGTCCCGCACCAACTCGTCGCGTGACCGGGCGTCCCTTCGACCATCCACGCCAGCACGAACCCGGCCGCCGTGGCGTCGGCCGACGGTGCGCGAGCCTGCGGGTCCGGCACCACAAGCCTCGGCGCTGCCAGCGGCTTTCCCGCGACGTCGAGCGGCATGTAGAAGATCCCGGCGGAGAGGTCGGAGTAGAACAGGCCGAACCCGGAGCCGGTCCAGACCAAGTCGAGACTGGTGGAGATGGGCGAGTCGTAGATCCAGTCCGCGTCGAACGCGTGCCCGCTCGCGTCGAACCGGCGGAAGCGGATCTGCCACTCGTCGCCGGGGAGCATCTCGCTCAGGGCCGTCGCGAACGCCTCCCCCGTCCACACCAGTGGCAGGCGCTCGAACGGGCCGGGCATCGATGGGTCGGTCCCGTCGAGCGGCACGACCGGCCCAGCGGGGGCAAACGGACCGACCAGCGGATCGGCCGCAGGCGGCGATTCACCCTCCCCAAGTCGGCAGAGCCAGTCGCAGCCGTCGCCGTCCACCCGATTGCCGTCGTCGCATTCCTCGTGGTCGTCGAGGACGCCGTTGCCGCAGGTGGACCCGCGGATGACCGGAGACGCATCGGTCGCGTCGGGGCCTAATTCGCCCACGTGTTCATCCGCCCCGTCGGGTCCGCCCAGCGTCTCGCCCCGGTCGCCCGACAGGTCTTCGCCGGTCCCATCGGAGGCATCGCCCAGGTTGTCGTCGGCCGCGGAGACTGCGCCGCAGTCGCAGCGAGCAGCACCCAGGACGACGCACAGGGCGACCGCTGCCGCGTGCGAGCGCACCCCAGGTGACCGCTCGACTCCAAGACCTCGACGGCTCCTCCCGTCCGCAACCGTCGTGTACATCGCTCCTCCGAACGAACGTCCCCGAGGATACCCTGCGAGACGGAGGGAGGCCACGCCGTGACGCGGGTCTCTCCTTCGCCCTACGGTCCGACGAAGCAGGCCAGGCCGAACACGGGGGCCGTGGGGACGACGTCGCGCAGCCAAGTGCCGGTCGCCTCGTCGAGCATCGTCACGCGGACTTCCCGCCATCCCGAGGCGATCACGAGCAGTCCGTCGTCGGTCACCGACATGCCCCCGAGAGAGACGTCGTAGTCGAGGGTGATGGTCCGCACGACTTCGCCCGAGGGCAGGGACCGCACTTCGAGTCCGTCGCTCCCGCGCCCCGCCCAGTACAGGAGGTCTTCGTGCGAGGTCATTGCTTCGGCCCAGGCCGCCCACGGCCACGTTTCGCCCACACCGTCGAGCGCGTCGTCGAAAGAGGTGAAGTACGTCAAACCCTCGGGGTAGCCCCACGACAGCATCTGCTCGGTGATCATGCCGTCGCGCCAGACGGCGAGACCACTGCAGGGCACGGGGGCGACCGTCAGGACGTCCGCCAGTACGTCGTAGCGGACGAGGCCGTGCAGGCCGGTGCGCTCGATGCAGAGGAGCAGGCTGCCGTCGAGCCAGCCGATGGAGCCGGTGTCCGGGGTGCCTTCGCTGTGCAGGTCGAGGTCCGGCTTGCCGAAGGGGCAGACCGTGCCGCTGTCCAGGCCGAGCAACGCGGGCCGCCGGTCGGAAACCGTCAGGCAGTAGTGGGACTCCGCGGTGACGTCCGCGCAGCCGGGGAACGTGGCATCCGGGACGCACGCGCCGGAGCCGTCGCAGAGGAGGCCGTCACCACACGAACCGCAGGAGCCGCCGCAGCCGTCGGTGCCGCACGCGCGCCCGGAGCAGGAAGGGGCGCAAGCCGAGCAACTCCAGCTCCCGCAGCGCTCGCCCGGCGGGCAGCCGCCGCATTCCAGCCGGCACTCGGGAACCCACCCGCACTCGCGGCCCGCGCAGGCCACGGTCGCGCGGCACTCCTCGCGGCAGACGTCGCCGAGCGTGATGCCGCTGGGATTGTAGCAACCGTCGAACGTGCGCACCGCGAGCCCCGTCTCGGCCTCAATGCGCTCCACGGACGAGCGCGTGTCGTACTCCGAGCAGAACGGCCAACAGATCCCCGGGTGGTCGCCGCCCGGGCTGTGGTTGGTCACCGGCACGTCGTCGGCCCCGGTGATCTCCTGCGCATCATAGCCGTAGACGAAGATCCGCTCGAGCCGCGCGCCCTCGTCGCGCTCGATGACCCACTCGACCGATTCGTAGGCCCCGAGCACGAGCACGACGGGGCGGTAGGTCCGCCGCAGGTGCAGCCGGATCGGGCCTCCCGTCCGGGACCCCGTTGCCGGTTCATAGACCGACACCACGCGCAGGACGGGTTCGTCCCCCGGCGCGTAGAAGGGATCACGCACCCACGACTCGCCGTAGCCCCCGCAGTCGCCGTCGAACGCCGAGCGCATTTCGTACCACTCGCAGGTGGATGGCGCGTCGGGCCAAGCCTCCGCTTCGGAGCCGCCGTCCTCGCCGGTTCCGGTATCGGCGTCCGCAGCGGGACCGGCATCGCTGTCCGCATCGGAACCCGCGTCGGCGTCCAGGTCGCCCGCCTCGAACCCGCCATCCCGCGGCGTGTCGGCGGCAACCTCGTCGTCCGTGCCCACGGCGACGCCCTGACAGTTGCAACCGGCGGCTGGGGCAAGCGCCAGTAGGGCCATCGCTCCCAAACATGCACCGGGCCGCATGATTCACCTCCTGGACCTCCACCAGCATAGCATGAGGGAGCCGTCGAGCGCCCGCCGTCCGGCCCGACACCTCGTTCACCGTCGACCCGATGATGAACCACCCCGACGCCGGCAACGCTCCCGGCCATCCGCGCGTCAAGGCGACGGCAGGGCGGCCGGCGTGGCCCGGGCGCTTGCCGCCGCGGCACCGCGAACGGCGCGGTAGAGCAGGAACCAGAGCACACACCACCCGATCTGGATGACCAGCAGCGGCAGCACTCGCCGGGGATCGACTCCGCCGCGCCACAGCGCGACCGCCTCGGTCGCCACCAAGCCGGCGAGGACCGGGACCGCTGTCATCGGCCCGACGAACGCCCGACCGCTGAATCGTCCGGGCCGTAGCCAACCACGCACCGCACCCGACCACGCGCGTGCTCTACGGCGCCGGAACGTACTCAAGCACCATGAAGCTGCCACCCGACCTCGGCACGGATGACCGCTGCGAGCCCGTCCGCGTATCCACGACCACCAACGAAGCACCCGACCCGCCGATCTCGGACCGCTCGAAGATGAAGGCATGGTCCTCGGACGCCACGCCATTGATGCCTTGCGGAAAACCGACGGTCGAGTCCCCCAGGATGGCCCGCGGCTCGACCTCCCCCGTCGCCGGGTCAATCGCGGCAAACTCGTTCGGACAACAGCCGGTGACCCCGAACAGAACCCCCCCCACCGCATCGAAGCGCAAGGCGCCGACGTGCGGAACCGAAAGCGCCACGTCCACCACCGGCGCCGCGGTCCGCGTGTCGACCGCCACGAGGTGGACGTTGTCGCCCTCCACACCCCGCAGGAAGTACAACCGGTGCCGCCCGGGGTCGACAGCGTAGATGCCCTGCAGAACGCCGGCCATGGAGCCGACCGAACCCGCATCGTCGAGCGTCCCGGAACCGGGATCCACGTGCTTCAGCCGCGCATCGACGTCGCCCGTCACCACGAGCAGACCGCCGGCGCCGGGATCCACCTCGATCATCGTCAGGGCCGGCGGCGGAACCACGACGTCCATCGTCACCGCCCCGGTGTCCGCGTCAAGACCCAACAGGTGCAACTCCCCCCCCGTGCTCCGTTGCAGGTAGAGCCTCCGGGCGTCAGGATCGACGGCGTAGATGCCCTGCGGAAAACCCATGGACGGGTCCCCGACGTCGGCAAGGGGCGTCTGCACCCCGGTACACGGGTCGACGTGCACGAAGCGGTTCGGACTGCTGCCGGCGATGCCGATCAAGGTCCCGCCAAGAGGCTCGCACGCGGGCTCCGCAACCCGCACCGCAGCCGTCTGCTCGGCCAAGCCCGAACCCTCAACCGCGGGCACCGCCCGAAGCCGGTAGTCGCCGGGCGCCCGCGGCCGGAACAACGCGCGCACCCCATCCGGGCTCAGCTCGTACGATGCCCCCGCCGGCGCGACCGCGACCGACCACTCGTAGGACGCCGCGACCGGAGACTCGAGCGCAACCCGCACGAATTCCCCCGGCTGCAGCGAGTCGCTCGGAAGATAGCTGACGCCCGTGCCGCCCGTCCCGCCATCCGGGTCGCCGTCCTGGCAGGCCACGACCACCGCGTGGAAGAGAAAGCACAGGCACCCCAGGCCCCGAAGAAGTCGCTTCATGCCCGATCCCTCCTTGCCAAGGATACCCGGTGCCCGCAGCGGCACCAACGTTGCACAAAGTCCCCAGGAACCACCGATACCAGGTCAACCCTTGCGACCCCGGACGAATCCCCCTATCGTCCACCATCCATGGGGGACCCGCTACCGCACCACAACGCCGGCCCCGCGAACTGCACATCGCCGCCCGCCCCGCCACCCGCCCCCACCCTCCCCCCACGCCCCGCCCGCGTCGCCGCCGTGCAAACCCTCCTCGGGCCCACCGACCCCTCCGCAGGCCAGCTCGCACTCGGCATCCGCGGCATCACGCACCGCAACTTCGACCGCCACGTCGCCCCCCTCGTCGACCAACACTGGCCCGCCCTGCGCCATTTGCCCTTCTTCGCCAAACTCCGCCTCGGCGCCTGCGACCTGTACGCCTCCGCGCCGTACACCGTGCTGTTCTGCGCCTCCCAGCCCCCGCTGCTCGTCCACCTCGTCACCACCGCGGGCGACCGCCTGCCCCTCCCGGCCCCCGCCCTTGGCTTCCTCGGCCGCGCCGCGCTCGAGGTCCTGGGACGCGTCGCCTACCCGCAACAACACCGCCGCATCGTCCAGATCGCCTCGTTCATCGTCGTCGTCGACCACGTCCTCGATCACTGCCTGGACGGCCCCCCCGACCGGCGCGGCGCCCTGCTCCACGCGGTGATCGACGGCATCCAGCCGCCCGCGACCCCCGAGCTGGCCCTGACCCGCGCCCTGGTCGTCGCCATGGGCCACCGGCTGGAGCCGGACGAGCAGGCCGCGTTCGAGGCAGCCATGCTGCGCGTCCACGACTGGATCCGCGCCGAAGTCCGGGCCATGAACGGCGAGCCCGACCCCGAAGGACTGGGCCACCGCCGCGCCGGCACCGAAGGCACCATCGACGGCCTCCTCTTTCCCCTCGTGCGCTGGACCGGCGAAGGCGCCCGCCGCTGGATGTACGACGTCGCCATGTTCATGCAGATCCTCGACGACTGGTTCGATGCCGAGGCCGATCTTGCCGTCGGCCGCTCGACCCCCGTCCTCGAGGGGCGCTGGACGTTCGACGACCTCGAGCGCGCCTGGCACGGCACCGTCGAGGACCTCGAGTCCCTCGTCCGCGCGGCCGGCACCCGCTCGCCGCACTACGTCCGCTTCGTCCGACAGGCCTACGTGCTGATGCTCGGCGAGGTCATCGACATGATGGCCCGGAGGCCGGAGCTGTGACGGTGCTCCGATGACCGAGCCGGTCCCCGAACCGCCGTCCCCCGCGACCCTGGCCCCGGTCGTCCTCGTCGTCGGCAAGGGCGGCGTCGGTCGCACGACCGTCGCGGCCGGCCTCGCCGCGCTCGCGGCCGGGACCCGGGGCCGCGCCGCGTACGTCGAGTTCGGCGACGGCGCCTCCGGCCGCCGCGCCCTGGCCGGCGCCCCGCGCGGCCTCGAGCACGTCGTGATCCGCTCGGCCGAAGCCCTGCAGCGCGCCGCCGCCTCGCTCTTCGGCTCCTCGCTCCTCGCCCGCCTCGTGCTCGGCAACTTCGCCATGCGGCCGCTCGTCCGCGTCGCACCCGCCGTGCGCGAGGTCGCCGTCCTGGAGGCCGTACGCCAGGTCGCCGCCGAGCGGCCCGGCGTGCGGGTCGTCGTGGACATGCCCGCCACGGGACACAGCGTCGCCTGGCTGCGCCTGCCCCGCCAGGGCCTCGAGGTCCTCGGTCCGGGCCCCGTGCGCGAGTTCTGCGCGCGCCTCGCCCGCGAGCTGCTCGCCCCGGCTCGGTCCTCGATCGTCGTCGTCACCCTGCCCGAACGCCTCGTGCTCGAGGAGACCCGCGAGCTGTGCGCGTCGATCGCGCAGGAGGCCGGCCTCGCCGTGGATCGCGTCGCCGTCAACCGCCTCCCCGCCGGACTTCCCCCCGCCGCGCTCGCGGCCGCCCGCACGCTGGCCGGCCGGCCCGGGCCCGTCGGCGCCGCGGCCGCCGCGCTGGCCGGCGTCCTGGAGGGCCGCGAGGCGGCCGTGGCCGAGGCCCAGGCCGCCCTCACCGTGATCGGACAACGCGCCGTGGGGCGCCTTCCGGAAGCGTCCCACGATCCCTCGGCTCGCGAGGTCGCGGCCTGGCTCCGGTCCGAGGGCGCCGCATGACCACCTCGCGACGCCCCCCCGCTTCGCCCGCCGGATCCGCCGCCGCCGTGACGCAACCCCAGGTCGTCGTGTGCGCGGGCGGAGGCGGCGTCGGCAAGACCACCACCGCCGCGGCCCTCGGCCTCGCCCTCGCCCGCTCCGGTCGCCGCGCCCTCGTCGTCACCATGGACCCCGCCCGGCGCCTCGCCGGCGCCCTGGGCGTCCCCGTCGCCGATACCCCCACCCCGGTCGCCCTGCCCGGCGCCGGAACGCGACTGTGGGCGCTGATGCCCGACCCCCGCCGCTCCCTCCGCACCTTCGTCGCCCAGCTGTTCGCCGACGAGCCCGCCGCCGAGACCCGCGTGCTGGCCAACGGCGTCTACCGCGGCCTCGCCGACGCCGCCGCCGGAGTCCACGAGCTGGTCACCATGAACCTCGTGGCCCGCGCCGCCGCCGGCGACACCTTCG
>JACRCZ010000058.1 GCA_016218765.1 Deltaproteobacteria bacterium | reverse complement strand
GAAGAACGCCCATGCCTCCTCGCAGGCCTCGATCGCGTCCACGGTCGTCTCGCGGAAGGTCGGGTAGATGAAGCGGTGGCGCGAGTGGACGGCGGTGAAGATCCACGCACGGAAGCGCCGTCGCTGGCCGTACTCGTTCGGTTCCAGCAGCGTCATCCAGCCGGTGTCGACCTGGACCTCCTGGCCCGGCTCGCCTTCCGCCACCGGAATCGTCGGTGCACCCCGACCGAAATCGAACTCGGCCACAGCGAAGCGGCGCAAGGTGGCGTACGGCACGATCACGCCCTGGCGCGCCAGCAGCCTGCAGACCTTGGTCAGCCGAAGGTCCTGCTCCAACTTCTTCCCGATGAACTCGCGGTGCTCCTCGCACTTGGACCACGCCTCGCCGCGCTCGCGCTCCGGCGTCCCCTTCAGCCGCGTCAGGATCTCCTCGAGCTTCTCGTCGGTCAGCGCGTCGACCCCGTCCTGCATCTTCAACCCGCAGGACTCCGCCACCTCGACGTAGCTCCGCACCGTGTTCCGGCTGGGACCCAACTGCCGGACGATCTTCTTCTTCCCCATGCCCCCGAGCCACCGCCGCAGCACTTCCTTGATCTCCACCATCGCGACCTCCCGAAACGCCATGACGACCTCCGGCCACGGCCGTCCATCGGCCGGGCCGGCGCCTCATAGCAGCCGGGTCACGCGCCCCGCAGGGGGGTCAAAGGTCGTGAAAATCTCACCCCCGAGGGGGGTCAATGCTCGTGAAAATTTCCGGCCTCAGGGGGTCAAAGGTCGTGAACAACGACAGTCCGCAGACCTGTTCGTCGGTGAGTATTTCGGGCAGGGACGCCAGCCGCCACGCCGGGACCGACGGGACGGCGGCCACGAGGCTCCCGTCGCAGAGACCCGCCATCTGGCCAAACCGAAGGAAACTGCGAAGCGAGGTCGTCACCGTCTTCGTGGTCCCCGCTCTCGATCGCGCGGCACGAGCGGTGACGAACCGCGTAACGTCGGTCACCGTCAGGCGCTGCAGGTCGACGTCGCGCTTCCCGAACATCGCCAACAGGAAGCTGCCGGCGTTGCGCACGTAGTACCGACGGGTCGCCACGGCCGTCCCGCACGTCGCCACGAGGTGGGCATCGTACTCGTCGAGCAGCCTGTGCACGGGCGTCGGCGTCGGAGACGGTCGAGAATGAAGCCGACCTGTCGCGCGAAGCGCCTCCAGGAAATGATGCAGCGAAGCGCGAACCGTCGCGACCGTCCTGTTGGCCGGGGCTGTGCACGTGCACGTCGGCAGGTGCTGCTCGATGAAGCGCCGAACGGTTGCCGGGCCCACGTTGCTCAGGCGGCGCCGCGTGTCGTGCAGCCACCGCCCGAAGTGTTCACTCGCCTGAACGTAGTTGCGGACCGTCGTGATCGCGTGGCCCCGCGCGCCCAAGTGCTCGGCGAGATCCCCGAGCGGGCCGTCCAGACCACAGCCGGCGCGACGCCGCTGAACGTGCCGCGACCGGAACAGAACGTCGACCATGGGAGATCCTCCTTTCCGCCGCGTGGGCGGTCAAAGGAGGAATTCTTATGCGCAGCGGCGCCAACCGCGCAGCCGGGAATCCACGCATCCGACGCCGCTCGCTGAGGATGCTCCGCATAATCGAGAACTCAGCATAATTTCGTTTATGGCGAGCTCGCCATAAACGAAAAAACTGGCTGTTCCTCGGCAGCGACTTCGGCGGCGAGGCGAACAGCTCCTTCGTCACGCTTCTGGCGAGCTGCCAGCTGCACGAGATCGAACCGTGGGCGTACCTGCGCGACCTGTTCTGCCTCTTGCCCAGTTGGCCGGTGCACGGCGTCCTGGACTTGGCGCCGGCGTACTGGTCGAAGACGTCCGCGAGCGAGGACGTCCAGCGCGTTCTGGCCGCGAACATTTTCCGTCAGGCTACCTTCGGGCCGATCGATCCCCATCGCACCACGCCGTAGCACGCCGCGGGGACCGCGTCAGCGACGTGGCTCAACGGACGGATACGGAAGTTCGTGCAAGCACGCGCCGTCCGCGAGCGGGCACGGGAACCGCGAAGTCCGGACGGGCCTCAGCGCCCGTTCGGCCGTCCCGAGCGAACGAAACAGTCCGCTTCGCGATCCTGGCGGCGTTGTCAGGCGCCCGACCCGCAGGTCAGGACCACCTCGAACGACGCCGCTAACTCGCGCCCGCGGTCCGCGATCCGGGAGAGCCGCCCGCCGTCGCTCGCGTCGAGCGCCTCGCGCAGCGCGCGCACGGACGCATCGAAGGCCGAGATCGCCGCGTCATCGGTCGCCCCGACCAGCCGGGTCCGCACGGCCGACCAGGCCGCTTCCAGCGAGGCGATGTGCTGCGCGGCGGAGGCGAAGTCCGAGGTCATCCCGTCCAGCACCAGCTCGCGGTCCAGCACGTTGAGGTCGAACAGCCTTGCCGGAGTGTCCGGCCGGTAGAACATCGACAGCTCCCGCATCGCCCGGCTCGCCCGGTTCGCGGCCCGTGCCACCGCTGCGGAACTGTCCCGCTCGGTCGCTGCCCAGCGCAGCGCGACCACCGCGTCGCCCGCAGCGCTCACGGCCTCCGGCGGCGCACCATCCGCCTCCACCCGACGCCGCGCGTCGCGCCAGTTCTCCTCCAGGTCGGACAGCCGGGCCGCCAGCGGAGGGAAGTCGTCCGCCAGGGCAAGCCGGTACGCCTCCGACGCCTCGCGCTCCGCCGCCGCCAGGGCGGGCGGCGTTCCGCAGGTCTCGGGCGTCCTTGCCCCACCCCCCGCGGCACCGCAGGCCGACAGGATCGAAAACACGAGGGTCAGGACCGGGCGGATCATCGAGCGGGGAAAAGCCACGTCACACCTTCCTTCCCCGTCCCGCGCCCTGCGTCCGTTCAGTGGCTCCCCCGCGCCCGCGCGTTCACGCCGACCCGCGTCCCACCGCCTCGTTGTCCCGTTCCCTGTTTCCTGTTCCCTGTCCGCCGGTTCCCTCCGCCCCCTTTTCCTCGCTCAGGGTCCGGAGGACCCTGACGCGACGTCACAATTCGCAGATTTCGCTTGCCAACGCTTCGGAACCCCGGCATATACTCGGCTCCGCGAGGTTCCTGGGGTCCATCCGCCATGGATGTTGTTCGCATAGACCGTTTTTCAACCACCGAAGGGATTCGCGGGCGTCGCTTGCGGCGCACGTTCTCGAGACCGGCCGGTCACAAGGCCGCGCGTGAGCGGGCGTTGGCCCCGCGGCGGCGGAGTCATCCGACCACATCGACCCACATCGGCGGGCGAGGAGCAGGCTAGCGCATCCACAGCGGTTGCGCCGGCCGGACTGAGGTCCGGTTCCGGCGAGGGGCTCCGGGAGCCACGGCCGTTCCATGCGGGACGGCGCGAGTGGCTGTTCCGGACGGCACCGTCGTGTCGTCCGGCATTGACCGAGCGGCGGACGCGGCGTGAGATGTTGCGGCCGCGCTCGGCTGGGGGTGGGACTGGAGGCGGGCCATGTGGTGGGCGTACCCGTTGGTCGCCCTCGCTGCCGCCGGGCTTTCCTGGGTCGTGGCCCTGGCGTTGCACCGCAAACAGCAGGCGATGCAAGCCGGGGAGAAGCGCGTGGAAGCGGAGCGCCTCGCGGAAGAAGCGCGGCGCGCCGCCGACGAAATCCGGCGCAAGGCGGAGCTCGATGCCAAGGAGCACGAGCTTCGCGTGCAGGCGGAATTCGAGCAGAAGACGCGGATCACCCGGGAAGAGCTGCAGCGGCTCGAGGAGCGGCTCCTCAAGCGCGAGGATAACACCGAGAAGAAGAACGAGCTGCTGGGGCAGCGCGAGAATGACCTGACCCGACGCGACAAGGAAACCACCCGGCGCGATCAGCTCTCCGCCGAACGCCTGAAGGATGCCGAGAAGGTCGTCGCCGAACAGCGCAAGAAGCTCGAACAGGTCGCGGCGCTGACCGCCGATGAGGCCAAGAAGCAGGTCATCGAGAAGATCACCGACGAGGCACGCCGGTCTGCCGCCCGCGAGGTCAAGCGCCTCGAGGACGAGGCGAAGGAGGAGTCCGAGAAGTCCGCGCGGCGCATCATCGGCATCGCCATCCAGCGCTATGCCGGCGAGCACGTCGCCGAGCGCGCCGTCACCACGGTCCACCTCCCCAACGACGAGATGAAGGGCCGGATCATCGGCCGCGAGGGTCGCAACATCCGCGCCATCGAGGCCGCGACCGGCACGGAGCTGGTCGTCGACGACACCCCCGAGACTGTGGTCGTCTCGGGCTTCGATCCCGTGCGCCGCGAAATCGCCCGCCTCGCCCTGGAGCGCCTCATCGCCGACGGCCGCATCCACCCGACGCGCATCGAGGAAGTCGTGGCCAAGGCCCAGGAAGAGGTCGACAAGGCGATCAAGGACGCCGGCGAGCGCGCCGTGCTCGAGCTGGGCATCGGTCGCATCCACCCCGACCTGGTGCGCATCCTCGGCCAGCTCAAGTACCGCTACTCCTACGCCCAGAACGTCCTGCAGCACTCCATCGAGGCCGGCTTCATCGCCGGTCTCATGGCCTCCGAGCTCGGCCTGCCCGTCAAGCCCGCGCGTCGCGCCGGGCTGCTGCACGACATCGGCAAGGCCGTCTCGCACGAGGTCGAAGGCTCCCACGCCGTGGTCGGCGCCCAGATGGCCAAGAAGTGCGGCGAGGATCCGATGATCATCAACGCCATCGGCTCGCACCACGAGGACGAGCAGCCCGAGTCCGTGCTCGCGCACCTCGTCGCCGCCGCCGACGCCGTCTCCGGCGCCCGCCCCGGCGCCCGCCGCGAGACCCTCGAGCGCTACGTCAAGCGGCTCGAGGACCTCGAGCGCATCTGCGTCTCCTTCCCCGGCGTGGACAAGTCGTACGCGCTGCAGGCCGGCCGCGAGGTCCGCGTCATGGTCAAGGCGGACAAGATCGACGACGCCGAGTCGTCGCTGCTGGCCACCGAGATCGCCAAGAAGATCGAGACGTCCCTCACCTACCCGGGACAGATCAAGGTGACGGTGATCCGCGAGACCCGCGCCGTCCAATTCGCCAAATGACCCGCCCGCACGACCGGCTGCCGGCGACCAGCCACCAGCCACTCCCATGACCCTCGCCTCTCTCCCCCCACGTCCTCCGAGCGCCGCCCGCGTCGCCCTGCTCGGCGACGTCGTCGGGAAGACGGGCCGCGAGGTGGCGCTCGCCGCGGTCCGCCCGTTGCGCGATGCCGGCGCCGAGCTGCTGGTCGCCAACGGCGAGAACGCGTCCGGCGGCACGGGCATCGCCGCCAAGGAGGTCCGCGAGCTTCTGGGCGGCGGCTTCGACGTCCTGACCACGGGCAACCACGTCTGGAAGCACAAGGACGTCCTCAAGATGCTCGACGACGAGCCGCGGCTGCTGCGTCCGCTGAACTACCCGCCCGGCACCCCCGGCCGCGGGCACGGGTCCTTCCCCCTCCCCGGCGGCGGCTCGCTCCTCGTGGCCTGCCTCCTCGGCCGCACGTTCCTCGAGCCCCTGGACTGCCCCTTCCGCGCCGCCGACGCCCTGCTCGCCGGGCTCGGACTGGGCGAGCCCGCCTGGCCGCCGCCGTCCGGGGCGCCGGCCGGCGGCGCGCCCCGGACTCCGTCGCTCGTCGACTTCCACGCCGAGGCCACCGCGGAGAAGCTCGCGATGCGCTTCCACCTCGACGGCCGGGTTTCCGCCCTGGTCGGCACCCACACCCACGTCCAGACGTCGGACGCCGAGGTCACCGCGCTGGGCACGGCCTACCTCACGGACGCCGGCTGCTGCTCCGCCTGGCCGTCGGTGATCGGCTTCGAGCCCCAGAGCGTCGTGGCCCGCTTCCGCACCGTGCGCCCGCACCGCTATCTTCCGGCCGAAGGCCCGGGCCGCGTGGAGGGCGTCGTGTTCGACGTCGAGCGGGAGGGCGGGCGTTGTCTTGCCGTCCACGCGATTCGCGTGGCATAGATCGCCGCATGCCGACGCCGCCGGAACAGCAGCTCGAGGTCATCCGGCGCGGGACGGTCGACCTGATCAGCGAGAAGGAGCTGCTCGCCAGGCTCCAGTCCGGCCGCCCGCTCACGGTCAAGGTCGGCTTCGATCCCACGGCCCCCGACCTGCACCTCGGACACACGGTCGTGATGCGCAAGATGCGCCAGTTCCAGGACCTCGGCCACACCGTCGTCTTCCTGGTCGGCGACTTCACCGGACGCATCGGCGATCCGACGGGGAGATCCAAGACCCGTCCGCCGCTCTCCGCCGAGGAGATCGCTCGCAACGCCGAGACCTACAAGACCCAGGCGTTCAAGATCCTCGACCCCCAACGGACCGTCCTGCGCTCCAACAGCGAGTGGCTCGCGAGCCTCGATGGCGCCGCCCTGGTCCGGCTTGCCGCCCAGTACACCGTCGCCCGCATGCTCGAGCGGGACGACTTCGCGAAGCGTGTCCGGGAGCAGCGGCCGATCTCGATCCACGAGTTCCTCTACCCGCTGTTCCAGGCCTACGACTCGGTCGAGCTGCGTTGCGACGTCGAGCTGGGGGGCCAGGACCAGCTCTTCAACCTCGTCGTCGGTCGCGAGGTCATGAAGGGCTACGGTCTGGCGCCGCAGTGCATCGTCACCGTTCCCGTGCTCGAGGGGACCGACGCCCGGGAAGAGGACGGCCGCATCGTCGGCGAGAAGATGTCCAAGTCGCTCGGCAACACGGTCGCACTCGAGGATCCCCCCGACGAGATGTTCGGCAAGCTGATGTCGATCTGCGACCCGCTGATGTGGCGCTACTACGAGCTGCTCTCGGAGCTGGACGCCGCGGCGGTGCGCGCGCTCCGCGACGACGTGGCCCAGGGTCGTGCGCACCCGCGCGACGTCAAGGTCCGTCTGGCCCGCGAGCTCGTGGGGCGCTTCCACGACCCGGCCGCCGCGGCGGCCGCGGCCGGACGCTTCGACAAGGTGCACCGCGGCGGCGAGGCGCCCGACGAGGTTCCGGTCGTGTCGCTGCGCTCGAGCGCGCCGCTGCGCCTCTCGCGCGCCATCGCCCAGGCCGGCCTCGCCGCCTCGGGCTCCGACGCCCAGCGGCTGATCCAGTCCGGCGCCGTGGAGGTCGACGGGTCGAGGGTTTCCGACAAGGACGCCTCCCTCGCTCCCGGCGCCAGCTACCTCGTCAAGGTCGGCAAGCGTCGTTTCGCCCGCGTCACGGTCGAGAAGGAAGGTCCGTGAAGGGCGGAGGAGTGCGGGGGGAGTGCGGGGGGAGTGCGGGGGGAGTGCGGGGGAGTGCGGGAAGTGCGGGGGAGTGCGGGAAGTGCGGGAAGTGCGGGAAGTGCGGGCGGGGAGTGCGGGGAGGGTGACGATGATGCGGAAGGACGAGTGGCGGTGGTTGATCCCGGCGGTGCTGTTGTTTGTGCCGTCTGCTTCGCGGGCCGACTCCGCGGCGCTCCGGGTCGAGGGCGCGCCCGCGGGCGGCTTCGGCTCCTGGGGCCTGCTGCTCGCCGTCAACGCCGACGACGACGACGAGAACCTGCGCCTCGACGGCCGCCAGAGTCCGCCGCCTGCGGCCGACGACGACCCGCGCCTCGTGCGCCTCGAGCCTCCGGCCGGCACCGCCGACGTCGCGCTCGACGCGACCGGGGCCGAGCGTATCCGCGTCCACGCCGGCGGTGCGCTCGTCGCCCTGCCCGGCTCCGTCGACGCGGCCGCGACCGCGCTCGCGATCGACGGCGTGCGCGCCTCGACCGCGCCCGCCGACGTCGTCCTTCGTGCGACCTTCCGCGACGCCGCCGGCGCGACGCTGGCCTCGGCCGAGCTGCCGATCACCGTCGTCGGCATCGCCTTCCTGGACGCGAGGAACGAGCCTGTCGATCCCGTGCGCGCGTCGCTGCAGGTTTCCAACGAGATCACGACCAACGACACGCTCCCGCGCGACGGCGGTCTCGAGGTCGTCAGCCCGGACCCGGACAACTTCCGGGTCGAGGCATTCCTCCCCGCGCTGCCCGAGGCCGTCGTGTCGGTTCGTTCGGCCGCTCCGGGCGCCGCCGAGACCCGCGCCGAGCTGGGGCCCCTGCCGCTGGCCGGCGACGCCTCGTCCGTCCGCCGCTCCCCCTTCGTCCGGCTCGTGGCCGACACCATGGACTGGACGGCGCCGGGCGTGACCCGCCAGGTGCTGCTCGTCGCCCTGCGCGATCGCGTGACCGCTGTCGTCCGCGCCCCGGACGGCCAGACGGCGACGACGGACCTGCGCGTCGGTCGCCCGGGCAACGAGGACGGTCCGCAGGCCGTCCGTCTCGCCCGGTGGAACATCCACTTCCTCCGCCTGCAGTCGGGCGGGCCGCTCGCGCTGGGGGTCGACGAGGCGACGGCGCTGGACATCGGCCGCGATCAGGTCGTCGCGTCCAACGAGGTGTACGCCCCGTGCAACATCACGTTCGGCGACCCCGCCGCGACGACGATCGCTTTCGAGGATCCCCCCGGCCCGACGATGCTCGCCGTCGGCGACATCGACGCGCTCACCAGCGCCGGCGGCGAGGTCCGCTTCACCGTGAACGGCACGACCATCGGACCGATCCGCGTCGGCGCCAACTGGCGGCCCCACCAGACCGCCGCGCTCATCGGCGCCGTCGTCGAGGCCGCCGGGTTCGCCGTCGAGGTTTCGGAGAACGCCCCGGTCGACTACGGCGCCGGCCGCTCCGCCGACGTTCTCATTCTCGACGCCGCCGGCGGGCCCGTCCGGATCGGCCACGCGGGAGACGCGCCGCTCAGCACCGACCCCCGCCAGTCGCTGACCATCGGCGAGCTGGACCTCACGGACCGGCTGACCGAATTCAACAACGCCACGTCCTCGGCCGGCACGCTCGAGGAGCGGACGATGTACAAGGTGCTGGCCGACCACGACCTGGCGACGATCGACCTTTTCGTCATCAACCGCTTCGCCGGCGGGGGTCGCCAGGGCGAGGCCTTCATCGAGCACGACCACGGGACCGTGCTCAACGCCCTGGTGCTCGACCGCACGGGCATCCGGCAGACCCGCCAGGCGTGGACGCAGTCGCACGAGGCCGGCCACGTGCTGCTCGACGATCCCTACCACCCCGACAATTTCGGCGAGGACCGTCCCTGGCTGCTGATGGACGCCGACGCTTCCCTGGGCGACGTCACCGGCCCCAAGCGCCTGAGCGACGAGGAGTGCCAGCGCGTGCACCGCGAGTCCGGGATCGACGCGTCGCCCGCGATGCTCCAGCGCTGGGACGAGATCCCTGCCGAGCACCTCGCACCCCTCGACGACACCGCGTTCGATCCGGGCTACCCCCGACCCTGACACCGGTTTTCCATCCGCTTCGCGGTCGGGAGGAAACCGTGAGCCACCAGATACGCGTCGCCGCACTCGCGCTGCTCGCCGTCCTGCACGTGCCGGCGGGCGCGACCGCCGACGGCGCCGACTTCGAGAGCTGCTTCGACGGCGACGAGGCGGGCTTTCGCTGCTTCGACTCGTCACGGGGCAGGTGCGGCGCGGGCGAGCCCGGCACGGCGCCGCCCGTCGAGTGGCTGCCGCCGGTACGACTGGACCGGAGCCCGTTCGTCCGGCGAGGCCCCGGAATGGAGGAGGCGGATCGCGACGGCGACGGCGTGGACGACGCGATGGAGCTGGAGGTGGCCGCCGCGTTCTCTCCGTACCTCGTCAACGCCTGGGACGCTGCCGGGTTCTACGGCGACCCGAACCTCGGAGAGCCCACCGTGTTGTTCCAGGTGCGGCCGATCCTCCTCGCGGCGGCGCCGCATTGCGGATATGCCTCGGCGCCTTGCCCGTTCGGCGGTCCGTACCGCGCCCTCGCCATCGATTACACGCTGCTCTGGGACCTGGACGAGGGTCTCCAGTTCGACTCGCCGGGATGCGAGGCGGTGGACGGCAGCCACCTCGGCGACAGCCAGGAGATGGACGCGGTCGTGTTCACGCTCGACGACCCGGCGCTGTGGCACCTGTGGAGCTGTTCCGAGGCGGTCTGGTTCCACAAGCCGGATCCCGCGGAGCCCTGGAGCGGTCCCGTGTCCGGGCTGCATCCCGTCGTGTTCCTGACCAAGGGCAAGCACCACTACTACCACCGGACCTGCGACTGCGACCTCTACTCGCTCGGGTGTTCCTGCGAGGTCGAGGTGTCGGTGGGCGAAGACTGCGACGAGCGGTTGTGGTGCCCGCGGTTCGAGGGCGACCCGTGGGGCCGGATCCGCTGGCGCGGAGGGGTCCCGCCCGACGGCGTCGGCCATGTCCTGCCGCCGGTCGTCGGGAACGCCGCGTCGCGGCACCTCGGCGCCGGCTACGTCTACCCGACGCTCGAGGAATCCCTTCCGCTCGGCAACAACGTCGGGGAGCCGGACGCCCACCCGTCCCCCTGGTTCGTCGACGACCTCAGCCGGTTCTGCCTCTACACCCAGGATCCGGGCCACGCCGGCCGCTACGGCCTCCGGGTGTGCTTCGCCACGGAAGCCTCGCGGGCCTGGAGCACCCGGCAGTTCGACGGCGGGTGGAACCCCGGCGGCGCCCGGTGCCCGGACGCCTGCCGCGCCGAGCTGTTGGAGCGTTGCCTGGCCTGCGCTTCGCCGATCGGCTCGCTCTGGCGCTCGAGCGACATCTCCGATCTGGACGGCGACGGCGTGCCCGCGGCGCTCGACGCGTGCGACCTCCAGCACCGGGACGGGTGGGACTCGTCGTGGCGGGGCTACGACCCCTGGCTGCGGCAGCGCTTCGACTGGGACCTCGATGGCGTCGTCAACGAGTGCGACAACTGCCCGCTCGCGGCGAACCCGGCAGGCCGCGAGGCGCGGCAGGCGGACGCGGACGGCGACCGGGTGGGCGACGAATGCGACGGCTGTCCGCACGATCCGTCCGTGACGCTCGGTCCCGGCGACGGAGCCAACGCCGACGGCGACCGGTATCTCGACCGCTGCGACTGGTGCCCGCGCACGCCCGCCGCCTCCGGGCCGGCCGGGGCGCCGGAGTCCGACGACATGGACCTCCACGGGCCGGAGGACGCCGACGGCGACGGCGACGGCGTCGGCGACCGCTGCGACAACTGCCTCGATATCCCCAACCCCGATCAGGCGAACTGCAACTCCCTGGACGAGTGGCACCGCTGGTTGCCGTCGGCCCCCGTTCCCGAGGAGCCGTGGCTCGGCTTCCGCGGCACCGGCGACGCGTGCGATGCGACCCCCTGCCTGCAGGAGTGCCGCGCGCTCATGGACGCCGGCGAATCCCTCGTACCGGGACCGCCGGTGTGCGCGGAGCCCGGCGACGACGACTGCCGCGACATCGGACTCGGGGTCGAGCGGTGCACGGTGGACTGCTGGGAAGACTCGCAGCCGGCGACGGCCTTCATCTGCCCGGTGGGGTACCCGGACGACTCCATGGGCTGGGACGAGGACCCCCCGAACGGCGACTCGGGTCCCGGCGCCCACGACAGGACGTCGTGGGACCTTCCGATGACGCTGGTGACCGAGCTGCGTGCGTGCGCGTGCGCCGTCGGGGACGTACGCTGCACCACGGATCCGACGCGGTGCCCGCAGGGCGTGGCGCCGACCGGGCGCTGGCGCAGGGCAACGTACCCGGGACAGCGTCGGGCTCCCGACCCGTCGTGCTCCGGACCCTGCCCGTACGTGCCGCAGCACCCGAGCTACGACGACTACCGTCGGCTCTACGCCGGCCTGGACGACCCCCTCGCGCTGGGCGGAAGCCCCCGCCCGTACCGCACCACGTCCGGGCCGTACGCCGCGTGGTACGGGGGCTCCCGGGGCGACGTGCACGAACAGGCGTGGAACTACCTCACTGACGATTGGAACATCGTCGAGCCGGACGGCTCCCGGCCGTTCCCGCGGGAGCTCGAGCGCGAGGCGTGGCTGTGGCTCCGTCCGGCGCCCGGGGAGGGCTTCGCGGGACTCGCGCCCGCGTACGGCAACACCTACTTGCGCCGCGACATGGGCGCGACGCGTTTCTCGAAGACGTTCGACCGGGGCGCGAGCGAGCTCGCGGAGACCGGCGGCGGACCCATCCCGTGCTGGCGGTCGGGGCGTTGCGGCGAGCTGCTGGCCGGCCTGGTGCCCGACGACGCCGAGCTCCGCGAGCTCGGGTGGGGCCGGCCCTTCGTCGCGTTGCTGGACGACGGGTGTCCGAACTGCGACGAGTACCTCTTCGAGCGGCCGGGGACGCAGGTCGCGGGCCTGGTGGTGGCGACCTGGGATTCCGCGACCGGCACGTTCCGGGACCTTGCCGGGGCGAGGAGCGTCGAGGGGATCTTCGATCTCCGCTCGGCCTCCGTCGCGACGGCGGTCGGCGACCAGGGGAGGGTCCAGTCCCTCTGGACGTTCGGGGGGCTGGACGACGCCGGTCGCGCAAGCTCGGAGCTGTGGATCGGGCGGTTGGCGCCGGCTCTGGAGCCGGGCGGCGGCGCAAAGGACGTGTTCCGGCTGTCGCAGGTGCCGGCCGGCGACGGCGCGTCGTGGCCCGCGGCGCGCGTCGGAGCGGCCCTGGCCACTCGCGGCGACGGCGGGCGCGGTGGAGCCCAGGTCGCCGACGGGGAGACGGGCGGACTCCTGATGGTGGGCGGCGATTCGGGCTCCGGGTTGTTGCCGGACGTCTGGACGTTCGACGGCCGTTGGCGCCAGGCGGGGACCCTGCCGGAGGTCGACGAGGGTCTGGCTGATGCCGGGGGCGTCGTCGTCGGCGACGCCGTCTGGCTGTGGGGCGGCCGCCAGGGGTCCGGTCCCAGCGACGATCTGTGGCGCATCGACCGCGAGACCGGCGCGGCGGTCCGCATCCCGCCGGATCGCTCGCCCTGGCCGGCCCCGCGCGTCCGCCCCGCGCTGGCCTACGACTCCGTCGGCGGACGGTTGCTCGTCTTCGGTGGTCTCGATCGATGGAACGAGGGCATCGCGGACCTGTGGGCCTACGACCTGGCCGAGGCCGCGTGGCGGCCCGTGGCCGGGAAGTGTGCCGGCGCCGGCTGCCCGCCCGCCACGGGCCGGGAGACGCTCGTCGCCGCCGGGCAAGGCGGCGCGCCGAGCATCGTGACCGACCCGTACGCGACCGGGGGACGTGCCGGAAGCTGGACGCTGGGCGACGGGACGTGGGCGACCTGGTTCGAGACGATCGGTTTCCCGCCCGCCGCGGACTGCGACGGCGATCGCGTCGCGGAGGCCGGGTGGGGAGCGCGCTGCGGTGCGGGCACGGACGGCTTCCCCGCTCACGGGCGGCTGCGCTGCGACGGCGGGACGCTGGTCTGCCGTTTCCCGGCCGCTCCCGGCGAGCTCGTGCGGGAGCTCCGGGTGCCCGGCGTCGTCGTCGCCGCCGCCCGGCACGGGCGCGTCTACGCTCTCGCGGGTCGTCGCATCGAGGCGTACCGCACGGACGCCGGCGCGACGCCGGCCGGCGAGGGCGCGATCCGGCTGCCCCGCGCCGCCCACGACCTGGCCCTGGCCGGCGACTTCGCGCTGGTGGCGGACGGTCGGGGCCTGACCGTGTTCTCGCTGTCGCGAGGCGACGAGGTCGCCGCCGTCCCGACCTGCGGAAAGGCCCGCCGGGTGCTGGTCGAGGACGGCGCGGCGTACGTGCTGGGCCTGCGCTCGCTTCTTGTCCTCGACGTGTCGGATCCTCGCAGGCCTCGCCCGATCGCCGAGTACCGCATCGGTGCCGTTCCCGGGCGCGCCTGGCTCGCGACCGCGCCTGCCTCCTGCAGCCCCTATTACGCGGCGGTCGACTTCCTGTGCGACGCGACGGCCGCCTGCGGCTGGTCGGGCCGGATCGCGGCACAGATCGATCGCGGGCGGCTGTTCCTGAACCTGCTGGGCGCCACGTACGTGCTCGACGGAACGGCCGGACCCGAGCCCGTCGTCTCGGCGCCGCTGGCCACGGGGCCGGCGACCGGCCTCCGGGCGGAGAGCGGGTTCCTGTACGTCAACGTCGCCGGCGGGCGCACCCCGATGTACGCCGAGGCGGAGGGCGGGTGGACGGCCGCCGGCACGCACGACGTCTCGCGCTGGGTCGAGGGCGTCGTCGAGAGCGGCGGGGACGCGGTCGGACGGCGCCCCGGACGCCTCGTGCTCGGTACGAGGCAATGAACATGCGCCGCCGGTCACGGGTCCTCCTCGCCGTCGTCGCGGCAGCGGCGGCGCTGCTGGTGGTCGTGGTTTCCGCGTCGGTCGGCGACGGCGAGGCGCCCGGCGATGCGGTGGACGACGCGAATCCCGGGGCCGCGGGCCCCGCGGAGGCCGCCGGCGCGGGCGTTCGCGAGGGCGCGAGCGCGGGCGTGGCTTGCCGCAAGGTGCCCTCGCCGTGGGACAGCGCGGGTGCACCGGCGCACGGCGACGGTTCCCGGGTCGTCTTCGCGCCCGAGCGGGAGCTTCCGGGGGGCTGGTATCTCCGGGCGCCGCACATCCTGGACTGGTCGACCGGTCGGGTGCGGGTGATCGACGACCTTTCCGACCTGCCGGCCCTTGCCGGTTCCGGCGGCTTCGTCACCGACCTGTGGCTCGAAGGCCGTCGTCTGGCGTTCGCGGCCGCCTACAATCCCTCCCGGACCCGTGTCGCCGCGCGCCTGCAGGTGCTGGACCTCGAGACCGGCGAGAAGCGCACGATCTCCGAGGTCACCGGCGAGCTGCCCGGCGGTGCGACGATGGACGGTGTCACGCTGCGGTACCCGTGGCTGGCGTGGGAGGAGTCCCCGCCGCGGGAAGCCCGCGCCCTCAACCTGGAGACCGGCGAGCGGCCGGACCTCCGGGCGCTCGAGTCGACGTCGCTCGACCTTTCCGGCACGACCGGGGTCGCGACGGGCCGGCGGCTCGACGAGGTCGACCTCGTCACCGGCGCGACCGCCGGCATCCGTGCGCTTTCCGCCGGCGGCGACGGGTGGGGCGGCGTCATCACTCCCGGGTGGATCGCGTGGCTGGACCAGCGGTCGCATCCCGAGTGCGGGTGGTTCATGCCGTGCGACACGGAGATCTGGGGCTTCGACCGTCGCACCCGCACGGAAGCGCGGCTGGTCGGGTCTCCCGGCATGCACGGCGGGGAGCTCGACGGCGAAGGCGAGTGGCTCGCCTACACCGATCAGCGCGACGACCCGGACCCGCACCGCGACTCCGATCGCAGCCAGAACGTCTACGCCCTCCACCTGCCGACAATGACCGAGATCCGGGTCGAGGACTGGCCGGGCTACCAGGCCTGGGTGCGCGTGTACCGCGGCGTCGGGGAGTGGCGGGTCCTGTTCGCCGAGGAGCGAAGCTACGTCCCGACCATCCTCGATCTCTGGGATTGCAGCCTGCCTCCACTGCCGCGGGGCGGCTAGGCTCGCCGGTGGTTCTCTTTTTCCTCCCGTCGCGCGACAATCGCCGTCGCGGGCGGTCCGCGAGGAGGTCGCGATGACGATGCTGCTCCGTTCCTGGTTCGTCCTGTCGGTGGCCGGGACGGTCGTCGCCGCCTGCGGCGCCGACTCCGCCGACAACGACGCCTCCGACACGGGCCTCGACGGCACCGCGGACGCAGTGCCGGACGGCA
Source organism: Deltaproteobacteria bacterium (assembly GCA_016218765.1). Classification (GTDB taxonomy): domain Bacteria; phylum Myxococcota_A; class Polyangia; order DRWM01; family JAAZOP01; genus JAAZOP01. The sequence goes on along the minus strand of JACRCZ010000058.1, from coordinate 9,765 downwards.
CCGCGGACGCCCCGCCGGACGAGGCCGTACCCGACGCCGAGCCCGACGCGGACGGCGTCGCGGACGAGTCCGCCGGCGAGGACGACGGCGGCCCCGGCGACGGCTCGACCGCATGCCCCCGACCGTCCGATCCGGGCCCGGGCGATCACACCCTGCCGCTCGAGTTCGGCGGGTTGTCCCGGTCCTTCATCGTCCACGTCCCGCCCGGATACGACGCCGCCGAGCCGACTCCGCTGGTCGTCAACTTCCACGGCTACACCTCGAACGCGGCCCAGCAGGTGTTCTTCTCCAACATGAACCCCACCGCCGACGCGCATGGATTCGTCGTGCTCTACCCCGACGGGTACGCGAACTCCTGGAACGCCGGAAGCTGCTGCGGCGACGCGGCGGCGGAAGGCATCGATGACGTCGGCTTCGCCGGCGCCCTGATCGACGAGGCGGCCCGCGTCCTGTGCATCGATCGCGAGCGCGTCTACGCGGCGGGCATGTCCAACGGCGGGTTCATGTCCTACCGCCTGGCGTGCGAGACGACCGGCATCTTCGCCGGCTTCGCCCCGGTCGCCGGCGGCATCGGCATGCCCGATTGCCGTCCCGCCCGCCCGGTCTCGCTCGTCGCGTACCACGGCACCGCCGATTCGTACGTGCCGTTCTCCTTCGGCGAGACGTCGTTCCACCAGTACGCCGTGTTGGCCGGCTGTACCGGCGACCCCGTGCGCACCGCCCACGGAACCTCGTGGTGCGACGTCTATGAGTCGTGCGAGGGCGGCATCCGCGTGGGATTCTGCGCCCTGGACGGCATGGATCACTGCTGGCCCGGCGGCGCCGCGCCGCGCACGATCTGCGAAACGTTCATCGGCGCCTACAGCGAGGACCTCAACGCCAACGAGCATCTGTGGGAGTTCCTCGGGCCGTAGGCGCGTTGACGCCGTTCCGGCGCGCCGCTGCGCCCGGACCGCCCACCCGGCCGGACGGAGGATATTGGCCATGAACGCTCCGTGGATTCCGCGACGGTTCCTCCCGTGGACGCTGCTCGCCGGTCTCGCGCTCGCCTCGTCGGTCAGCGACTGCAAGAAGAGCCCGCCCGAAGACGCCGGCGCGACGGGAGCCGGAAACGCCGGGGACGTCGCCGCTCCGCCGACGCTGCAGGCCGCCGCGAGCGCCGCAATCGCCGCGCAACCGCCCGCGCCGTCCGCGCCGCCCGACCCGGCGACCGATCCCGCCGGGCGGCCCGCGCCCGGCCTCCCCGCGCCCGGCGTCCCCGCGCCCGACAAGCCGTTCCTTTCCCCGCGGCAGCAGCTCGAGGCGCTCGCCGCGCGGATGAACGGCGGCGGAGGCGGCCTGCCGGCGGGCCTGGGAGTGCCGACCGGGATGATGCCCGCGACCGGAATCCCCGGCGGCGCGGCGACCGGTCCCGACCCGTGCGACGTGTACGTCGCCCGGTTCATGGCCTGCCAGGATTCGGCGCTCGCCGGGATGAACGACCCCGAGCTCATCCGGATGATGGAGGACGCCGTACGCGAGGGATGCGACGGCCTGCGGAGCTTCGGCGATGCCGCGCTGTCGGCCGCGTTCGCGGCGTGCGCGAGCGCGCCCTGCGGCGAGGCGGGGGCGGGGTGGATGGAGTGCGTGGGCGCGAGAATCGCCGAAGCCGTCGCCGGTGGAGCCGCGGCGGCTCCGGGCAACGCCGCGCCCGTCGGACCTGCCGCGCCCCCGCCCTCCACGGCGGCGGCCGGGAACGTCCCGCCGGCCTGCCTCGCCTACGCGGACCGGATGCTCGAGTGCATGATGGGTACCGCCGCAGCCGGCGGCCTGCCTCCCGAGGTCTTCCAGGAGTCCCGCATCGCGCTGCTGGAGGGCTGCTCGGCCATCCGCGACACCGGTCCGGAGATCGCGGCCGCCTTCGAGCGGGCCGTCGTGGCCTGCGCCGATGCGCCGTGCGGCGAGGGCGGCAGCGCCTGGACGCAGTGCATCACCGACCGCCTGACCCAGGCGATGATCGGGCAGCCCTGATCCGCCAAGCCTGCGGCTCGGGACGCCGCGTCGGCCTCCTTCCGGACCGGAGGAGGAGAGGCGGGGAGGCCCTTCGACTTCGCTCCGGGCAGGTCGACTGGAGAGGTGGGGAGGGGTCGGGGATTGGAGGCAGGATGTTCCTCGGCTCCTTCCGGGTTGCGCCGGCCGGGGGGAAGCGCGTAACATCCTGCCGTTCCGGCGCGCAGCGCCGCGACGACTCTGGGAGGATGGGATGGACGCAACGACGGAGAAGACGATCCAGGCTTTGATCGCGGTGGCCTGGGCGGACGGCCGGGTGGGGGACGACGAGAAGGAGGTGATCGAAACCCTCCTCGACGCCTACGGACTTTCCGCCGAGGAGGCGGAGAAGATCCGCGCGTGGGCGGCGACGCGTCGGACGCTGGAGAACCTGGATCTGGCCGGTCTCGAGGAGGTCGACCGGATCCTGCTCCTGCAGCAGGCGGTGTTCGTGACCTACATCGACGGCGTCCAGACCGACAAGGAGCTGGCGCTCCTCAACGAGCTGGGCTCGAAGCTGGGTCTGGGTCAGAGTCGCGCCAGCGAGCTGATCCAGGCCACGACGGCACGCGCCAAGGCCCGCTACGAGGAAGAGAAGTCGGCGCCCGTGTCGTAGGCCGGCGCGTCGTCACGAACCGGAATCAAGAGCTCAGGAACCGCTCGCCTGCAGGTACCGGTAGTAGTGTTCGACCACCCGCCGGATGTACCCGTGGGTCGTCGTGTAGGGCGGGACGCCCTGGTAGCGCAGCACGGCGCCTTCGCCCGCGTGATAGCCCGCGATGGTGAGCACCAGGTCGCCCTGGAAGAGGTTGGCCAGGTACCGCAGGTAGCGGGTGCCGCCGAGGATGTTCTGCCGGGGGTCGAAGGAGTCCGTGACCTCCATCCGGGACGCCGTGTCGGGCATGAGCTGCATCAGTCCCTGGGCTCCCGCCCACGACACGACGTTCGGGTCGTAGTCCGATTCCACGCGGATCACGGCGCGGATCAAGGCCTCCGGCATCTGGTACAGCAGCGAGGCCTCGAGGATGTAGGCATCGTAGCGGGCGTAGCGATCGGGCGAGGTGTCGCGCGCCGGCACCGGCACGACCCCTTCGCGGGGCCGGCGGGTCTCGGGATCCTCCGTCTCCAGGTAGCGCTGCCAGCGTCCGTCGGTGTCGGGCTGGTTCGTGATGTGCGTGACCCCCTGCTCATCGACGTAGACGTAGATGTCCCCGTGGGCCGGTCCGGCCAGGGAGGCGGCGAAGAGGACGATGGCGGCGCATGCCTTGCGCATCACGTCGCCTCCAGTGTACTAGCGGCGCCGGGGGAGGCAAAATTTGCCGGGGAGGGAAGGAGACGCCGCCACGAACGCCATCGCCCGGACGCTCCGGACCGACCACCTCGTCATCGGCTCGGGCGTCGCCGGGCTCACCTACGCGCTGGAGGCCGCCCGTTCCGCCGACGTCGTGATCCTCACGAAGGGAGCGCGCGAGGACTCCGCGACGCGCTGGGCCCAGGGCGGCATCGCCTCGGTCATGGGTCCGGACGACACGGTCGAGGCCCACGTCGAGGACACCATCGCGACGGGATCCGGCATCTGCCACCCCGAGGTCGTGCGCGAATGCGCCGCCGAGGGTCCGGCGCGGATCGCCGCGCTGGAAGCGCTCGGGGTCCGCTTCACCCGCGACGCCGCCAACGGCTCGCTCGACCTTGGACGCGAGGGAGGTCATTCCGCCCGGCGCATCGTCCACGCGCAGGACATGACGGGTCGCGAGGTCGAGGACGCGCTGCTGCGGGTCGCGACGGCGCACCCGCGCATCCGCTTCCTCGACCACCACATGGCGATCGATCTCGTGCGGGACAAGAAGGGCGCCCGCGACGCGGCCGTCCTCGGCGCGTTCGTGCTCGACGAGTCCGCCGGCCGCATCCGCAGCATCGCCGCCCGCACGACGGTCCTGGCCACCGGCGGCGCCGGCAAGACCTACCTCTACACCTCGAATCCCGACGTCGCGACGGGGGACGGCATCGCCATGGCCTACCGCGCCGGCGCGTGCCTCGCCGACCTGGAGTTCGTGCAGTTCCATCCCACCTGCCTCTACCACCCGGAAGCGAAGAACTTCCTGCTCTCCGAGGCGATGCGCGGCGAGGGCGCGACCGTCCGGCGGCTCGACGGCGCCACGTTCCTCGAGAACTACGATCCCCGCGGACCGCTGGCCCCGCGCGACATCGTCGCGCGCGCCATCGACGCCGAGATGAAGCGCACGGGCGACGATCACGTCCTGCTCGACATGACCCACCTCGATCCCGCCTTCGTCCTCGGCCGCTTTCCGGGGATCGCCGAGAGCTGCCGTCGCTACGGCATCGAGATCGAGCGCCGGCCGATCCCGGTCGTCCCGGCCGCGCACTACTTCTGCGGCGGGGTCGTCGCGGACATCGACGGCCGCACGACGCTGCCGCGGCTGCTGGCCCTGGGCGAGGTCGCGTGCACGGGGCTGCACGGCGCCAATCGTCTCGCGTCCAACTCGCTGCTCGAGGGCCTCGTCCTCGCCCACCGCGCCGCGACGGCGGCCGCGGCGCGGGGTCTGGAGCCGATGCCCGAGGTGCCCGGGTGGGATCCCGGCGACGCGGCGCCGTCCGACGAGCGGGTCGTCGTCAGCCAGGACTGGGACGAGATCCGCCGCTTCCTCTGGAACTTCGTCGGCATCGTCCGTTCGGACCGCCGGCTGGCCCGCGCGGCCCGCCGCATCGCGCTGCTGCAGGAGGAGATCCGCGAGTACTACTGGAAGTTCCTCGTCACGTCGGACCTCTGCGAGCTGCGCAACATCGCCACCGTCGCCGATCTCGTCATCCGGTGCGCCGCCTTCCGCCGCGAGAGCCGCGGCCTGCACTTCACCGCGGATCACCCCGCCGCGGATCCCGCCTGGGCCCGCGACACGCTGATCGATCGCTGGGACGGCGTCCGCCTCGCTCCCGCCACCGGCCGCTGGTAGCCTCGAAGGACTCAGGGAACCGGGAAGACCCGCCCGCGGACGCCCGAGTCGGTGTCCGCGCCGAACGGATCGCGATCCTGCCACACGACCATCGCGACGCCGCCGGGCGTGATCGCGACCCGTCCGCGGGTGGCGTGCGTCGCCGGCGAGATGCGGAACGCCCCGTCGCTCGCCCCGCCGAAGCGGTTGCGCACGAACGTGTTCGCCCCGCTCACCAGGCGCGCGGAGACCGCCACGTTCGTGTCGTTGTCGGTGGTCCAGACCACGAGGTACGTGCCGGCGATTGCCGCGACCGACGTCGTCAGGTGTCCGGACTCCACGCCGCCGGGGAACAGCCCGCCGGGCGAGACGGAGAACGCGGCCGAGCCTTCCCCCGTGGCCGCGTACAGCTTCGCCATCACCGTGCCCGACGGGCCGTCGGCCCAGGTGACGAGCAGCCGCCCGGTCGCGTCGTACGCCGCCGCCGGCTCGGTCTGGATCGAGCCGTCGCCCCCGCCCGCCACGGTCTCGACCGTGCCCGACGGCGCGCCGGCCGCGGTGAAGCGCGCCAGCCGGATCGAGGTATCCGCCGCGCCCTGCACCCAGACGACCGCGAACGATCCGTCCGGCTTCATCGCCACCGCCGGGAGGAACTCGTCGTCCGCTCCCGCCGGCTGCACCTGGACATCGGTCGACGTCGCCGGCCAGGTCCCGCTGAAGGTCCGCAGCCAGATCCGGCGCGCCGGGGAATCCCCGGCGCTCCAGGCCACGACGTAACCCGGCACGTCGGCGTGGGAGCCGACCACCGCCTGGCGCTCCGACGTCCCGGCGAACGCGGCCGGGACGTGCAGCTCGTTGCCCACCACCGCGCGGCTCGCGCCGTACGGCTGCAGGTACGCGTCCCAGTCCGCCGTGGTGCTCCGGTCGATGAACGTCGCCAGATAGCCGGCCGAGCCCCACCCGACCGAGGGCCAATCCTGGTTGCCCGCCGAGACGTGCGGGTTCAGCGGGAACTCGAACGCCCCCCCCGTCGGGTTCGCCGTCGGCTCGCCCCGCTCGTCGAAGAACCCGATCGCCACGCCCCACCCGGACGAATCCATGGCGCCGGACTCGTCGGCCCACACCACGGCAAAGCCGCCGGCGCCCGCGGCGTCGGTCCCGGCCGCGACCCGCGGCTGCGCCTGATCGAGCCGAATGCTCGAGGACCGCACCGGCAGGACGAAGGCCTCCGTCTGGCACGTCGCGTCGCATCCGTCACCGGCCGTGGGGGGGGTGCCGTCGTCGCAGGTCTCGTCGGCATCGACCCGCGAGTTTCCGCAGACGCCCGCTTCGTACCGGCACGTCGCATCACACCCGTCGTCCGGCGCCGTGTCCCCGTCGTCGCACTGCTCGCCGACATCGAGCACGCTGTCCCCGCAGTACTCCGGCCGCAGGTCGAACACCGCGATGGTCAGCGTCGGTCGCGACCCGGCGGCGATCCCCGCCGCCAGACATCCCTCGGCCCGCATCTTCTCCCCGTCGATCGGGAAGTCGTCGTTCCCGCCGGGGACGTGCAGCACCCACGAGCCCGCCGCGGCGTCGAAGGTGACGCCCCACTCGGACGTGGAGATCGTGAGGGGACCCAGATCGGGGGACGCCGGCGGCGCGCCGGCGAGGGCGTGGCCCGCACACGACAGCCCGCGGTCGCGGTACCCTTCGATCCGCACCACGCGGATCTCGTCGCGCAGCGCGGCGTTGTCCAGCGCCAATCCGATCCGCGGACCGTCCGCCTCGTCCGCGCCGCACGACAACAACGATGCCGCCCAAAGGGTCCCCACCCGCCACGAGAGCCTCGACTTCATGCACGCATCTTAGGCCGAGGATCCGGGGTCGCGCAAGGAGGGGCACCGGCGGGACGGGACAACCACAGATGGACACAGATGGACACAGATTCCGGGCAGGGGGGCGGGCCGGAGCTGCGCGACGGGAAGGTCACCGCTGCGCCAGGACGTCGTCGAGCGCCGGGGCGCCGGGACCGCCGTCCACGGCCAGGGCCGCGCGCAGCCGTTCCACCACGGCCGACGGCGCACCGGTCGCCTCGGCCTCGTCGGCCAGCCGCGCAGCCTCCGACCGCAGGCCGTCGCGCGTCGCGTCCGTCCCCGTGCCCGGAGTGGAGATCGACGCCGCCGCCCGGCCGACGACGACCGCCGCGTTCGCCAGATCCCACGAGACCGCCGCCCCGAGCGCCGTGCCCGCCAGCGCGGTCGCCCGGCGGCCGAGGCGCGTCGGGTCGCCGCGGCCCGCCGCGAGCGCCGCGGCAAGCTCCGTGCGTCCCAGTGCCTGCGGCACGATCTCCAGGAGCGGCCCGCGGGGCAGCAGGGTCCGCGTCGTCAGCGGGTCGGTCAGCGTCCCCGGCTCCGCGAAGAGCGGCCGCCGCGCCGCCAGGCGTTCCGCGGCGGTGACCAGCGCCGGGCCGGCCGAGGAGGCAGGGGCCAGGAACCCCGAGACCAGGGGGGCCAGATCGTCGCCCTCGCCCAGTCGGCTCCGCGCATAGCCCGCCTCCGGCAGCCGGGGCACCAGCAGCACGGCCAGGTCCGGCCGCCGCCCGAACACCGCCTGATCGTGGGTGACCAGCGCCGCCGAGGCCACGCGGGAGACGAAGAGCGCCGCGCCCGGCGGCGGCGGTTCCGCCAGCGCGTCCGCCGCCACCAGCGTCGCCCTCCCCCGCTCGGCGGCCGCGCCCGGCCCGAAGCTCCGCAGCTCGTGCCGCAACAGCGCCCCGAACAGCAGCGCCAGCACGAGGCCCCAGGCCACGCCGCGGCGCCAGCCCGCGCCGGTCCGCGCCAAGCCGATCGCCAGCCCCGCCGGCGCCGCCAGCGCCAGCGCCAGCGCCATCGACGGCACCGCCAGATACGCCGCCACCTCGTCCGGCGCCCGGTCGAACCCCGCTCCGCTCCGCAGCGCGACCGGTCCCACCACGAACGCCAGGAGCGCCAGGGCCGCGGCGCGCGTCGCACGGACCAGGGCCATCGAGCCGAGGGCCAGGCAGGCGGCGGCCAGGGCGGCCGGGCCGAGCGCGCCCGTGAGCGACGCCCACACCGAGCCCGTCGCTTCCCACCCCGCGGGGATGGGGTCGGTCCGCGCGGCGGCCGCCGCCGAGCGCGACAGCACGGTCCGCAGCAGCAGCGCGGGGTCCGCCAGCTCGGCGGAGCGGAGCGGCAGGGCGGCGATCGCGATCAGGCCGACCGCGAACCCTGCGACCATCCAGGACACGCGCACCGCCAGCAGGGACTCGCCCCCGACCGCGGCGCCGCGCGGCGAACGGGCCAGTCGGAGCGCGGCGGCCAGCAGCAGCGGCGGACCCAACGGCAGTCCCGACGGCGCGTGGTTCGCCGCCGCCAGCCCGGCCGCGAAGGCCCCGGCCACCAGCAGGCCCGTCGCCCCGGCCGGCGCGGCCGGGTCGGCCGTCACCGCCGCGACGCAGGCCCAGAGCACGACGGCCCCCAGCGCCGCCTGGAGGGCGAACGGTCCGGGACCGGCACAGGCCAGCGCGGGCCCGGCGAGGCCGGCGGCCAGCCCGATCGCCCCGGCGACGGCCGCGTGCGCCGGACCGCCGGGTCCCGCAATCGCCCGCAACAGCCTCAGCGCCGCCGCGGCGACCAGCGCCGCCGACAGCGCCAGCAGTGCGGCCGAGAGCAGCCCGAGCCGGAAGGAGACCGAGCCGGCCGGGAGCAGGGCCGCGGCCTTCGCCGGGCCGAGCGCGGCGGCGTGCCCCGTCGGCCCCGCCGGACGGAACTCCACCGCCGCCGCGGCGACTTCCCCGCCGTCCCCGGGCCCGGGAGCGACGTCCGCCGTCCACAGCGCCGCGGCGAACACGCCCAGCGCCGCCAGACCGGCGGCCGCGGGCCCGCTCCATGCCTCGACCACCCGGCCGAGCTTCATCCCGTGGGAAGGGTCCGTCAGTAGTCCACGCGGTAGAGATACTGGCCGACGAGCAGGATCTCGTTCGGCGCGAGCGTCTTCTCGCCGCGGACCCGGAGGTAGGTGCCGTTGGAGGACTGCAGGTCGGTGACGTACATCCGCCCGTCCTGCCGCCGGATCTCCACGTGCGCGCCGGAGACGTAGCCGTCATAGGGGAAGAGGACGTGGCCGCGCTCGCGGCCGCAGACCACCCGCTCGCCGCGACAGGCGTAGGAGTTGCCGACGATGCCGGGGCCAAGGACCTGATCCAGCCGTCCCCAGGCGTCGCCCCGTTCGGTCCCGGCCATCACCGTCCCGGCGGCATCGGGCACGACGGGGGCCAGCGGGACGAGCGCCAGGAACTCCTGGCCTACCCGCAGCCCGTCGCCGTAGTCCATCTCCACGGGCACGTTCGGCGCGAGGCGGAAGTAGAGGCCGTTCATGCTGTTCTCGTCGTGGACGACGAGCTGGCCGGCGCGGAAGAAGAAGCTCATGTGCACCGGCGACAGGAAGAGGTCCCCTGCGAGCACGGGGTGCGTCGCGCGTCCGACCTGCGTCGTGCCGTCACCCAGCGGAACGGAGGCTCCCTCGGAGCCGTCCGGCTGCAGCAGCACGAGGCGCCCGCGAGCGATCGGGGCGGCCGGAGCCGGGGCCGGGGCGGCCGGAGCCGGGGCCGGGGCCGCGTCCATCTTGTGGCCGCAGCGGCCGCAGAACATGTTGTTCGGCGGCACCATGTTCCCGCAGGCCGGGCAGGAGCGATCGCCTCCCGCGGCCGGCGCGGGCGCGGCGGCCGGGGGCGGCGCCTGGACGGGCGCCGGGGCCGCGGGCGCCTGCCGCGGCGCGGGTGCCG